>WTGF01000055.1 GCA_011525385.1 Chloroflexota bacterium | reverse complement strand
ACCCTGCAACTTATTCTGGATCAAAGACAATGTTAAAACCTGTCGTGTCCTCAGCGTTGATACGGGGAAGGGCCGGGGATGGGGTAGAAAAGCGGCATCTTCGCAATTCTCATTACTTACTTGCACTTACTTCTGTGCCTCTGTGGTGAATTATCATTGCATGACTTTCTTGCACATACTTCTGCGCGCGCGAGCTATCCCAATCGCGCTGCCGCCGAGCGGCTACACCAGCTAGTCCCGCTTGAACTTGCTGTAATCCGGCTGTCGATAGCTGGTTTTGCCGCCGCCCTCCGTTTGCAACATGGCTTCCACCTTAATCGGCAAACCGAACAATTGAATGAAACCCTGGGCGTCCTGCTGATTATAGACGTCTTCTTCGCCGAACGAGGCATAATCTTCGCGATACAAGCTATAGGGGCTCTTGCGACCAGCCACCGTGATATTGCCTTTGTACAGCTTCAAGCGCGCCACGCCGGACACGCTACGCTGCGTGACATCCACGAAAGCGTCCAAGGCTTCGCGCAGCTTGCTGTACCACATGCCGTTGTAAACTAGCTCGGCGTACTTGGCAGCCAGGATATCCTTGTACTGCATCGTATGTTTGTCCAGGCAGATGCTTTCCAGCAATTGATGCGCTCGATGCACAATTGTACCGGCCGGCGCCTCGTATACGCCTCGGCTCTTCATGCCCACAAGTCGGTTTTCCACAATATCACTGCGGCCAATGCCATGATTGCCGCCAATCTTGTTCAGCTTCAAATAAAGATCGACCGCGCTCAGTTCCTCCCCGTTCAAGCGGACAGGATACCCTTCCTCAAACTCAATCTCGATGTATTCCGCTTCGTCAGGCGCCTCCTCCGGACTCCTGCTGAGCTGGTACATGCTGTCTTCCGGCTCGTTCCAGGGATTCTCCAACAAGCCGCCTTCATGTGACAAGTGGAAGATATTTCGGTCGCGGCTATAGATGTCTTTCTCGGTTTGCGAAACTGGCACATTGAATTCTTCCGCGTAGGCCAACGCGTCTTCCCTGCTTCGGATATCCCATTCGCGCCAGGGAGCGATCGTCTTCAGCTTGGGATTGAGCGCCATCGTCGATACTTCGAAGCGCACCTGGTCGTTTCCCTTGCCCGTACAACCATGCGCTACGGCATCGGCCCTTTCCATTTCGGCAATCTCGACCATATGCTTGGCGATCAACGGACGAGCAAACGAAGTGCCCAGCAGATATTCCCGCTCGTAGATCGCGCCGGCTCGCATTGTCGGGAACACAAAGTCACTGAGAAACTCTTCGCGCAAATCCCGAATATAGAGCTTCGACGCCCCCGACGCGGTTGCTTTTGCTTCCAATCCGTCGAGTTCCTCTTCTTGTCCCAGATCAGCGCAGAAACAGATCACTTCACAACTGTAGTTGTTCTTCAGCCAGGGTACGATCACCGACGTGTCTAAACCGCCGCTATAGGCAAGCACTACTTTTGAAATATCGGATGTTGCCATTGGCTAACTCCATCTGAAGATTCATCGAATGTCGCCAAGTGTAATCAATCTTGCCGCATTTGGAAGAGGTCGCTCGACGACTATGTTATTCCGCGAGTTTTCCACAGTAGGACCAACTGAGTCATTCAACTCCAAAATAAAAGTCGGCTGTAGGGGCGAGCCTTGGCTCGCCCGCAAAATAGAAACATCTGCTGAGGCTTTCTCTGTACTCTCAGTAGGACCACTATGTTATGCAACTCCAAAACAACAGTTGCCCCTACCGCCTAAGGTCAACGTTAGTTTTGGAATCACGCAACATTGTCGGTACTACTTCTGCGTCCTCTGGCTAGACGATGTCCTGCGACATACTTGATATATTGCAGTGCCCCAGCAGCGAATCCGACGCATTGAACTCGCATGGGTGGTACGCGCGATATCCACGGCACTCCCGCGACAAACCATGCTTGCCTTGAACTGCTCGCGCGGCTAGAATATGTGGCGAGTTTTTGCCGTCTTCTTGAATCGGGGTGCCAGATGACGACTGTGGACGACCTGCGGAAAATGCGCGACGAAAAGGCCTTGCCTCACCTGGAACAGTATGCGCCGGTTTGGATCATCAGCGAAGAATTATTTGAATCTGACGAAGCGATTCAGTTTCATGTGCTTTTTCAACATAACTTGCATGGCTGGGTGAACCGCCGTTATCGTTATGATGGCTTCAACAATACACTTTATCACAAGGGACAAACCTTGCTGACGGAAGACGCTGCGCTCGAGCACATGGACGAGGACCCCTATATTGAGGCCGGCGTCGCCGATATCCCCAACGCCTACGGTGGCTAGGTCCTGGGCAGTTTCTGACAGACGACCGTTTCGAATTCCTCGATTAAGCGCTCGGCGATCACCGACCAGGCGTATTCTTGCGCCGCGCGCGTCGCAGTCGCGCCCATCGACGCGGATTTCGCAGGATCGCTCACCAATGCGATTATGGCTTCTGTAAGAGATATCGGCTCTCGCGCCGGCACATGGAAACCTGTCTCTCTATCCCTTACCAGGAATTGTAATCCCCCAACTTGTGATGCGATGACCGGTGTGCCACAGGCCATTGCTTCCAGCGCGACCATCCCAAAAGATTCATAATCCGATGGCACAATGACAGCCGTCGCTGCCGAGTAATATACGGGCAAATGCGCTTGTTCTTTTGCGCCCACAAAGCTCACGATCTGGTTGATTCCCAATCTGCGGCTGAGATCTTGCAGGCGCTGTAGCTCCAGATCGCGCCGAGATTCGGGATCGCCGCCTACGATCATGAAATGGAGTCGCTTGAGCAGAGACGACTGTCGCTCCCGCAAGACATGAAGCGCCTCAAGAATGGTATCAACCGCTTTCAGTGGCTCGATGCGCCCGACAAACAGCAAAACATGGCTTTCGGGATCAATACCGAGCTGTTTGCGCGCCTCTGCCGCCGTCAAGTTACTGTTAAAGCGCTCGACATTGACGCCGGGCGGGATCACAACCAGTTGCTTGCGCTTGGCCCGATATAGCCAGCGCAACTGTGCCAGTTCGGCAGGCGTCGCCGCGATCACACGATCCGCCCAGTTTAGAACATGGGCTTCAGTCAAGATCCGACGATCGGGTTGGTAGAATTCATTCGCGTGAATGCGCTTCTTCATATGACCGAGGGTATGGAACATATGAACAAAACAAATGCCCCAGGCCTCCTTCAGTTTGGCCGCGACCCACCCGCTTAGCCAGTAATGACTGTAAACGATATCGTAGTGCAGATTGTGTAAGGTGGCGAAAGCCATCAGGTTGGCGGTAAATTCGGAAAGATGAGGGTACTGTTCGTCGGGAGGCAACGGCGTCGCTGGACCTGCCTGGAGATAGATCACCCGTACCTTGGGACCTATGGAATGGTCCACATCCGGTTCAGAGGGCGAAGATTTTCGTGTGAAAATATCGATGTGGTATTCATCTTTGCCCAACTCTTGCGCCAACTCGCGGATGTAGACGTTCATGCCCCCCGTCTTCATCCCGCCCATTGGCGCCAGCGGGCTGGTGTGGACACTCAACAGGGCAATGCGTTGAATCGTCATCAATTGACTCGTGGGGTCAAGTTGCGTGGATATTCAGAACGGCGGTATCGCGCCCGCCCATGCGGTACTTGTAGCTCTCGCTGCCTCGCAGAAAATCGTAAAACTTGTAGCCGCTCTTTATGGCGTGTTGGATGTTATACGCCAGCAAAACGATCCCGGGACTCAACTGGCTATAATGCTGATGATCGTGACCTGAATTATAAACCATCACCCGGTTCCCATAGACGAAGTTCATATACGCGGCGACACGCTCTTCGTCAATGGTCAGGAAACTCAACTGCAGCCAACCCTTGTCTTGCGCTGTTGGCACGATCCTTTTGAAAAAGCGCATGTTGCCTTCATCCAGCAAGAATCGCTCCTTTTCCGGGTCGCTCGCCGCCATCAAGCGCGCAAAATGACTGATTTCTTGATCCAGGTTGTCTTTGCCGTTCACAATGTACCAATCGATCGCGCTTTCCGAACCCTGAATGCGTCGCATCTTTCGCCGCACTTCGTGACGCTGTTTCTTGTCCAGCAGCAGCATATATCCGCCCCAGTCACTGGGAAGATCAATCACCGGACAGACCTCCTGCGGCTCTACCACAGTTGTGAATCCGCGTTCTCGTAACAAATCAGGCAGGATCTCCCGGGTCGGGGACGCTTGAGGGATATTGCAGAGGTCGAAGCAATCAATCGTAGCGCGCTCTTGTGCGAAGTAATCGGCAAAGACCTCAAAGACCGGCTGCAAATGGTTCTCGTCTACAATGAAATCAAGATAATCCGTCACGTCTACGCAGCCGATGATCTGGGCTGTACGCCCGCGCTCGGATTCGCTAACGAATAGAGGCGCTATTCCGACCAGCCTTTCCCGCTCGCGACAAGTCAAAACCAACAATTCACCGGGCTGGTAGGAATGCCACCAGGTCCTGTGCCATTCCCAGGTGTAAAAGATGCAGTCGGATTGCGCCCGTCCCAGCAGATCATTCCATTCCGCCTGCAGGGCGTCAAATACCGTCGCTTCACGGTGTACGCTTAATTCCACTTTCGCCTCTCAATTACTGAATCGACAATCCGCGCGAGCGGAACGAATTTCTTATTTCGCGTGAACGTGGCAGACCCTTTCACTTATGGAGCCAACTCATTACCTGTGACAGTGCTGAGTTATCCATTCTTACGAAGCGCCTGCCGCATTGCCCCCCTTTTTGATAACCTCGAATTGCGGTAACCGAGCAGGTTTATTATTTTCTGTGAGCGCGGTAGCCCAAATTCGCTGCCGAACTCTGTGTCTACGCGACTGCCGATCGGCTTAGCTGGCCGGAACTTTTGGCGTCGCCGGATTGTTGCCCCACTCTTTCCATGAGCCGTCGTAAACGCGCAAATTGCTTGCTCCCGCCAACTCCAGCGCGAGCAATACTAAACTGGCGGAAACGCCCGAGTTGCAGTAGATAACCGTATCCTCCGCATGCAGGCTGATTTCTAATTCTGAAAACTGCGCTTGCAGATCGGCGACCGGCTTCAGCGTCATATCATCGGCGACCATGCTCTTTGCTGGCAGGTTGATCGCCGTCGGGATATGCCCCCCGTATTGTGCCCGCGATGCCTCCCCCGCAAATTCGGCGGGCGAACGCACATCCAGTAACTGTATGCTCCCGGCGTCGATGCCGCTCAGAATATCCCCCGCCTCCGCTTTCAAACGGGAGTTCCTTGCCGCTGCGAAGGTCCCCGGGCCCACCGCGGGGACAGCATCTTCCGTCGGCCGCTCCTCGGCTCTCCACTTCTGCCAGCCGCCATCGAGGATCCGAACGTCGTCGTGACCATAGTATAGCAGGCACCAACGCATGCGCGCGGCAAACATACTTGCGGCATCATCATAGACGACCACGCGACTGTCATTGCTGATTCCCAGTCGCTTCATCAAGTCGCTAAAGCGGCCGGGCGCGGCAATATCGTTGGATGGCGAACCCGGCTCGACAATATCGACCAGCCAATCGACGAAAACCGCGCCGGGAATATGCGCGCTTTCGTAAGCAGCGCGATCGCTAACATAATGTGGGGGTGGCGCTGTCGGCGGCAGCACCTTGCCCCGTATGTCGATAATACGCAGATCACTGTCATCCAGATGTTCTTCCAGCCAAGCACTGTTTACCAATGGCGAATGCATAAGCCCCTCCATCACGCAACTTATTCTAAATGGATACCAATCCTCGTTCAAAAACTGCCCCCAGCCGTCAGTGTACCCGTTTCGATTGAAATACGTTTGGACAGTCCTCGATATGAGATCCTTAACCCAAAACAGGAACGACGTTGGTACGGGCGACTCACCGGACTCTGTTGAAAATCATGAATTATAGCCAATCCCGGTCAGTGTCGCGTAAATTCAAAAGACCATAATGGTTCAAAATAGCTCTGTAAAGCTCCCCCTCTCCGATGCTTCGGGGAGGGGGCCGGGGGGTGGGGTAGAATTTCAACAGAGTCCACCGAGTCGCCCGATACTCATTTAGTTTCTACTCGTTGGGCGATCCATCGGATCACCCTTGTCGGCCCGTCAGGCGGCTGTTGTTCATTATTTCAGCCGAAATGGAAAATCCTTACCACCGACGAGAAAGTGCGCAGTCTTGCTTTCCTCTGCGCCCTCTGTGCCGCTGTGGTGAATCCCCCTTTTCACCACTTCCCCACCAACCCAAAGTTTTTTCATGACGCGCCTCTCGGATATAATATATCCAAAGTTGACCGAGTTTGCCGATGAAAAAGCGCATCCGTGGATTAAAACGGGCCATCTTTCAACTGGATTTCGATCTCTATCGAGTCAAGGTGCCAATACCTGGCTATGACGGTTCCCATCTCAGTGTCATTGATCTGTCCCCGCAAGACATCGAACAGACAATCGTTTTCCAGCATGGATTCGCCGGCGTTGCCGAATCCTGGGAATACCAGCTGACGCATTTTGCCCATCAGTTTCGCGTTATAGCGCCGGAATTGCGCGGGCATGGACAGAGCGACGCCCCGCACAGCCAGTACGATATGCGGGAACTCGTTGAAGACCTGCAGGCGGTCGTTACTTCGCTGAATCTTCCGCAAAAGTTTGTCCTGATCGGCCACTCCTTTGGTGGCTCAATTTGTGTTGAATATGCCAATGCCTATCCGGAGCGCATCGCCAAACTCGTGCTGGTCGCCACCGCCGGCGAATATCCCCTGCCCAAGGCGGCCTCCTTGCTCTTTCACATTCCCATTAAAATCGCTGTTCCGTTTTGGCGCTATCGCCGCAAATGGGACGCGGAATATCACGTGCTGAAGAAGATGTACCTCAACGCGCTTCATCAATGGCAGGGCTGGTCGCTTCTGCGCAATATCACGGCGGAGTCGCTTGTTATCACAGGTGAACGCGATACCTATTTCCCACGATACATATATGACGATGTCGCCAAGATGATACCGGACGCCGAGGTCTATGACATAGGATCGGCCAAACACAAAGTTCAGTTAGAACGGCACGAAGCGGTCAACCGCGCCATCGAACGGTTCATTTTGGCCGCCCAGCACAGCAGTTGGCGCAGCGAATCTGTGCTCGACCGACTGAATCGGGGCAGGCCGTGGTTGAGCCACTATCACCTCGATACGCCACATACGATTCCTATCCCCAATCAGCCGCTCTTTCGTTTTCTGGAAAGTGCCGCCGACTGGCGGCCTAAACGAATTGCCACAGTGTTTTATGGCAAGACCATGACCTATCGTGATCTTGAGGCAAGAGTCAATCAGTTCGCGCGTGGCTTGAGTAAGATTGGGGTCGGACCGGGCGATCGCGTGATGATCGTCTTGCCCAACACGCCGCAATTCCTCATCGCCTACTACGCGATTCTCAAACTTAATGCCGTGGTCGTGCTTTCCAACCCCGACGCCAACGAGCAATTAATCGCGTCGCAAGCGCAAGACACCGGGGCCAAAGTTCTCATCACGCTTAGCGCCTTTAGCGAACTGGCGTACTTGATTCAGCGGACGACAACAGCCCAAACCGTTATCTTCACGCGGATTGGCAAGCACGTCACCACCAGCCAAAGCAAGGCCTTTGGCCGACACAAACACCCAACGCAATCGGACGAAGCAATCGCCGCGCGCATCGGCAAGTTCATGTCGAATCTGATGAATGACGAGTTGCCGACCCCTCCTCAAATCGACGTGAATCCAAGCGATCTCGCGGTGATATCCTTTACCAGCGGCACCACTAGCAAACCCCGAGGCGTCTGTCTCTCGCACAGAAACCTGGTCGCGAATGCCTTGCAAACGAGACACTGGATGCCCGAAATCGAATATGGCGAGGAAACCGTCATGGCGGTCGTGCCCTTCGAACATAGCTATGGCATGACCGCAGCCATGAATCTGCCAATTTTGATCGCAGCCAAGATCGTGATCGTTTCAGTCTTTGAATTGAAACAGGTGCTTGAACAAATCAAGCGACACAAACCGACGCTATTCCCGGGCGTACCCTCTATGTTCACCTTGATCAACCAGGCCCCCAACGTCAGAAGCTACGGGCTTTCTTCCATAAAAGCCTGTATCAGCGGCGCGGCGCCCTTGCCGGTGGAAGTGCAGGAAGCTTTCGAAAAATTAACGCGGGGGCGGCTGGTTGAGGGCTACGGGCTCACCGAAGCCGCTCCCGTGACGCACTCCAATCCACTATATGGACTGCGAAAGATCGGATCGATTGGCGTACCCCTACCCAATACGGACGCCAAAATTGTCGATCTGATCAATGGGAACGAGATGCCCGCGGGAGAAATCGGCGAGTTGATCGTCCGAGGCCCGCAAATTATGCAAGGATATTGGCGCTCTCCCGAAGAAAATGAATCCGTTCTGCGTGAAGACTGGTTGCATACCGGCGATGTCGCGATTATGGACGACGAAGGCTACTTCAAGATAATCAGCCGCAAGCGCGACACCATCTTCACGGGAGATTTCAGTGTCTACCCGCGAGATGTTGAAGAAGTTCTCTACGAGAACAATAAGGTTCTGGAAGCCGCCGTCGTCGGCGTCGGCAGAGAATCCGGCAAACAAAAGATCAAGGCTTTTGTTGTCCCCAGACCGAACGCCACCTTATCCAAGGAGGAGTTGGTGGCCTTGTGCAAGAGGCGGCTGGAAGAATACGCCGTGCCCTGGGAGATAGAATTTCGGCAAGAACTGCCGCGATCATTTATCGGTAAAGTACTGCGGCGCATGCTTTTTGAAGAGGAGATGAGAAAATAAATTCTTGTTATGTATGATCTGCCGCTGTTTCCGCTCAACACCGTTTTGTTCCCCGGCATGCAACTTAAACTGCATATCTTTGAAGAACGCTACAAGTTGATGATCCGTCGCTGTATTCATGACGAAACGCCCTTTGGCGTAATCTTGATCAAGAGCGGTCGCGAAGCGCTGGGACCGGTCGCAATTACCCATGACGTCGGCTGCACGGCCAAGATCATCGAGGTGCAAAAACTCCCCTTTGATCGTATGAATATTGTCGCCGTGGGCCAGCGCCGCTTTCGCGTCCGTGGACTGGATCACAGCAAACCCTACCTGGTTGGCGACGTCGAGTACTTTGTACCACGAGAGGACGACAAGACAACTATGCGCCAATTTGGCAGAAGTCTGCGCCCGCTTATCATTCGCTACCTGGAAATCCTCGCCTCAGCCGAAAAAGTCGACTTCGACCCGGAGCAAATCCCCCGTTCGCCCAAGTCGCTTGCCCAAATCGCTGCTATACTTTTGCAGGCTGACAATGCGCAGAAGCAGGAGCTGCTGCGCCAAGATACAATGGCGCAACTCTTGCACTTGCTGGTTGAGATCTATCGCTTGGAGACAATGCTGCTGGGCATGCGCTTGAACCCACCCGATGATGACTTTAACATTGGACCCTTTTCCAGCAACTGATGTGGAATTCTTTTGTCTAAACTGCGGCGCTCATGCGACAAGCAGGCTCACCAAGTAATCCAAATAAAGCAATGTAAAGAAACTGCATTTGTAGCGTAAATTGTAGAGCCGGCCTATCAGACTCTGTTGAAAATCACGAATTACAGCCAATACCGGTCAGTGTCGTGTAAATGCGAAAGGCTATAATGGTCCAAAATAGCTCAGTAAAGCTCCCCCTCCCGACGGTCAGTGTCTACGCGACCTGATGCTTCGGGGTTTCCGCCCCCCGCTAAGCGGGGGGCGGAAACCCCGAAGCATCAGGGAGGGGGAGCTTTAC
>WTGF01000076.1 GCA_011525385.1 Chloroflexota bacterium | reverse complement strand
CCCATCCCCCAACCCCTTCCCCCATCAAGAGGGAAGGGGAGCTAGGGCGGCGTAAGTGTGGGCTTAGGTTTGAAACGACGCGATGAAGGTGTCTATCGCAAGCAAGTATCAAAAACGCGGACAAAGTCCCTCCCTCCTTGTGGGTCGCGTAGACACTGACCTCCGGGGAGGGATTTAGGGTGGGGGAAAGACAATAATATGACCTACATAAAACACATGGCCTTCGCGGTGAAGAGCGTGGACGAAACTTTGAATCGCTATCAGACGCTGCTGGGCGTCGGTTTGGACGCGCGCGTAGTCGTGGCGGAAAAGGCGCGCATCAAGGTAGCGATCTTTGATGTCGGCGATATCGAATACCAATTGAACGAATCGCTGGATGCCGACGGCCGCTTCAGCAAATGGATCGCCGAGCGCGGCACGGAAGGCTTGCATCATATCTGCTACGCCGTGGAAAATATTGACAGCGCGCTGGAAGAAGCGCAGGCCGAGGGCGGGACGCTCAAGGAGTGCAGTTCTTGCCAGGTATCGGGCAGCCACCCGCATCCCGAAGGCTATGTCGCTTTCCTGGAGCAGGAAACCGGCGGCATTGAACTCGAACTGATGCAAGTCTACAGTCCGGAAGAACTCGAACAGTACAAGTCAATCCGGGGTATCTGAGCGATGGGCATCACACTTGTCCGCGTGCCGGTGGATGATCTGGAAGACTTTGTCAATCGCGCTTTTATTGCGATGGGCTTGTCGGACCAGGAAGCCGGTTACTGTACGGCGGGTTTGATGAGCAGCGAGCTGCGCTGCCTGCCCGGGCAGGGACAAGGCGTGGGCCGGCTGAGCGGCTACTACGAGCGCATTTCCAAGGGGCTGTATCGGCCAGGTACGGAGATGGCGACCATCAAGGAATCGCCGGCTTTGGCGCTGGTCGACGCCAAGATGGTCATGGGATCGGTGGTCGGGCAAGAAGCCATGGCCATGGCCGTGGACAAAGCCAAAACCTGCGGCATCGGCGCCTGCGTCGTCTTCAACAGCACGCACTTCGGCTCCTCGGGCTATCACGCGCGGCGGGCGCTGGACGCCGATTGTATTGGCATCGCCATCACCAACGCCGGCGCGGAGATGGCGCCCTGGGGCGGGAGGTCGCCGCGCGTCGGCACCAATCCCTGGGGCATGGCAGCGCCAAGCGGAGGAGACTTCCCGGTGGTGCTCGATATCGCCTTGACCACTGCCGGCAAGGGCATGATGCGCTGGCATGAACGGGAGGGCAAATCCATGCCGCTTGACTGGGCGCTGACGCCGGAGGGGCTGGAAACGGATGATCCCAGCGCGGCAATGGCGGGCGCTTTGCTCGGCATCGGTCAGTACAAGGGTTATGGCTTGTCGCTTTTCACCGACATTTTGACCGGCGTCATCAGCGGCGGCGGCTTCGGGCTGGCGCCCTATCAAGACCGCTCGATCGCCAAACTGGATGTCTCGCATACGTTCATCGCCATTGACATCGCCTGGTTCATGCCGGTCGAGGTATTCAAGGCGCGCATGGACGCCTTCATCGCCGAGATCAAGAGCAGCGAATTGCGCCCGGGCTTTGAGGAGATCCTGGTCCCCGGCGAGATTGACCACCGCCGCGAGCAGGCTTATCGCCGTGATGGCGCGCAACTCGACGCGCATGTCTATGAAGGACTGCGGCAGTTGGCGGACAGGCTGGGGATCGCTTTTGGTTTATGATTCAACCCCTCCCCCAACCCCCTCCCCAAAGCGTTGGAGAGGGGGCTATGAGACAGAGTGTAATAGGAAGCAGCGAGTATGAGTAGAAAATGCGGAGCCGACAATTGCGAGAGTTACTGGCAGTTGGGCAAAGTCTCCCCCCATTGCAATGGGGGGAGATTTAGAGGGGGGTTGGTATGGAGAAGAACAACACCATGACCCCACCCAAACTGCTCGCCCGCCCACTGGCGGAACGTGTCGCCGCCCTGGATGATCTGCGTCCGCCCTCTGCGGACGAGCCGGATATCCCGGCAAATGTGATCGAGGCGGCTGTGGCTGCCCTGGCGCGCGGCGAGACGCACTACACCGACCGCCCCGGCATCCCCGAGTTTCGCGCTTGGGTGGCCGATCATCTGGCGCAGCGCTACGCGGTGGTCGTCGACCCGGCGGAAGTCACCATCACCTGCGGCAGCACGGAAGCCCGTTTCGTGACGATGACGTTATTGGCGGAAGCGGGCAGCGCTGTACTTTGCCCCGGCGACTCATCGCCTATCCGCGGGGCGCTGCATATTCTGGGCGCAGATATCGTTGATACGATACGAGATGACGTCAGCTTGCTTTACATCAGTCCCGATGTCTATCGCGAAACCAGCATCGAGCTCTTGCAGCGAGCGGAAGAAAGAGATTGGTGGATCGTCTACGATCTCAGTTTCGCCAAGACCGCGCCGCCGTTTCACCCGGCACAGAACGAAAAGCTGGCGTCGCGCGTGGTCACTATCGATTCCTTGTCCGCTGATTTGGCCGGCTGGCGGCTGGGCTGGATGGCGGGATCGGCAGCGGCGCTGCGCTTGCGCGCCGGCAAGCAAGCCATCACTATTTGCACGACCGCCGTCTCGCAATGGGCCGGGCTTGAATGGGTGAGGACTGCTTTATAACCCCTCCCCCGGCCTGCCCCCCTCGATCCCCCCGCTAAGCGGGGGGCGGAAACCCCGAAGCTTCAGGGAGGGGAGTTTTTCTAGCGAGACCGTCTTTGACACGACTAAGTTGGTTCAGTTTAGACCGTAGGATAGCGCAACCAAGATGACAGAGAACCCCAATATTCCTGAAACAGTCCGCGCCGTCGCCGCTGACGGGACACAACTGCGCTATGCCTTGATGGAGATGGCGGGGCAGATGGATGATGTCATCACGCTGGGACGCGGCGATCCCGACCTGCCGACGCCGGCGCACATTGTCGAAGCCGCCAACCGCGCCATGCGCGAGGGGCGCACCGGTCTGACCCCGGTGGAGGGTCTACCGCAATTGCGCGCCGCCATCGCCAATCACATGCGCGAATACAATGGCTTGCCCGTCGGAGCGGAAAATGTGATGGTCACGACCGGCGGCCAGGAAGGGCTCTTCCTGGCTATACAGGCCTTAATCGACCCGGGGGACGAAATCCTGGTGCCGGACCCGCGCTATACTTCCTATGACGATGCCATTCGTCGAGCGGGCGGTGAAATGGTCATGGTGCCGACGGATCGCGAAGATGCCTTTAACCTGGAAGCGGAAGCGGTTGAGGCGGCCATCACACCGGCGAGCAAGGCGCTACTGATCGTGACGCCGAGCAACCCCACCGCCGGCATTGTCACCGAAGACCGCTTGCGCGCCATCGCCGATGTTTGCATCCGCCACAACCTGATCGTGATCGTCGACGAGATTTACGGAAGAATCGTCTACGAACCCTGGCGGCATTTTAGCATCGGGTCGCTGCCGGGCATGGCCGAACGAACGATCACGCTGGATGCCTTCTCCAAAGCCTATGCGATGACCGGCTGGCGCTGCGGCTATGTGGCCGCGCCGGAAAATGTCATTGATGCCATGGCGCGCGTCAAACAGGTCACCACCGGGCCGGTGGCCACGGTATCGCAATGGGCCGGGCTGGCCGCCCTTACCGGTCCGCAGGATTGCGTCAGCGATTATTTGCAGATCTACACCGAGCGGCGCGCCGTCTTGCTGGATGGACTGGATCGCATGGGCTTCGCTTATGGCGAGCCTCGCGGCGGGCTTTTTGTTTGGGCGGACAGCTCATCAACCGGCATCCATGCCGCCGAGCTGTCTTATCTGCTCTTGAAAGAGGGACGGGTCTTGATCTTTCCCGGGACCGCCTTCGGCGAAAACTGGCGCGAGTATGTCCGCATCACGCTGCTGGAACCGATTGAGACGCTCAAAGCGGCGGTGGAGCGCATGCTGCCCGTGCTGGCGCGTTATCGCGCCTGATCGAGCGCGTCAATGTGTGATTTTTTCTTCGAATGCGGTAATATCTATCCATTGGCTACATCGGCCGGAAAGGAGAGCGGTATCGAGAAATCCCCTAGTTTATCGTCAGAGAGGTCATTCACTAATGAGGAGTAGAAAATGAAACTGAAACTCACCTTAGCGCTTTCGCTGATGCTGATTCTCATGCTTGGGCTGGCGCCCATGATGAGCAGCGCGCAGACCGTGCCGGTCCCGAGCGACGATACGCTCGTGATTGCGATCAACGGCGAACCGGGCTCGATGGACCCGGCGCAAGTCGGCGGCTCGACCGGCGGCAGCAATTTCCGCATCATGATGCATACCTTCGCCACGCTCTATGAGCTGGGCCAGGCCAGCGGCGCCATTGATCCCTACCTGGCGCACAGCTTTACGGTTTCCGAGGACGGTACCGAGTGGACCTTCCACATGCACGAAGGTTTGACCTGCGACGATGGCGAGCCGCTGACAGCGGAAGACGCCGCTTACAGCTTCAACCGCATGGCGGACCCGGCCAATGGCTTCACCGGCAACTCGGCTGGCTTCGTTGTCGCTTCCACCGGTTTTGTCGAAGCACGCGCTGACAGCGAGCTCGACGTGACTATTGTCGCCAGGAAGCCGCAGAACCGCGCCATGCGCCTGGGCTTGTACTCGGAGGTTTTGGTCCACTGCAAGGATTCCTACGAAGCGATGTCGTTTGAAGAAGCGGCGCGCAATGTAGTCGGCAGTGGTCCCTATTCCTTGGCTGAATGGGTGCCCGGCGAATACATGAGCTTGAAAGCGGTCGAAGGCTTTGGTCTGCGTCCGCAGGGCTTTGAAAATCTGGTCTGGCGCTTCATCCCCGAGCCGTCCACGGCGGTAGCTGAAGTGATCACCGGCAATGTCGATATCTACAAAGAATTTCCAGCCAACCAAGCCGAAGCCATCACCAACTCGGGCATGGCGGAAGCGCGTTTCTTCCCCGGCACCACCCGCACCTACATCGGCTTCAACCTGAACCCGGACGCGCCCTTCCGCGTCGAAAACCCCGACGATGTTGGCGCCCAAGCCATCATGAGGACCGATGTGCGCGTGGCGCTGCAATACGCCATTGACACGGACGCCATCTGCGAGAATCTGCTGCTCACGACTTGCGAGCGCGCTACCAGCCTGGTCAACCCCAGCAATGCCGATCACCCGACGCTGGAGCCCTATCCCTATGACCCGGCCAAAGCCGAGGAATTGCTGGATGCGGCCGGCTATCCGCGTGGCGAGGACGGCGTGCGCTTCTCGCTCGAGATGCCAGCGCGGCGCCTCACCGGCGCGATGGCTCCCGAAGTGGTCCTGGCGACCGCTCAGATGCTCAGCGATGTCGGCGTGCAGACCGAAGCCATCTTCCAGGAATCGGGCGACTGGGTGGCAGCGCTGATCACCCATGACTTGGGTCCCCTCTACTTCGGCCGCACCGGCGGCAGCGAATGGAGCGCCCAGTACGACATGGCCGATATCCCGGGCCACGAAGCCGGCTGCGGTGAAGCCGAGACCAACTACACGAACTGGGACAACGATTTCTGGTGCACCGGTTGGGACACGCTGCCCTCGCTGACGGGCGACCCCGAAGCCGAGCGCGAGCTGGAAATCGCCATGCTGGAAGAGTTCTACAACGACCCGCCCTGGATCATGCTCTTCGCGGGACCACGTACTGAGGCGGTCAGCAACCGCATCAACTATCAGTCGCGCGCGGATTACTTCATCACGGGCTATTCCGCCACATTGAAGGATATGTAGGCTAGCCCCCACCCTAAATCCCTCCCCCATAAAGAGGGAGGGACTTTTTTCTCCCTTTCCCTCCCTGTGGGGGAAGGGGCCGGGTCACGTAGGCATAGACCTTCGGGGATGGGGGGTGGCGCTTCAACTATGCACACGTACATCATTCGCCGTCTTCTATTAACTGTCGTCGTGGTGCTCGGTGTCACGCTTTTGACTTTCTTGTCCATCCACCTGGCCGGCGACCCCACGTTCTTCTACGTCAGCGAGCGCGCCAGCGCAGAAGAGCGGGCGGAAGCGCGGCGGCGTCTGGGTTTCGACCGTCCTTTGCACGTCCAATACTTTGACTTTCTCTTCAATCTGGCGCGAGGCGATACCGGCAATTCGCTTACGCATCGGGTGCCGGCCTTTGATGTCGTCATGGAGCGCATGCCGGCCACGCTGGAATTGACCATCGGCGGCTTTCTCTTGTCGACCATTGTGGCCTTTCCGATTGGGGTGCTGGCGGCGACTCGCCGCGGCACGATGGCCGATGGCACCTTGATGCTGGGCGCGATGCTGGGTCAATCAATGCCGGGTTTTTGGCTGGGCTTGATGCTCATCTTGTTTTTCGGCGTCACGCTGCGCTGGATGCCGGTGTCGGGGCATGTGGCCTTTCTCAAGCCGCTCTTCGAGGGAAGAATCGACGAGGCCTTGACCAACCTGCCCGGCGCCATCCGTTACTTGCTCATGCCGATGGTGGCGGTATCCGTTTATTCGATTTCTCGCAACTCTCGTTTGATACGTTCGGCGGTACTGGAGGTTTTGCGGCAGGATTATGTGGTGACGGCGCGGGCCAAAGGCCTAACCGAGCGTACGGTCATGATGCGCCACGCCATCCGCAACGCGCTCATACCGATCGTGACCGTCCTGGCGCTGCAGTTCGCCTTCCTCTTGAATGGCGTGATCGTGGTTGAGACGGTCTTTTCCTGGCCTGGCGTCGGGCGGCTGGTTTTTGACGCGGTCAGTCAGCGCGATGTGCCGTTGGTATTGACGGCAGTCGTCTTGCTTTCGTTTTTATTCGTCAGCGCCAATCTCATTGCGGACCTCATGTACGGCTTCCTCGATCCGCGTATCCGGCTGGAATGAGCGAAAATCGATGAGCGCCACACAAGAGCCTAATCCGGCAATGTCCGAGAGCCGCATTTCCGCGATTGATCGCCAGATCGACGAGATGTACGCGCCGCAGACCTTCTGGCAGCGCGCGACTTCCAGCATGGTACGGGCGCGCTATCCGGTGGTGGCTATCATCTTTCTGACGCTGATTGCGCTTTGCGCTATACTCGCCCCGCAACTGGCGCCAAAAGACCCCAACCGCATCGAGATCTTTGATACCCTGAAACCTCCGCTCTCCTACGATCGTGACGGCGAGTTAGAGTATATTCTAGGCACTGATTCGACCGGGCGCGATGTGCTGTCGCGGGTGGTCTATGGCGCGCGGATTTCATTCTTTGTCGGTCTTGCCGCCGTCGGGCTTGGCGGCGGCGTCGGCACGATTCTCGGGCTGACGGCCGGTTACCTCGGCGGCCGCGTCGATGACTTGATCATGCGCCTGGCCGACATTCAACTGGCCTACCCATTCATTCTCTTCGCCATCATGATTCTGACGATTCTGGGAGAAGGCGTTCTTAACCTGGTGCTTGTTCTGGGCGTCGGTCAGTGGGTGACATACGCGCGCATAGCCCGCGCCGAGACGCTGGTCCAGCGCGAGCGCGAGTACGTCGAAGCGGTGCGCGCTCTGGGCGCTACCGAATGGCGCATCATGTTCCGTACCATCATGCCCAATATCCTGACGCCGCTGATCGTCATCGCCTCCTTCAACGTGGCCGGCGTTATCTTGTCCGAAGCGTCGCTCTCCTTCCTCGGTCTGGGCGTGCCGGAAAGCGTACCCACCTGGGGCGCCATGCTGGCCAACAGCCGCAATCAATTATTGAGCGGGTCTTGGTGGCTGGCGGTCTTTCCGGGCTTGGCGATCATGTTCACGGTGGTATCGCTTAACATCCTGGGCGATTGGCTGCGCGATTTCCTCGATCCGCGCTTGCGCGGCTCTGGACAGGGATTGTGATGGCCACCCCCCTCAGTCCCCCCAAAGCATTGGGGGGAAGCGTTTTTCCCGTAGCCAGGAGGCGAAAATGAATAGCTTACCGGGGCAGACTGCTATCATTACCGGCGCGGCGCAGGGTTTGGGATATGCCATAGCCAAAGCCTACGTCAATGAAGGCATGCGCGTGGCTATGATGGATATCCGCGGCGATCTGCTGGCGCAGGCGGCCGGCGAATTTACACGGATGGGCGGCGATGTACTGCCTATCACCGTCGATCTGTCCGATGCCGCCGGCACGCAAAGCGCCATCGACGCCGCGCTGGCGCATTACGGCGCGCCTCGCGCCTTGATCCACAACGCCGCGCTGCTCATCACGCGATCCATGCTGGAAATCACGCTGGAGCAGTGGCAAAAAGAAATCAACATCATCCTGCAGGCTGCATTCATCTTGAGCAAGGCGGTCTGGCAGCCCATGATTGATGCCGGCGGCGGCAGCATCGTCTACTTGTCTTCGGGCTCCGGCTACAAGGGCTTCATAGAAGAAGTCGCCTACAACCCGGGCAAGCACGGCATTGAGGGCCTGATGAAATGCCTGGCCCTGGAAGGGGCGCCCTTCAACATCGCCGTCAACTGCGCCACGCCTGGCGCGCCCATCAATACGCCCATGTCCGACTCGAACTACACTGAGGAACAGAAACGGCATTGGGTCGACCCCGCCCTGCTGACGCCGGCTTTTGTCCACCTGGCAAGTCAAGACGCTTCCGGTTTGACCGGTCATCGCGTGGCCGCGCGCGCCAGCGGCAGTTGGGACGCTATTGATTTGCTATAGCCACAGAGACACAGAGAAAAATCATATGGGCGATGGCTCGAATTACGAGGCAAATACGAATCAGTCTGATCCGTTGACGTATCAAATAATCGGCGCGGCGATCGAGGTTCATCGCGAGTTAGGTCCGAAGCTGCTTGAGAGTATCTATGAAGAAGCGCTTTGCATAGAACTAGATTTGAGACAACTAAGCTACGAACGCCAGAAAATGATTGAACTTAACTACAAGGGACATAAGATTGGTACATTTTTCGTCGATATAATCGTTGAAAACAGCGTGACTGTTGAGTTGAAGTCTGTCGCAAATCTGGCGCCCGTTCATGAAGCCCAGTTAATCAGCTATCTGAAACTCGCTGGGTTGCGCCGTGGTCTGCTTATCAACTTCAGTGTGACGACTTTGAGAGAAGGCATCAAGCGCATAATCGTGTGATTTTCCCCCTCTGTGCCTCTGCGTCTCTGTGGCTAAAAAAAAGGAGAAGAATGTGGCTGAACATTATCTGGATGATAGCGTCACCCAACCCTTCTGGGACAACTCCGTGACACCGCGTCTCGCGATCGAGCCCGGCGATACGGTGGTCATGGAATGCGCCGAGCCCGTCGGTCAGATGACGCCGGATTCAACCGCCGACGACCTGGGCAATCTCGATTTCAGCAAGGTGCACGCTCTCACTGGCTCGATCCATATCAATGGCGCAAAGGCGGGCGACGCGCTGGAAGTCGAGATTCTCGATATGCGGCATAAAGGCTGGGGCTGGACCGGTCATATCCCCGGCTTCGGTCTCTTGCAAGAAGATTTTGACTATGCCTATATTCATCATTGGGAGCTGGATGGCGAGAATTGTATCTTCGGCGTTGGTGATATCGTCCTGCCCTTCGAGCCCTTCCCCGGCTGCGTGGGCGTGGCGCCGGCCGAAAGCGGGCGCCTGGATACGATCCCGCCGCGCTTCAACGGCGGCAATGTTGACATCCGCGATCTGGTGGTTGGTTCGACATTCTGGCTGCCGGTCCTGGCCGATGGCGCGCTCTTTTCGGCGGGCGATTGTCACAGCGCGCAGGGACAGGGCGAGGTCAGCGGCACCGGCATCGAATCCCCCATGACTGTGACCATGCGCTTCAACCTGCGGGAGGATCTTTCTATCAAGGAATTGCAGATCCGCCGTCCCAGCCCCATGACACTGGTCGACAGCGCGGGCTATCACATCACCACAGCCCACGGTCCCGACTTGATGGAAAACGCAAAGAACGCTGTGCGCTACATGATCGAATGGCTGGTAGCGAATTATGATCTAAGCGAGAGCCAGGCTTATTGCATCTGCAGCACGGCGGGGGACCTCAAGATCAGCGAGATCGTGGACGTGCCCAACTGGATTGTGTCCATGCACATGCCCTTGAGCATATTTGGCTAGGTATCTCTAAGATATGTTGATGGCTTGACCTTGCTGTACTTCGGCTGAAGAGTTGCCCCCGTTTGAGCGACTGGCGACCTTCTCCAGCTTCTCGATTTCTGAATGCGCTTTCGCAAGCGATTTGAGCAATTTGGCGGTCTTTCCAAGATTCCTTAGCACTGGGTGCGCTTTGGCGAGCAACATGACCAAGTCGGCGGCCTTGTTGAGATCGTCGGTCTTCGCTTTCGCTTTGACAAGTTTCTTTAACAGCTTCTTCTTGCTGAGTTTCTTGGCTTTGCGGAGCAGTTTTTTCTTCTTTCCGCCCTTCTTGCGCCTCTTGCGCGATGCGCTTGCCCTTTGCGCCTGCGCGGCCGAGAGCTCACTCTTGACACGGCTCAACTCGGCCTCTGCCTCGGCTACTCTGGCCCGCAAACGCTCACACTCAGATTCGCGAGCACCCAGATCGACCTGCCAGGCATCCAATTCCAGCGCGAGCGCTTGAAGTTGCTCACGTTCCCGGGCGAGCTTGTTGCGCTCGCGGGTGACCAAGCCCTTCGCAGTCGCCAGGCGCTTCCTTTCCGCTTTGAGCGTCTCAATTGAAGAACTTGCTTGTCCTGCGTCCTCACTCATATTTGAATCATCAATCGCTTAACGTCAATTGCGTCGTAGAGGAATTCGAAAATAACACAGATTTTACAGAGTCACAAATTTCTTAACAATTGGTACTGTATCCTTTTGGTTGAAATACTTTTACAGTACTCGACAAATGATCCTGAGCCCAATACTCCAACGATCTGGTAGAGGCGACTCGGTGAGTCGCCCGATATTCATTAGTTTCCACGCGTCGGGCGATCCAGCGGATCGCTCCTACCGGCTGTTAGGTGGTTCTTGTTCTTTATTTCCAGCGAAAAGGATACGCTATCTAATCAATTGGCTGTTCAATCCGGCACTGGCAGTTGTGGGGGCAAACTCCTATCCTTAGGGAGCAGCGGCGTACAGCCCCAATTGATGAGAATTGGCTAGCGCAAGATGACTAAACGCGAACTGAGCATCGCCTTCCAGACGGACAAGCGAGCGGGTGAATACATCGAGTTGGCCAAGCTGGTGGACGAATACAGCTTCGACGCCGTGACCGTCTATTGCGATGCGCCCTTCCACCCCAGCTACGCGCCGCTGATGTTGATGGCGCCGCATATCAAACGCGCCCGCGTCGGTCCGGCGGGGATCCCGCCGTCGCGCGTGCACCCGCTCGATATCGCCGCTCAGACGGCGTTACTGGCGGATATTGCCGCGGGTGGCGTCTATCTGGGGCTGGTGCGCGGCGGCTGGCTGGAAGATCACGGGATTCGGGAACTCCGCCCGCCCATACAAGCGATGCGCGAAGCGATTGAGATCATCCGCAAAACGCTGGCGGGCGAAACGGCCGGCTATGCCGGTCAGGTTTACCAGATAGCTGACCATGTGCGCGCGCCCTATCCGCTGCCGCGGGCGAAGATTCCCTTACAAATCGGCACCTGGGGCGAAAAGCTGGCCGCCCTGGCGGGCGAAGTCGCCGACGAGGTCAAGATCGGTGGTTCAGCCAATCCGGATGTGATTCCCGTGATCGCCGACACTATCGCTGTGGGCGAAGCGCGCGCCGGACGCGCGAAGGGCGCGGTTAAGATAGTCATTGGCGCGGTTTCGGTGATAGATGAAGACCGCGCGCTGGCGCGCTGGATTGCCCGCAAGTCGGTAGCGCTTTATATGCCGATCGTCTCGCGCCTGGACCCCACGCTGGAGATTGACCCCGAACTGATGACGACCGTGCAAGCGCATGTCAACGCGGGCGACGACGATGCCGCCGCTCGGCTTATACCGGACGATATTCTGGATCGCTTCGTCTTTGCCGGCAACCCGGGCGATGTCATCAAGCAATGCGAGCGCCTTTACGACGCCGGCGCGGGGCGGATCGAGCTGGGCACACCGCACGGGGCGCGCGAAGCGGCGACCGGCATTCATCTCATCGGCCAGGAAGTCATCCCGGCTTTGGGGCATATTTTGCAAAGCTGAGCGCAACATCAAGGGCAGCGCAAGCAAGGATAATCGCCTTTTTGGAAGCTAGGCAGGCCTACGATGTCCCGGCAATTCACCTTGCCTTGTGAATTCGCTTTTGTCCTGTCGCCACTATCTCGGTATACTATCTTTGCTCGCGTGAGGAGCGATGAATTTGACAGAAGGGAAAATCGCAATGATCAAGAAATGTCTTTTGATGAGCTTTGTCGTCATGCTGATGATAAGCTTGGGCGCCGGCGCCAGCGCCCAGGATGATATTGAAACCTATGTACTTGGCGTCGTCTTGCCATTTTCCGGCAATCTCGGCACCTTCGGCCAAGATTTCGCGCGCGGCGTGGAGTTGGCGGTATCGCAGGTAAATGCCGAGTTGGAGGCGGCCGGTTCTTTGATCCGCTTCGAGATTGCCAGCGCCGACACCGAGAATACGCCGGAAGGCGCCGCCCGCGCCCTGCAGACCGTTGTGCAGACCACCGGCGCGCAAGTCTCTGTCGGTCCCTTGACGACCAGCGAGGTGCTCGGCGCCAAGCAATTCGCCGATGAAAACGGCATCGTCATTGTTGCGCCGGCTTCCAGCGGCGCGGCTGGCGCGATCCCGGGCGACAATATCTATCGCGTGATCTATCCGCCCGATGTCTTCGCCTCCAAAGCCTATGCCAATATCGCGCTGGAACGCGGCCACCAAAACATGGTTGTGCTGCATCTCGACGATCCCTTCGGCAATGGCATGAACGAAGGTTTCACCGCCAACTTCCAAGCCGGCGGCGGCGGCGAGGTCGCGTCCTTCGCTTATACGCCGGGCGCCACCGAGCTCTCCAGTGAAGCCGCCGCGGTCAGCGCCGCGCTGGCCGGTTTTGGTGACAATGCCGGCTTCTTCTGCGTCTGCTTCCTTTCCGGCGCGCAAGCTTTCCTGCAAGTCGCGCAGATTGACCCGATCTTGACATCGGTACAGTGGATGGGCAACGAGGCGATGACCGCGGCCGAAATCCTGGCGGATAGCGGCCATGCCCAAACACTGGCCAATGCCGACTTCATCACCGTCTCCTTCTCCAGCGAGTCAACGCCGCTGACGCAAATCTTCATTGACGACTTCACAGCCATGTTCGACAAAGCGCCGGGCATCTTCACCAACTACGCATTTGACGCGGCCAACATCGCCATGCTGACTATGCTGGCTGCCGGCAACGATGGCGCCGCTGTAAAATCCATGCTGCCCTTCATCGCCAACCATTATATCGGCACGGCGGTACAAGCCTTCCTGGACGAGAACGGCGATCAGGCCATCGCCAGTTACGGTCTCTACATGGTGAGCGAAGATCTTTCGGCCTTTGACGAAGTCGGCGCCTACAACGGCAACACGGACACCATCACCTACAATTGATCGGCTGTCCGGCCTGTCCTGGATTCGGTCGGCGCTTGATCCCTCCCGGATGCATCCGGGAGGGATTTCGCTAAGCGTTACAAGTCTTCCTACATCGTAGGACGAGGTTAGGGATGCCCACTGCTCTGTTGGTGACCTCGGTCGTCAATACCATTCAGATCGGCAGCCTCTACGCCTTGATGGCGCTGGGCATCACCTTGACCTTCAGCGTCATCCGTTTGCCCAACTTCGCCCATGCTGAATATGTGACAGTTGGCGCTTTCGCGGCGCTGATCGTCTCGCTTTCGGGCGAGGTCAATCCCCTGGTCATTATGACGGCTGCTTTCGTCGTTGGCGCCCTGGTCGCCCTGGTCAGCCACCTGGCCGTGTTCAAGCCGCTGGAGGGGCGCAATGTATCCCTCTATACTTTGATTCTGTCGTCCTTCGCCGTCGGGCTTATCCTGCGCTATATCCTGTTCATGATCGCAGACTATTTCAATCTCTTTGACACCCGCATTCGCATTCCCCTGCAAATCATCTATCGAGAAGGCCCGCTCATCTTGACAAACGTCTTCGCCTGGGTGGCGCCGACGAGTATCGTGCTGGTGCTGCTGCTGACCACCCTGCTTAATGCGACGCCGCTGGGACGCGAGATGCGCGCCCTCGCCAACAACATCGGTCTGGCGCGCGTCATCGGCATACCCGTCGAGCGGGTGAAGAACTACACCTGGGTGCTGGTCGGCGGCATGGCAGGCGTCGCGGGCGCGCTCTGGGGATTGCAGACGGCGGTCAGCCCGCTCATGGGTTGGGTAGCGATCCTGTCCGTGTTCGCGGCCGCCATCCTGGGCGGGCTGTCGAGTTTTTCCGGCACCATCCTCGGCGCTTATGTCGTGGCCTTTTCGGAAAACACGGTGATGCTATTTCTCAACTTCAACTTCGGCGTCGATCTCGCATACAAGCCGGCGATTCCATTTTTCATCATCATTGTCGTGCTGCTCATCCGTCCCCAGGGATTCACCGAACTTTTCAAGCGCGGCCGAGACTTGCAGCGATGATAAACATCGACATCGGCGCAACCGCCGTCGCTGTTTTGACGCTTTTTGGCATCTACGCCTTGATGGCCATCAGCCTCAATCTGGAATATGGCGTGGCCGGCGTACCCAATTTCGGGCAAGCGCTCTTCGTCTCGATCGGCGCTTATGTCGCGGGCGTCACTTACACGCGCTTGCTGCCGCTGCTGGCGGGCGAGGGTGTCATACACCCGTGCCGCGCGACCATGGGCCAGGCGCTGCAGTTGCGCTCGGAGATCATGGCGGCGCAACCGGTGGCGGGTTTTATCAATCTCGCTATCACTTTCATCGTCGCTGCGCTTTTGGCCGGTCTGGTGGGTTTTGCCGTTTCCTATGTGACGCTGCGTCTGAAAGAAGAGTGGTTCCTGGCCCTGGTGCTGCTGGTCGGCGGCGAGATCATACGCATCGTCGTGCGCGGCGCGGACGACTTGATCTGTTCGCATAACGGCATTTCCGGCGTGGCGCAGCCCTTCTATTTTCTGGATGACCCGCGCGCCAGCAGCGTTTTATTCATGTTGCTGGCGCTGGTCCTGGCCGCGATCGCATACTTCTACAGCCAGCGCCTGGTGCATTCGCCCTTTGGACGCATGCTCAAAGGCTTGCGCGAAAACGAAGACGTGACGCGGGGCTTGGGTAAAGGCATTTCCCTGGCGCGGGCGCAGATCATGTTGATCGGCTCGATGATCGCCGCGGTGGGTGGCGTTTTATTCGCCTTGAATACCGGCTTTGTCAACACCAATGACTATGTGGTGACCTTGACCCTGGACATTTGGGTGATGGTGGTGCTGGGCGGCGTGGGCAATAACCGCGGCGCCCTGCTCGGCGCGCTGCTGATCGCTATCATGGATCGGATTACCCAGATCGCCGCAATCGTATTGAATATGAGCGGTTCGCCGATCGAATTCAATTATGCGCGCTTCATCCTGTTTGGCGTGATATTGCTGCTGATGCTGCGTTATCGCCCGGGCGGGCTGCTGCCGGAATCCCGGCTGACGACGGATGCCCATGAGATTCTGCGGCGGGTACAGGGACGATAATGCTGCCTTTACTAATGCGGGACTAGAGCCATGCGCCTGGATATCATAGAGACGGCGCAACTGAGCGCTGCGGAAGCGGGGGCGCTGCGGGCATTGACCATGGCGGTCTATCCGCCGACGCCGCGCGCGGATAACGCGCCTGCGCGGCGGGAGTGGGCGCCGACACACTGGAGCATCATGATACGGGATCTGGATGAGCAGCTTGTTTCTCATGTAGGCGTCTTGACGCGACTTTGCTTATGCGACGGCGACGCGATCCTGATCGGCGGGATTGGCAGTGTGAAGACGCACCCGGCGCAGCGCCGAAAAGGCTATGCCGGGGCCGGGCTGCGCCGGGCGATTGAATTCCTGCAAGGTGAAATGGCGGTCGATATAGCGCTGCTTTTTTGCGGCCCGCATATGCGGAGCTACTATCAACGTTTTGGCTTTACTTCATTCGCCGGGGATACGCTAGTGAGGCGAGATGGCGCAAAGATCTTATTCCCGCGCGACGAGATCATGGTGATGCCGGCCATGAAGCCGTTGCCGCAGTGCGCGGTGCTGGATTTATGCGGTCTGCCCTGGTGATCTGGGCAAGTTTGCGCCTGGGTTCTGCATCTTAGAAAGGCTGGTTGATGCCCCTGCTCGAGCTCAAGAACATCCGCAAAGATTATGGCGGCTTGCGGGCCGTGGACGATGTATCGCTGCATGTTCCTGAAGGCGCCATCATCGGCTTGATCGGCCCCAACGGCTCCGGCAAGAGCACGGTGATCAATCTGATCGCGGGAACGACCGATCTCAGCGCCGGGCGCATCGTCTTTGATGGCGACGACATCAGCGACCTGTCTTCGGATCAGGTCTTTCGGCGCGGCATTGCCCGCGGCTATCAAGAGCCGTCGCTGTATTTCAAAATGACCGCTCTTGACAACGCCCTGCTGCCGGTGAAGGGACAGCGCGGCGAACATCCCTGGTACGCGCCCTGGCGGCGGTTCTGGCAGGCGCAGGAAGAGGTACATGCGGCCGCCGCCATCGACGTCCTGGAACAAGTGCGCCTGTTAAAGCATTACGATACCCTGGCATCGGATTTGTCGGGCGGGCAGATGAAACTGCTGGAGATCGCGCGGGCTTTGATGGGCGGTCCCAAGCTGTTGTTGCTGGACGAGCCGACAGCCGGCGTGGCGCCCAAGCTGGCTTATGAAATCTTCCAGCAGATCGGCCGCCTGCGCGACGATCATGGCATCACCTTTCTGATCGTCGAGCACCGGCTGGAGATTCTCTTTGATTTCGCCGATTATGTTTATGTGATGCACCTGGGCAACCTGCTGGCGGAAGGCGGCGCCGACGTCATCGCCGCACATGAGACGGTGCGCGAGGTGTATTTTGGGGACTGATATGCCCTACCGGCACCCGCCCTCTTTCCTTGGGCGCATTCGCCATCATTTGGAACGATATGGGGGCGATCTGTCAGGTCCTGCACTTTATGGGTGGCAATCATCATGATCAAGGTGGATTCGCTGACCGCCGGTTACGGCAAACTGGAGATCTTGCAAGACCTCAGCCTGGCCTTTGCCGAGGGACAATTCAGCGCCCTGTTGGGACCGAACGGCTCCGGCAAGAGCACGCTGATGAAAGCGATCATGGGCATCAACAATATCTTCGGCGGCTCGATACAACTGAACGGACGCGAGTTGGTCGGGCGGCGCACCGAAGACATCTCCAAAATGGGCATCGCTTATGTGCCGCAGCGCGAGAACATCTTCAGCGAAATGACGGTGCTGGAAAACTTGCAGTTGGGCCTGCGCGTCTTGCCGCGTGAGCAGCGGCAGGATGCCCTTGACGAGCTATTGGAGCTTTTTCCCATTTTGGGTCGCCGCAAATCGCAGAAGGCGGGATTGCTCAGCGGCGGCGAGCATCAGATGCTGGCGATCGCCATCGCCTGGCTCAGCCGACCGTCGCTCATGCTGCTGGATGAGCCGAGCGCAGGTTTGGCCCCGGCCGTGGCGGGCGATGTCTTCCGCGTTTTGCAGGACCTGCGTCGGCAAGACATCACGCTGGTGGTGGTGGAGCAGAACGCGCGCCGCATTTTGCAGTATTGCGATTATGCCTTTGTCTTGCGCGAGGGGCAACTGGCCTTTGAGGGCAGCGCCGAGGACTGCCTCAATGACGAGGAGACGATCAAAGGCTACCTGGGCGTGCATGAAGGGTCGGCGCTGGCAGGTTAGTGTCTACGCGACGCTACAGGTCCCTGACTTGCAGCGCTTCCATCGCCCGGCGCAATTTCCCCGCGATCGGCGCCGGCTGCCGACTCAGTCGATCCACGAAGACATGCACAAAGTAACCGACCGCCGCTGGCTCCTCATCGCCCGGCTTGAAGATGCCGATCTCGTAGCGCACGCTGGAATTGCCGAGTTCCCCGACGCGCAGGCAAGCGTCCACGATTTCGGGAAATTGAATCGGCTTGAGGAACTGACAATGCGTCTCGACGGCGAAGCCGACGGTTTCGCCCCGGCTGAAATCCAGACCGCCGGCATCCATCAGATATCCGTTGATGACGGTATCAAAGAATTCGTAATAGATGACGTTGTTGATGTGATGATAGACATCGTTGTCGCGCCAGCGGGTAGGAATCTGCCGCTGATGTTTGTAGCGCCCGCGGCGTTCGTCTTTCGGGTTCACGTATGCCCCCACCTTATATTCTCTCTGTAACAAACTGAGGCGGGGGCACGTTTTCTACCCCATCCCCGGCCCTACCCCATTGCAATGGGGAAGGGTGACTCATTGATGGAATCCCGACCAAAGCGGCGAGACCTCGGCAATGCGCAGATGAAATACTCTGGTTTGCGCCCACGCTCCCCTCCCTGATGTTACGGGGTGATGGTCTTGACTCGTGAGGCGGGGGACGGAGGGGGCACAGTGGCCGGGGATAGAGATTTATGCATCTTCTTTGAGATCGAGCGCCAGGGAATTGATGCAATAACGCAAGCCAGTTTTGTCGCGAGGACCGTCATCGAAGACGTGGCCCAGGTGCGAATCGCAGCGGTTACAAACGGCTTCGACGCGGCGCATCCCGTGGCTGCGGTCTTCGCGCAGGCCGACATTGCCTTCGTCGACCACGTCCCAGAAGCTGGGCCAGCCGCTGAAGGAATTGTACTTGGTATCCGAGGAGAACAGTTCCTGTCCGCAAGCCGCGCAGGCATAGACGCCGGCGGCTTTGGAGTTGACGTACTTGCCGGTGAAGGGACGCTCGGTCGCTTGCTGGCGCAAGACCGCGTACTGCTCCGGGCTCAGTTCCCGGCGCCATTGCTCTTCCGACTTCATGATTTTCTCGCTCATTGGGTCTGGTCCTTTCACTTCCTCACGTGCCCTGATGGTATCCGGCAAATGTGAAGGGAGTCTTGCGCGCGTATCAGGATTATAATAGAAGCGCTTTCATATTGCCTGCCTTGCTTGAGATTGGTGAATGGGCTTCGAGCAGGTAGAATACAAGCGCCTCATTCAGACACGCAGCCGAGTATATCCCTATGGCGACGACGGAACACAGCATTAATGACGCGATTGCGGAATTACTGCGCGGGACGCGCTATGCTTGGCGGGGCGACAACGTTGTGCGATCGGAGACGACGCAATTGCTTGCCGAGTCCAGTGGACTCCGCCCTGACATACTGGTCACCGAACCCTATACTGCGCCTGTTGTAATTGAAACAGAAGTGCTACCCGCCATTTCAGTAGAAGACGATGCGAAATCAAGATTGGGAGAACAGATCAGCGAGTCCGGTCAGAATATCCTTTCCGCCATAGCCGTCAGACTGCCGCCACGATTGCGAGAAGCACAGGGACAAGCGCTGAAAGAGGCGATCTCAGCAGCGAGCGACATTGACTTTGCTCTTTTTACAGTCAAAAACGAAAAAACGCATATCCGCCATCCAAATAGTGGCTGGCTTTCCGGCAGTCTCTTTGATCTGTCAATTCTCATCCAATCAGCGGCTTTGCCGCCCGTGCTCATAGACAGAGCGGCGAATACACTTGAAATCGGCGTCAATTCGGCGGCGGCTTGGCTGGAAGGATATGGCGAAAGCCACCCGTTCGCCCTTGCGAAAATTGCTGATGAGTTGCAGCAGCAGGACAGCATACAAACAAGACGAATGGCGATGACCATATTAGCCAATGCCTTTATTTTTCATGAAAATCTGGCGGGGGGACCAGGCGAATTGGCTGCGGTGCGCTCCCTGAATCAACTGAAAGAATCTGATTACGGCTTGACGATAAGCGAGATCCTGTCCGAGTGGCGCAAGATCCTAGCGGTCAACTATTGGCCCATATTCGACATTGCCCGACGGATTATGGCGAACATACCGGCTCCGGGTAGTCATAAGTTATTATCCCAGTTGGTACGAACCGCACAAGCGCTGGTATCCAGTAATCTGATGCGTTCGCATGATTTGACTGGTACGGTCTTCCAAAAGCTGATCGCCGACCGCAAGTTCCTGGCGGCCTTTTACACCACGCCGGCGTCAGCGGCTCTCTTGGTAGGATTGGTCGTCAATAGTGACACTTTGCTCAGCCATCGCGAGTGGTCAAATCCTGACTCTGTAAAGGCTCTGCGCATAGCCGATTTTGCCTGTGGCACCGGCACACTTCTTTCGACGGCATATCAACGAATCGGTCAACTCCACGAATTATTCGGGAGAGATTCGGCTGCTATTCATCCAGCCATGATGGAACGTGCTCTTGTCGGCTGCGATATTCTGCCAGCGGCAGCGCATCTTACCGCTTCTATGCTCTCCGGCGCTCATCCGACAATCACCTATGAAGGAAGCGCGATATTCACCCAGCCTTATGGACGGCAAGCGAACGGTAAGATCACACTGGGGTCGATTGATCTATTGCGAGATATGGCTCTGCTGGAAGGTTCGCAAATCACTGCAAAAGCACTGGAAAGCAAAGCCACAACTGTCAAAGATACTTGGCGTTTCGTACCTCATCTGGCATTTGATATGGTGATAATGAATCCGCCTTTCACGCGGGCAACAAACCACGAGGGCCGTCACGCAAATGTGCCGAATCCGGTATTCGCAGCGTTTGGCTCAAGCGCGGAAGAACAGAAGGCGATGGCCGATGCAGCTAGAAAACTTACAAAAGGTACGGTAGCGCACGGCAACGCTGGTGAGGCGTCGACATTTCTGGCGTTGGCGCATAACAAACTAACTTTCGGCGGAATGCTGGCGCTTGTGATGCCCTTGACGCTTTTGACGGGAGCCTCTTGGGAAAAGGCAAGGCAACTGCTTGCCAACAATTATCAGGGACTTATCTTGATTTCGATTGCGGGTGTCGGTAGTGGTGATGTCTCTTTTTCGGCGGATACGGGCATGGGAGAATGCTTGGTTATTGGTCAGCGCAATGGCAAAAAGCAAATGCGGGCAGTATTTGTCGTCTTAAACGAAAGGCCAACTCACCCATACTATGGCTTAACAGTTGCGAACGAATTGCGGCAAATGATAAGCGAAAAAGGACTTCGACGATTGGAAGATACCCCTTCTGGCGGCAGCATTATCCATTTTGGCGACAGAATTGTCGGTCAGGCGATTGACGCGCCTCTTCCTAGTGGAGGCAGTTGGAAACTGGCGCGGATTGTCGATCTTTCACTTGCTCAGTCAGCTTGGCAATTGGCTACCCAGAATCGCGTTTGGCTGCCGGCGCAACTTCGTGATGACATCGTAAAAGCACAGATGACCTCCGTTAATCGAATATGTGAAATTGGTCCCATTGGGCGGGATATAAATGGAAAAAACCCTGACGGTTCGATTCGAGGTCCTTTTGAAATACGAGAATTGCAAAACGATATTGTTCCAACATATCCGGTCCTGTGGGCGCACAACGCGAACAGAGAAAGGACGCTCGCGTTTGATGCTGATTGCGAAGGAGTTCCATACAAAGCACCTTCGAAAGACGAACAGCTAGCCATCAACACAAAGGCGGAGACAGTCTTCTTAACCGCTAGCCATTGCCATCATAATGTAGATTTCCAATTTGATGCCCAATCAACCGCCATACAATTCACTGAACGCAAGACTATCGGCGGTCGCGCCTGGATATCCATACAGTTGGCAACAGCTGAACTCGAAAAATCATTGGTGCTATGGGGAAATACTACATTGGGTCTGCTAATGTATTGGTGGCACTCTTCTAAGCAACAACGACGTAGAGGAAGTATTCCTAAATCCGCTCTGCAAACTCTCCCTATCCTCGACGTCACCGCCCTCTCACCCGAACAAATCCAGCGCGCCGCGCAGATCTTCGACGAAACCTGCCGACTGCCGCTGAAGCCCGTGCACGAACTCGACATCGACGAGAACCGCAAGACCCTCGACCGCCGCTTTTACGGCGAAGTCCTCGGTTTGCCCGATTCCATCCTCGCTGACGGCGGACCACTGGACATTCTCCGTCAAAAACTCTGCCGTGAACCATCCATCCGCGGCGGCAAGCCCCCACCCCAAACCCCTCCCCCATAAAGAGGGAGGGGCTTTTCGCCTAGAATCCTCATCGCTGATTCCCCTTCCCTCATTTTGGGGGAAGGGGCCAGGGGATGGGGGAAAGGAGCCAGCCATGCCCAAGCAAATCCCCATCAGCGAAGTCGCGCGCGGATTCCAGTTCCTGCTGGTGGAAACCTTCGAAAACGTGCAAGGCGCCTACCTCGACAAGGGCACATCCCTCTTCGAGACCCTGGCCGATATCAACGCGGCGAACGCCTCTCAGCCCATGGGCGACTGCGCCACCATCGCCGCCCATGTCGCGCATGTGACATACTACTTGCGCGTGCTGGAAGATCGCATGTTCGGCCGCGACCTGAGCTATGTGGACTGGGACGAGATCTGGGAAACCGTCAGCGCGGTCACGGAAGCTGAGTGGGAAGCCATGATCGCGGACCTGCGAAGTACCTATGAGCGTATCAAGGGTCATCTTGACGACGCTGAGAGCTGGGGCGGCATCACCGAATTGTCCTCGATGCTGGGCATCATCGCGCACAGCGCTTATCACCTGGGCGAAATCCGGCAGATGACCTGCCATTTGGAGGCATGATGATCGAACACGTCATCGTCTATCGCGAGCCGGGGCGCTTCGCCGGCTGGCCCGCCAATTACGGCATGTGGGCCTGGGACGACGAGATCGTCGTCGGCTTCACCCTCGGTACTCACAAAACCGTCGAGCGCGGCCATGCCCGCGACCGGCGCTTGCCCTTCGTGAATGTGCAAGCGCGCAGCAAAGATGGCGGCGCAAGCTGGGCGCTGGAGGATTTTAATGGCCTGCGCCCGGACGGGCGGGGCTTGTCGGCCGATGAGCATATGGATGAGGGCTTGCGACTGGCGGAAGTCATGAACGCGGGGACCGCCGCCGTTCCCGCCCAGCCGCTGCATTTTGGGCAGCCCGATTTCGCTTTGATGGTGGCGCGCACCGGTCTGGCGCCCGGCGTCTTCTCCTTCTATTACCTGTCGTCGGATCGCTGCCGCAGTTGGCAGGGTCCCTACCGCTTGCCGATGTTTGGCACGGCGGGCATCGCCTCACGCACCGATTATCTGATTCAAGGCGAGCGCCGGGCGCTGTTCTTCCTGAGCGCCAACAAAGGCGATGGCGAGGAAGGCAAGACCATCTGCGTCCGGACGGATGACGGGGGCATGAGCTTCGAGCTGCTGGCCGAGGTGGGCGAGGAACCGCTGGAAGCAGGCGATTTCGCCACCATGCCCGCGTCTGTCCAGTTGCCCGGCGGTCGTCTGGTGTGCGCGCGCCGCTGCCGTAAAGGCGCCCGCGGCTATAGCTGGATCGATCTCTACACCTCCGACGACGGCGGGCGCTCCTGGCGCTTCCTGAATCGTCCGGTGGCATTTCGCCAGCCGGGCCACGCCGGCAATCCGCCCTGCTTGAAGCAACTGGCCGACGGCCGCCTGCTGCTGATGTACGGCGTCCGCGACGGTCCTTACCAGATCTGCGCCCGCATCAGCGCGGATGAGGGGGCGACCTGGAGCGACGAGATTGTCTTGCGCGCTGGCGGCGCCAACAGCGATATGGGTTATGTGCGGGCGGTCCTGCTGGATGACGGGACGGTGGTGGCCGCCTACTATATCAATGACCGTCCGGACGGCGACGGCGAGCGCTTCATCGAGGCGACGATTTGGAAGCCGTAATGCTCCAAAGTCGCGCCGTCTACATCGGCGACAACCTGCCCTTCCTGCGAGCCATCGCCGACGAATCCATCCACCTGATCGCGACGGACCCGCCTTTCAACAAGGATCGCGACTTCGGGAAGGCCTTCCGCGATCGCTGGTCCTGGGAGCGGGACGCGCGCGCTGAATGGATCGACGACATCAAAGGCGCATGCCCCGCCCTCTGGTCCCTGATCGAAACGGCCCGGCAGATCGCCGATGCGCGCATGAGCGCTTATTTGTGCTGGCTGGGCATTCGCCTGTTGGAAATGCGGCGCGTCTTGCGCGGGGACGGCAGCCTTTACTTGCATATCGACCACAGCACCCATGCCTATGTCAAGCTGGCGCTGGACGCCGTGTTCGGACCCGCGAACTTCCGCAACGAAATCGTCTGGCACTACAAGACCGGCGGCCTCAGCAAGCGCTGGTTCGGGCGCAAGCACGATATCATCCTCTTTTACAGCAAATCGGATGCTTACGTCTTCCATCCTCAGCAAGAGAAATCCTACCTGGCGCACAAATACGGTTTTTCCAATATCGCGCTCGAAGAAGATGACGAGGGCGTCTATCGCATGGCCGCCATGCGCGATGTCTGGGATATCCCCGCCCTGCGCGGCAACCAGGCGGAAGCCACCGGCTATCCCACGCAGAAGCCGCTGGCGCTCTACGAGCGCATCATCCGGGCCTCGAGCGCCGAAGGCGATATCGTGCTCGATCCTTTCTGCGGCAGCGGTACGACCGTAGTGGCGGCCGAGCGGCTCGGGCGGCGCTGGCTGGCGGCGGATTTGTGGGATGGGGCTTATGAGGTCTTGGCGTCCAGGCTGGCGGCGGAGGGGCTGGCCGGGTCCAAGGAGATTAAGCAATTGGCGGATCTGTCGACGAGCCTTTAAGCTCTAGTCATTCTAGATTGCCAGGCAGTTATGGTTCGCTGGACAAAGTTCACGGCGACAGCGCATTACTTTGGATCGCGAAGGAGCTTGTGGCGAGGCAGCTTGGCACGACGACGACTTGAGCGCGACGTCCCTGTAATCCACCTGTAATGTTCCTCTAAGCCCCCCGCAACATCCGCCCATTACGGTGAAACTGCAGCATTCGCTGTCCAATCTATTCAATAAGGAGTGCAGAAATGCGACTGAAAGCAAGTTTTATCCTGGCGCTGCTGCTGGTCATCAGCGGCGGCGTCCAGGCGGATCACCACGAAGGAGCCTCCTTCACCGTCACCATCGAAAACATCTCCGGCATCGGCTTGTTCGAGAACACCGGCGTGGCGGCCGTCCCGGTCGGCGACGATAGCGCCGGACCGGCATTGCCCGGCGGCGCTTACGAATTTGTCATCCAGGCCGAGGCCGGCGATACCTTGACCTTCGCCACCATGCTGGCGCAGTCGAACGACCTTTTCTTCGCGCCGGACGAGGCCGGTATCGCCCTCTTTGACGGCGACGGCAAGGCCATCAGCGGCGATGTGACGGAACATGTCGCGCTATGGGATGCCGGCACCGAGGTCAATCAGCCCATCGGCCAAGGCGACGAACAAGCCCCGCGCCAAGCGGGACCGAATACAGGCGCCGATGAGATGGGCGTCGTGCAGTTGGTCAGTGATCTGGATGACGGACTGGCCTACCCGGCCGCCTCCGACATCATCGCCGTTTCGCTGCACGCGGGCGAAATGGGGCAATTCACCGTCCGCATCGAGAACGTCTCGGGAAATTCCATGTTTGCGACGCTGATCACGCCGGTCGTCTGGCTGGTGGAAGCGCGCGACATGATGATGGACGAGGGCATGATGCGTAGCGGCGCACTCTTCACATCGGGCCGTCCCGACTTCGGCTACGGTCTGGAAGCCTTGGCGGAAGACGGGGATCCGGCCACCTTGACAGAGGTCATGGGCGGCGGCGACTTCGCTACGCCGTTGGCGCCGGTCGTTTGGGCGCTGCACGAAGACATGATGGGCGTCGGCGTCTTCTTCACGACAGGTGAAGCCGACCGCGGGGACGGTCTGGAAGCCCTGGCGGAAGATGGCGATCCCGCCGCCTTGGCGGATTCGCTCGGCGATATCCGTCACGGCGCGCAAGCCGTACCCGATGGCGCGGACGGACCCGGACCGGCCTTCCCCGGCGGCAGCTATAGCTTCAGCTTCGAGGCCTCAGCGGGCGACCGTCTGTCCTTCGCGACCATGTTCGTGCAGTCCAACGATCTCTTCTTCGGACCGGACGAAAATGGCATCGCGCTCTTTGATGAAATGGGTCATCCCATCCAAGGCCGCATCACCCGTCACATTGATCTCTGGGACGCTGGCACCGAGGTCAATCAAGAGCCGGGCGTCGGCGCCGACCAAGCGCCGCGTCAAGCCGGACCCAATACCGGCGCCGATGAAATGGGTCTGGTTCAGCTAGTCGCGGACAGCGGCGACGGTTACACCTATTCGCCCGTAGCGGCGCTGGTCCGCGTCACCATCTCCGTCGACTCGATGGAATAGTCGTCCACCAGCAAGCGCTTCGCCGGTAGATCAAGTCTCCCCCCAATGCATTGGGGGGAGATTTAGAGGGGGGGTTGACTACGGCAAAGGCAGATCCACCCAGCGCCGCTCCCGATGCGAAATCTCCACCGCGTTGATGATCTCCTGGACGCGCGCGCTCTGCGCGAAATTCCCCTGATTCTCGTCCGTGTCATTGACGATCTCTTCCATGAAGTTATGCACTAAATTGGCATAAAACATGGACGGCCAGGGCTCGCCCGGGCGGTAACCCGGCGGGAAATAGCTGTCGGGGATAGTCACCTCGGCATATTCGACCTCATGCGCGTCGGGACTTGTCGACTTGAGCAGCAACTCTTGGTTCTCCAGTTCAGCGCCCAAACGGCACAACAAGGCCCCCTGCGAGCCGTACATACGCGCTTCCAGCCCGGGGTAGCTGTTAACCGTCACATAACTGGATTGAATGGTGCAGAAGCCACCCTTGCTGTACTCGCCAATATAAACATCGCCGTCGTCGATATTGGTGCGAATGCGCTGACCGCCCGGCATGGTGCGGTAGGGGACGAAGTTGTAGAGCAAGCCCACCAGGCTTTTGAGCGGGCTATCCATGAACCACAGACTGAGGTCGATGATAGGCGCGCCATAACCTTCTATCGACGAGACCTTGATCTCCTCCGCTTCCGTTTCCGGGATCAGATCGACCTTGGTTACCGGCTCGCTCGGACTGATGAACTGGGAGTTCTGTTCGTAGCCATTGAAGATGAAGGGGTCCCCGACGAAGCCGTCTGCGATCAGGTCGCGCATATACTGCATGGAAGGCGCATAGCGAAAGGTCAAGCCGACTTTGGTCTTCAGCCCCTTGGATGCGGCGATCTCCTGCGCGCGCCAGGTGCTGCGGAAGTCGTGCGCCACCGGCTTTTCGCACAAGCAATGCATGCCAGCTTCCAGCGCCGCGTAGGCCAGCGGTTCGTGATTGTTCTTGTCGCCGATGCCGCCACGCGTGCAGACGTCGATGACATCGATATCCGCTCGCGACAACATCCTTTCGTAGTCCGTGTAGACGCTCTCGATGTTGAAGCGCGCCGCGGCATCTTGCGCCATGTTCTCGTTCAAGTCGCAGATCGCAACCACATCGCAATGCGGCGACCGTTGAAAGCCGGGCAGATGAGCGCTTTTGGACCAGCGACCCGCGCCGATCACGCCAACTCGTAATTTATCGGGCATGGGGGTGATTCCCTTCACTATTCACGGATTGGCTGCGCAAGGACATAGGTCATAGCGCCGGCTTCGACTTGCGCGACGAAGGGACGCAGCAGCAAGAGCGCCGTCTCCTGAAAGGGCGCGCGGAATTCTTCCAGCAGGGCAAATGTCGCCGGATGGCGCAATTGTCCCAACAAGGCGCCTTGCTGGACGATGGCGCCAATATGCGCGGCATCCAGCGCCGGCAGGAATATGCCGCCCTGCGCCGGCCGCAGAACGGTCGTGCCACCTACTGCGATGGGCGGATCAACCGGCGCTGGCGCAAGCCCGGCATCGACGGCGCCAATCCGGCACAGGGCGCGCAACAAACCCTTTGCGATTCTCTCCGCCCATAGTCGCTCGCCCGGACCGCGCCCGCCCATCTCGACCGCCGTTACCTGGGCGCCGCGCGCGCTGGCATATCCGGTCAAGCTGACATCACGCGCCGGCGCCTTGACAATAAAGGGCGCTGGAAAGCAGAGCGAGAGATCCCGCCCGCCGGCCATTTCAAAAACGAAGGCGTTGACGCACCAACTGCCTCCGCCGTGCAAATCAATCACAGCGTCGATATCCTCAAGCCCGCTTGTAGCCAGAATATGGGCAATTCGCTCCGTATACGAACCCCGTTCATCGCCGGGGAAGGCGCGGTTGAGATCGAGTTGATCGACGGGCGCATTGCGCTTGTCCGCCTCCATCGCCAGGGGATTGGCCATCGGCACGACGCGCAAAAATCCGCGCAGGTCTTCCGCGTCAATGCCGCTCAGCAGCTTTTGGATCGCCCAGGCGCCCCAAGGTCCTTCATCGCCGTGGATGCCGGCTGTGATCAAGACGCCGGGCCGGCCGGCGCCGATTTCGCCCATCAACAGACTCGATCTGCCAAAGGCCGATGTCACGCCGATGGGAATCTCGCGCCAGCGCATGCGCTCCAGGACCTTCGCCATCCTCACCCTCTGTCCTCGATTTTTTGACAGTGCCAAGCTAAAAGCCTATACTCTGTATCATAGTATATTGTCGACATTTTCCCAAGAAATGGGAGCTTGTCGGCGATGCGCGGTCTATGCGACTGCGCAGTCCGCGCCACATCACCTTCCGTCAAAAGAGTTTCTTTAAAGAAGGAGTTCCTCATGTGCAAGTCCTTAGTTTCCCGTCTCTCTACGCTGTTTCTCGCCATCTTGCTCGTCTTGTCGCTGGTCGCGCCGATTTCGGCACAGGATGTAACCTTGACCTTTGGCATCAGCCGCGGCGTGGATACGCTGGACCCGACAGCGACCACCTTCTCCAGCGTGGAAGTGATCGTTGGGCATGTCTTCGATACGCTGGTCAAGCAGCAGCCGCTCGGTGTCTTCCATCCCGGTCTCGCCACCAGTTGGACCGTCAACGAGGATGCGACGGAGTATGTCTTCGAATTGCGGGATGACGTAAGTTTCCATGACGGCAGTCCATTCAATGCGGAAGCGGTCAAATACACTTTCGATCGCATCGTCGATCCCGATACCAAGTCGCAGATGGCTTTCAGCTTCATCGGTCCCTATGCCGAATCCGAGGTCCTCGGCGAGCATTCGATTGCCGTGCGTTTCTCGTCGCCGAATGCCGCATTCCTGGATGGCGTTTCTCATCCGCAGTTGGGTCCCATTTCGCCAACGGCGGTGGAAGCGCTGGGCGCCGATTGGGGCTTTTCCGGCATTGTCGGCACGGGGCCCTTCATCTTCGAGTCCTACACGGCGGATTCTGAAGTTGTGATGGTCAAGAATCCGGACTACAACTGGGGCAACGAAACCGTTTTCGGGCGCTCCGGACCGGCGGATATCGACCGGCTGATATTCAAGATCCTGACTGATCCCGGCACGCGCATCGCCGCGCTGGAAAGTGGCGAAGTCGATATGATCGACAATATCCCCGGACTCGATGTCGCGCGGCTGGAAGAAAGCCCGGACTTCAATGTGACGCAGTACGATCAGGCTGGACATGGCTATTCTTTCATGTTCAACCAGATCAAGTCGCCCACGGACGAATTGGCAGTTCGCAAGGCCATCGCCCAAGCCATTGACATCGACATCATGCAAGATATCGTCTATGACGGGCTGGGTTCCAGGGCTTGCAGCGCGCTGACCAAATCGATGTTCGGCTGGACCGACGTGTGGTGCCAGGTCAATCCCTATGATCCAGATGCCTCCGGAGCGATTCTGGACGAAGCGGGCTGGGTCATGAATGACGAGACCGGCATCCGCGAACGGGACGGCGTTCCGCTGGCCATTGAACACTGGTCGCCCGATCGTCCGCTGAGCGCGGCGACAGCGCAATTCCTGCAAGAAGATCTCAACGCTATCGGCATCGACTTTCAGATCAACCTGGCGGATATCGCCGCCTACTTGACCGTAGTCCGCGCGGGCGAGCACAATACCCAGCAGTGGTGGGATACGCAGACCGATCCCGACGGCGTCTTCCGCACGCTCTATCATTCCTCGAACGCCGGTGGCGGCACCAACCGCAACAACTACCGGAACGATGCGATGGATGCCATGATCGACGCTGCCGTCGGCATCGGCGATTCGGAAGCGCGCGCCGCCGCTTATGCCGATATCCAGCAGGCACTGGCCGACCAGGTTGTCATGGTCTATTTCAATGACCCGGTCGTGCTCTACGCCAGTACGCCTGATGTGCATAATGTGACCATCCTGGGCGGTGGTTTCGTGCCCAACTTCTATTCGGCGACCATGGGTATGTAAATGGGCGCAAGTTAGATAATCAATCGAAGGCAGGGACATCAAATCGGTCCCTGTCTTCATTTGCCGCATGATCGGTTATACTGATGGTGCAGAAGTAGTTCCAAGTAAGTAATGAGAATGCGAAAATGCTTTTATTCAACCCCACCCCCGGCCCCCTCCCCGAAGCATCAGGGAGGGGGAGCGCATTCGGCGGGACTAGGATTAGATCCAAAACTTTCGCTACGAATGCGAGTTTTTCGCATTACTTTATTGGTATTACTGAGTTGACGGAGACTGACGTAATTTGGATGCGCCGACGCGAACCGTCTTTGATATCGTGACAGATTTCCTCGCCGCCCGGCCCACGGACGAGGAAATGCTGGCTTACAAAATCCCGCCCGACCTGCAGGCGCGCCTTGACCGCTTAACCGAAATCGACGCCACGAGCCGATTGACCGCCGCGCAGCGCGAAGAGCTGGGCGACTTCCGTTTTGTCGACGACGTGCTGACGCGCGTCAGAGCCAAAATCAGACGCCGGCTGGAGCAAGAGAATTGCAACGATGGCGGCGAAGCCAGCGCGGAGAGCGAGGGCGAAGCGTCGAGTGCAGACGCCGACAAGCAGGAAGAAAACCGATCATGATCGACGCGCCGGTACGCGCCATTAATGATGTCATCGCCGATTTTCTGGCTTGCAAGCCGTCGGATGAAGAAGTTCTAAGCTACTTCATGCCGCTGAATTTGCAGGATCGCGTACACTTCCTATTAAATCTGAACGGCGAAGATGAACTTACAGCAATAGAGGCGGAAGAGCTGGACGAATTGGCTCGCGCTGACGATTTTGTCTCGCTGCTCAAGGCAAAGATCAAGCGGCGTCAGCGGCTAAGCGCATTGTGACCATCACTATAGCTCAACAGCGCGAGATTCTGCAGCGTTCCGGGGGCTGTTGCGAATACTGTCTTGTTGCCCCAGACCATCGAACAATACAACTTCATGTTGATCATATCATTTCCAAAAAACATGGTGGCGAAGACAGTCTCGACAATCTTTGTTCGGCTTGCAGGAGTTGCAACCAATACAAGGGCTCCGATGTCGCCGCGCTCGATCCGCTTACCGGTGAACCCATTCGCCTCTACAACCCGCGCGCGCAAGAATGGAATCATCATTTTGAACTCAAGAGCGATATGACCATCGCTGGACTCAGCCCGGCAGGCCGAGCCACGATCGCCGTGTTGCGACTGAACCTGGAGCGCCGTGTCATTGAGCGTTACGAAGCCTGGATGCGCGGCCAGTATCCCTGTATTGCGAATTGAAGCACCTAGCGTCCTTTGGCTGACCGTCCAATGAGCAAATACCTCGCGGGCCGACTTTTACAAACCGTACCCACCGTCTTCCTGGTCACGGTCGCCGTCTTTTTGATGCTGCACTTGACCCCCGGCGACCCCGCCGAAGTTTTCCTGGGCGACAAACGCAGTTCGCCGGAACTGCTGGAAAAAGTGCGGGAAGACATGGGCTTGAACCGTCCGCTGCATGTCCAGTATTTGAGCTACATGGGCAATGCCTTGCGGGGAGATTTGGGACGCTCCTTGCAGACCAATGTGCCGGTCATGGAGCAGATCCTCAACCGCCTGCCCTGGACTATCGAGCTGGCCGCTGCCGCCCTGATGATCGCGGCCTTCATCGGCATCAGCGTCGGCATCATCGCCGCGCTCTATCACAACACCATCGTTGATACGCTGGCCATGGCGCTGGCCTTGGTTGGCATCTCCATGCCGGTTTACTGGTCATCGCTCTTGCTGATCTTGCTATTCGCCGTACAGTTGCGTATCTTGCCCGCCATCGGTCAGGGCGGCATCGAACGACTGATTCTGCCGGCCACAGCGCTGGCACTGGTCTCGGCCGGCTCACTGGCGCGCATGGTCCGCTCCAGCATGTTGGAGGTGCTCAATCAGGATTTTGTGCTGACGGCGCGCTCCAAGGGCATCAGCGAGCGCCTGGTGGTCATCCGCCATGTTCTGCGAAATGCGCTAATCCCGGTTGTGACCATCCTGGGTTTGATGTTGGGCAACATGCTAAGCGGCGCAGTCATCACCGAGACGATCTTCGCCCGGCTGGGCATCGGCCAGAAGTACGTCGAAGCCGTGCTGCAGAAAGACTTCACCATGGTCCAGGGCACAACGCTCTTCATCGCTTTGATGTACGTCTTTGTCAATATCGTGGTCGATATCGTCTATGCCTTCATTGATCCCAGGATTCGCTATGTCTGAGACGCGCGTTGCTCCCGCGAACCTCGATTACCGGGAGGCGCGCCGGTGGTCGCGTTTCCTCAAACGTTTTCTGCGCTCGCGCAATGTCATGGCGGGCGCCGTCGTGCTGGGCGCGGTGATCATAATGGTCGTGCTGGCGGCGCAGATCAGCCCCTACGAACCGACGCAGCAGTTCCGCCGTCATCGCCTGCAGCCGCCCAACGCCGAATTCCTGCTCGGCACCGACAACCTGGGCCGCGACATCCTGACGCGGATTCTCTATGGCGGGCGCGTCTCGCTGCAAGTGGGCATCGTTTCGGTCGCCATCGGGGCGACCCTGGGCACGCTGCTGGGACTGATCGCCGGTTATATCGGCGGCTGGACCGACGTGCTGATTATGCGCTTCATCGATATGATGCTGGCCTTCCCGGGCATCCTGCTGGCGCTGGTCATCATCGCCGTGCTGGGACGCAACCTGCAAAACGTGATGATCGCGGTCGGTTTGTCGTCGATTCCTGTATATACTCGCGTCGTGCGCGGCAGCACCCTGTCGATCAAGCAATTCGAATTCATCATCGCGGCCGGTGCGCTGGGCGCTTCCTCAGGGCGTATCATGGCTCGGCATATCTTGCCTAACGTGCTGGCGCCGATCATCGTCGTGGCGACCAACGGCGTGGCTGGCGCCATCATCTCGGGCGCGGCCTTGAGCTTCCTGGGCTTGGGGCAGCAACCGCCCGATCCGGAATGGGGCCTGATGCTCAACGAGGGCCGCGACTATATTCGGGCGGCCGCTTGGGTCACCACGTATCCCGGGCTGGCGATCATGATCACGGTATTATCGATTAATCTGCTGGGCGATGGCTTGCGCGACATCCTTGACCCGCGCCTCAAGCTCTGATGTTTATTCCCAGAGCATCGAGTACAGGACAAAGTCACTGGTTGTGATGCCCCGCGGCAATGTGACCACCGCATGAACCATCTCCGCTATGGTATCGGGATTGACAAGACACGACTTGTCGATGCCGGGCGAGGCGGCGTCGCGCATGGGTGTATCCGCCGGTCCCGGCGAGATCATCACGGCGCGGATCAGTTCCGGCCGCAACTCGGCAGCCAGTGAACCCGTCAAGCCCTTCAGCCCGACTTTGGCGGCTGTGTAGGCGCTCACCGACGGCACTGACATCGAAGTCACAAGCGAGCCGATATTGATGATGCTGGCATTGTCGCTGCGCCGTAAATTGGGCAAGAGCGTACGCGACAGGATATAGGGCGCGCGCAAATTGGTCCGCAAGATCTGGTCGAGCTGTTCGTTGCTGGTGTCTTGCAGGTATTCGATCAGCCAATCGCCGGCGCAGTTGACCAGCACGTCTACCGCCGTATCGGCTAGTTCAGCGCCAAAAGCAGCTATGGCCTCGTCGTCGGTGACATCCAGGATATGAACCCCGGCGGTGATGCCGCGCGCCGCGACTTCCTCGGCAACGGAGCGCAGCTTGGCTTCCGTTCTTCCAACCAGGATCGGTCGGATGCCGGTTTGGGCGAATTTGAGCGCTATCGCCCGCCCCATGCCACCCCCGGCCCCGGTGATGACGGCTGTCTTTCGCGTCATGGCGTCTCGCTCCTAGTCAAATTCATCAATCAACTGACGCAAACGCGCGATATGCGCCGGACCCACCTCACAGCAGCCGCCGACGATCGACGCGCCGCCTGCGATCCATTTCCGCGCTTCCTCGGCGTAGACCTCCGGCGTTAGGTCGGTCCGCGTCGCCAATTGAGCGACGCCGCCTAGCTCATCCCAGACATCGGGTATCTCGACGAAGCCGTTGGCGTAAGCGCCGAAGGGAATACCGCCGGCCCGCAGGTCCGGCAAAGCGCTGGCGATGCTGTCCGGCGTGCAGCAGTTGATCAGCAGCGCGTCGGGCGATTGTTCGCTGATGCTGGTGATGGCGTCGGACAATTGCGCGCCGCCTCGCAGATGGGTCGAGCCGTGATCCTGCAGGGTCAGCCCCAGCCAGATCGACTTGCCGCGCCCGGCAGCCGCTTCCAGAAAAGCCTTCGCTTCGAAAATTGTCGACAGAGTCTCGCCCAGGAAGATGTCGACATAGGGATCGAGCAGGTCCATGAGTTCGGCGAACTCCCCCGCTGTCTGCGCGAAACTGAGTGTGAATTCGCTGGCGTAACTCGCTTCCAGCGGCGGCAAACTTGTCGCGATGCGCACATCGCGCCTGGCGGAATGGTCGCGCGCTTCGCAGGCCAACTGACCGGCGGCGCTCAGTAATTCACCCAGCCGGTCTTCTATGCCGACATGTCGCAGCCGCGCCCGTGTCGTGCCATAAGTATTGGTGGTGATGACGTCAGCGCCGGCCTCGATATAGTCGGCATGGATTTGGCGCACCAAATCGGGATCTTCGTGCAGCGCGGCGGCGGCCCACTCGCCGTATCCGCCTTTGCCGCCGCGATTGACAATCTCTTGGCCCATGCCGCCGTCAAGCAGAATCACTTTCTTGACCATTGTTCCTCCCAGCCATCGGCAATTGGGCGGGATTGTAGCACGGCGACATGTTGTGGACAACGAGGCTCGCTCCCACGAAGGCGTGGCACTTGACACTTACGAACTTTTGTTCTATATTTGATCGTCTCGGAGTTCGTCCCGAGTACAATCGATTCTGCGCCAGGAGACCTTGATGAATAAGCAAACTCGCCATGATATGAGAGCGATGATGATTCGAACCATAGCTATACTTGCTCTCAGCATCTGTGGCATCTTGATGGGAGTTGCGCTGGCGCTGCTAGTTGCCCAGGTCTTAGGTCAATCCTGCGCGGAAGACAGAGCTTGTCAGTCCGGTTTGTACGGGCTGATCGGCGGCATTACTTTGACGCAGGGGGTTAATCTGATCATGATTTATGCGCTGCTTAGACTCCTGCGACGCCGCAAGATAAAGCGGGGGCGCCCGAAATAAGCGCGGCGCGCATGACAGAGCCGGAAGTATTTGCTATAAACGATGACGCAGGATATAGCGGAAAGCGACGTGGAGCATGAGCATGAGACAAAGTGGAGCCCAAAACGACCGCGCTGCCAGGCTCATCGTCGGCAATTGTGTAGACGTGATGAGAAGCTGGAAAGATGATTCGATCCAACTTACAGTAACGTCTCCTCCGTATGATAGTCTTCGAGACTATAAGGGATATGAATTCCCCTTTGAAGATATTGCTCAAGAGCTTTATCGGGTTACGGCTAAAGGCGGCGTGGTCGTTTGGGTGGTCGGCGATCGTATTAACGGGGGGCGCAGCCTGACCTCATTTCGCCAAGCTATTTATTTCCAGGAAATCGGATTCTCCGCGCACGATGTCATGATCTATCAGAAGAAAAATACGCCTTTCACTCGCAGCAACGCCTATACCAACGCCTACGAAATGATGTTCGTGCTCTCCAAGGGCAAGCCCGCCACTTTCAATCCGCTCAAAGCGCCGACCCAGCGCCACGGCTACGAGATGCTCACGCATAACAAGTTGCCTGATGGTATTAACAAGAAAAAGCTTGGTGAGCTAAAGAAGGAAAAGACCCGTACCAATATATGGTCCTACGCCGTCGGTTTGGGCGGCACCACCAATGACAAGATCGCCTTCCAGCATCCGGCGGTCTTCCCCGAAAAACTGGCGCTCGATCATATACTTTCCTGGAGCGACCCGGGCGATCTGGTGCTTGACCCCATGTGCGGTTCCGGGACGACCGGCAAGATGGCGCTTTTGCAGGGCCGGGAATTCATCGGGATCGACATATCGCCGGAATACATCGCAATTGCCGGCCAGCGTCTTGAAGCATCTGGCTTTTCCGTGGCGGTTGAGGGCGGCTTCGTATCGTCGGGATGACATAGAGGTTCGGCGCAGTTTTCCAAAAAAATCCTCTGTGCCCTCAGTAGTACCAAGTAAGTCATGCAATTCCAAAATAATAGCCGGCGGTAGGGGCGACCGACGGTCAGTGTCTACGCGACCCGCCGGGTCGCCCGCAAAACCTAGCCGGAGCGGTGGGCGAGCCAAGGCTCGCCCCTACATTCACCATGCAATTTGTTGCATTTTTTTCTTGGAATTACTTCTGTGTTCTTTGTGGTGAGAAAACTGTGCAATGACCGCTTCGCGCACCTGCCCTCAATTTGCGCCACGCCCAAAAGCATCCGCCCTTTGCCTAACACAGTCCAAATCGCTACAATACTAAAAGAACGACAATCCATAGTGAAGCGAGCTAGGCAATGAACGACGTGACCATCCCGACCCTATATCCCGTCAAGCAAGAGTTGCCCAAAGGCGACCCCCTGGATATTGATCAAACGCTGGACGCCGAATGGGGGCGACTGGGGCTGGCCGAGGCGGTTCGGGGCAAGCGCATCGCGCTTGGATTCGGCAGCCGCGGCATCGCCAGCATTGACGTCATCGCCCGCAAATTGGTCGCGCTGGTCAAAGACTCGGGCGGTCAACCCTTCATCGTACCGGCGATGGGCAGCCACGGCGGCGGGACCCCGGCCGGACAAATTGAAGTGCTCGATGGCTTGGGCATCAGCGAAGCGACCACGGGCTGCCCCATTCACGCCACGATGGAAGTTGTCAATACCGGCGTCACAAGCGTCGGCATGCCGGCTTTCCTGGACAAGAATGCGGCCGAAGCCGACGGTCTAATCATCACCAACCGGATCAAAGTACACACCGACTTCCGCGGACCGCACGAGAGCGGCTTGCTGAAGATGCTAGCCATCGGACTGGGCAAGGAAACCGGCGCCCGCACCATCCATCAGCAAGGCACGGTCGGCTTGCGCGATTACATGCCCATTGTCGCCAAGCACCTGATCGCCAATAGCAACTTCGTCGCCGGCTTCGGCGTAGTCGAGGACGGGTATCACACGGTCGCGCAGCTCGAAGGCTTCCGCGCCGATACCGTGGTTGAGGGCGATCAGAGACTGTTGCGGCGCTCGCGCGAGTTGATGCCGAGCCTGCCAGTGGAGGATATTGATGTGCTCATCATCGACGAGATGGGCAAGAACATCAGCGGCGCCGGCATGGATACCAATATCATCGGCCGCTGGATGGTCGAAGGCGACCCCGAGCCCGAATCGCCGCGCATCAAACGCATCGCCATCCTTGACTTGACGCCGGAATCCCACGGCAACGCCACGACCTATGGGCTGGCCGATTTTATGTCGCGCAAGCTCTTCGATAAAATCGACTTTCCTGTCACCATCAAGAATATGTTCACCAGCGGTTTCCTGCTGCGCTGCCGCATGCCGCTGGTCTTCGAAAGCGACGAGGAGACAATCAAAGCGTCGCTCTTTGACGCCTTCCGCAGCGATCCCTCGCAGATCCGCGACGCCCGCGTCATGCGCATCAAGAACACGCTCGAACTGGAGAATCTCTGGGTCAGCGCCAACATCGCCGCCGAGCTCGACGGACGGGAAGCCGTCACCGTCAGCCAGCAAGCGGCGTCCCTGGCCTTTGCCGCCGGCTCGCTGGTTTAGCGTCAGCATTTAACTGAGATTTCAATGGGTAAGGGCGACATATTTTGTCGCCCGAAAGCGCGAGACCCCGTGGCATCGGGCGACCAGATTGGTCGCCCCTACACGCCCCTTATTTTTGCGGGCGGCGGCATTGGCTCGCCCCTACAATCCTTCGTGTTCTTCGTGCCTTTGTGGTGAATCCTAGCCCTTAACCGCCCCAAACGTTAGCCCGCGCACGATGAAGCGCTGCACCATCAGCGACAAGATCACCGGCACCGTGACCGCGATCAGCATCCGCGTTGTCACAAAGCCGAAGTCGATGCCGCGCACCGTGTCCGAGCCGGCCACCAGCATCGGATAGGGTTTCCAGTCGCGGTTGGCGAGCACGCTGGCGAAGAGGAATTCGTTCCAGGCAAAGGCGAAGCAGATCAAGGTCGACGCTACCAGCGCCGGCCGCGCCAGCGGCAGGGCTATGCGCCAAAAGGTCGTGAACTCGCTGGCGCCATCCACCAGCGCCGCCTCGCGCAATTCGGCGGGCAGATCGGCGAAATAGTCGCGCATGATCAAGACCGCGAAGGGCAAGGTGAATGTGGCATTGACGATGACCATGCCCGGCAGCGTATCAAGCAGCTTTAGGTCGCGGAACATCAATACGAAGGGTATCAAGGTCGCGACCGGCGGCAGGAAACGCTGCGAGAGAAACCAGGAGACCAGATTGCGGTTGCCGATGCCGTACTTGAAGCGCGCCAAACCGTATCCGGCCAGGGTGCCGAGCGTGGTCGCCACCGCTGTCGCGCCCAGCGAAATCAAGCTGCTATTGCGCAAGGCTTTGACGGTCTCGGCCCCGCCTGAGCCAAACTCTTGTTGCCAGTTCAACAGATTCGGCTCGAATTGCAGAAAGGGGATGATGGAGCCGTCTTTCCATTCCGATTTGAGCGAGGTCAAAACGGCGTAGCCGAAGGGCGAGAAGGCGATAAAAGTGCAGATGATCGCCAGTGCGATAATCAGCCGGTCGCCCAATGATCCGCGCGAGAAGGCGCTCTGCGGCGCTGAAGAGGCCAAGGCGGCTTGCTGGTTCGTCATACCTGTCCCCCCGGCTTCACTCGAAGCGCTCGCGCACGCGGTAGAAATAGATCGATGATACGACGATCGCGACCACCACCAGCAGATAAGCCAGCGCCGCCGCCTCGCCTAACTGGAAGCTGCCGACCAGCCCCGTTTCATAGGCGTAGTAGACATAAGTCTGCGTGACCGAGCCGGGACCGCCACGCGTCAAACTATAGGGGATGTCGATAATCTTGAGCGACTCGACCATGCGCAGCAGCATCACCGTGCCCAAAGCCGGCGCGATCATGGGAAAGGTGATCGACCGAAAGAGTTGCCAGTTCGACTTGGTATCCAGACGCGCCGATTCGTAGAGGTCGTCCGGCACCGACTGCATGGCCGCCAGCACAACGATGAAGACGAAGGGCGTCCACTGCCAGACATCGGTGAACATGACGGCGAAACGGGCCGGCATGGGCTCGATGAACCAGTTGACACGCCCCAGGCCGAGTCCCTCCAGCACGTTGTTGATGGGTCCCGATTGTTCGTTGAATAACACCACGCCCAGCCAGCCAAGGGCGATAGGCGCGGCGAATAGCGGCATCGTAACAATTGCCCGCATTTGTCGTAAGAAGGGCAGATTATGATTGAAGACCCAGGCGACGAAGGTGCCAAAAATCAGGGTCGCCGCGGTGCTGCCGAGGAAGAGGAAGGCGCTGAAGCTAGCCGTGCTCACCGCTTTTTTGTCGATCTTCTCATCGCCGATGCCCAGGATCTCGGCGTAGTTCTCGAATCCGATATATTTGGGATTACGGCCCAAGCGATAGTTGGTCAGGCTCAAGCCGAAGGAATAAATCAGCGGAAACAGCGTGAAGGCCAGAATCCAGATGACGCCGGGCATGAGGAAGAGGTATTTTGCTCGATTGTTGGTCATGGGTACGCCTCCCCCATCCCCCGGCCCCTTCCCCCAAAATGAGGGAAGGGGAGCAGTTCCGCTTGTGTGAGATCTTTGAGCCCCTCCCTCTCGGGGAGGGGTTTGGGGTGGGGGTCACATCCCGCCCATGTAGCCGATGGCCTGCTGATAGATTTCCAACTGGCTGTCGGTATCGAGGTCGTCGGTGATCTCTTCCCAGTCTTCGGCTGTGTTATCCAGCGCTTCTTGCGCCGTCGATTGCCCGGTCATCGCCTCGGACAAGCGGATATCCAGCGTCTCCTGGATGTATTCCAGCGTACCGGGAATGCGCAGGTAGGTGACCGAAGTCGGCTTGTCGTAGACGTTGGAGCCGTAAGCGTTGATGTAGCGCTCCATGTCGTCGGCGTCAAAGCCAACGGCGGTGTAATCTTCGGAAACCGCCGTCCCACGCGGCGCATAGAGCTGGTAGGTGCAGCAAGGATCGACGCCTTGCCAGCCGGTGGTGGCGTTGTAGAAGTTGATCGATGGGTTGGCGATCAGCGCCATGTAGAAATAGGTCAGCTCAGGGTTCTCGGTGAATGCCGACATGGTTGGGTGCCAGCTGCCGCCGGTGGTATTGCCGACGCAATTGGGATTCTCCGTATCCACAACCACCTCGCCGATCTCGCGGTCATACCATTCGCTGGAGCAGGGCGTGACGTCTGCGCCCAGGTTGCCCTTGATGGCGGAGCGCTCTTCATTTTGCGAAATCGAGCCGACATCGCCCCAACTGAAAGTGGCGATGGCGTTGCCGGTGAGGAAGTTATCCCAAGCCTCGCCCAATTGCCAGCCGAACTGCGCTTCCTGGCCGGTGGCCGCCAACTCTTGCAAGAATTCCAGCGCCATGACGTGGCCCGGCTCGTTGATCAGCGGCGTCATATCGTCCGGATCGAACCAGAAGACGTTGTCATATTTGGAGACGGCTCGCGGGTCATCGCCGTCAGACGGGGTCACGGCGAAGGAGGCTGCCAGCGTGGCAAAGTGGAAATGCCCCTGCCCGCCGGGCGCCAGGTGAAGGCTGATGCCGTCATCGGGGTCGCCGTCGCCGTTCCAGTCCTTGCCATTGAAGAAGCTGGTGATGGCCAGCAGATCCTGCCAGGTCACGATGGGGTAAGGCATGGGCGAGCCGACTTCAGCTTCGTAGGCGGCTTGCCATTCGGGATCGCTGAGGATGTCATGGCGATAGTAGAGCAACTGGGCATCGCCGTCCATCTGGCTGCCGTAGGTCTCGCCGCCCCATTGCAACAAGGCGCGGAAAGCGGGAGCGGTGTCTTCGGGTGACCAGTGTGTGAAGCGCTCATCGCCAATCCATTGGTCGATCGGCTGGATCCAGCCGTTGCTAATCCAGTCGCCATACTGCCAGGCGGCGCCGATGAAGACGTCGTAGGTGTATTGCCCGGTCAGGAAGTCGGCCGGGATGGTGGTACCCAGTTGGTTATAGGGGATTTCGACGATTTCCAGGGTGGCGCCGGTGGCTGCTTCGAAGGCATTGCGCCAGAAGTAGATGGTGCCAGAGATGCCGCCGCGCGAGCCTTGACCCAGGACGCCGAAGGTGATTGTCTTGCCTTCGCCCAGGGCATGGCCGTCCGGGACATTCGCCCCGAGCAGCGCTTCAAATGCCAGCGTCTGCTCCAACTCGGTTTCGGCGACTTCGGGGATCGGGAACAATTCCTCAGCCGTCTTGCCAAAAAACGTGTCCTGTGCCGAAACGCCAAGGACACTGATCACGAAAATCATAAGCGTGATCAGGATCGGAAGTTTAGCTTTCATGGAATACTCCTATTCAGTCAATGACTATCGAAAAATGCGCTACCGGCATAGGACGCGACAGGCGCTTTCGCCGGAGCGACAGTTAGTATAGCGCGTTTCGAACGAATAGCGAATAGTTGCTGACTTCCCGTTATGCCAGTTGCCATCAGTCTGGCGCGATTGCGCTGTTGACTGGGCAGGGCAATCGCTTCAAATTATTTTAACCACCGAGAACACCGAGATTTAACCGCGAGCCTGTCAAAATGGAGGCGATGCAGGGCGACATACCATGTCGCCCGAAAGCGCAAAGCCCTGTAGCATCGGGCGACCAGATTGGTCGCCCCTACGTTTCGTTAGATTTATGCGACATTCGACGGTTATTGATTTTGAAGCGATTGCGCTGTTGACGGGGGTCAATCAGTAGCGCCATCGAACCAGCTATGTTCTAATTGACGCGACAGTCTGTGAATCAGGAATTTTCAAACATGGACATGCAAAGTGCGCTTTCCACTTTCGGTGTCACAGACGCCACCCTGAGCGACGAAGAGATTCAACAACTCGATCAACGCGGCTACTTGCCCCTGCCCGCTGTCATGTCACCGGAGGAAGTAAGCGCCATCCGCAAACGGGTGCAGGAGTTGATGGCGGAGGAAGGCGACGAGGCCGGCAGCGAATTCAGCACGGAAAGAGGAGCCGTCCGCCTCGCCAATCTGGTTGACAAGGACCCGCTATTCGAGATTTGCTTCACCCACCCCCGCGTCCTGGCAGCGATGAACCACGTGCTCAAGGGAGACTTCAAGCTGTCATCGCTCAACGGTCGCGCCTCAGTGCCCGGCGATGGCGTGCAAGCTTTCCACGCCGATTGGTCCAGCGGGGTCGATCCAAGCGACTTTCAAGTCTGCAATTCCATCTGGTTGCTGGTGGATTTCACCGCCGAGAACGGCGCCACGCGGGTCGTGCCCGGCTCCCATCGGTCGGGTCAACTCCCGAGCGACGTCATGGACAACGCTTGGGAGAAGCACCCGCAGGAAATTCTGCTGACTGGCGCCGCAGGCACGGTTGTCATCTTCAACTCGCACCTGTGGCATGCCGGTACGACCAATCATACCGATACGCCGCGCTATGCCTTGCATTCCTATTTCACGCGCCGTCACAATGCGCAGCAAATGGACCAGAAAGCCTTTCTCAGCGAACGGACCCTGGCCCGGCTCCGCCCGGCCCATCGCTTCATTCTCGATGTTTAGCCGGGCGGCAATCGATCGCTAATTTGCCCTTGACGCGATTGCAAGTAGCGCAAAGCAGTTGCAGGTTGTCCAGCCGCGACAAGCCGCCCTTTGCGATCGGGAGGACATGGTCTAATACCAGGTCCTTCCGATCGCCGCAATTGGCGCAGCATTCGCCATTTGATTCCGCCAGGGCTGCGTACCAGATTTTATATTGCTTCTGGAGATGCCTGCGTTCGGTTTTCTTGATTTGTGGCGGCACGCCGCGTTTGTATGGCGCTTCGCGCCGAGAAGAGGTATAGGCTTGACCGCCGCGTTCCATAAAGCGCTGGAGGTCGCTGCCGGCCTGGTGACAGGCACAGCGCTTGCTCAAGCGTCCGCAGTAGCTGCAATAGTCTCTGACAGTGGAGGCGCGCAAGTCAAATGTATTTTTTGACATTTCATGCAAGATTTTAGAGCAGATCAACACTCCGTTGGAAAAAAGATGAAACGCTGAATAAAGCTCATTTGCACTAAGCTGCAAAACAACTTATACTACATATGGGACTCATAGTCGACAAGATGAATGGCCAATGATGGAATACATATTCGATTACAGATCAGATGTAATTGGTAAGTCAACTCTAATCCATGCAGATTGTCTTGAGTGGCTAGACAAGATTCCGAGCGAATCATTTCACGCAATCGTAACCGATCCTCCATATGGAGTAAAGGAGTTTGAGCCTGAACAGCTTGAGAAGCGTAGCAACGGCAATGGTGGAATCTGGCGTTTGCCACCGACATTTGACGGTAGCATTAGATCGCCTCTCCCTCGATTTACCGCTCTCAACGAAAAGGAGCGTGACTCACTTTCAAAGTTCTTTGGCCGTTGGTCACGCCTAGCGACGAGGGCGCTAAAACCAGGTGGTCATCTATTCCTTGCCAGTAACGCGTATTTATCGCATCTGACATTTTCAAACATAGTTAATGAAGATTTGGAGTTTCGCGGCGAGATAGTACGTCTGGTCAAAACATTTCGCGGCGGGGACAGACCCAAGAATGCTGAACAGGAATTCTACGGTGTGTGTTCTATGCCCAGAGGAGCCTACGAACCGTGGGGTTTGTTCAGAAAAAGACTGCCCAAGGGTATGACCGTAAGCGAATGCCTTCGTATTCACCAGACCGGTGGTTTGCGAAGGAAACCAGATGGAAATCCGTTTGAGGATGTTATACCTAGCGCTAGAACACCCAAAGCGGAGCGTGACATAGCAGATCATCCTAGTCTCAAACCACAAGAATTTCTCAGAAACATTGTTTTCGCGGCTTTACCTCTGGGCGAAGGAATAGTCGTTGATACGTTTATGGGCTCAGGGTCGACAATCGCTGCTGCAGAAGCACTAGGATACTGTGCGATTGGCGTGGAGAGAAACATTACATACTTTGAGGAAAGTCTATCCGCTGTATCAAGGCTTTGCGGAATTGAAACTGCATTTGAGCAAGTTCGTCAGCTTAAGCTTCCGCTACCGTAGAGAATTCTCTCGTTCGTACCTGTATATCCAGTTCTCCGACATCTTGGCATGCCCGGACTTGAGTACGCTTGCGGTAGGTGTGCGTCGGCTAGTAGCAGATCTGCCTGATTCGCTCCAATCATCGTATGTCAATTGTGCACCCAGTACTTTTGCGAATCTAAACGGCTTTGGGGAAATACCGGTCACCTTATCTCGCTGAGTATTGCTGTCAAACACAAAGACCATGAGCCACACGCTCTCAGCATTGTGTCCCTGCCAACCGCTATTATTTCGAGATCCCTTAATCTCGATACCTTCAACACCGTGCAGCACAGAATCACCTGGATACACGCCTTTTGGAATAAGATCTGGGTGGCCATTATGGTATCTATTTTTCACCAAAGTCTTGCAATATTTGGTGATGGAAGTGCGCATGAATTCTCCAACCAAACTGCTGAAATTAGCTGGCATCAGCATAGATTCTAAGCGAGTAAGATTCCGGCTGTGCAACTGCTGGTTTATGAACCCCAAAAAATCGATAAAGTCCACCATGCCCCGACGTATGTCATTTACAGTACATCCGTACGGAATAGAACAGTATGGATTAAACTCGCCCTCATCAACGGGAATAGGAGTGCAAGCAATCTGTTCGAGATTATTCGGCGCTGCCATCAATCACGATACCTTCAAATAGTTCTGATAGAGAAATATCAAGCGCCCTTGCAATTGCAGCGATGTTCTTTAACGATACGTTTCTCTGTCCTCGCTCAATACTACTGATATAGGTTCTGTCCAAACCGCACATAGCCGCAAGCTGCTCCTGTGACAATGACTGTTCAACTCGAAGTTGACGGACTCGTCGACCAAACCTACTTGGAATCTTGTCATATTCCTTCATGCTCGCAAACATAGCGATATGTGACTCATAAGTCTACGGACTATGAGTCACATGATTTGTTCGGAATAGTCTGTTAGCAGGTTCAAAGGCAGAAAAAGGCGAATGAAGTTCGCTCCTAATCGAAGATGAAGTGGAACCAAGCGACCAGATCCAGGATCGGTCGGTTCTGTATGCGTTACGGATATAATGAGCAAGGTTGGATTTTCAGCACAGCAGTCAGCCTGAACGTCCACAGTAGGCGCAGTACGTATTCCGTAGCATCCTCACACTCGGAATCAGATTTGTATCCAGACTGGTTTCACTCGCTGGCTTTGTGGTCCAGGTCCAATCCCGCCATTACGCCGATGTGATCGGACAGCAATAGCCTGCCGTCGTTGATCGGCTCCATATTAACGCGCGAGACGCTCATCACCCGATCAAGTCTGTCACGCTGCATAAAAAAACCATCGATACGTTTGGCAAGCGGCCGGTCAAAATGATAGGGATCAGTATAACCCGTCTTGTCTCCATTTTTCGCGGTCCAAATGTCGGCATACTGATGCTCCGCAAGCGGCGCCAGGTATTCTGGTTGCGTATCGAGATTGATATTGAAATCGCCGGTCAATAGATGTATGCAGTCGGCAAATTGCGCGCGCTGCATCACTTCCAGGCAAGATTTGATACCGCTTAGTTTCTGCGCGCTGCTCAAAAACAGGTGTGTATTGAAGACGGCCAAGGAATGACCGGATGGTAGTTTCACTTGCATATACTGCACTATGCGCATCCAAGGATTGCGCGTCTCGAGCTCGCGCCCGATTTCAACCTTGCCGTCCTCCAGCGCCGCCAGTCGCGAGAATATCGCAAGTCCCTGCGGCCGAGGCGTTAGGGAGCCGTCATCACTCGCTGCATAATAGGCATGAGGAAAACCGCGAAAACTGTGGGACCTAAGGTACTCGAAGTGATCGGGCGCCGATTCCTGGATACAGATGATATCGACGTCCAGTTCGCGCATGTTTTGCCCAATGGCATCGGCGCGTTTCTGCCAATGATTGTTCACGTTCCAAATATTTTGTGTGACGATTCGCAACGAAGGCATTGAATTCTCTCTATAGACCGGCTTATTCACAGGTTTAATCGGACGTGCAAGTCTCGGGAAAACAAAGAGTACAGGCGCTGCCGATCACTCTGTTTATGTTAACTGCGGCGCACGCGCGTCAAGCAGACTTACAATTTTGCGTGAGCGGGACAGATCTGTTCGCTGCCGCCGGGCGGCTATTTGCTCCGCGTGAGCGCAAAGCCCTGCAGGAATTGCTTCTGCATCAGAACGAAGATGAAAATTGGCGGGATGCTCGCGATGACCGCGCCCAGCATGATCGGCCCCCAGGTACGTCCGATTTCCACGCCGTCGTCCAGCGTGCTTAGCCCCACTTGAATCACTTGCAGATCCGGGTTGGTGACGATGAGAAGGGGCCACAAATAGCTGTTCCAGCCGCCGATGAACATGATGACGACCAGCGCGGTTACCGTGTTTCGGCTAAGCGGCAAGAGCACGCGCAGCAAGAATTGCAGCGGGCCCGCGCCATCCAGTTGCGCCGCTTCGGATAGTTCCGGTGTGATGCTGGCGAAATGCTGCCGAAACAGAAATACGCCGGTAGGGCTTGCCACAGCTGGCACAACCAGAGCCGTCCAGGTGTTTCCCCAGCCCAACTCCAGAGCGACCAAGCGGAAGAGAGCGATGATCGTCACCTCGCCCGGCACCATGAGCGCAGCGAGGATAAAACCAAATACCAGCGACTTGGCGGGGAAGCGGAAATAGACCAGCGCCATGCCGCTGAAGATCGACAAGACAACTTTGCCAAGGGTGATCATGGTCGCCACGGCAAAGGTATTGAACATCAGTCGCGCGATATTGCGATCGAGCACTGTCTGCAAGTTGAAGCTGAAAGAGTCGCCGGGAAACATCTGCAACCTGAACATCTGGGCATTGTTTTGCGTGCTAACCAAAGCGGCGTAAAACAGGGGAAATCCCATGAAAATCACAGCGATCCACAACAGGATATGGATATACCAGCGATTGGCGGAGACTTGCTCGCGGACAAGGCGAAACAGCGGCGGCGGTTGATCGTCCCGGCGTCGGCGCGTTAGGGCAGTCATATCAGTCAGCTCCGTAGGTGACGCGCCGGCCCATGACGCGAAACTGTATGTAGGTGAGGCCGATCACGACCATGAACAAGACGATGGATTGCGCCGCCGCTTTGCCGATATCGCGGCTTTGAACGCCGACGCGAATGATATCGACGACCAGGTTTGTCGTCGCGTTCACCGGCCCGCCTTCGGTAAGGTTTTCAATCACGGCAAAAAGGTCGAAGAAGCTGTAGTTCAAATTGAGAAACACGACGAAAAAGATGTAGGGAGAAATCATCGGAATGGTCACGTTAAGGAAGCGCTTCCAGGCATTGGCGCCATCGATCGAAGCGGCCTCCATCAATTCCAGGGGCACAGCCTGCAGCGCCGCGATATAAATCAGGACGTTGAATCCCAGTTTGTTCCAGGCAGCCGCCGCCACCACCGAGGCGCGCGCCCACCAAGGATCGGACAGAAACGGGACGGGCTCCAAGCCGAAGAGACGCAAAGCTTGATTCATGAATCCCGATCCGCCACCGCCAAGCAAGATCGTGAAAACGATGCCGACCACGACGCCGGAGATGGCATAAGGCCAGATCATCAGCGTGCGATAAACCGAGGCGCCCCGAATCTTCTGTGACGCCAGCAGGGCGATAGACAGTCCCAGCACATTCGCGACAATCACAATAAACAGGGAGAAAAACAAGCTGTTGCCGAAGACCGCCAGATAACGCGCGTTTTCGGCGTGCCAGATAAAGCCATCGCTCAAGATGAAATAGTGGGCGTCCTGCAAGCGGCTGGTGATAAGACTGGCGAAATTGTCCAGGCAATTAAAAGCCGTTTTCGCCACCCCGCGCCGCGCTATCTGTGTACCCAGGAAGAAGTTTTGCGCTGCCGGATAATAGGTGAAAACAACTAGCCCGACGAGGGTCGGCGCCAGGAAAATCCAGGGCGAGAAATCGTAGCCGACGAAGGTGCCCGGCGCCGTGTCCGCCCTCCATACCGTACCACCGCGCGCCAGCCAATGATGACGCAGTCTGTCAATCGCCAGCGCAAAAGCCCATGAGACAACAATGACCAGCAGGACTCCGAGGACAACGACGGCGTTGACCGTGACCGTCCCGCCCAGAACGTTGATCTTGAAGAACATATGGTGCTCGGGATCGAGGACACAATACTGCAGGGGGATCATGGCCGCCAGGCTGCCCAGGAGCCCGGCAACAGCGCCCAGCGCCATGCCGCCCCGCAATCCTCTCCCGCGGCGCTTTAGGATCGCGCCGACAACGAGCGCGCCCAGAGCGGACGCGAGAATCGTGAAAAGGAACGCGGACACCGTCTTGGCTACTCCTTGGCGCCGCTCGGCCAATTCGCTCGAATAGAGCAACGCCGCAGGTGGCGTTCACACACACATTACTGCATGACCAAGGCCATGCGCGAACTCTGCTGAACAAGATGAGGTAGGGGATGGGGCAATCGCCCCATCCTCATACGCGTTGCCTTGTCTACATTTCCTCGCAAGGCACCAGCAAGTTGTATTCTTCGATTAGCAGGTCGGCCTCCGCCTTGAGGCGATCCAGCGACGCCTGGATATCGGCATCGTTACGGAGGATGTTTTGGAAGACTTCCCGATACATCTGGTAGACCTGCGCGAAGCTGCCGAAAATCGCGCCTGCAGTTTGCGGGGCGCGGGCGGAATTGTTCAATTGGTTGGTGGCAACTGCAAAGGTCGGGTTTTCTTCGAACCAGCCTTCCGCTTCCAGGTAGTCAAAGCCGGACTGCGTCACAGGAATGTAGCCGGTTGACTTGTGCCAGTTGGCGATGTTCTCTGGTTCCAGCAAATACATGAGGAAGGTCAAGGCGCCTTCTTCAACTTCCGGCTCGAGGCCGTCGGTCAAGAGGATCATGCCGCCGCCGACCGTGTTGCCGACGTAATCCACATCCTGGTTGTATGGCATGCGATCCGCGCCAACGGTGAAGCCGTTTCCTTCACCGATTTCCAGTCGTCCACGGGCGGCGGCGCTGGAGGTCATATGCAATGCCAGTTTGCTGTCAGCCCAGGTGATGTTGTATTCGGCCCGGCCGTAATCGACCCAGTAGCCGGCGTCCTCGAGGCTCTTGTGCCAAGCCAGGTAATCTACCGCCTCCTGACTGTTAAACAACACCTCGGTGACACAGTCGCCGCCGCGACCGTTCTCGTTGTTCGCCATGAAGGCGCCCTGCATCGCCAGGGCATTTTCAAAGTACCAGCCGCTGGCGCCAAAATTGATGCAATCCACATCATCAAACTTTTCAACGATGATGGCGCAGACCTCATGGACTTCGGCCCAGGTAGAGGGGATGGCGGCGAAATCGTTGACGTCTTCGGCCACGCCGGCTTCCACGAGCAGATCCATATTGCCAAAGACGATCGGCGTTGAGGCGTTCCACGGCAATTCGTAGTACTCGCCATCCAACTGATAGAAGATGGCGGCGGGACCGACAATCTCGTCGAGCCGCACCGGTATGCCATTGATTTCGGTCCGGCCGGCAATGGCTTCGTGGAGCGGCTTAAAGAAACCGGAATCACGGGGCGCCTGCGTGTTGCTTGAGGTCCCTTGCAGAAGCTCGGGCGGGTCGCCCTGTTCCTGCGCCAGCGTGTAGAGATCATATGCATTGCGGTAGCCATCCAAAACACGCAGCTCGAGGTCGTACTGCGGGAAGGCGGCTTCAAAGGCCGGTTCCACCACATCGGGCAACCAGGTGACGTTGCCCCAAACATGCCAGAAGCGGATCGTCACGCGGTCGTCATCCTGCGCCAGGGCCAGGGATGAAAACAAGAACAGAATCAAAACAACGAAGATTAACATTCTTTTCATGAGCTTGTCCTTTCAAAATAGGTACTAGAGATTTCTCGAGCGGTAAGGGATCTGCCAACGCCGAATTCCCGACATATATTGTAGACCAGTTATGACTCCACGTGGCTTTGTTGAGGAAATTGGCATATCGACGTACAATATTGTTGAAGTTCTTTGTCATGCATTCATGCCAATTGAAGTTGTGCGCAGCGACCTTCCGGGAAGCGGGGCGCAAAAGAGAACTTCCGCAACAAGCCTGCATGCAAACGTGACCCCTTCACTGTCGCCATGTGGTTGAGAGAATCTCTTTAGTGCGCGCCAAGTAGAGGATTCATGACCTTTTCACGAAGACTTAGAGAGATACTTAAGAAGAAAAATATTACACAGAGGGAGCTAGCGCATCGGTTGGGGGTGTCTGAAAGCGGGGTCGCAAACTGGATGAACGGTACCATGCCGTCGGTTTCCAGGCTGGTCGAAATCTGTAGCTTCCTTGACGTGAGCAGCGATTACTTGCTTGGCATGGATGAGCATGGCTGTATCGAGCGCCATGAACATGGCGAGTTTGGCTGGACCACGAATATCCCAGAGCAACTGACTGAAGAATTGAGCGACGAATATCTCCAGGGTATCCAATTCTTTGAGGCAGTCGTACGGGACGGTTTGTGCGAGACCGAATTAACAGGCCCGAATGGACGATTCAAGGGGCAAACCATCGCTGGTCTCGAACGTTCATTCCGCACCGCAGTATTCGCAAACGCGCTGAAGCTGAACAGGATTGGGCGAAATTGGCGGCTGGAAGACGACTTGCTAAAACTTTACTCGCCTTCCCTCAAACAAGTTATCGTCGTTGAGCTTCCCAAGGGGCGCGGGAGCAACAAGAGCTGCGTATCCTCGCACTTGCTTAATATTGAGTTCCTGGCATTTGCCGCCGCTACAGAAGTCTTTCCAGCGCTTGAAGAGGGCGCGATCGGGATAGGACCTGGCTATACCATGTATCGCTGCGCCGAGTTGGTCCCGCCCAGTCAACACCGTTACAAAAGCATCAACTGGTCGTCTACCATGGAAGTCAACAACCACCAGCAGGAGGTGGCTTCTGTCTCTTCCAATCTGGCGGTCAAAGTGCTGGCAGCGCACAATCCTAACACGCGAGCATTTCACTTGCCCTACTTGCCTCCCGAAGAAAGAAACTTGTATGGAGATAGTCTCACCGCTCACCAAACTCAGGCAGCGGCGACGATAGAAGAATTGAGAGTGGCCAGGGCAATCCTGATGACAGTTGGCGGGGTTTCCTCTGCCACTAACCATAATCAGCACGGTCAGCCAAAACTGCGCACCTTCGGCCCAAAGTTTCTTTACGACCTGCACGAACAATTGAAACTGGAAGGTAGGGCGTCTTCCTTTAGAGGCGAGGTGCTGGGATATATGCTGGGCAGCAATGCTCAAGCCATCGGTGATGCTTCGTTTCAGTCGATTCAGGAGCGCAAGGTATTTGCTCCTGCGCTCAACCTGCTGCGAAACATTATGGAAAGGAACAACGGCTTTGTCTGGGTCATCGCTACCGGGGTCCACAAGAAGATCGCGACGGAAATGGTTGTCAGGAACGGGCTCGCCAACGCGCTGGTGATTGATGAAGAGATCGCCGACTACCTCATTGATGCCAAGCGAGCGCGCCGAGATCTAGCGTCATTCTGATAAGGCCGAGGCGCCTGCGCTCCAATTTGGCATACGATCAAAGCTAGGCACGAAGATTGAATTGCACTACATTGTGACCTGGTTCACCCGCATGTCGAGAAACCTCCATGTCGCTCAAAGTCTTGATCGCGTCTTACCTGGAACCCGAACACATTGACCACATCCGCATGGCAGTCCCGCAGGTTGAGGTCATCTACCGGCCCGATCTGATCGGCGCGCCGCTCTATCAGGCTCACCATACGGCTGTCATCAAGCGCAGCGCCGAGCAAGAAGCTGAATGGCGCGCGCTGCTGGCGCAAGCCGACATCCTCTTCGACTTCGACCATACACATCGCGAGGATCTGCCGCAGTTGGCGCATAACCTGAAGTGGATCCAAACGACCAGCGCCGGTATCGGGCAGTTCGTCAAAGCTTACGGCTACGACCGGCCGGGCTGGATTTTCACCACCGCCAGTGGCGTCCATGCCCGGCCTCTCGCCGAATTCTGCTTGATGGCCATGTTGGCCTTCGTCAAGAACTTTCGCTTGATGGATGAACAGAAGCGTGCCCGCCATTGGCAACGCTTTCATAATACCGAACTGCGCGGCATGACCGTTGGCATCCTCGGCTTGGGCAAGATTGGTCGCGACCTGGCGGCTGTCTGCCGCTTTTTCGGCATGCGCACCATCGCTACGCGGCGCGATGCCCGTCGAGCAGTGGATGGCGTCGACCACCTGTTCGCCCCTTCCCAACTGGAGGAGATGCTCCCGCAAGTCGATTTTCTGGTGCTATGCCTGCCGCATACGCCGGAAACGGATGGCTTGCTGGACGCTGAACGTATCGCCATGCTGAAGCCGGGCGCCTATCTGATCAATATCGCGCGTGGCGCTCTGGTTGACCAGGCGGCATTAACGGAGGCGCTTGTCGAAGGGCGCCTTGGGGGCGCGGCGCTGGATGTCACCGATCCGGAGCCACTGCCGGCCGACGACCCGCTTTGGGATTTGCCCAACGTCATCATCAGCCATCACTCCGCCAGCACGGCGGATACCGAAAACGGCAAATTGACCGAATTGTTCATCCGCAACCTGCGCCGCTATCTTGCTGACGAGCCGATGGAAAACTTGCTCGACATTGCGTTGATGTATTGACATCGCATAGTTAAAGCGCGTGGTGACACGCCCTCGGATATCACGTTGTCACGGACATGGGAGATGTGCCTGATCTTTGCTAGAATCGTGCCGATGCGCTCAAGCAGATCTGGAGCGGTGGGTGAACGCAGGACAGCATACATGCCAGGAGATCAATAGCCAGCCACGGGTATGGGCTGACGCGCTCGCGGTCTTTGAGGCGCACGAGTCGACATTTGCCGATTTGATCGCCGCTGCCGAGCCCGATCACGTTGTCATCACGGGCTGCGGCTCCACTTACTATCTCTCGCTGACCGCCGCGCGCTTGCTGCGGGGAGCCGGCATAGACGCGCGCGCGTACCCGGCCTCGGAATTGCTGCTCTTTCCCGAGTCAATCTTCCTCAAAGAGCGCAATTATGCGCTGATCACGGTGTCGCGCTCCGGCGCGACCACGGAAACGCTACGCGCGGGGGCCGCCTTCAAATCCCGGATCGGCGGTCCTGTCATCACAGTCACCTGTGATAGCGACAGTCCGCTGGCGCTGGAAGCCGATCTGGCTTTCGCGATCGATAGCGCGGGCGAAAAGAGCGTCGCGCAGACACGTTCCTTCAGCAGCATGTGCCTGGTGTTGCAACAGATGGCCGCTGCGCTCGTCGGACATGAGCGGTCTTCCAGCGCCCGATTGCCGGCGCAATGTCAGCAACTGTTGGATTCCTATGGCGATTTGGCGGAAACGCTGGGCGCTGACCAGGGCATTGAACGCTTTTTCTTTCTCGGTTCGGGCGCTCTGTATGGCATCGCCTGCGAAGCCATGCTGAAGATGAAAGAGATGTCCTTGTCCTACAGCGAAGCTTTTCACACGCTGGAGTTCCGTCACGGCCCGATGTCGATGGCCGCTGAAAATTCGCTGGTTATCGGCTTGATATCGGCGGAATCCGCTCGGCAAGAATTGCAAGTGCTTCTGGAAATGCGCCGGATGGGCGCGGGGGCCCTGAGCATCGGATCGCTTGCGACTGACTTGCCGCGTCATATCGCCCTGCCAAATGACCTGCCGACCTGGAATTCGCCCGTCTTGCATCTGCCGGTCTTGCAACTTCTGGCCTATCATCGCGCCCTGCATAATGGCCAGAATCCCGATCATCCGCATAACCTGAGCGCAGTCGTCTCGCTCGAGGATCTATGATAGGCGAATGAAAAGCGAAATCGAAAAGGAACTTGAACATGTCCGACATCACCTTGTTCCCGCGTCCGCAGTCGATTGAAAGAACCGAAGGTAGCTTCACCCTGAATGCTGACACGGTGATACGCGCGCAGGACGGGAGTCTCGGCGAAATGCTGGGGAACTATCTGCGACCCGCGACTGGTTTCCCGCTTCCGGTCGAGTCGACTGGTGACACCCTCAACAGCCGCAATGTCATTAGCTTGGTTGAGGAGCAGGACCTGGCATCGCCCGAGGCGTACCGCTTGAAGGCGTCGAGCGATAAGGTTGTCCTATCGGCCTCTGCGCCGACGGGTTTTATGCATGGATTCCAAACCCTGCGCCAATTGCTGCCTCCGCAAATCCTGGGCGCGGAACGGGCCGACGGCATCGACTGGAGCATCCCGGCGCTAAGAATCAGCGATGCGCCGGCTTTTGACTGGCGGGGCTTGCATCTGGATGTCGGGCGTCACATATTTCCGCTGGCATTCATCAAAAAGTTCATCGACCTGTTGGCCTTTTACAAGTTCAACACCTTCCATTGGCACCTGACGGAAGACCAAGGCTGGCGGATCGAAATCAAGAAATATCCCAAGCTGACCGAAATCGGCGCTTACCGGGAAGAAACCTGCTTGCCTACCAACCGCCGAAAGTTCGATGGGGTACCCTATGGCGGTTTCTATACACAGGACCAGATCCGCGAGTTGGTCGCCTATGCCGGCGAACGGGGCATCACGGTCGTTCCGGAGATCGAATTGCCCGGTCACAGCCTCGCGGCCTTGACTGCCTATCCTGAATTGGGCTGCGTCGGGAAGGACTATCAGGTTCGTACCAGTTGGGGCATTGACGAAAACATCTATTGCGCCGGAAATGATGACGTATTCAGTTTTCTCAAAGACGTCTTCAGCGAAGTCCTTGAGCTTTTCCCCAGCGAGTTCATCCACGTCGGCGGAGACGAGGCGCCCAAAAAACGCTGGAAGCGTTGCCCGGCTTGCCAGGCGCGTATCAAGGCTGAAGGTTTGAAAGACGAAGATGAGCTACAAAGCTGGTTCGTCCGCCAGTTTGATAGCTGGCTCGGCGAACGCGGACGTCGCTTGATCGGCTGGGACGAAATCCTCGAAGGCGGCTTGGCGCCGAACGCGACGGTGATGAGTTGGCGCGGCAGCGACGGCGGTATCGAAGCCGCCAATGCTGGCCACGATGTGGTCATGACGCCCACCACCTATTGCTACCTCGATTATTATCAAGCCGAAGACTTCGCTAGCGAACCGCCCGCCCTGCCACGCTATTTGCCTCTGCGCAAAGTCTATCAGTTTGTGGTCGTGCCCGACGAAATTACCGACGACAAGAAACATCACATCCTGGGCGGGCAGGGCAATCTCTGGACAGAATACATCCCCACATCGGATCATCTGGAGTATATGGCCTATCCACGCGCCATTGCGCTGGCAGAGGTGCTGTGGAACCATCCGGAGCAGCGCGACTACGGAACTTTCCTGACGCGCTTGAAAGGACATTTGCCCTGCCTGGATACGCTCGGTGTCAACTATCGGCCGCTAGACGATTAGCTGGCGCGAAACAGAGGTCTGCCATGCTCCTGAAAAGCGAAATCAACCAACAGCCTGATGTTCTGCATCGCCTGCTCCTTGAAGGGCAGCTCGCGACGGAACGTGTCGTCGCCGCAATTCGCGAGTTCAACCCGGTATTTGCCTGCATCGCCGCCCGCGGCACATCGGACCATTCCGCCATTTACGCACAGTATCTGTTCGGCGCCGCCCTGCAAATGCCGGTCATGCTGGCGACGCCGTCGCTGCATACGGTTTATGGCCGCCCGCCCGACTTCTCGAAAGCGCTGGTGATCGGCATTTCGCAATCGGGCAAGGCGGAAGATGTGCGCGCGGTCTTGAACGACGCGCGGGAACAGGGCGCGCTGACGCTGGCGATTACCAACTACGATGATTCAGCGCTGGCGCAAGGGGCAGCGTATCACCTGCCTCTGCGCGCCGAAGAAGAGTTCAGCGTCGCCGCGACCAAAACCTATACGGCTCAGTTGACCGTGATTGCCATGTTGGCGACGGCGCTGGCCGAGAACGAGGAGATGCGATCCGGTCTCATGAACTTGCCACAGTTGGCGCGGGAAACGCTTGTCCTGACCGAAGGCATCGCGGGCTGGGCGGGGCGTTATCGCACTATGGATCGGCTCACCGTACTGGGGCGCGGCTTCAATTACGCCACCGCCTGCGAGATCAGTCTTAAGGTCAAGGAATTGACCTATATCGCCAGCGAAGGCTACAGCGAAGCCGACTTCCGCCATGGTCCTATCGCCGTCGTGCAGGAGGGTTATTCGGTGATTCTGGTCGCGCCGCAGGGCAAAGCCTTCTCCGCCATGCGGGACATCTTCGACGTGGTCGAAGAAAAAGCTGCGGAAACCCTTGTCATCAGCAACGATGACGACTTGCTGGGAGAAGCGACAAACACAATGCGCATACCCGCCGCGCCGGAGTGGCTCAGCCCTATTATCGCTGTGATGCCCGGCCAGGTTTTCGCTATGCGCCAGGCGCTTGCGCGTGGATATGAAGTCGACAAGCCGCGCGGCTTGTCCAAGGTGACGATCACGGAATGACTGTCACGCTATCCGTCGGCTGTGAGCAATTCAATCAAGTCGGGCAGATGGCCGATTCGATATTTGACATCGGGCAAGTGCCCGTCCGTCGCCAGGTCGGGAAAATAGTGGCAGAAGTCGATCCCGGCATTCTGACAACCCGCGCAGTCATGACCGATTGAATCGCCGACGTAAATGACATCCGCAGCGGACAGTTCGAGCGCATCCAGAGCCATTTCGAAGATGCGCGCGTCGGGTTTGGCGATGCCGACTTCTTCCGAAATCAGGATTGGGTCAAAGAAATGGCTCAACCCGGCCGCGTCCAGTCTGCCGCGCTGCGAATCGCTATAGCCGTTGGTGATCAGTCCCAGGCGGAAGTGCTGCGACAGATGTCGCAGGGTATCAAGCGCGCCCGGGTTCAGCGCGGATGAGCGGCAGAAGTCGCGCCAGTATTTCAGGGCCAGGTCTTCCGCCAATGTCGCATCCAGGTTGAAATGCGCTAACAGGTCGCGCAGCGAACCTTCGAGCACCTGGTCGCGCGAGTATCCCTGGGCGACCCGCTGCCCCCAGTAGCGGCTGCTGATCGCCGCGAAACGCGCGGAAACGCTTGAGTAATCATCTCGGAAGCGCTCTGTCAGGCCGGCTTCGTCCAGGCTACGTCGCAAGGCCTCGGATTCGCAGCCGCGCAGGCTGATCAAGGTATCGTCAAGGTCAAACAGGATCGCTTGATACATGTCGAACCCTTGTCAATTGTCCTGCAATTCCGCCGCCAAGTCCGCAATGCGCTGCTGCCCGATTTGGATCTGTTCCCAGAAAGGATTCTCGTTCTTGGCGAGACCGGCAAACATTTCCAGGGCGGCCGCCGACACTGTATCCGCCGTGATCTGAAACATCTGCCAAGCCAATTCCGTCGCTTCTTTGCAAACTGGCATGCTCGTCCACATGTATTCGCGCCACTTGATTTGCACGATACTGAACTCCAGCAGATCCTCCGCCGAATTAAATTCAGTAGCCAACTCCCCTATAGCGTTCAACTCGTCCAGCATATCGAAGACAAATCCAGACTCATAATCTGTACAACTGGGCGAGCTGTAGTCGGAGCTCGCATCCAGTGGCGGGAGGTCTTCCTTGGCTGCCAAATCCGACAGGGCAGCGGACAAACGAACAACCAGTGACAGCATATCGAGAGCGTCGGTCCAAGCCTCATTGTCCTCAAGCCGCGCGCCGCCAAGATACAGTCCATGCACGGAGGATATGTCGCCCGCCGCTTGATGCGCGGCGCGCCCAATCTCCAGCGCTTGGCTACAAAGCGGTAAAGCTTCCCACAGATCTTCGCGCCAAGCGATGTATCGCGCGCCATACTCGAGATAATCGCTCACCGTCGAGATATTTTGCGAAAGCTGCGTCAGCTCAACGAATTCGGAAAGATCGTCAGCGAGGCTCGCCAGTTGACTTTCGCTACATGGCGGCAGTTGGTTAGTTCCCCCGGCTGCCGCTGAAATCTCGCTATCGGAGGCTATGGCTGCTTCAAGCGGTCCTAGCAAGGCCTTTATCCGGTTGAAGTCATCCGTCAGTTGCGCGGTATAACGGTTTTGCGAGAGCGCTACACCGGCGAATCGGAGGCTCATGTCCGAGATCATGTCACCAGCGGTTCTGCTCAGTAGCCAGCCTATTTCGAACCCGCCATGACAAATGGGCATACTGTCCCAAAGGCGATTGCGCCACTCCAGGAGCGCCTTGCCCTGCGCCAACAAGTCGCCAATAGTTGTGGAATTGAAAGCCGACTGGGCCAAAACTTCATGCTCCGCTTGCAAGATGATGATTCTCTCGATATCGGCTGTCGAACAGTTCTGCAAGCGACGATCTGCCGGCGCTGTATCCTCTGGCCGGTCGCCGCTCGCGATTAGTTGACTGATTTGCTCGAACTGCTCCCGCACTTGATCCGACTTGTTTTCCTGGAAGAAGAGCTTGTCATCGAAAGGGATCGGCGATAACGATACCCGGGCGTGCGTGAAGAGGGCTGTAGCGGCAATATCGCCTATTTGCTCGCTCATCAAAACGGCGATGTCGATTGCTTCATCGCAAAGGGGCAGTTGCGACCAAAGCCTGTCGCGCCATTCGATTATCTTTGCGCTATAGCTAAGCACATCGTTCGTAGAGCGATCTGTCAGATCTGTCTCCACATTCAACTGGTCGTATTCCGTTTTCCATCCCTGTGCTAGCAATAGCTCGGCAGTGGTGCAGGGCGCGCTGTCGCCATCTTGTCCCTGCGCATAAGAAACGACCAATAAGATTAGCATAAGCGGAATGATCAATTGTCGCATTCTGCCTCCCTTTCATCGGGATGATTGTCCCATACTCACGTTGCGAGCGCAATTCGTCCGCCAATACCCGAAACTGGCCCTGGTCTTGACCCGTTTTTGAGTAACAGTATAGATACAGAGAGGGGAGACCCTCTCCTCAGATCGGAAGCTGAGAACAAGCCCTTTCGCATCAGCTTTCGCGTTTCGCGAGGAAAACGGCTGCAGCGGCTTCCTCCAGGCGCGACAAATCGAGTTGGAGTTGGTCTCCGTACACATACTTCTCTCTTTCGATTCGGCCGTGAAAGAGTGTGAACGAAGGGCTGTATCCGGCGCTAAACTGATGCATAAACAAGCCGAGCACAACCGCTTCCGCGCATAATGGCATGCGCTGCCATAGCGCCTCTCGCCACGCGATCAAAGCCTGGATGTATTCAATCGTGTCTTCTATGGAAAGGACAAAGGGTCGATTGTCCTCTAGTTCGCCGTATACATATAGGTATTCGTCGATGGCTATCTGCAGATCGTGTTTGGAACAGGCCGGCAATGCCGCAATCCCTTCGCTCCTTGGCTGGCCATTGTTAGGACGCTGCCGATCCTGGACGATGGCATCTATCCTCGCTTGATCGGAAGGCAATCGCAGGAAGGGATTGTCTTCATCGGATACGCCAGCCAAACGCAAGACCGCGCGCGCGACGAAATCGCTGTTCAGTTCGATTAGCAGCCAGCGGATCTGCAGCATTTCATCACAATATGGCAGATCCGTCAAATGATCGGCGTGCCAGGCGATCTGCCGCTCGGCGAAGCGCAACAGGTCTTCATTTGACTCGATGGCGATTTCCCCCTGCTTTGCATAGTCGAGCAAGCCGTCGTAAGCGCTCTGGAATACATCATCGGGGCAAGATGGCAACTCATCGGCTTGCGGCTTCGCAAGCGCTTCTTCTTCCAGGGCGAGTTTGTAGCGCCTCTCGACCTCCGCGTTGAACTCGGTCAGCGTCTCCAGAGTGTCTTCCAGGCGCAGGGCAAAAGAATTGTCTTCCGCGGCTCCCGCCAGCGCGAGCCCGGCTTTTACAAGAGCGTCAGTCGCAACCTGCTCCAGGAAGATCGCATGCCACCTCGGGCCGCGGCAGTTGGGGACTTGCGCCCACGTTTCCGCGCGCCAAGTCATATGAGTTCTGCCGAAATGCGCCAGGTCTGTCGTCGACGAGATGGCGCCGGCTCGCTCCAGGAGAGCCTGATGTTCCGCCGTCATGGCCAGGACTCTCTCTAGATCTGCCGACGAGCATGACGGTGTTTCGGGTTCCCACAAGCGCCGCCTTTTCTCGCCTTCATCGCTTGCGGCGCCAGCTTCGAGGTCGCGCAGCATGGTCTCCAGCTCGCTGATGCTGCTGGCGATCCGGTCGTCATAAACATGTTCATGCTCGCCCAGCCCATTTATGCGCATGACGCTGGTGGCGAGTACGTTATCCACCGTTCGGTATGTCTTCCAAACGACAGATAGCGCCTCTTCACAACTTGCAAGCAATCGCGTGGATTTACGCCAGGGCGCCAGAATTAGATCGTAGGCGTAAAGGCCCTTAACTGTGCTTGGGCGCTCAGCGCCGCCCTCGTTAGCCTGCTGCAAGCCGTACAATACGCTGAACAGCATCCGCGTCTCGGTTTCCCCGCAAGCCTCGTACAGGTTGTCCTGCGCTTGCAGCGGCGCGGCCGTCAGCAACGTCACAAGCAAGAGAAGTATCATTGCAGTTCGCATGGGCGGTCCTTTTGCTGTTCCAGGTTGCATATCGCATACATTATATGACTTGGACGTCTAGGCGCAAAGGCAAGCCGCGCATGGTCGCCAGATAAAAGATGAAATCCTGCCGGAAACGGGCTAAGATAAGATCCAGAACGATAGATTTGTGGAGACGCCTCATGTCAAAGGACCGACTGCAGCGTTTTCAAGCCATACTGGCCGACCAGGCCGATCTGGCCTTTTTTTCCATCTAGTCCGACTTGCAGTACCTGACCGGCGTGCCGCAAGATTTCCTCAATTGTGGGCGCAATATCCACCCGGGCGACTGGCTGGAGGGCGCCGAAGGTACCGCAAATCGGGCTCCGTCTCACCCCTCGCCCGGCACGCTACCGCAGCGTTTCTTGCAGTAACGCATCCAGGCGCGCTTCGTTCTCTCGTAAGGCTTGTGCGTATGGGATCTCTTCGACCGCAGCGCCGGCGATGATGAAAGCGTATGCTGTAGAGTAATCAGCCAAAATCGTGTACATCAGCAGGCCCGCTTCCATCCCTGCCTTGCAACCCGGCAAGATAGGAATATGGCGCTCGCCCCAATCAACCTGTGCCTGACGATAGACCAGAACATCGCGCACATTCTCGACTTCCTTAGCGATTTCCGCCAGGTCGCTATATTCAATAAATGCGTTGTAGAAATTCAAACCAAGGTCCCCGGCGCCGCACTCGGGCAAACTGCCAGCCCGCGCTGCGGCTTCCTTTTCAAGCTGCTCGATTTGCTTGCCACTGCCCTCAATTGTAGATTTCATCGAGTCGGCAATAAAACGTATCGTTACGATACCAAACAAGTGTCCCTCAATTGGAAATTCTGGGTCCAGCTCCGGTTTGATGCCAGCGACGTCAAGCGTTAGGGCGGAGATATGATTGCCGGTTGCCCGATATGCCAAGGTAGCCGTGACGAGACTTCCGACGCATGCCGGCAGATGCGCTGCGAGCGTTTCCCGCCATTCAACGTGCGTGTCTGCAAGATCTAGAAGTTGCGGCAGGGTCGTCGCCACTTCCAGCTTGTCCACGAGTTCCTGGAAGGCTTGGTTCTTAACATAGAAATCAAGGGATTCGGTATCTGGACACGCGCTCAATGTGGCAGCGAAACCACGCGACGAGGCGCGCGCTCGCTCATCAGCCACGATTGGCTCAGTCAGTTCTCGCAAGCGCTCTTGATTCCCCATAATCTGCTCCGAGTAGAGACTGTTTTCCACGGACAGACCGCCGATCTCGAGGGCGAGTTCCACCGCGACGTCGCTACTGATCCAACTCATGAGCAGACCAGCTTGCAGCGCCAAGTCACAGGGCGACAATCTCGTCCAGAGTTGTGAACGCCAGGTGATTTGCGCGACTCCATATTTCGCCAGACCCTTTTTGCTCACAGTTCGCGGGGGTACTTTGAGCAGCGCTTCGAATTCATTCAAGACCGTTGTCAGAATTCCGAGATCGATATCTGTACATGTTGGCAACCCGGGCTCTTCAGATTCGCCTGCTCTACTCTCAGGCTCGCGCTCCAAAGCATCCAGCATCGGGATAAGTTTGGACGCGCCTCTGTTCATTTCTTGCGCATACGGGCTTTCGTCCGCAGATACGCCGGCGATCTCGTAGGCCATGTCAGCGGCGAAATCGGCGGCCGTCTCGTCCATCAACCTGCCTATGTCAAAAGCTTCTTTACAGGCGGGATTAGTCGACCAAAATGCCTCTCGCCAGGCGAACCGCGCTTCGCTGTATTCGAATAGCAGATCGAGCGATATATCTTCCGCGATCGCTGACTCCATAAGAGCGTAGTATTCCGGCGCAAGTGCGGCCACAAGGCTCATTTGCGCTTCACTACAAGTCGGCAATCCGACTTCTTGCCCTCGAACGATTCCACAGAGGCATAGAAATACTTGACCTAACAGTAGCAATTTTCGCATGATGTGTTTTCCCTGAACGAAGACTATCGGCCAGGAATTTACCGCGTTATTCAGTTCCTCAGCAAATGATTCACGGTAAGCGTAGGGCAAACGTAGCAGGGCAATCGCTTCAAATTATTTTAACCACCGAAGACACCGAGAGCACCGAGATTTAACCGCGGTCCTGTCAAAATGGAGGCGATGTAGGGGCGACATACCATGTCGCCCGAAAGCGCAAAGCCCTGTAGCATCGGGCGACCAGATTGGTCGTCCCTACATTTTGCAAGATTTATGCGACATTCGACAGTTATTGGTTTTGATGCGATCGCCCTGGCAAACGTAGTCAGCAAGGTGAATTATCGAGGGAAACGCGCTAAGATTTAGGCACTCTCCAATAATGGTAAGGAGTTTTTCATGTCAAACGACCGACTGCAACGTTTTCAAGCTGTATTAGCGGACCACGCCGATCTTGCCTTCGTCCCCATCTCGTCCGACTTGCAATACCTGACCGGCGTCCCGCGCGACATTCCCAACTACGGGCACAATATCCACCCGGGCGACTGGTTGGAAGGCGCCTGGATTAGTCCACATCACGCGCCGGTGCTGCCGCTGCCGCGTATGACGGCCGAATTCGGCGGGCTGAATCGTCTGGCTGGCATCGATATTCGCGTGCTGGGAGACTGGGACGAACCCGCCGAGATGGTCAAGGGCATCCTCGACGATTTCAACTTGCCCGATAATCCGCGTGTTGCGATCAGCGATTTCACCCGCGGGGAGACCGTTTCCAACTTGCAGCCACTTCTGCCGGGCGCGACCTGGCTATCCGCCACCGACTTGCTGCGTCCCTTGCGCGTGATCAAATCCCAGAGCGATATCGACGAGATGAAGGAAGCCGGGCGCATCACCGAAGCGGCCTTCGCCGATACGCTGACGTCCCTGCGGCTAGGCATGACCGAACTGGAGATCGTAGAAGAGGTCAATTTCCAGTTGCGAAGGCACGGCTCGCTGGGCCAGTCCTTCACCACCTCGCTCTACAATTCCGGGCCCGATCATCCCCTGCTTTTCGGCCAGCGCATGGAGAGCTGGCATCGGAAGCTGGATCCGCCGGTTTCGATACTCTTCGACTTTGGCGGCATCTATCAAGGCTGGTGCTACGATTTCGGCCGCACAGTCTTTTTCGGCGAGCCGGACGAAGAGGCGCAGCGCGTCTATGACCTGGTGATGGCGTCGCAGGCGGCTGGCATTGCCGCGCTGAAAGCTGGCGAATCGACCACCACAGCCACCGATCGTGCCGCGCGGCAGGTGATTGAAGAGGCCGGTTACGGCGAAACCTTTCGCCATCGCCTGGGCCACGCCATCGGCATGGATGTGCACGAGCCGCCCTTCTTGACCGAAGGCGACGAGACGCCGCTGGAAGAGGGCATGCTCTTCACCATCGAGCCCAGCATCATGCAGATGAACAACTATTCGGCGCGGGTGGAGGATATCGTCGTCGCGCGTCCCGGCGGCGGCGAGAAGCTGACGAATGGCTGGCAGGAACTGATCGTGGTGGGGTGATTTCTTTCAGTATTCTCAATGATCCCGTAGGGGCGAGCCAAGGCTCGCCCGCTTTATTCACCACAGTGGCGCAGAAGTAAGTGCAAGTAAGTAATGAGAATGCAATGAGAAATATGCCGCGCTTTGCCCCCACCCCCAAACCCCC
>WTGF01000072.1 GCA_011525385.1 Chloroflexota bacterium | reverse complement strand
CCGGGGGATGGGGGTAGAAAAGGCGGCATTTGGTCGGAGTAGCGGACAAGCCTTATAACCATTGAGTGTTAGTCGTCAGCGCTTACCGCTCCTAATACGTGCTGAAGTTCTTCAAGAACTTGGCTTACGCTGATATCTCGCACGCAAGGATGGTATTCGGGCGAGTCATCGCGCCAGTCAAGGATGCGACAGGGACGGCAAGCGATTGTCGATGTGATCGCCGCGTGCTTTCGACCATCGCCCCAGGGAGCGAACTCAATCGGATCGGCAGGACCAAACAAGGCCACGGTGGGCGTATGCACGGCGGCGGCCACGTGCATCGCGCCACTGTCAGGTCCCAAGACCGCGCGTGCCCGTCGATAAAGCGCTGCCAATTGACCTGCGCTTGTTTCACCGGCGACGGAACAAGACTTGGTCTTCATCCTGCCGGCGATATCGTCGATCAAGGCCTTTTCGGCGGAGCTGCCAGTGAAGATGATCGTTACGTTGTGGTGCTGCGAGACTTGATCCGCAGCTTGCGCCCATTTGTCCGCTTGCCAGAGTTTGCTGGGCATCCCGGAGCCGGGATGTATGCAGACGATTGGCTTCGCACCGTCGATCCCCCGATCGGACAGCAACTGATCCACGGCCGCGGCGTCGGCTGGATCGACAGGCAAAGTCAATCCGATCTCTCGATTATGGGCAACGCCAAGCCAGAACTCTACCAGATGCAGGTTCTGCAGGACGGCGTGTTCGTGTTGATGGGGGATGCCTCCGGTTAGGAAAGGCGCGACGTTGGCATTGTCGTAGCCGACGCGCTCCTGTATGCCCGCCAGAAATGCCAGCATGGCGCCCCACCAGTGGTCCGGGCGCATGATAAGCGCGCTGTCATAACCGATTCTGCGCAGCATGCGCGCTGAAGCAAGCGCTCGCAGATAAGGATTGCCTCTCGGCGATCTGCCTCCGCGCTGAAAGCCGGGAAAGTCGAGCGTAAGTACGACATCGACCTCGTCGAAACGGGCCAGTAGTTCGGCAGCCCAGGCGCCGCAGATGACGTGTAATTCTGTTTCGGGGCGCTCGCGCTTGACAAACTGAAGCGCGGGCATCATGAGCAGGACATCGCCGAGGTGGTCCGGGCGTATGACAAGCACTCGGTTCGAGCGGGCGCGTTGCGGAAGAACCGGCATCTTGGCGAGACAGTATAGAAACAGATCTCTAACTGAATGTAGCGCGGAGGGCTGGTGCAAAGTCTGCGCCTTGTTCAGGTTGCGGACTGCCAAGGTCTCTCTATCCAAGGCCGAGATCCTCATAGGCGCTTAGGAGGTGGTGCATAAGCGCTGACCAGTCGTAATGCGCCCGTACTTGCTCTCGCGCTCGTTCGCCCAGCGCTTGGCGACGATCCATATCGCTCAACAACGACGATATGCAATGAGCGAATCTGTCGGAGCCGTCCACGATTTCGATAGCTTCCCGTATAGACCCGTGAAGACCGGAAGCGCCCAGCGATGTCGAAACTACCGCGCAGCCCGAGGCCATCGCTTCGAGAATCTTGAGCCGAGTGCCACTTCCCATCCGCATTGGCAAGACAAATAGGGTCGTCGCTTTTAAGTAAGGCAGCACAGACTCGACCCAGCCGGTCACTCTCACATGGTTGCCATCGGCCAAGGCTTGTATTCTCGGATGTGGATTCCTGCCGACGATAATCAGCCTTAGCGCAGGATGCCGCTGTAACAGAGCCGGAAGAATTGCATCGCAGAACCATTCAACCGCGTCGACATTCGGACGGTAATCCATTTTCCCGGTAAACACCAGTTGATTGTCGGCCCGCCCTTCGCCAGAGCAGGATTGGTAGTCGTCAACAAAAATGCCGCTGGGCATCACATAAACCGGCGCTCCGCCATACGATTCCAGCAGACTGCGGTCTTCTTGACTAACGGCAATTACAGCATCAACGGACCTGCATAGATTGCGCTCGTAGCGCGCCAGGCGGCGCGCCTGAATTGCCGAGTAGAGCGCGGTGTGCAGGCGAGATGGTCGCTTCCTGTCAAGTTGGTAGATCAGCCGCTGCAATTCAGCTTCCGCGTTTAGGGCATCGTATACGACTTTCGCTGCCCCTTTTTTCAGTCCTATCACTGGAAGATAGCTACCCAGTTCGATACCGGAGAATTGGATGATATCGAAGGCGCGCGAATCCAAAATCGCGGCAAGCTTTTGACTGAAGGCGGCGCTCATTAATCGATCTTCCATGTCCGCCCGGCGAGTGGCGAGCAGTGACACAATGCGATCCGCCTTGCTGCGCTGTGGAATCGGGCAACTGTGGACGTCGCCGCAATATCGAAATAGCGGGTTCGTCCCGGGGCCCAGCGCGGTATCGCTGAACGTCAGGAGCGTCACCCTGTGACCGGAGCCGTAGAGACCGCGAATGATGCCATAATTCCGTATCGCCGCTCCCGATTCGCTGGGAAACGGGTTGTCGGGGCTGAGCAGCAAGATCTCCATCGTCTCTTCAGTTGAGTACGGCCTGGTAAACGTCGAGTACCCTTTGTGCCGCGGCGCCCCAGCGAAATCGCTTGGCGCGTTCGATACCTGCGGCAGACTGCGAGGCGCGCCAAGCGCTATCGACGAGAACGCGTTGCATGGCCCCCGAGATCGTGGCGGGATCCTGAGGATCAACCAAAATGCCGACTTCCCCCACGATTTCTGGCAATGCCGCCACATTGCTGACGATTGGCACCGTGCCGCAGGCCATTGCTTCCAGGGCGGGCAGACCGAAGCCTTCATAGTGAGAGGGCACTATCAGCATTAGCGCATGGTTGTATAGGGCAGGCAGCTGCGAATCGGATATGTCGTGGCGAAAGATCAAGCTGTCATTGATCCCGACCTTGGTTATGTCGCGCATTAGCTGTCCAAAGTGCCAGCCGGGTCTACCCGCGATAACCAGTTGCGGCAGATCGGGCATCTCAAGTTTCAGGTCACGATAGGCGCGCGCCAGCCCGACCAGATTCTTGCGCGGTTCGACCGTGCCAACAAACAGGAGATAGGATTCAGGTAAGCCCAGCTTGGTAATCACCGGCTTGGTGAGAGAGCAGGGCAAGGGGCGAAAAACGTCTTCCACGCCCAAATGATGAACGGTTATTTTTTCTGGCGGGACGTCGAGGATATCGACAAACTCCTGTTTGGTGGCGAAGCTGTTGGCGAGGATATGGTCCGAGCGCATGACCGAGACTTGGATCTGACCATTGTAATATCGTCGACTGGCAGGGGTCATGTATTCCGGATAGTGAACGAAACTTAGGTCGTGCACGGTGATGACGTGGCGTCGCGCGCCACGCATTGGCGCAATAAAATCGGGACTGTGAAACAAATCCAGGCGGTGCCTCAATAGTTCAACTGACAGCGCTCCCCGTTCCAATGGATGGTGCGGGGGCGTCCAAAGATTGGCGCTTGCAAAGCGGCGGGATAGCGAGCCCTTGGCTTTGCGACTTTGGAATACAGTGACTTTGTGGGCTGGAGGGTCGTCCTCCAGGGCGGAAATAATACCCGTTGTATATCGGCTTATGCCGCCTACGCGGTAGTGAGTTAGACGAGCGTCTATTCCGATATGTGCCATGAGTTGAGTATAGCGGTATCATAATGCTCATGCCAGACGGATCGTAGCCGCCCTTGAAGACTGGGTTGTTGGCGGACCGACAGGCGCGGCGCGGCTAGCTGTTCGAATGGGGCGTTGGAAAGGGAGGACTATGCCGACATATGATGTGGTGACATTTGGCGAGACGATGATGCGCTTGACGCCGCCTGGCTATTTGCGCATTGAGCAGACGACTTCCTTCGACATTTGGGTTGGCGGGACAGAATCCAATACGGCGATTGGTTTGGCGCGTCTGGGTATGGACACAGCCTGGTTCTCGCGTTTGCCCGCGTCGCCAATGGGTCGCTATGTTAGCAATCGCGTTCAGCAGTATGGTGTGGACGTCAGCCATATCGTCTGGGCCGAGGATGCGCGGCTGGGCATATTTTTCCACGAAGAGTCAGAAGCGCCGCGCGCCAGTCGCATCATCTATGATCGAAAAGGTTCCGCTGTGAGCCGCGTCCAGCCAGAGGACTTGCCGGAGGATTTGTTCCTGGCTGATATGAGTCGACTCTTTCATGTCACCGGGATAACGCTGGCGATCAGCGATTCCGCCAGGACGACCGCGCTGGTAGCCATGCGGCGGGCTAAGGACGTTGGCTGGCAAGTCAGCTTCGACACGAACTATCGCAGCACTTTGTGGTCGGGCGAGCGTGCCGCGGCGGATTGTGACGAAGCGATGGCTCTGGCGGACATCGTGTTTTGCCCCTTCGGGGATTACCAGGCTCTTTATGATGACTCGGCGGCCGAGGATGCGCTGGCTGCCCTGGCCGCGAAATATCCCGAGACGCTCATCATCATGACCCTGGGCAAAAATGGCGCGAGGGCGATTACGCCGGATGGCGAACTCTTTCGCCAATCGGCCATCCTGGCGGGAGAAGTCGGGCGCATAGGCGGCGGAGACGCCTTCGCCGCAGGCTTTCTATACGCCTGGCTGACCTATGCGGACGTTGCGCTGGCGCTAAAATGGGGGGTCGCCATGTCCTCTCACAAATACACAATCCCGGGCGATCTCCCCTTGGTCGACTACGAAGAAGTGGCGTCTCTGGTAGCTGGATCAACCGGGGGCGGTCTCATCCGCTAGCGCTGACTTGCAGGGATGACTGCGTGCCGCGACGTCTCGGAAATAGCTCCCCATTGTCGCTAGCAGCGGGGCGCTGTCTTACCTATAATTCTGTAATCCCTTTTCTATGCGTCGGTTCGCGTTGTATATGGACAAGCCCAAAGACAGTGGTCATCCCTTTGTTCGCCTGCTGAACTATGCCTCGGCATACAAGCGGCGGGTGGCCCTTGCCACGCTCTATTCTGTGCTTGGCAAGATTTTTGACATCATGCCGCCAGTGTTGATCGGGGTCGCGGTCGATATCGTTGTGCAGAGGCAGGACTCGCTTTTGGGCCGGCTGGGCGTGGCCGACTTGACTCATCAATTGTTGATACTGGGCTTCATCACGCTGATCGTCTGGATTCTTGAATCCCTGTTTGAATACATTCAGCGGGTTCACTGGCGCAATTTGGCGCAGTCAATGCAACATGATCTGCGCGTCGACGCTTACGACCACGTTCAGCACCTGGAACTGGCCTATTTTGAAGACCAGAGCACGGGCGGACTGATGGCGGTGCTGAATGATGACATCAATCAGCTTGAGCGCTTTCTGGATATCGGCGCAAGCGATGTGGTGCAAATCGTCACAACCATTGTCGTGATTGGCGGCATCTTCTTCCTGGTTGCGCCCAGCATCGCCTGGATGGCCGCAATTCCCATGCCCTTCATCATTTGGGGTTCAATGCGATTCCAACGCTTGCTCGCGCCGCGTTACAGCGAAGTCCGTGAACAAGTCAGCATGATCAACCACCACTTGTCCAATAGTCTTAGCGGCATCGCAACCATCAAGAGCTTTACGGCAGAGGATTACGAGGCAGAGCGCCTGCGCGTCGAGAGCAACGAGTACGTCGAGCGCAATCGTCGCGCCATCATTCTGAGTTCGGCATTTACGCCTTTGATACGAATGGTAATCGTGTCTGGATTCATCGCTATCACCGTTGCCGGCGGCCAATTGGCGCTCAACGGCAACTTGGATGTTGGCGCCTTCAGCGTACTGGTCTTCATGACACAGCGCTTGCTTTGGCCATTGACCAAGCTGGGTGAGACTTTCGATCTTTACCAGCGGGCCATGGCGTCGACCAAACGCATCCTGGATCTGCTGGGAATCAGGCGCAAGATCAACGATGGCGACATCTCCTTGCCGATAGCGGCAATCCGCGGCGATATGCGCCTTGATGAGGTGAGTTTCTCCTACAGCGACGGACGTGAAATCATAAAGAGTTTGACCTTGGACTTCCCGGCTGGCGATACCGTGGCGATCGTCGGCGCGACCGGCGCCGGCAAGAGCACCGTCATCAAGCTGCTGCTGCGCTATTACGACGTGACATCGGGACGCGTTCTGCTTGATGGCTACGATCTGCGCGAGTTGAAACAGGCGGACATTCGCAATGCGATCGGCTTGGTCAGCCAGGACGTCTTTCTCTTTCACGGTACTGTGCGCGAGAATATCGCCTATGGCTGCCAAGATCTACCCGACCATCTCATCGTAGAGGCCGCCAAGATCGCCGAGGCGCACCAATTCATAAGCGAACTGCCGCAAGGATACGACACAGTCGTAGGCGAGCGCGGTCAAAAACTCTCCGGGGGACAGCGACAGCGCTTGTCCATCGCCCGGGCTGTACTGACGGATCCGCCGATACTGGTGCTCGACGAAGCTACCTCTTCAGTCGATAACGAGACCGAAGCCGCAATTCAGCGTTCGCTGGAACGGATCGCTGTTGGCCGCACCACGATCGTTATCGCGCATCGTCTGTCCACCATTCGCAACGCCGACATGATCTATGTCTTGCAGAACGGCCAACTGAGAGAAAGTGGCGGGCACGATGCCCTGGTGCATTTCAATGGCCTTTACGCCACGCTGTGGCGCGTGCAAACTGGAGAACGGATGCTCGCTCAAGCCGGCGACTAGCGAATCTGCGCAAGCAGCCTGTCAACCACTTTCATATTGAGAACGGCGTCGCTCGGTGAGAAGCGCGGGGCTCCCCCTGTGAGCAGGGCGTCGGCGAAGTCTTCGACCATCAATTGATAATGATCAACCGGCGCGATGACATGTTCAGTAAACTGATCGCCCCGCCAATGTTGAACGATGGTATCCTTCGCCTTGTCCGGCGTGAAACTCGATCCCACGACGATCGAGCCGCTAGTACCCTTGAGCCGGTAGCTTTGCTGGCGATGGGCGCGCAGGCCGCAGTCGAAATGTCCAATCACGCCCGAGGGAAACTTCAACGTGCCGGCAAGTATCTCGTCAACGCCTGTGCTCGGGCCGATGTTGCCAACAGCGGTCACCGCTTCCGGTTCTTCGCCCGTTATGAAGCGCATCAAATTAACGCAGTAACAGCCCACATCCATCAAGCCGCCGCCGGCGAGCGCCTTGCTCAAACGGATATTAGCCGTGTCACTGATGTAAAATGTGAAGCTGCTGTTGATGATTTTCAGATCGCCGATGCCGCCCTCAGCCATGATGGATTTGACTTTTGTATGCTGGGGATGAAAGCGATACATGAAGGCTTCCGCCAGCAAAACGTCCTGGCTTTCAAAAGCGTCGACTATCGTTTGCGCTTCCGCCGCGTCGCTGGCGAAGGGTTTTTCGCAGAGCGTGGCCACACCGGCACCCGCGCACTTGATGCTCCACTCGGCATGCATGCTATTTGGCAGTGGATTGTAGATGGCGTCAAGATCTTCGCTTTCGATCAGCTCTTCGTAGCTGCCATAGACAATCGGGATGCTCTGCTCGGCGGCGAATTCCCGCGCGCGTTCCAGCGATCGACTGGCCACTGCTGCGACGACGCCGTTGCGCGACTCATGGATAGCCGGGATGACTTTCCGGCCGATATTGGCGGTGCTCAAGATACCCCAGCGGATTTTGTCGGGCATAAGGCGCTCTCCTTATTAGATCTCATAACCACAGTGCGATGATTTTATCGAGTTCGCCGTTTTCTTTCAAAGCGGCCAAGGCGCCGTCGACAAGCCTCCAGGCATCGCGGTTGTCGTGGCGCGCCGCGATCGCGTAAGGATCGCGCGTCAGGGATCTTTGCGCGCTACGCCAGTCAGCAAAACGCCTCTGGTAAAGCCGCAGTGTGATAGCATCTACGATGGCGGCATCGGCGTATTCGAGGCGCAGGGAATCCAGCGCATATGTCGGCAGTTCGTAGGGCAGACGCGTTACGGCTTCATTTTTGTCTTCCAGCACCCGCAATTCAGTCTCCGCCCGGCTGCCAAACTCGTAGGCGACCCTTTGCCCGGCCAGCCTGTCAAGTGATGTGATGGGTTTTTCGACCGGCGTGACCAGCAGAAGTCCGTTGTCGAAATAATGCCGGGTATAGCGGACATCGTCCATGCGCGCCTCTTCAACTCGCAAAGCCGAAATCAGGATGTCCACCTCTCCGCTGATCAAGGCGTCGTACAGGCCGTAATAACCGATGTTGAGAAATCGAATCGGCAGATCAATAGTTCCGGCGATGGCATTCGCGAGATCAATATCCAGTCCATAGACCGCTTGACCGTCATCGCTGGCAAAGGGCGGGATGCTAGCATCGACGCCGACGACGATGACGCCGCGGGGAAAGGCTTTGCTTTTGTCGGCGGGGCGCTCTGTCCATGAAGCAAACAGAAACAGCAAACTGCTCGAGATGACCACTAGGCCAAGGGACAGCGCCAGACGCTTCCGCACACTCATGGCTCCTCCGGCGGCGGCAGCCACCCGGTGGCGCCCCGTTCCCAGCCACGAGCATAGTCCTGGATCGCATAATAGATGGGCTTCAGGTCGAATTCCGGACTAACGAGTGTGAAGTTGTCCGGATAGCCATTCAGGGGCGCGGGATAACGAAACGCCCAAATGCAGAGTTGCTCGGCCCAGCTCCAATTGCTCTCCGCGAATTCGAAAGCTTTTATCGTATACTGCAATCGCTGCGACGGTCGGACAGCGCCGCTCCAGCGCGGATGATCGTTCCAGCCGCTCTCAGTTATGAAAACGGGCTTTGCGTCGTCGTCGGCTTCCACCATGATTTGCCGAAGGAATTCCAGACGGCGGAAGTTAAGCCGATCAGCGCTGGGCTCCGCATCGGCCGGTTCGGTCGATCCATAGCTGTGAACCGCCAAAGCATCAAAGTATGGCGCCGCGCCGCTGCTATACATCTCGCGCAGGTATGAGAATTCATTGAGCCCGGCCGGGCTGCCCGGCATTTCATTCGTCGGCGCCAGCGCGCCCGCCAAAACGAGGGCCTGCGGATTCGCATCTTTGATCGCCCGATAACTCAATTCCAGCAATCGGACATAGGCGGCTGGGTCCACCGGTCGATAACCCCACTCGAAGCTAAGATTGGGTTCGTTCCAAATGATAAAATGCCGGATTTCTTCTAGGTAGCGCGCCGCCAACTGCGAGGCGTATTCGGCGAAATCGTCGAAGGAGGCCTCCGGCAAGTAATTGAGCGTTGTGGCGCGGCCCTCGCTGGTAGCCGGTCGCGCCCAGTCGGGCACTAGCCCCAGCCTGGCGATGATGCGCAAGCCCTGGTTCTTCGCGTGGCGGACGATGATGTCCGCTTGCGTCCAGTTGTACTTATCGTCGCTAGGCTCAAAGTATGCCCAAGGGAAGAACTGTACGATCGTCGTCGCGCCCATCTCTCTCACCAGTTCCAGTGACCGCTTGATCTTCAGCTCCTGCACTTCATTCTCCAGCAAGGTATGGACGCAGACTTGTGGCTTGGTCGTCTGTACGATCTGCGCTTCCCCTAGCTCAACATATTCAACCGGGGACCAGGTGCTTGAAAAGACTATGTAGACAGTAGTCAGTAGCAGCAGCCACCCTGCTCGGGGTAGCAACTTGAAGAAACGGCGCGATTTACACCTGAATGAGTTGAGCATCCGCTACACGATATGTGACATTAGTTATGCGATAAGGTACAATGGCGCATGTTCGTTCGCGGCGTGCGCATTTGCAATTGGAACATTTGCGCGACGGCCGAACAGACATATTGTAGTGGCTGATGTTTGTGTGGGGATAGATAGATTTGCCGCAGCGTGTTATCGCCATGTGGTCTGGACCACGTAATATCTCTACCGCGCTGATGCGCTCTTGGGCGAGTAGAAGCGACACCACGGTGATCGACGAGCCCTTCTATGCGCATTATCTCCAATTCACTGGCTATGATCACCCTGGCGCCGATGAGATTATTGCGGCATACGAGACGGACTGGCGCCGAGTGATTGATGGTTTGCTCCCGGCCGGAGCAAACGATGGATCAAGCGACGAAAAGATCGTCTATCAAAAACATATGACGCAACATATGCTCGAGCATATTGACCGCTCCTGGATTGCCCAGGTTTCCAACTGTTTCTTGATAAGGGATCCGCGTCGCATGCTATTGTCCTTTTCAAAAGTGATTCCAAACCCGCGTCTCGATCAGTTGGGTCTGGTCCAGCAAGTGGAGATTTTCCAACATGTGCGGGGGGTTACCGGTACTGTGCCACCGGTAATCTCATCGCGCGGGGTTTTATCCGATCCGGAGGGCTCGTTGCGGAAGTTATGCGCGCTCCTCGATCTGCCCTTTGAAAGCGCGATGCTCAGTTGGCAGGCGGGCAGGCACGATAGTGATGGCGTCTGGGCGAAGCATTGGTACGCCAGTGTGGAAAAGTCAACCGGATTCGCGCCCTACGAGCGCGATGACAGTCCGCTGCCGCATCATTTGCGCGGCTTGCTCGACGAATGTCAACGGCTTTACGAGCAGATGGCAAAACATTGCATAAACTAAGGTGTGGCATGAAACAAGCATTCAATCCCAAGAACAAGGACTTGCTCATCAATATCAATGGTGAACTCTATCATCGTGATGTGGCAGGCATTAGCCCTTTTGACTCGGCGGTGCAAGGTGGCGATGCCGTTTGGGAAGGCTTGCGACTTTATCAAGGCAGGATTTTCAAATTGATCCCTCATCTCGATAGATTGCGCGCCTCGGCTCAGGCCATGGCATTTGCCGAGATTCCGAGCCACGAGGCGATCATCAACGAGATAAGCAAGACATTGCATGCCAATGAAATGACGGACGGCGTTCACATTCGCTTGACCTTGACCCGCGGCGTCAAATACACTAGCGGGATGGATACACGGCTCAATAATCAAGGACCGACTTTGATCGTTCTTGCCGAGCATAAACCGCCGGTATACGACAAAAGCGGCATTCGCTTAATCACGTCCGGCATTCGGCGCATACCGCCGGATTGCGTCGATCAGAACATCCACTCCTGCAATCTGATCAACTCGATCCTGGCCAAAATCCAAGCCAATGCGGCCGGAGTCGACGACGCCCTTATGCTCGACTATCAAGGTTACGTTGCCGAGACAAATGCCACCCACGTATTCATTGTCGACGACGGCCTAGTCATGACATCGGATACGGGTTCTTGCCCGGAAGGCATCACTCGGTCGGCGGTGCTGGAAATTTGCCAAAGCAAGGGCATTCCCTATGCGATTAAAGACATATCGCTGTCTGAAGTCTACCGAGCCGATGAAATGTTTTGCACCGGAACAATGGGAGAATTGGCGCCGGTGATTGAGTTGGACAGCAGGACCATTGGCGCCGGTCAAGCTGGCGAGATGACCATGCGCCTGAGTGCCTTGTTCCGCGAACGGACCAAACGCGAGGGTTATCAAATCTTGCAGACTGTGACGAGCTAATCGACTGTTTCTCGCTACATGAAGCCTAAAGGAGGGTAATACAGATGTCAGATTTTTCATTTGTTGGACAAGCGACCCCGATGATCGACGGCGGCGCCAAAGTCACGGGCAATTTGAAGTACACGGGCGATTTAAAGCTGGCGGGCATGTTGCATGCCAGATTCGTCCTCAGCAGCTACGCCCATGCCAATATCAAGGGGATTGACGCCGATGCCGCCCTGGCGCTTCCGGGGGTGCGGCGTGTGTTGACCGCCGCCGATCTGCCCGATATTGCGCCGTCTTCCCGCGCCAGGCTGATGTTGGCGCGCGACCGTGTCATCTTTGTTGGTCAGCCGGTGGCGGTTGTGCTTGCCGATGACCAGGCTTCCGCAGCCGACGGCGCCGAATTGGTGGATGTGGATTACGAACCGCTGGACGCTGCCACAACAATGGATGCGGCAATGGCGGAAGACGCGCCTCTGGTTTGGCCCAACGGCATCCAAACCGGCGCGGGAGACGAAGCCGCGCATGGCGCCGATGCCGGCGGCGAAGCCGAGGACGAAGAGGAAGAAGCCTCCAACATCGCCGGCAGAACCAAGATTGAACGCGGCGATGTCGCGGCGGCCTTTGCCGCGGCGGACCTGATTGTGGAACGCACCTTCGAAACGCCGATGGTGCACCAGAGTTCAATTGAGACACAAGGTTGGGTGGCGCAGCCAAACCCGATCAACGGCGGGCTTACCATGTGGGGCAGCATCCAGTCGCCCTTCGGCGTCAGACTGGACGTGGCCGACACGCTTGGCATCCCGGAATCTGACGTGACCGTCTATGGCATGCCGGTCGGCGGCGCATTCGGCGCCAAGTTCGGCTTGTACGAGCCCATGGTGGCGCTTATTGCCTTTACAGTGGGACGTCCGGTCAGTCTGATACTCACGCGCGGCGAGGAACTTTTGACCACCAATCCGGCGCCGGCGCTGCGGCTTTCTGCCAAGCTCGGCTTCAAGAATGACGGCACCTTGCTCGCTATGCAAGCGCTGGCAATGGCCGATACCGGGATTTACCCAAGCGGTCTGGGAAGTTTTGCTTCCTTCCAATTCGCTAACTTTTATCCCTGCGACAATGTTCTGCTGGAATCAATCAATGTCGTGACCTTTAAGCAATCCGTCGGCGCCTATCGCGCCCCGACGTCTCCGACGGCCTTTATGGCTGCGGAAACGCTCTTTGATGAAGCTGCCTCGCAACTGGGCATGGATCCCATCGAATTGCGGCTTATGAACGCGGCGAAAGCCGGCGACCTAATGCCCGACGAAAGCGAATTCTCGAACATCGGCATGGTCCAGACTTTGGAAGCCGTGCGCGAGCACCCCTTATGGAAAAACCGCGTGGAATCGCGCAAAGCCGGTCGCGGCGTCGGCGTGGCAATCGGCGGCTGGATGGGCGGTCTGGAGCCGGGCGCAGCCGCTTGCAAGCTCAACCGAGATGGCGTTTTGCAGGTGCAGATTGGCACAGCCGACCTTTCGGGTACGCCGACCAGTTTCGCGCTGCTCGCGGCGGAGGCTTATGGCGTTGATCCCGACCAGGTGCGCTTCGTCTATAGCGATACCGACAGCGCGCCTTATGGCGGGGGCGTCGGCGGGAGCAAGACACTCTACACTTTGGGCAATGCCGTTATCCGAGCAGCGGAAGACGCTCGCCGCCAAACCCTGGCGATTGCCGCCGAGGAATTTGAAGTTTCCAGCGAAGATCTGGAGATTGTTGACGGTCGTGTGCAGGTGCGGGGCTTCCCCGATCGGTCAATTGGCCTGGGTGAGATAGCCGGCAAGACGATGACATTCGGCGGCGAGTACGAACCCGTCTACGGCAACGGCCGACAAGCCGTGACCGACCGCGCGCCATCGTTCTCGGCGCAGGTCGCCGAAGTTGAGGTGGATGAGGAGACCGGCGAAGTCAATTTGGTGAATCTGGCAGTGGTGCAAGACGTAGGACGCGCCATCAACCCGCTGGCGGTTGAAGGTCAGATGCAGGGTGGCGCCGTGCAAGGCGTCGGTTGGGCGCTCTACGAAGAGATGCGCTACGATGAGGACGGACAACTCTTGTCCGGATCCTGGATGGACTATGTTATGCCGGATGCCATGCAGGCTTCGCCGATACAGACGCAAATCGTAGAAGTTCCATCGGAGAGTGGTCCCTTTGGCGCGCGCGGGGTCGGCGAACCGCCGGTGATACCCACTGTCGCGGCCATCGCCAATGCCGTGGCCGACGCCACTGGCGTGCGGCTGACGCAAACGCCGATGACCGCGCCCAGAGTCTTGAAAGCGCTGGAACAGCGCTAGGGGAAGCCGAAGGCGCGACTCTGCGCCCATTCCCTAAAATTTGAAGTAACGCAGTACGATAACGACGGGCGGCACACCGTGCCGCCCCTAAGGCGCACGCTTTATTTGCACTATTCACTTGTGACTACTAAGGTTCACTTTTGGTGCAAATTGTAAGGCTTGTCCGGTAGTCGATAGCGCTAGCGCGCTTTTTCTACCCCATCCCCCGGCCCCTTCCCCGTAGCAACGGAGAAGGGGAGCTAACGTAACGTACCCGTGCTTGAAAACAGCAGTTATCGACGCTTGCATCATAAGAAAACTCGTGTTGATACAATGTCGAAACAAGCTTCCCCCCATTGCTATGGGGGGATTGAGGGGGGTAGACCGAAGGCGGGCGCGAATTTGCGAGTAGCGGACAAGCCTTGTAGGAGCGACCTATTAGGTCGCCCGAAAATCACCTCAGCAATCTCAGACTGTTTTTTGATAAACCGCAATCTGCGGTAGCCGAGCCAGTTTATTATTTTGTGTGGGCGCGGTAGCCCAAAAATCGCTGCCGCCGAGCGGCTGCCGCGATAAACTTAGCGCCCGCCGTCTATCGAAAGTACCTGGCCCGTGATCCAGTTGGCGTAATCCGACGCGAAAAAGAGCGCGCCATGAGCGATGTCTTCTGCACTGCCCAGCCGCTTAAGCGCAAAGCGCTCGATCAGCGCCATTTGTCCCTCGGCGCCGTAGGACTCGAATTGTCTGATGGAGGTGGGATTGGACAAGACGAAGCCGGGCGCGATATTGTTCACCGTGATCTTCCATTTGCCTAGTTCCTGAGCCAGTTGTCGCGTGAGATTGATTTGGCCCGCTTTGGCGGCGGCATAGGCTTGAATGCCGGTCAAGCTGGGACCGAGTCCCGCGCCGCTGGAAATGTTGACAATCCGGCCGTATTCCTGTGCCTTCATCGCTGGCGCAACCGCTTGCGAAAAGAAAAACGTCGCCCGGGTATTGACCTCGACGATGCTGTCCCATTCTTCTTCCGTGACCTCTTCCAGCGGCTTGCCGACCTGGCCCTGCACGCCCCCGGCGTTGTTTACCAGGATATGTGCGGCGCCCTCAGCGGCGAGAACGCGATCAACAAAGGCGAAGACCGCTGCGCGATCGCGCACATTGACGACCTCGACTTCACATCGGCCCCCGGCGTCTCGGCAAAGTTGCCGGGTTTCTACGAGTTCGTCTTCGATCACATCACAAGCCCAAACTGACGCGCCGCGCGTCGCGAATGCCAGGCTGATCGCGCGGCCGAATCCGTGGGCGGCGCCGGTGACAATGACGGCCCTGTCCTCAAATTGAATATTCATGACAATGCCGCCTTTAACTCGTCCAGATTGCTGAGCGCCTGTGGACGCCTGCCAGCTTCGATCTCGCGAATCATCTCGATCCAGCGTCGCGTGAGGGGCAAGTCCACTCCGATCTTTTCGCCTTCCGCCAGGATTGGCTCGTACATGATGACCTCGGTTCTCCGCTTGCGAACCGCCAGGTCGCGCCAGATACCGCTATGCGTCTTGGCGGATCTGCGGTTGAAGGCGACAAGCGTATCGAGCGATCGCTTGATCCCATCTATGTCCTTGGCGACGAATAACGCAGGTTCAAAGCCGTTGAAACCACGCGCTTCCACGCCGATTTGCGCTGCCACTTCCAGAATCTCTTGCGCCGCGCGGATGTACAGATCCCGGTATTTTGGATCGGCCAGCGCGTCCGCGATTGACTCGTTGGTCAAGGCGGACACGAAAAGCATCGCCCCATAGGCTTCCTTGCCCCAGAGATATCCCCACAGATCCTCGGTGATAACTGTGTCTTCATCAAAGTCGCGGAAAGCGGCGCCGATTTCTTCCAGACGTGGCGTGATCGCGCCCTTCAGTTCGCCGACCACTACTGCGCCGCGCCCGCCAAAGAGGATCTTGCCCGGCGCGTGATAATCGGCGCTGAAATTGATAAAGGCGCCCAAAGTCCGGTCGCTGCCGACGATCTCGCGTATGATCAACTCGTTCAAGCCGTTTTGTACCGACATGACGTAGCCGTCGTCCGCCAGGAAATCGACAAGCGTCTTGGTGGCGACTTTGGTGTGTTGGGCTTTGGTACAAAGCAAGATTGTCGGGTATTTCTCCCCCAATTGATCTGGCAAGACGGCCCTCGCTGCCACGGTGAATTCATCAACCGGACCGCTGATCTGTAATCCCGATTGATTGATCTCTGCCACATGTTCCTCGACCACATCGACAAACAAGATATCGTGACCGGCTCGAATCAGATATGCGCCAAGCGTGCCGCCGATAGCCCCGGCGCCCCAGATTACGATTCGCATTAGTCCCAGCCTCCCTCGAGCAGGGCAAGTGTCTCTTCAACAGCCACCTGCCAGATCGCCAGCATTTCTTCGTCGGAGCGTTGATAGACGCCGCCCATATTGCCGTCGGCGACATGTCGTCGAACCGCCACTGGACTCAAACGTTCCAAAAGGGATACATCAATGAGCGGTCTTTGCTCGCTGGGCATCTCAACTCCCTCGAGTCGCGTCCAGGGGTAGTTCTCCATCCAGGAGGCGTGCGAGCCCACCGGGTCCGTCGCTAGCACCTTTTCCCAGGTCCTGGGCGCGTTATACCAATTGTGCCATTTGACCTGGGTATCGCTATTGTCCATCATCCACTCTTTGAGCATGCCAAGGGCGGGCGCATTGCCGCCATGGCCGTTGATAAGCAGGATCCGGCGGAATCCCGCGCGGCGGATGCTATCGAGCACATCGCGGATTAGGGCCAGGTAAGTGCGGACGCGCAGGGTGACTGTCCCCGGGAAGGCTGTCCACTGCTGCGCCAGCCCGTAGGGAAGGACCGGATAAACCGGTACCCCGGCCAAGTCGCCCACGTCCTTTGCCAAGCGCGCCGCCAGGATCGTGTCGACGCATAGACTCATGTAGGCGTGCTGCTCGGTGCTTCCCGTCGGCAAAATGCAGCGATCGTCGTCCTTTACATATTCCTCGACCTGCATCCAGTTCATTTCAGAAATCAGCATTGATCACCTCGCTTTCATTTGTTGGCGGATGAAACCGGGTCGTCGCGATTAAGCGCTCCTTACTTCACAGGCCCCATTCCGCGCGGGCAGTCTTCATGTCGCGCCGGGTTGAACCGTAGTGTCCTGTGCCGCCTTTCTTCCAGCGCTCATCGACCGGTTGGCTGGCGGGCTGATATCGCACATCGCAGCTCAACCGGTATTTGGTGGTGAGATTGGTCGTCGAGGCGTGCATGGTGTGCATGCCGAAGATGATGACATCGCCGGCGCGATAGTCCGACCCCAGCCATTGCCCGCCGAACTTGTCGACGATCGCCATCGGATCGCGCTCGAACCAGCCTTCGATTCCGTCACGATCCACATCTGAACGGCCATAGGTATCCCGAATGCGGGCGAAACTGTCGAGCTTATGCGAACCCCGGCAAACCGACAGCGTACCCTGCTCGATAGGGATATCGCCGAAGGGAATCCAGACGGTGTAGAGATCGCGCGATCCGCGTCCCATGTAGACAAAATCGTAGTGAGCGCCAGTATACTGATCGTTGCCTACGGCACGCATCCATTTATAAGTGAAGGTCAGCGCCGCTTCGCCGAAAAGCGCCTCGAACAGGTCGAAGAGAACGTTGTTTTCAAGTACGCCCAGCACCGCCGGGTGATGGACAAGATCCTCGCTTCTCAGCCGTACCGTGCGACCGCCGCGCGGCATCACGCCTTCCAGAATCGGCGTATTCGGCGCCAGGGCTTGCTGCGCTTGCAGCCTTTCCATGATGACTTGCCGGCCAGCCAGTACCGTCTCTCTATCTATGAAACCGCGTAACAGAAGGTAGCCGTCAGTATCCAGGCGCTGCCATAGTGCTGCGGTATCGCCTAGCAGATCCTGGCTTTCGCGCAACTGGTCCAGTTCTCGGCTGGGGAACTCGATATCTCGGTATCCAAATTTGATCTTCATCAAGCGCAGTCCGAGTGTGCGGTCAATCCGATGATGTTATATGATATGCTGGAAATCGCCAAGTTTCGGCTGCGAGCGGACTTGCCCGGATCGCCTCCCGACACTGCTTGCCCGCGCTGCCGTGGTGGGGGATTGGCATAATCGAATGCTTAGGAGCTAGCAATGAACTCTGAATTGTTGCGATACAGCCAGCTTAGCGGCAACGAGATCAGCTTTTATAACACGGTTGGCTACTTGTGTCTGCCGGGCTTGATCCGACGGGAGGCGGCTGCTGATCTGGCCGAGGAAGTGCTCCAGGTGATGGAAGGCTTGGGCATCGTCAGGGGCGATCTGCGCACAGCCAGGACGAGCGCAGACAAATTACGCCAGAGCCGACAGTATCTGGCTGGTTCCGGCCTGGAGCGCTTAATCCATAGCGAGGCATTGAATGCCCTGGCCCGGCAATTGATGGGCGGTCCTTCAACGCTCTATCTGCCTTTCACGGCGGTCAAGAGCGGTGGCGGCGGCGGTCGATTCCACTTTCACCAGGACAATCAGTATACGCGTTTCGACGGGCCCGGCATCAACATTTGGTTCGCGCTCATGGAAATGACGCCGGAGAACGGCTGTCTGCAGATTGCCTCGGGCACCCACCTGGGCGGTACCATCGACTCGGTCGAAAGTGAGGACCGGGATGGTCACCGGACCGTGGCCGTGGAACCGGACGCGTTTTTGCCGCTGCGGATGATGCCTGGCGACGCCGTGGCTTTTTCGCGCTTGACATTGCATGGGTCGGGAGCCAATATCACGGACCAGCCGAGGCTGGCATACGCCGTGCAGTTTCATCGAGACGATGTGCGCGCGACGCGAAATGGCGAAGATCTTGGGCTGATCAAGGCAAATCCACGCTTTGATGTTGGGCCTGTTGAGGCCTTTTCGCCAGACGGCGATTGATGCTGGGCCCTAACTCAAGACAACTGAAAGATTGAGCCTTGGAGCGTATCGAAAGAAGGTGATGAAATTGAACTTCAATCCGATTGAGATGATAAGACCGGAGCGGGAGATCGCCGGCATCAGCGCGATCCTGTTGCCTTTCCATGACAACCACGAGATCGACTGGCTTGGCTTGGCGAATCATGTCCGGCGCACGGCGGCAGCCGGCTTGACACCCGCCGTCAATATGGATACCGGCTATGCCAACCTGATCAGTGAAGCGCAACGCCAGCAGGTCCTGGAGGTCACGCGTGAAGTACTCGGAAGCGGCGCCTTCGTGGCGGGCGCCTTTGTATCGGACAACGCTGGAGACGCCTTTGACGGCGACGCTTATCTGCGCCAGATCGAGTCGATACAGCGCCATGGAGGCAAGCCGATTATCTTCCAGTCCTATGGCCTGACGGGGCAAGCGGGCGAGGATATCGTCGCCGCCTACGAGAGCTTGGGCGAAGCCACCGATGGTTTTATCGCCTTTGAACTTGGTACCATGTTCGCGCCATTTGGCGCCATCTACGATATAGAGACTTACGAAGGCTTGTTGGGAGTTGAGCGCTGCCTGGGCGCCAAGCACTCCTCGCTGAGCCGTGAGTTGGAATGGCGACGTTTGCTGCTGCGCGACCGGGTGAGGCCGGATTTCAAGGTGTACACCGGCAACGACCTGGCCATCGATATGGTGATCTACGGCAGTGATTATCTGCTGGGCTTGAGCACCTTCGCCCCCGATCTCTTTGCCGAACGCGATGCCATGTGGCTGGCGGGGGATCCGGGCTTTTATCAATTGAACGATCTTCTCCAATACCTGGGATTCTTGGTCTTCCGTCCGCCGGTGCCCGCCTACAAACATTCCGCGGCGCAGTTTTTGAAACTGCGCGGCTGGATCGAATCCGACCAGACACATCCTGATTCGCCCCGTCGACCGAAAAGCGATATTCCCATCCTGACGGATATCGCCGGACGCCTAAATGTTTTGAAGGCGGGCTAGCGGATGGCCTACCGACGAGTCGCGCAATTGCGCAGCTATCAACAGTTCACAAGTTACTGCGAATCCGTCGGGGCCGACCTGCCGGTTGATGAGCGCGCAGTATTCGGGAAGGAATCCCCCTTGGCGCGGCCCTATGCCTACCGCGGGCATGATTTCTCGAACCGTTTCGCCATTCTGCCAATGGAAGGTTGGGATGGCGACTCGGACGGGCGACCGACCGACTTGACAATTAGGCGCTGGCGACGCTTTGGCGAGAGCGGCGCCAAGCTGATATGGGGCGGCGAGGCGGTGGCGGTCCGACCTGACGGACGGGCAAATGCGCGTCAGTTGGTCATCAGTGATCGCACGGTGAAGGGTATCGCTGAACTGCGGGAGTCTTTGCAGGACGCCCATGAAGCGCGCTTCGGATCTGCAGACCAACTCTTGATTGGTCTGCAGTTAACACATTCGGGGCGCTTCTGCCGCCCTAATGGTCCTGCGCTGGAACCGATGGTGCTTTACCGGCATCCCTCGCTTGATAAGAAATTCCAACTCGAAGATGAGGACTGCCTCATGAGCGACGGCGAGATCGGCGCCTTGATTGAGGACTTCGGCCGGGCGGCGGTCTTGGCGGGGCGCGCGGGCTTCGACTTTGTCGATATCAAGCATTGCCACGGCTACCTCGGCCACGAGTTCCTTAGCGCCGTCAATCGCAAAGGAAAGTATGGCGGGGACTTCGAGGATCGCACGCGATTCCTCCGGGAAACGGTTGAACTGGTTCGCGCCCTGGCGCCGGCCCTGGATATCGGCGTGCGCTTGAGCGCGATCGATTGGGCGCCCTTTCATGCGGGAAACAATCGCATCGGCGAGCCCATGCCTTGTGATGGCGAAACCTACCCATACGCATTCGGCGGTGACGGCACCGGGATCGGGTATGATCTGAGCGAGCCCAAGCGTTTCCTGGCACTGTTGCGCGAGTTGGACATCGGCTTGCTTTGCATCACCGCCGGCAGCCCCTATTACAACTTTCATATTCAGCGCCCGGCGATCTTCCCGCCCTCCGACGGTTATTTGCTGCCAGAAGATCCGCTGGTTGGGGTCGCGCGCCAGATCCAGGTGACGGCGGAACTGAAAGCGGCCTTTCCCGACCTGACGATGGTGGGATCGGGGTATTCGTACCTGCAGGATTGGCTGCCCAATGTAGCGGGGGCGGTGATCAAACGCGGCATGGCGGATTTCATTGGACTGGGGCGCATGGCCCTAAGTTATCCGCATTTGCCAGCTGATCTCTTGGCTGGGGGCCCCTTGCAACGCAAACGCATCTGCCGCACTTTCAGCGATTGCACAACCGCCCCGCGCAACGGCATGGTGTCCGGCTGTTTTCCGCTGGACAACTTTTACAAGTCGCGGGACGAATACGACCGTCTGACGACTCTAAAAAAGGAACAAGCTGCGCAAAAGGCATGACCGGCTTGCGCAGGTCTAGTTCCAGCCGTATTCCGACGGTTTGAAATCGATCATGCTGCCGTGATAGTAGGGCACGGTCGCCAATTCGGGTTCTGCCATCAAGTCGAGTTGCGCGTGGTCGGCGTCGCTCAATTTCACATCAAGAGCGCCGATATTGTCCAGCAGGTGCTCCATCGTGCGCGGACCGATTATGGTGCTGGTCACGCCGGGCTTGCTGACGACCCAGGCCAGCGCGATCTGACTGGGGCTGCAGCCTTTTTCTCTTGCCAACTGTACGATCGCATCCAGCAAGTCGTAGGCGCGATCGCTGAAATGTTTCTGCAGCCGTCGCTCATAAGCGGGCCCACGACCGGTGTCAAAGCCGAAGCGGCTGTCGCCCGGGATTGGCTCCCCGCGCTTGTACTTGCCACTGAGGAAACCGCGCGCCAGCGGCGACCAGGGCAATATCGCCAGGCCATAACTCTGCGCCATGGGAATCATTTCGCGTTCGATGCTGCGGTCCAGCAGATGATAGGGCGGCTGCTCACTCACAAAACGGTTGAGTCCCAGTTCCTTTGCGACCCAGAAAGATTCCAGGATGCGCCAGGCCGGAAAACTGCTGGCGCCGATATAGCGCACTTTGCCCGCGCGAATCAAATCGTCCAGCGCGCGCAGAGTCTCGTCGATGGGAATATTGGAGTTGGGTCGATGCAACTGATAGAGGTCGATATAATCCGTTTGCAGACGCTTCAGGGAGGCTTCGCACGCTTGAATAATGTGTCGCCGGTTGTTGCCCGCAGCCAAGATATCATCGTCATCCATTCGACCATGTACTTTGGTAGCGAGAACGATGCTTTCACGTTTGCCATTGCGTTTTAGAGCTTTGCCTACTGCAATTTCACTCCCGCCCCGCGAATAAACATTCGCGGTATCGAGAAAGTTGATGCCTTCGTCGATGGCGCGATCGATAATGTCCATGCCGTCGGCGTCGCTTGTTACCCCGCCGAAGTTCATACAGCCGAGGCAAAGTTCGCTGACCATCACACCTGTGCGTCCGAGAGAACGATAATCCATTTTCCGCTCCAGTTTCTAACGATCCGAGTTGCGTATTGTATCGCAAGCCCGTGACCCAGGGTTAGTGCCAAGCTGATGAATTGCGATCCTAGAGCGCCTCGGATCATTCATGCGAGAATCGTTCCGCCTATGTCCTTGCAACTATGCGATAACCGATTCTCGGCTGAAAGTGGCAGGACAGCCCCCGAAATGCGGTATATTTGTCTGATATTGATCTCAGCAGTCAGAAGGAATTCATCATGGTGGAATACGGGAAAACGACAGCCGGAGAAACGGTAGAGCAATTCACGCTGCGCAACAGCGCTGGAATGGAAGTGAAAGTCATCACTTACGGTGGCATCATCACCTCTATCACTGTGCCCGACCGCCAGGGCAGGTTTGCCAATATCGCGCTTGGCTTCGAGAGCCTGGAAAAGTACCAAGCCGGGCATCCTTATTTCGGCGCTATCACCGGGCGATACGCCAATCGTATCGCTGCTGGCCGCTTTTTACTGGATGGAACGGAATATACGCTCTTCGTGAACGACGGGCCAAATAGCTTGCATGGCGGAGAGAAGGGCTTCGACAAGCGTATCTGGAAAGCGCGCGAATTGACTGAGGGCTTGCATCCTGGTCTTGAATTAACCTACCGCAGCGCGGACGGCGAAGAAGGTTATCCGGGAAACCTGGACGCTGCCGTAATGTACACGCTGACCGACGACAACGAACTCCGCATCGATTACACAGCCACGACGGACGCTCCGACAGTCGTCAATCTGACCAATCATAGCTACTTCAACTTGTTGGGAGAGGGCGAAGGAACGATTTACGATCACATCCTGACCTTAAATGCCGACCGCTTCACGCCCATTGACAGCAATTTGATCCCGACCGGCGAATTGGCGGCGGTTGCGGGCAGTCCCTTTGACTTTCGCAATCCAAAAGCGATCGCTGCCGGGCTGCGGTCGTCTCACGCGCAGATCGCGCTGGCGGGTGGCTACGACCAGAATTTCGCGCTCAATCGGGAAGGCTTGTCCGAGGGAGAACTGGGTTTCGCGGCCAGGGTCTACGAACCGCGCTATGGCAGGCGCATGGAAGTTTGGACGACGGAACCGGGCCTCCAATTCTACTCGGGCAATTTTCTCGACAGCACGCTGGTCGGCGCAAGCGGACGCATGTACCGTCAGGGCGACGGTTTGGCACTGGAGACGCAGCACTTTCCAAATTCGCCCAATCAGCCGCAATTCCCGACAACGGTCTTGCGCCCCGGCGGGCGTTACGAAACGACCACGGTCTACAAGTTTGGGACGGATTAGCTTCTTGGATGATCAGTCTTTGGCGGTGGGATCAAAAGCATCGCGCAAGCCATCGCCTATGATGTACAGGCAGAGCACGACGGTCGAGATCAGTATGCCCGGGAAGAAAACCAGGTGCGGCGCTACTTTGAAGAATTCCCGCGATTTGCTGAGCATATTGCCCCAGGTGGCGGTGGGCGGCTGTACGCCCAGCCCGAGGAAACTCAAGGCAGACTCAATCAGAATGACATTGCCGATTATGATGACCAGGTTGATGATGGTCACCGAGAATATGTTAGGCAGGATATGAACCAGCATGATCCTGGCATCGGATGCGCCCACCGCTTTGGCGCTAACGATGTATTCCCGCGAACGGATGGAAAGCGTCTCGCCCCGCACCAGCCGGCAGGTCAGGGTCCAAATCAACAGCACAAGGGAAAAAATCAATGTGCCCGCGTCCGGCTGAAAGATGGTGGAGATAACGATCAGCAAGACCAACACGGGTATAGAATTCAGAGTCGTGATAATCCAATACAAAATGTCATCAAGTATGCCGCCGAAGTAGCCGGTGAGGATGCCTAAGGTCACGCCGACCGCCAGCGCCAAGGTACCGGAAAGGAAGCCAATCAACAGTGAGACCTGACCGGCGTACAACAAGCGGGAAAGGTGATCGCGGCCGAGATTGTCGGTGCCGAGGATGTGCCCGGCGCTGAAGACGGGCAGGTGCTTTGCTTCCGCGGCATTGGTTGTATTGGGGTCTACGCCCAAGATGCCCGTTATCAACGGCGCGCCCGCCGATAAAAGCGTCAGCAAGAGCAGAACCGCGATGGCTGCCATTGACAGCTTGTCATTTCTTAATCGGATCAACGCCAACTGCGACAGCGAACGGCTGCGCAGCGTAGCATCAGCTTCAATCGTTGAGACGCCCGTTTTGCTCTTAAGCATCGGCCGCTCCTAGGTCAAGCGGATACGCGGATCAATGATGACATACAAGATATCGGAAAGCATAAGGCCAAGAATGGTCGCAACTGCGGAAATGATCACGATGCCCATGACAACGGGGTAGTCTTGCTGGATGGCGCCATTGAAGAAAACGCGCCCCACGCCGGGCCAGGCGAAGACAGTCTCGATGACCGCCGCGCCACCCCACAAATTAGTCAGGATCGGTCCCAGCAAAGTCGCGAAGGGAATCAGGGCGTTACGCAAGGCATGTCGAAAATCGATTTGACGCTGCGACAGCCCTTTTGCCTTGGCTGTTCGAATATAGTCTTGACTGAGCACATCCAATGTCGAGGTACGTAGATAGCGAGAGAAACTCGCCAAATCCGCCCCGGCAAGAACAATTGCTGGTAGTACAAGATACTGCCAGCGCTGCAAGATCTGCGGGCATACGCCGGTGAGTGTCAAGCCGCATCTTCCTCCCAATGGGAAGACGCCCAAATGAGCGCCAAAAAACAGAATCAATATCAGCCCGAGCCAAAAATTCGGTACTGCGTTAAGAACGACTGCCAGCACTCGGGCAACGTTATCAAACAGGCTGCCTTTTTTCGCTGCGGAAATGACGCCAATAGGAATGCCCAAAGCCATGGCGATGATCAGAGCGGAAATGCTTAGCTCCAAGGTGGCCGGTATGGCAGCGGCGATGATTTCTATGACCGGCTTTTTCCGGACGAAAGAATTGCCAAAATCGCCGCGCAGGATGCCATAGTTGCTGCCCGGCGGCTCTGCTTTGCCGTCTCCATTGGTATCAAGCTGGGTGAAAAGCTCAAAGGCCCGGTCGGCAACGCCATCGCCGTCGCTATCCCAGCGCAGCCAGTCATCGCCAATCAGCCAGCGCAAATACTGGATGTGGAAGGGGTCATCGACGCCTAGCTGCGCTCGCAGTTCGGCCCGGCGTTCCGCTTTGATATTTGGCGCGAAGTAGAGCCGGATAATGGGATCGCCCGGCGCCAGCCATAGAATCAGGTAAGAAAGCAGCGTGATGCCGAAGAATATCGGAATGGATTGCACCAGGCGGCGAATGATGTATTTGATCATGCAAAAAACCAGTTTCAGCAAAGGAAAGGACGTGCTGGTTTACTTCCCAGCACGTCCTTTCAATATTGTCTAGCGCGCTTTAGGGGCTGATAGCGATATCAGCCATGTTGGCATAACGGGTCTCGGCATAGGGCATCCAGTTCTGGACCGAATTGGCTTCGGCATACATGCTGAATGGCGCGAAAAGCCACCACCAGGGCAGGTCTTCGTGCAAGATGCGGCTGATCTCGTGGTAGAGCGCCTGTCGTCCCTCGAAAGAGCAGCCGGGCAGCGCCAGCGCCTCGTCATAGAGTTCGGTGACGCGGTCGTTGCGGTAAGAGACGAAGTTGAATCCGCCACCGACCAAATCGCCGACCGGCGTGAAGACATTGCGCGCATCGGTGTCCTGGTCCAGGTTAGTGAAGCCGATCATGATGGCGTCGAAATCTTGACCGAGCAGGAACTGAACCAGCGCGCCAAATTCCTGCGTCTGGAAATCGACATCGATGCCGATCTGACCCAATTGATCTTGAATGACGGTGCCAGCCGCTTCACGAACCAGGTTGCCGGAATTGGTCAGCAACTCGAAGGCGAATGCTGTGCCGGGCTCGGCGTAGAGGGCGTCTTCGGTGGCGACCAGCGGCGTACTTGGGTCGTCATCGTCATCGACGAAGCCGGCTTCCGCCAGCAAAGCCAGTGCCGCTTCGGGATTGTATTCCCAAGGCTCGATGCTGGAATCGTAACCCCAGAGCGCCGGCGTGCCAAAGCTGTTGACCTGAACCGCTTCGCCTTCGGCGGCGCCTTCGATGATATCGGTATAGTTAACCGCCTGTGCCAGAGCCTGGCGCACGCGCACATCGCCAAAGAAGGGGTGCTTGCCCTGGTCAATGGGGTTGCCGTCTTCATCCTGGCCGTTGACCGGGTTGCCGCGATCGGCCATGTTAAAGCCGATGAAGGTCAATCCATCATCCACATATTCGTAGATCTGAAATTCGCCGGCTTCGGCGCGGTCGCGGAAGTCTTGCATCTGCACGGCCGGTACGGATGCCGAGCCAGCTGTGCCGACCGAGTTCACTTCGCCCGCCAGGAACTGCTCAATGCCGACGATTTGGTCGGGCACGTTGCGGATGATGTAACCTTCCGGCGAAACGTTCATCCAGTGATTGTCATTGCGAATCAAACTGGTCTGCTGGTCCGGCACCAGCGCGCCAAAGTTGAAGACGCCCGCTGTGACGTTGGGGCTCTTGTTGTACTCCAGATTGTCAATCTCGGCGTAATTGCCATCGAGCATGGGCTCGATGATATGCTGTGGCAAGATGCCGAAGTCATCGAGTTCTTCAATCACGCGGCAGGATGCCAGTTTCAACGTGACGACCAAAGTTGTCGCGTCGACCGCTTCGACGCTTTCGACGCTTTGCAGCACATCGGTGCGCGGCGATGAAGTTTCTCCGCTGGCTAAAGCGTCAAAGGTGAACTTGTAGTCGAAGGCGGTAACGGGCGCGCCGTCATTCCAAGTAACGTCGTCTCGAAGGGTGAAAGTGTAAACCAAGCCATCGTCAGAGATAGTCCAATCAAGAGCCAGGCCGTTGTCCTGATCGTTGCGTCCCGCTTTCATGGGCGCCCGCGTTACGGGATCAATATTGTACAAGCTGGGGAAGAGAAATTCGTTGAGCGACAACTCAACCGTATTGTTGGAAATGAGCGGATTCATATTTGTCGGGTCGCCACCGAAGTTGGTGCCGATCAGAATGCCGCCATCCTGTGCGCTTGCGGCGAAACCGAGGCTCGCCACAAACAGAGTAAGAAGGACAATCCTCATAAGCTTAAGCATCGCAATCTCCTGAATGATAAAACGTACAATGGGTCTTGTCATGCAATAAAAGTATAGCAGAGCTTAGGCGCGTATTGCCATACAGCAGTTCTGAAGGGGTGTATTTCAATATTTTGGCATAATTGGCACTGTATCAAATTTCGTCATTATCCACCCACCTTGCCAGCAAATATCACGAATAAAATGACGATCTGTAGGGGCGACTCTGTGAGTCGCCCGAAATCAATATCTCACATTTGGGCGAGCCACCGGACTCTGTTGAAATACACCCCTCATCCCCCGGCCCCTTCTCCCACAAGGGGAGAAGGGGAGTCTTGTGACCCGTATTGAGCCCTTTAAGCCCCTCTCCCTTTATGTGAGAGGGGTTTGGGGTGAGGGTCTAGGCAGTTCTTCAACAGACTCCACGGGCTCGCCCCGACTGAGTTGTCGCTTTTTGAAGGATTGAGCTTGATGTGCCAATAATCTGAAATACACCCGTTCTGAAGGCAGGCCTCTATTGGAAGCACTCGGAAGACTCGAATGTGGCTGTTGCGCCAACCTAGAAGATTTCAACGACCGGCTCCCAATCCATATCCGGGTCAAAGGGATAGCAGGGACGTTCAATTCTATTGAATGGCAGGGCGGTGATGTCTTGATTGACCGCGCCGGGCGACAGCGCCAGATAAGAGGCGCGGGACATCGCTTTCAGTTCCGGCTCGAGATAGCCGATCTTGATGGCGACGATATCATGCTCTTCCGGCGCAAGGTTGAGGTCCGTGAATTGTTGGCGGCGATGAAAGGGCGTGCGCTTGCCAGTTAATATGATGTGAATGCCGCCCGACTTGAGAACGACTTGCGGATTTTCGGGATCTGCCTTGATGGCGTCGACCGTCCCCGATATGTCCAGGGGCTGTGAATTGGTCCTGTCGAGCTTGCCGCCAATTTGCAGGTTGACCTCCGCGCCCAGCCCCGCCGTGATGCAAGTACGGACCGCGGCAGGATCGGCTATGCTGGCATAGATCATGTCGGGCGGCGCCAGCGCCAGCGCCCGCGACAGAAAATAGGTCACGTCCCCCGCGCCCCCGGCGGTGGGATTATCGCCGGAATCGCTAATGAGCACGGGCCTGGCCGCGTCGGACATCGCCTGTCTCAGGCAATCTTCAACTGAAAGCGCCGGCGCCCCAAAGCCAAAATCTCGACGATGCTTCCAGTAGAGCGAAGCCAATTCTCGCGCCGCCAAACTGACCTTGTCTTCGTTCGTTCCGAGGGCGATGGCGCAGGCGGTCATTCGGGGTTCGTCCGCCCAAACATATCCGACTTGTATGGTCGCGTCGAGCACATCGCGCCCGTCGATCTGCGCTTCAATCGCCCCATAGATGCGCTTGCCCGGTTGCCATTCTGTGCTGGTCTTCTCCCCGGGCATGGCCACCGGAATCTTGATAAATGCTTTGCGCGGGCGAATGCCCTGGCGCAGGCAACGCAGCAAGAGCGACATCGCCCGCTCGCGCGTTTCCAAGGCGTCGATATGAGGCGCGGTCCGGAAGCCGGTGATAATATCGAGCGTAGCCATGATTCTCTCAGAAACGTTGCCGTGGAGATCGTAGCTCGCGGACAGGAGAGGATCGTCGCCCACGATTTCGCGAATCGAGCTATACAAGTCAGCTTCAGCGTCGTCCATGCCAGCCACGTTCATGGCGCCGTGCATATCCAGATAAACGCCGTCGAAGGGACCGCCGGATTGCAGCTGCTCCAAGAGCTCGCTCTTGATCGCATCATAGGCGGCCGCTTCGACCGGTCCGCCGGGCAAGGCCTTTGCGCTGATCGTACCGGCGAACTCGATATCCGGGTACTTGTCCAGAAAGGGATAGAGTTCTCTGAAGGAGTCGTCGGTCCCCCGTGAAATACGAAAGTCTTCCAAGCGCGTGGGCAGGGTGGAAAAAGTGCAGCTTTCAGTCGCGATGCCACAGATAGCGATTCTCAATTTTCCGCCTCTTTCTGGCGCTGATACCAAACCAGAGCCGCAGCGCCCAACGCGGCATCGGCATGTTGCGACAGCATTATATTCGTATATTCCAAACTGCTTGGCAGGCAGCGGACCCGCAGGGCTTCGCGCATATCCGTCTCCAATAGATGAAATAGGGCATGAATCAATCCGCCGCCTAGTATGATGCTTTCGGGGTTGAACAGATTAATGCACCAGGCGCAGGCGACACCGAGCGCGGTAGCCGCTTGCCGGATGACGAGCGAGGCGAGCGGGTCGCCTTGGTCGGCGCAGAGGATGATGGCTTGCGTTGTCAGATCATCCATGCTGAGCCCCGATTCGGGGAAGTCTTGGATATGTTGTCGCGCAATCGCGACCAGGCCCTTGCCTGATACGGACATCTCCAGGCAGCCGCGTAAACCGCAGGAGCAGGGTCGACCCTTAACCGGATCAATCGAAACATGCCCGATTTCCATCTCTGAATGGGTCGCCCCGCGCAAGAGCGCCCCCTTGCTTACAGCAGCGCCGCCCAAGCCGGTTCCAATCGCCAGGTATACGAAGTCAGTCATATCCATTGCGGCGCCAAAGAGCATCTCGCCGATTGCGCCAACGTTCACATCATTGTCGACATAAATGGGCAAGGACTGCGCCAGCCGTTGAGCAAGTTCATCTCGCAAACGCAGTTCGCGCCAATTGAGATTGACCGCGTTCAGTGCCATCCCTTGGTCGCTGTCGACTGGACCGGGAACACCTATGCCGATGGCTGCGCATCTTTCATGCGCGGCCAATAGTTGCCCGAGTTGGTCGGCAATGCGGTCGAGCGTCCGGTCCAATGAATCGCCGCTGCTGGTTGGCAGCGACCGATGATCGAGAATGTGGCCTGTATCGTTGACGACAGCAAATGCCATCTTGGTCGCGCCGATATCGAGCCCGATGGCCAATTCTTCAGGCATTTTGCAATCCTTGCGGATTCGGACAGTCGCTAGCCGAGTTTAGCGTTTGACAGAACAAACTGCCAGAATCGCCCTGCGCAAGTCTTTTTGGCGTTGCTGCATATTTTTGGAGGGACGGTATTACACCTCAGTTTTGCGGCGTCGAGTCCAACGCGATATAGTGATATACTTGAGCACGGCCGACTGTTGTCATGACCTTGGCGACAGGGCTAATGAAACCGGGAAACATCAGATAAAATCTTGTGGCCATACTTAGTTGTTCAGGAGCTGCCAGCATGACAGCGATTGATACCATCATTGTGGGAGCGGGCGGAAGAGGCAAAGCCTACAGCAAGTTTGCGCTGGAGTATCCGGGGGAAATGCGGGTTGTCGGCGTTGCGGAGCCGGATCCGCAAAAGCGGGGGAGCCTGGCGCGAGACCACGACATCCCTCCGGACATGGCTTTTGAGGACTGGCAATCCTTGCTGAGAAGCCCCGGTAAAAAGGCGGCGACGATTATCAACTGTACCATGGACCGAGACCATTTCGAGTCAACGATGCGGATGCTGGATAAGGGCTATGACGTGCTATTGGAAAAACCCATGACGCCGGTTTTGCGCGAGAACTTGCAACTGGTGCAAAAGGCGGAAGCTGCCGGGCGCCTGCTCCAGATCTGCCATGTACTGCGCTACACGCCGTTTTGGCAAGCCTTGCGCGCGGTTGTGCAGTCCGGAATACTCGGACGCATCGTCAGTGTCACGCATCGGGAGAACCTGATTTACTATCATATGGCGCATAGTTTCGTGCGAGGAAATTGGCGGCAGGAATCGACATCCGGACCGATGATCCTTTGCAAGTGCTGTCACGACTTTGATATTCTGCTGTGGATCTTGCAGAAGAAGGTGAAGTATCTGAATTCCTTCGGATCGCTTTCGCATTTTCGGCCGGAGAACGCGCCGCCGGGCGCGACGGAACGTTGTACCGACGGCTGCCCGGCCGCCGAAACCTGCAAGTATGAGGCGACTAGACGTTATGCCCGCGCCGGCGCCGGCTGGCCCGTTGATGTCGTTACTGTCGAGCCGACGGTCAGGGCCCGTTTGGAGAAACTAAAGACCGACTGGTACGGGCGCTGTGTCTATTTCTGCGACAACGACGTGGTCGATCACCAAACCGTGAATATGGAAATGGAAGACGGCGCCACAGTAAACCTGGTCATGAATGGGCAAGGCGACGAAGAATGTCGCACGATGCGTTGGGATGGCGCCAAGGCCACGCTTTACGGCAAATTCTCATCTAAGGGTCATGTCATTCGCGTACATCATCACCTGAGCGGCGAAGTGGAAGAGGTGCCAGTGATCGCGCGAGATAGCAGCGGCCACGGCGGCGGGGATTACGGCATCGTCCGTAGTTTCTTGAATACTATCAAGGGCAACCCTGATGACAGCGTAACGACGGCGCGCGAGTCGCTCGAAAGTCACCTCCTGGCCTTTGCGGCGGAAGAAGCGCGGATCAACAGGACCGTCGTCGATATGGATCAATTTCGCGAACGCATAGAGGCGATCTAAATTGGCATACTGACCTGTGAAGAGAAGGCGGAATAGCGCGCCGTAATTAGCACCCCCGACAGGATTCGAACCTGTGCGCCTGGTTCCGGAAACCAGCGCTCTATCCCCTGAGCTACGGGGGCATGCAGCGCCAATCCTAGCAGACGGCTCACGAGCGGACAAGTGCCGTATTCGGATAGCGCCTTGAGCGATTGCGTTTTTGACCCCGTAACCGACCAGGTGCGAACCTGAGGCTGGTCTTGATATAATGTGACCTACAGCTTATACGCCAGCAATGCAGTGCTATGTTTTCCTTGGAGTCCGCTGGCTTGGCGAAGGTTTTCAGCGATTGTGGAATCGGCCTTGAGCGACGCCGCATATTCAATTTCCAATATCATAAACAGGTTCGCCCTTGAGATTCGCTGCTTGAGATGGCTACTTCTTGCGACGGTTGTGGCCGGCTGTCAAGCGCTGGCAAGTGAAAATGCCCAGACGCCTGTTGACGCTAACGCGACGGTATATGTTTTGGAACTGACCGTCCTGCAACGCGCAGCCGTCCTGGATCAGGCGCAGGCGGGCGCGACATTGTCCGCCGGGGGAACAAGAGTTGCCGAGTTGTCGCAAGTGAACGCGGCCTTGGGCGCCACGTTGCGAGCGGCATTTACGCCCACTGCCGAGATCCGGGTGATGGTAGTAAGCGCCGAAGACATGGGCAGTTCCTTGGATCAAGACATGATGGACGATATGCCCGACAATGAAGGCGACCTATCGGCCATGCGAATTGTGGGTCTTGCAACTGCGAACAGTGTCAATGCCAGCAACGGCTGCTCCACCGGGGAAGTGCGCCGCTTCAATTCCGGGGACGAACGCATCTATGTGACCGCCCGCGTCGAAGGACTGCGCCCCGATACCTATTTTGAAGTTGACTGGAAATCTGGTGAGCGCGTGTTATATCGGGTGTCATGGCGGGCGTCCTATGCGGCGGCGGCCGAGTGTATCTGGTTTTATGCCACGCCGGTTGACTTTCCCTTTCTGCCGGGCAATTATCGCGCTACGCTTTTCGTCAATGGTCAAGCGCATTCCTCCACTGATTTTAGCATTTTCTCGTAAAGACAGAATTGTATCGAAGCCAGGCTGGGCCCAAGTCATTGCTTTTGCCCGGAAGATCAAAGGAATATCGGCAAATTCGGGCCTAAGTTGGTATGTTAGTTCGCTCGCGCCGAAACAGGCGCTCATGGTAAACTCGAATCAGATTTTTTACCCGCGACAGTGACCAGACTGTGAAACCTTCCGTCGGACAAATAACCGCCAAGCGGCGCAATCAAACCATGAAGAAAAAGTCTCTTGTATGCGTGTCAACAGTGGCGCTTGCCATATTGTGGTTAGCGGGTCTGTCGCTATCCGCGGCCCAAAGCGAAACGGCGACGCCCTCAACTTCTGAATCAATTCAGCAGAATCCGAACAGGACAGATCTTGACGCCATATCCGATTCGGACGCGACGGCAACGGCAATAGCGTTGATTGAGCCGGCAGAGCACCACCTGCTTCGGCGGCCGATCCAGTTGGTCGAGGACCTGGTCCATTGGCCGGATCGCACCTATCCCTACGGCAGCACGCAATTGGGACTTCGGCCCGTCCACCTTGGCGTAGAATTTGTCAACCCGCGGGGGACGTCAGTCTACGCTTCCGGGGCGGGCAAAGTCGTTTTCGCAGGTTCCGACAGCGAGACATTGGTTGGGCCGCAACCGGATTACTACGGCAATGTCGTGGTTATCGTACATGACCTGGTATCGCTCGACGGTTATCCAGTATTCACCCTCTATGGCCATCTTGAGAGAATTAATGTGAGCACAGGCCAGGCGATTGAAGATGGCGCGCTATTGGGCGCCATCGGCTCAACCGGCGTGGCCATCGGCGCGCACTTGCACTACGAAGTTCGTGTAGAGAGTCCCTTCGACTATCGCAAGACGCGCAATCCAGAGTTGTGGCTGCAATATTACGTCAACAACGGGATGGTTGCCGGTTACATACATGATGAATACGGCGAAGCGATCGCGGAAAAGCGCTTGGTCCTGCGGTCGGATGCGCTCAGTCGAGAAGCCTATACCTATGGTAGCGAATTGGTTAACCGCGATCCGGTTTGGGGAGAAAACTTTACAGTTGGCGACCTCCCGGCCGGCGAGTACGAGATTGTTGTGCTGAAAGAGAGTGGCGCGCTCGCCTATCGTGAGAATATCCAGGTAGAAGCCTACACCACGACTTTCGTCGATATCGAGATCAGCGAGTGAACTTCATTGGCTGTGGCCCCCTTGGCCGGGCCGACGGCGATCTCTAGCGATACATTCGATATGCCAGGGTCAGCGCCCCATCGTCGCCCAAATCCAGGACTTGAATCACGCCGCGCCTGCCTTCGCTGCTGATGAAGCCAATCAACGCTTGAGACAAGAGACTTGCGTTAAATGCGCTGGCATTCGCCAGGTTCGGCCCAATTGCATCGTGATGCGTATCATCGATTGCGCTAAAGTCGCCCATCAAATACATTGAGCCGTTCAGAGCGACTAAATCACTGCCGGACCACGATAAATCTACGTTGCCGTTCCTATCCAAGTCAAGAGCGCCCGCGCTTCCTGTCCAGGTGCCGCTATTGACGACCTCGCGGTCCGCGATGTAGTTGTAGGCGTAGCTGCGGTTGTTGGCTTCGCCGGCGTCGCCCTCAAACACCTCGTCATTGAGATCAGCTACGATGATGACGGACTGTGGACCTGTTGCCCCGTTAAGGTTCTGCCCCAACTGAACAGTTGCCTGCTGTCGGGCCGCCAGTCCCGGCAGATTGACAGCAGCATAACGTCCGCCGGGTTGGAAGGACGTCGCTATCGCGAACGGACCGGCAGGAGCCAAGCCCTGGTTGGCCACAGTGACATTGACGATCATCTGCTGATCAAGCGTGACGCGTGCCGGGTAGACATTAACGATAACCAGATCGGCCAAGCTTGGCCGCGCCACGGTAGCGGTTGCTGGCGGCGTTGGACTTGGAGGCGGCAGAATGATCGGCACCAGGTTTCGATTACCGACCGCGTCCACCAGATACGCGGCCAGCCAGCCCCACTGCCCGCGGAAGTCGATTACCAGCCAGGAGAAATCCATGGTGGCGCCAATGACCCGTGCTTGCGTACCGCGTGGAAGCTGCCCGATAACGTCAAAGTTGAGGCCAGGCCCGCTGCGAACATTTTGATAGGTGCTTCGAATCGTCAGGTGGTATCCCGAAGCTGTGGGCGATGGCTGAGCGGTGGGCGTAGCCGTCGCGACGCTGCTTCGAATATCTGTGCTTAGCGTCGTGCCTCGATAACTTGCTACTGCATTAGCCGTTCCAAACTTGTTAATCTCGGTGATCATGACGTTTACGCTTGTCTCGCCACGAGGCAGGGTGCTGGGACTTAGCGAACCCTGTACACCGTCAAAACGCCGCAGCGTCGCTATATTGTCGGCGAGGCTGCCGGAACGTAGGTAGGCTTCCGCGAGCAATCCGACGGCGTCATAACTTGCCGCGCTGGCAGCATCCGGCACTGTGCCAAACGCGCTTGTGAAGTCCCATACGAATTGCTGACTGACCGCGTCGCTTGATGTGAACGACCACGGTGTTGCGACTAGAATGCCGGGCAGGCTGTCGCTTGGCACAATACTTGTAAACCTCGGGTCCATGGCCTGGCTGTAACTGACGAGGCCGGCGAATCCGGCCGAGCGCAACTGATTGTATGATTGCGCCGCCAACAGCGGCGGGCCATAAATGACAACGGCCTCCGGCTGACGCGCTGCGATCTGATTAGCGATAGAGCCTAGATCGTTGCGGATTTCATCGTACAAGAGATTGGACACGCCCGAGCCGACTTCCGACAGTGCGGAGGCGAACCCGATCAGGCTCGAGGTACTTGCGGCATCAAGCTGAATTGTCGTGATCCGGCTGGCTCCGAGCGACTGGACCAAATAAGTCGCCAGCGCGCGACTTTGCACCAGTTCCGGAGCGACGCTGCGAAAGATGCGACCGCTTGTGTCTTGCAAGAGCAAGGCGTCGCTGGATACTGTGGTGAAAACCGGGACACCAAGGTCTTGCAATTGCGACAAAGCCGCGCGCAAGGCCTCTGGCGAACTTGGACCCAAGACAGCAATGACATCCGCTTGCCGCATGTTCGCCGTGGCGATGTCCATATTGTCAGGTGATGTCACAGCAACGACGATCTCAAATCTCGCCCCGTTAGCGCCCGCCAATCCACCGGCGTCGTTAATGTGTTTTGCCGCAAGCTGGGCTGCGCGCGCGATAGATCCTTCCATGCGATCGATAACGCCGATACGGACAATCGGCTGCGCCTTTGCGGCCGGGTTTGTCATAAATAGCAACGCGAAAACCATTAGCGCAAATCGGGCGGAAACACAGCGGACGGCGGACATCGTATGAAGCTCTCGCTTTCTTGCTGGACAATACGGTCAGTATACATGAAAGGCTAGTGCGGGCAAGCGGTGCAGCCTATCCTTGTCTTGATTTTGAACGCGCCGCTAACTATACTTCTGCTTTGTTGCCATTACTTGCCTATTTTGATCCCAATTTGCCCAAATGCAACGTGAGCGAATCACCGACAATATCCTCGTTTTTCGCAGTGACCAGTATGCGCAGGTGACGGCTGGCGTCGTCTTGACTTCCGCCGGCGCCGTTTTGATCGACACCCTTCTTTACCCGGAAGAAAGCCAGCGAATCTGTCGATTTGTTGAGTCCGGGTTGGGATACGAATTTGCTTTTGTCATCAATACGCATTTTCATGCCGATCATACGACCGGCACTTGCTTTTTCCCCGGGGCGCAAGTGATCGGCCATCGGCTTTGCCGCGATCTTCTTGATACGCGCGGTCGCGACGGCTTACAACACTTGAAGGAATCGTCGCCGGAGTTCGAGTCGGTTAGGCTTGTGCTGCCGAATATCGTATTTGACGATGAACTTACCTTATATCTGGGAGACACGACGATTACAATGTGGTCCAGCCCTGGTCACAGTCCAGATTCGATCGTGTGTTTGGTTGAAGAGGAAGATATCCTGTTCGCGGGGGATTCCGTTATGCCGATACCCTATTTCGTGGACGGCGATTTCGAGGACTTTAAGCGATCGCTGCGTCGGCTGCGAAACGCTGCCTTTGAGAATATCGTGCAAGGTCATGGCGATATCATCCTGCGGGGCGAAGCCGAGGAAAAACTTGATAGCGATCTGGCATATTTGGACTTGCTTGACAAGGCGGTCGCGGAAAGTATTGGCATAGCTGCGACTGAAGCCGAAGAACGGATCACGGCGGAGGATTGTGGCAAGAGCCAAGTCTTGCTCAATGGTGTAGTCCGAGAATTGCATCGGCAGAACCTGCGGTCGATGATAGAGCGACAACAGCGCTCCAACAAGGGCGCCGGCGCTTTGCTATGAGCGACTGTATATCCTCTCGAGGCAGAGCGTACTGACGACCATGACAAGCAATTGACACGGAAGTAGCATTGCGAAGGAACCAACGATGTCAACAGACGAAACTTATTTGACCAAAGAGGGCGAATCCGAGCTTCGTAAGGAATTGCAGGAGCTTGTAGAGCGCCGGCGGCCGGCGCTTGCGCAGAAGCTCAAGGACGCTGTGGCGCAGGGCGACTTGAAAGAAAACGCGGATTATCACGATGCCAAGGAGCAACTTGGATTCATAGAAGGGCGCGTGCAGCATATTGAGGCTATATTGCGGAACGCGACCGTCGTTGACAACGCGGGCCCCAGCGACGAAGTGCGAATCGGCTCAGTTGTGGTCATCCGCGAAGACGGCGCCGGCGAAGACGAAGAATATAGAATCGTGGGCAGTGCCGAGGCTAATCCCCGCGAGCGAAAGATCTCTCAGAAGAGCCCCATCGGCTCGGCTTTATTGGGCAAAACACGGGGCAAGAAAGTTGATGTGAAGACGCCAGACGGTCTTGTCAAATTCAAGATTGTAGACATACGCTAGATGGCGCTCGTGCCGCTCATCAAATCGCGACAACGACGAGTCGGTATCCCGCGCCTTACCTGACAATCACGAGTAGGGCATGAAGTTGCCAGTACCGCCGAAGGGATCGTCTTCTTCGTCTTCCGGACGTTGACCTGGCGCGGCCTGTCTAGAACCTGGCTTGGCAGGATCAAATTGCCCGGCGGCGGGAGGGGGTGGAACCGTCGATGGCACCTGCTCTGACGACGCGTATTCCATATTCGAGTAATCAATGAAAGGATTCTCGGCTGCCGCGGGCGCGCTGGTCGCGGGATTGCCGACTTGCTGACCTTGCTTCTGCCAAGCCAGGATTTCCAACTGCAAAGTTTCGATGCCGCTATTGGGCGCGCCGCCGCCATAGTTGCAGACGACGCTTTTAATCTCGGCCTGCAACTGAATCGAATAGGTATCGACGACGAGTATGGCCCCCAAAGTCGCCGCAACAATGTCAGCAGCCGGATCCTTGACACGGTTGCCGACGGCTGCGATCAAAGCAGGATCGCTGATGGCGGCGGGCGCGGCGAACACCTTGGTGAGTGTCTCCTGCGATGACATATCGAATCCCCAGAACTCGATGGCCTGCAATTCGTTGCCAACCCTGGTAGCCGTCGAGATTCCGCACTCGCCCAGGAACTGATTGCCCTGTTCCGGACCGAGCTCTATAGCAAAGGATTCATCGTAGTTCTGGCCCTTAACATAGTTGGAGACGGTATGCAAAACCGGCACGCCGAATTGCGGATGAAGAACACCGCTTTTTTCTGTCTCTTCTTCAGGCCACTGCGGAGGGGGCGTCGCCGATGGCGAAGCCTGGGGCGTAGTACGGACGCGCGGGACAACTTGAGCCGCCGATCCTGGGGCGTTGCGCGCGGCGCGGCGCTCGCTGGATGAATCACTCGAGCCGCCGGGAACGACGCTTCGCCAAGCAACCACTAGCACTGGCGCGGCAATCGCGACAGCGGCCAAGGCCAGAACAATCTGCAGGCTGCTGGCAATCAATCCCGGATCCGCGGGCGCGATGGCGCCAGTTAGATTGTTGAATCCATCAATGTCTTCTAATGAGGAAATAGCCTCGCGTTCACTTGCATTTATGTTTGTGTTGCGCCCCAGGCGCGCGACAACCGATTGCGGGTTCGGTATCTTTTCCAGAGCGATAAGCGCATTCGCGTCATCGTAATGGATTTCCTGGGAGTGCCCGACCGCCACCATCCGCACCCATTGGTCGATCGCGCCCTGGCTCATATGCCGCGGCGCGGCTCCGGTAATCTCCGTTGGGAACACGACGTAGGCGGCGGCCATTCCCAGTAACATGCCAATCAAGATGGTCGCGATAGTGCTGCGTTTAGGCGCGGAGTCACTGAACCTGCTATTGCCGAAAACACCGGAGACATTGCTCCGCAGGCTTCCCGAGAAGCCCCCGCCGTCAGCAGCCGAAGGCGATCCCTTGGAAAAGCCTTCATTGTCTACTGATTGAGATTCATTCGAATTACGATCTTGAAAACTCATATTATCCGACCCTTCAAGTCGACACCGGGCAAACCAAGACAAAACGCAAAAACAAGACGAAAACAGCCAAAACTCGCCTCATTCTTTATTCTGATATTCAGTATACAGAGGGTTGAGATTTAATGCAAAGCGCGTAGCGCCTTTATTATCAGGCGCTGCGTTCCCGTTGGCCGGGTTCCGCGGCGCCCGCTGGTACCTTGTCCAGATTCTTGGGCAGATTCCAAGTCGAATACTCGCAATCGGGAAAGCGGCTGCAACCATAGAACAGGCGTCGTCTTCCCTTTTTGGCGCGTCGTTCAACCAGTTCCCCGCTTTGCGCTATCCCGCATTCAGGGCAGAGCAAACCCGTGCGTTCCAGGAATTGTTCGGTGTGACGGCACTCTGGATAATTGGAGCATCCGATGAACTTGCCCCAGCGCCCGTACTTGATAACCAAATCACCGCTTTCGCACTTGGGGCAATTGCGCCCGACAAGCTCTTGCTGGATCTGCTTGGGCATATTGGCGCGGGCATTCACCAGCCGCTGCTCGAAGGGAACATAAAAATCCCCGAGCATGGGGCGCCAGTCGGACTTGCCTTCCGAAATGTCGTCGAGGTGATCTTCCATTTTGGCCGTGAAAGAGTAGTCCATTTCTTCGCTGAAGTATTCCGACAAGAGATCGCTGACCACAGTGCCGGTCTCTGTGGGCACAAGGCGCTTTTCTTCTTTGTTGACATAGTCCCGACTCTGGATTATGGTCACGGTCGGCGCATAGGTGCTCGGTCGACCAATGCCGTATTCCTCCAGTTTTTGGATCAGTGTGGCTTCGGTGTAGCGCGGGGGAGGCTGGGTAAAATGCTGTTCGGGAGAAAGGCGTCGCAGGTCCAGCCATTCATTCTTTCGCAACTCCGGGAATACTTGCCGCTCGGATTCCGCCCTTCGGCTCTCGTCATCGCGGGTATCTTTATGCAGCGCAAGAAAACCTGCGAACTTCAATGTACGTCCTGACGCGCGGAAAAGGTAACGCAGATTATCCGCCTGCAGCCCCGCTTTGATATCGAGTCGAATGGTGTCATAAACAGCAGGGGACATTTGACTGGCGACGAAGCGCTCCCAAATCAGTTGGTACATCCGATACTGATCCTTGCCGAGATGCGGTCGCATCTCGGCTGGCGTTCGCGCGACGCTGGTAGGGCGCACGGCCTCATGAGCCTCCTGCGCGCCTCGCGATCTTGTCTTGTATTTGGGGGCTTGCTTGGGTGCATAGTTTTTGCCAAAGCGCTTGTGAATGTAGTTGCGGGCTTCGCTTTGCGCTTGTTGCGAGACTTGCACGCTGTCAGTACGCATATAGGTTATTAGACCAACGGGACTGCCTTGACCTATCGCGATGCCCTCGTATAGCTGTTGGGCGAGTTGCATAGTCCGCCGGGCGCTGTAATTCAACCTGCGGGAAGCTTCTTGTTGCAGGGTACTGGTTGTGAAAGGCGCCTGAGGCTTCCGCTGGCGGGTCCCGCGTCTGACGTCCTCGACTCTGTACAAGCTCTTTTCCAGCACTTCCAGGTGCGGGCGCACCGCGGCTTCGCTATCAAATACCGGATCTTCACCATCGACTTTGAGCAAGCGCGCCTCGAATCCGTCCTGCTTGCCATTGGGATTGCGCTTGGACAATAAGGCGTCGACCGTCCAGTATTCAGTTGCTACAAAGGCTTGTATCTCCTTCTCGCGCTCAACGACCAGACGAAGCGCGATACTTTGCACGCGACCGGCCGACAATCGATTGCGCACTTTGTCCCAAAGCAATTCGGTGATGTTATACCCAACCAGCCGATCCAATATACGGCGAGCCTGCTGGGCATTGACCAGATCCATATTGATATCGCGCGGATGAGCAAAGGCGTCAGCGACGGCGCTGTCGGTAATCTCATGGAACACGACTCGCTTTACCCCGGCGCTTGGCATATCCGCCGCTGCGACCAGGTGCCAGGCGATGGCTTCGCCTTCGCGGTCGGGGTCCGTCGCCAAAAAGATCTCCTCCGCATCCTTGGCGGCTTGTTTCAACTCTTTGACGATGTCACGCTTGTCGTTGGGCACACGGTACTTCGGCTCGAATTCCTTCTCGATCTCCACGGAAAGCTGGGATTTGAGCAGATCCCGAACATGCCCCTTGGAAGACATGACCGTGTAACCCTTGCCCAGAAAGCCGCCTATGCTTCGGGCTTTTGCGGGAGACTCTACAATGACCAGTTTGCCGATACGATTGCGAGACGACTTCTTGCGCGATTTCGAAGATTTTCTGGACTTCGGCTTTGCCTTCCTGGCCGGTTTATCAAGTTTTTCCGGCTTGGGAACATGGGCATGGGCCTCCGTTTGACCCATTCTAAAGAGTGTAGTGCCGCATACCGGGCAAGACCCCTTGCTGCCGGGTGTACCTGTTCTGGTGTAAACAGCTTCTGGATCCCGCAAGTCGCGCTTGGTTCTGCATTTGACGCAGTATGCCTGGAAACTTTGAACCCTGTCCTCGCTCATGTCAATTCCTTCAATGGTTGCACAGACTTTAGACCATGTTAAAGGTACTCTTCGCTGCCGTTTTCTTTCAGATAGTCCACGACTTGCTTTACGTCCTGTGTGCGATCCTTATGGCAGATCAACAGCACATCGTCAGTATCGACAACGACAATGTCTTCGACGCCGATAGCCACCGTCAGCCGGTCGCTGTAAACCAAGGTATCGCGTGTATCGAGGATCACGCGATTGTCGGTTGCATCGCCCTTGATACAGTTGCCAAAACTGTCCTGCGGCAATATATGATACAGGGACGACCAACTGCCAATATCGCTCCAACCGATGTCGACGGGAATCACGGCTATATTCTCGGCTTTTTCCATAATCGCCACATCTATGGACAGCTTGGGCATGGTATCCCAAATGCCTTCCAGCTTCTGTTGGTAGTCCGGCGCGCTAAAAGCTGACTGAAGATAAGTGCACATCGCGTAAATGGCTGGCTGGAACTGTTCAAAAGCGCGCATGGCGCTGCTGACCTTCCAAATAAACATGCCGGAATTCCAACTGTATTGTCCCGAAGCAAGAAATTGCGTCGCGCGCACGATATCCGGTTTTTCGGTGAAGCGCTTCGATTGATAGACCGTGAAGTCATCAACTTCCGTGATGGGCGGACCTTGCTGTATGTAGCCGTAACCGGTTGCCGGATGGGTGGGTGTGATTCCCAATGTAACAATTCTACCGTCTTGGGCGATCCGCCTGGCTGCCCCCAAGACGCGGCGGAACTTGTCGGAATCGGCAATGTGATGGTCGGCCGTCAAGATCGTGACAATTGCCTCTGGATCGCGCGCTTCTATGATTGCCAAAGCCAGGGCAAGCGCAGGCGCGGTGTTCTTCGCATAAGGTTCGATAATGAAATTCGCAGCCGGAATATGGGCAACTTCCCCCCGCAATTCCTCGGCGTAATCCTGGCCGGTAACGACAAATATGTCTTCAGGCGCAAACAGACCGGAGATCCGCTCGACGCTGGTCCGAAACATGGAGTGATCTTCGATGAGAGGCAGCATCTGTTTCGGCACTTTCGCGCGACTCATTGGCCAAAGGCGCGTGCCATGTCCCCCGGCGGCGATTAGCGCGTAAAAGTTCTCCACAAAGACCTGCTTTCCTTATCTGGGCTAGCGCGCACGGCAGTATTGCATAGGACCCGCTGTCTCCGCAAGCCCCTTTAACTCCAGCATTGTTAGTGAGCTGGAGACCGTAGCGGTTGATAAATTGGTCTGGCGCACGATGACGTCTATATGGATGGGATCAGCGCCAAGCTGCCGCATTATCAAGGATTCCGTATCGTTTTCCGGATGAACTCGCTCGGTTTCAATCCGCGCCTGACTATGCAAGTGGGTCATGTTCAACTCTTGGAGCACGTCGCTGACGCGCATCACCAGCTTGGCGCCATCTTGAATCAAGGCGTTGGATCCGCGTCCCGTCTTGCTGAAGACATTATGCGGCACCGCAAAGACATCCCGGCCCTGGTCAATGGCATGGCTGACCGTGTTCATCGCGCCACTCTTTTCCGGCGCTTCCGCGACCAGAACGCCGAGGGACATGCCGCTGATGATGCGGTTGCGCCGGGGAAAATTCTTGCCAAGCGGCGCCGTGCCGATTGGCATCTCTGTGATAAGGGCTCCCTTAGACCTGATTTGCTCCGCCAACTCGGTATTTTCGACGGGATAAACACGATCAATTCCCGTGGCCATAACTGCGATGGTGCGCCCTGCGTCCAGAGCGCCGCGGTGCGCGGCGGTGTCAATTCCATGAGCCAAGCCGGATACGATCGTGACATTATGTTGCGCCAAGTTCTCAGAAATTGTTCGCGCCGCATCCCATCCGTATTTGCTCGGCTTCCGCGTGCCTACAATCGCGATCGCTTTGTCATCCGCTTCGGCGAGCTTTCCCCGCACGTACAAAACGAGCGGACGATCAGTGATCTCGCGCAAGAGGGGCGGATAGGCCGGATCATCGAAACTGACAATATGCGCGCCGCATTCCCAAACTTTGTCCAACTCGCGTGGCAGGTCGATCGCTTGGCGCCCAGCGATAAACTGGCGCAACAATTTCTGCGGCAAGTCCAGGCGCAGCAGGCGGTCATCAGGTTCCTGCCAAAGCTCGGCCGCGGAGGGCATACGAGCCAGTAACATCGCGAGCTTCGCGTTGCCAAACTGAGGGATCAGGTGCAAACCCAACCAGTATTGCTGTTCTTCGATTTCTTGCATGAGGGACCGTTGCTGTTTCGTCGGCGCCAACAGCATATCAGCAAGCAATTTTTTTTGTCAAGTTAGGAATGGCATTCTATTCGTCAGCCAACAATCCGTCGGGCAAGACCATGGTGATGACTTCTTTTTCGAAGTCGATAGATTGGATCGTTTCCTGATGCGCCGGCAAAAGGACGTTACCGTAAACTTCGCTTTGCACTACATAGACGTCATTGGCGCCGGTCTGCAAGACTTCCTTCACGACGCCTATCGTTCGCTCGCGATCCCTCACCAACATGCCGACAAGTTGAAAAAGATAGTACTCGCCAGGCTCCAGCGGAATCGCGTCCTTCATCGATATTAGAACCATTTTGCCCCGTAGCCGATCGGCCTCATCGCGGCTGTGGTATCCGTCAAGCGTAAGCAGGGCGTACGCTTTGTGGAAGCGGACCTTTTGCAACTCGACCTCAGTGAGATTTCTATCGTCGGCGGATTTGCCGATGTATACCGATTTCAAACTTGCCAAATGATCGGGATAGTCGGTGAGGACGCGCATCCGTACCTCGCCGCGCACACCGTGGGGGCGCAGTATCTCGCCAACGACAAGATATTGCGGGCTGGCGGGCTTGATGCTGTTTATGTCAACCGCGTCGCTCAAGCAACTGGACGGCTCGCAGTTCTGCGCGGGCGGGGCAGACTTTTTCGCTGCCGCCGAGCGGCTCTGGGTTGGCTTATTCGATTTCAAGGATAACCCGACGTCTGCGCCGGTCGCGTCCTTCTTCCTGGCTCGGCAAGGCGCGCAATAGCGCGCGTATCGAGTTGGCTACTCGGCCGCTGCGCCCGATCACGCGGCCCATATCGTCCGAGGCCACGGATAGCTCCAGGACGACAGTGCGCCCGCTGTCCCGCCGCGACAATTTGACTTGTTCAGGATTGTTGACGAGGTTTTCCGCGATGTATTGGACAAGATCTTCTTCGATCATTCTGGATCGGTCTGCTGACATTAGCTGTCTTCGCCCGCGGTCTCTTCACTGGCGAGTCGAGCGGCTTCACGCGCCTTGATCTTGCTTTCGCCATCGCCGGGCGCCGGGTAATTCGTTTTCGGGCTGGGCAACTCGCTTTGCGCGCTTTCCGCTTCTTTCACAAGATCTTCCATGGACTCGCCGCCCCGCAAGCGCTGGAAGCGTTCCCAGGTACCGGTATGATCCAGCAGACGGCGAACAGCATCGCTCGGCTGAGCGCCGACACTGAGCCAATAAAGCGCGCGATCTTCGGCGATAACCTCGGTGGCTGGGCGTGTTCGCGGGTTATAGTAGCCAATGTTTTCCAGATAACTGCCGTTGCGCGCCTTGCGCTGGTCCGTAACGACAATACGATACGTAGGTTGCCGTTTTAGGCCTTGGCGGCGCAAGCGAATCCTTACCATTTGATATTCTCCTGTCGACCGGCTTACAAGTTCAAGCCGGGTATATGAGGGACTTTTCCTCTGCTGAGTTGATTCATAAGTTTGCTCATTTGCCGAAACTGCTTCAGCAATTCGTTAACATCCCGCACCTCGACGCCGCTGCCGCTGGCGATCCTGCGCTTGCGGCTGGCCTTGAGAATGCGCGGATGCTGTCGTTCCTTCGGCGTCATCGAATTGATGATCGCTTCAACTTTTCTGATGCGTTTTTCGATATCCTGGTCGTCAAAATCCGCTTGCATCTGTAGTTTGGACATGCCAGGTATCATGCCCATTACTTTGCCCAGCGGACCCATTCGCCGGATCTTCTGCAATTGGTCGAGGAAGTCCTGCAATGTGAACTCATTCTTGATGATCTTGCTCTGCAAACGCAGCGCTTCTTCTTCCTCGTAGACGGATTCAGTCTTCTCGATCAGCGACATGATATCGCCCATGCCGAGAATTCTTTGGGCGATGCGGTCGGGATGGAATAACTCCAGCGTATCCGCGCTTACTTTTTCTCCCGTCCCCATGTATTTGATGGGTACACCGGTCACCGCGCGCATCGAAAGCGCCGCTCCACCACGAGCGTCGCCGTCAACCTTGGTCAAAACCAGACCCGTGATGCCCAGGCGCTCGTTGAAGCCGCGCGCGATATTGACCGCTTCCTGCCCGGTCATGGCGTCAGCGACCAAGAGTATCTCCGCAGGGCTCGCAATGCCCTTGATATCTTCAAGCTCACCCATCAAGGCGTCGTCGATCTGCAGACGACCGGCAGTGTCGATGATGACGATGTCGACGCCGCTCTCCTTGGCCCTTTTGATTCCGCGCTTGACAATGGCCGGGGGCTTGTCGCTGGTTCCTTCTTCATAATAAGGAACGCTTATCTGTTTGGCGAGCGTCACCAACTGATCGACCGCGGCCGGACGGTAAGTGTCCGCGGCGATCATGAATGGTTTGCGCCCCTCCCCCCGCAAGTGCAGCGCCAGTTTCGCGGCGTTAGTCGTTTTGCCGGAGCCTTGCAAGCCCACAAGCATAATGACATGCGGTTTGACGCTGCCGCTGTAGCTCAAACGACCCGCTTCGCCCAGCATTTCGACCAGCTCTTCGTGGATGATCTTGACGACCTGCTCGCTAGGCTTGAGCGCTTTGTGGACTTCCTCGCCGATGGCGCGCTCGCGCACCGACTTGATGAAATCCTTCACGATCGGCAAGGCGACGTCCGCCTCCAGCAAAGCCATGCGGACTTCTCGCATGGCGGCTTTGACGTCAGCTTCCTTGACAGTGCCACCCTTGCGCAAGCCTTCGAAAGCCGTATCCAGTCTCTGTGATAACGATTCGAACATCAAATGTCCTGCCAGATTTTGCGCTAGGGGATTCTAGTTGAGCGATAATCGTTAGTCAAGTCGAAACCTCGCCTTCTCAGAACAATCGCGCCAGATTTTTCTTAACCAGCGAGGACACCGAGAGGACCGAGATTAAACCGCCTATCTGCAAAAAAGGGGAAATGTAGGGGCGACTCTGTGAGTCGCCCGCGTTCCATAACTACGAATGTTTGGATTACCGTAGAAAGTGAGGCAAAGGCGACTCTGTCTGGTTAATAACGGACAAGCCTTACAATGTATTCTTCTGCCGCGGTATCAACCGCCACATGATGAAAAACGCGATCATTCCCAATCCGCCGGCAATGATGCCGACAACTGTAAAGTTGCCATCTGATTTGCCATATACCCAGGCGCCCAGCGCCGCCCCGACCACACGCCCCAGAGAGTGCGCCCCCATATTGGCGCTCATCATCACAGCCCGCGATTTCGGCAGAATCTCTGTAAACAGCGGCAGCGCCGAGACTATTGAAGTTTCGATGGCGATAAACATGATGAATATGGCGAACATGGCCAGAGGCAAACTGAAAGACAGATACGGGATGATGAAAAAGCATATCGCTGCGATCAACATGCCGGTCATCGAGGTTGTCTTGGTGCCGAAGCGATCCGCGATCGTGATAACGATAAACTCGCCAATGACCTCGGCCACAGCAATAACAATCGTTACGGTCCCAAGCGCCGTGAGAACCAGGCCGAATGAGTCCTCCATCCAAAGACCATAATTGATGTAAAAGATCTCATGGGAGAGCGTAAGACTCATGGAATACATAAGAGCGAAGACCGCCGGCGGGTGCGCGCTGACCGTGCGAATCGCTGTCAATGGATTGATGATGCGTATCCGTTCGTGGCTGTGATCGGGCCGCTCGTCGGACTCAACGAAAATCCATAATGCCGCCGCCCCCAGCGCCAGCGAAACGGACAGAAAAACGAACACGGACTGTAGATTGCCGTTGTCCAGCAGGAAACCGGCAACGGGCGCGGCGACAACCAGGGAAAGCGCCCAGCTAAGTTCGGAAATGCCCATCACGCGGGCGCGCCTGCCAAAAGGCACCAAATCGCCCAGATAGGCCTGAAACGTGGGATCATAGATTATCTTGCCGATCCCGAAGGAAAACATCACCACTACAAAGACGCCATAGTCGGCGAATACCGCGCCGAGTACGCTCATGATCGTCATCATCCAGAGCATGCTGACCATCACGACTTTGCGCCCGTAATGTTCGGAAATAATGCCCAATACCGGACTGAGCAATCCGGCGCCATTGGTCAAAGCAATCACGTTCTGGATGTTATCAGCCGGCACTCTGAAGTTATCGGCAATAGCGGAAACGAAGGGGTAGGGGAAGCGCTTGGAAATGTTAATAACCAAGCGACCAAAGACGATTGCCAGAATCGACTTGATAACCTTGTCGTTGAAGAATGGCTCGCTGCTGCGCTTGTTTTTCATCAGGAATCGAACAGGATTCTATCACAAGCCGGCACAAAATCGGTCAGGGACTTATAGCCCTCGGCGAAGTCTTCGGCACGCTCGCCGATGACAAGCGTCGGCACCATGTTTAGCGTATGACGACGCGTACTCAAGTCCTCCATGTTGCCGTGATCGCTGACCACGACAATCAGACCTTCGTCGCTCCGCCATTCGTCGAGCGCGCCGGCCAACACTTCGTCGAAAGTCTCCAGTATGCTGACGCCGCGCTCGAAGGGGCCGCGGTGCCCGATGCGATCCGTCAGCCAGTGCGAATGGAAGGCAAAGTCGTAACCGCGCGAGAGCCGCGCCAGCAATTGACCGGCTTGCCGTGGCGAATAGTCGGGCAGGCGCTGGATGCCCAAATGATGTTGCCAACCTGCGGTGGTCCATTCTGCGGTCAACGCGCGCTTCTCGGCCACGTCCTTTACCGAGAAGTGGTCCTTGCCGGACTCGTAGGCCGCTTGCTGGATGCTGGAGCGAAGCGTCTTGCCACGGGCGAAGTCCTGCAAAAGGCGCGGAGGATAAGCGGTGAGCAATCGGGCTGTCTTGCCGCGTTCACCCAGTGATTTGAAATAGCTGTGCCGGGCTATGATTTCCCGGGTTTCTTGATTGGGTTTCGGCCCGTAATGCTTTCCGATCAGCTTGGGCACGTTCAAACCGGTGAGCAAGCTGGCTTGGCCGGTGCCGCTTTGAGGACGACCGGCGACGCCCAGGCAGGGATCAGTCGGCACAAAGACCGCATTGGGACTTACGACTAGCCCGGTGCTGGCTAGCCATCGCTTTCCACTGTTAAGACCATGAAGCGTGGGTAAATCGGCCACCGCGAAAGGATTGACCTTTGGGTCATCCGCGCCCAGCCCAATGCCATCCAGGAAGAGCGCCAGGATATGCGAGCCCGACGGATTCATCGGACGAGGAGTCGCAACTTAAAAGGCTTGATTGGCATTAGCATTTATATGTCTCTCTGCAGTCAATCTACTCGGCTCTGTAAAGTCCATGTGTTGGATTCAGCATTAAATGTCTAATTCTGACAATATGACGCTCCCCCTCTCCCCTTGTGGGAGAGGGGGCCGGGGGTGAGGGCTGCAAAAAACTTCAAAAGCCACAATACCTATCTAGCCTCAAACGATCCGCAGGAAAGCTCATTGCGCGTCCTGGTCGAATGCGAGCAGGAAAGGATTGCTATTTCGTTCGCGGCCGATGGTGGTCGCGCCCATATGCCCTGGCAGAACATGAATATCGTCGTCCAGCGCCATGAGCTTCTCAATGATAGAGCGCATCAAGAGCGGATAGTCGCCGCCAGGCAAGTCCGTGCGCCCGATACTGCCGGCGAAAAGCGTATCGCCGCTGAAGAGGATTTTTTGGTCCTCCAGCAGCAGGCTCAAGTGGCCTGGCGCGTGCCCGGGCGTGTAAAGCGTTTTCAGGCGGATGGAATCCAGCTCGATAACTTCGCTCGCGCTTGTCAAAAGGCGATCCGGTTGGGCAGCCGCCGGCATATCGCCCAAGCCGAACAATTTGGCTTGCGCGGGCAGATCTGCCAGCCAAGGCAGGCACTCCTCGTGGATGCAAAATGGTATTCCCAAGTCGTCCTTGATCGCTTTGCTCGCCATGACATGATCGAGATGAGCGTGCGTTGCGATCATCATCCCAATGCGCCATCCGCGCTCGGATGCCGCCTTTAAGATTACCGGCGCGTTATCAACCGGATCGATGAGAATCGCGTTCTTCGTTTCGCTATCCGCCACCAGATAAGCGTTAGTGGCAAAGGCGCCCAGTGTCATGGACAGCACCTCAATCGCCATTTGTTCTCCTTTTCTACCCGGTCAGTGACCGGCCGCGAATTATGTTGATCAATTCGGATAATTCTTGCATTCTGATCAGGGCGGCGACGAGGACGAAGACCGCCAGGCCCGCAAGCCCCTGCGCGCTCAGGCGCGCGATCATCAGCGAGAGACTGCTCCCGGGCGCCCAAGCCTGCCACAGCGTATCTACCAGAACAATCGCCCCAGCCATGACCAGCGACGCGACTAGCGACTTAAGCAGGCTGCTACCCAGCGAACCTTCCCGGATGCCGCGCCAGCGTCGTCGCAAGATGAACAGCAGGCACAGAACCTCGAACATCACACCCAGGGAATTGGCCAGAGCCAATCCGCTGACACGACCAATGTACGGCTCAAGTCCAAGGACGGGAAATGCGCGAGCGACCGAGTTGGGGAACAATCGTGAATCAACTGTTGATACATCGCTAAGCAGGATAGCAAAGACGAAGTTGATCGCCGCGCCGCCGAGGGCCGCGTACAGGGGAGTCAAGGTGTCTTTGTCCGCATAAAAGCTGCGGGCGATGACTTCCAGCGCCGAATGCACGATAAGCCCAAGCGTAAACATGCTCAGGGTGCTATAGACCAACGCGGATGCCGCGGCGTCGAATGCCCCGCGTTCCAGAAGTCCGATAAGTGGCCTGCCCAGAACGATCAAACCAACCGCGGACGGGATGCTGGTGACAAGGACAAAGCGCAGCGCGCCGGACATGGCGTCGCGCTTGCCGTCGAGATCTCTCACTTCGCTCAGCGCAGCCAGAGTCGGAAAGATCACAATTCCCATCGCCGTGCCGATCAAGGTCTGCGGAATTTGCATCAAGCGCCAGCCCCAGTCGAGAGCGCTCACCGAGCCGACGCTCAGTCTCGAGGCGATGTTGTTCATGACCAGGAAGTTCAGCGCGAAAACGCCAAGTCCGCCGATTCGCGGCAGCATCAAACGAATCACGCGCCACAATGCCGGGTTCGCCAGACCCAGCCCGCGCCTCCAGGACATTCGGTATTTGACCAGGCCGGGAACCTGGATGCTGAAATGCAAGGCGGATCCGACCACGGCGCCAATCGCGATTCCGTGGATGCCAAAGCCGGGCAGCAGAAACAAGACGCCGAACAGTATGCCGATATCAAACATGATCGGCGCCAGCGCCGGCAAAAGAAAATGCTGGTGAGAATTGAGTATGCCGCTGAAGATGCCGCTGATCGAAAAGATGATGGTGCTCAACAGCAGGATGCGCATCATTTCAATCGTGTTTTGCGCGGTGACGGCGTCAAAGCCGGGCGCAACTACTTGGCTCACAAACCATGGCGCCATAAAGAAAACTACTGCGCTCAAGACCAGCGCGAGCGTGAAAATCGTATTGATCAAGTTGCTGGATAATTCCCAGGCGGCATCAAACCTTCCCTGTGCCAAATAGCCGCTGAATACGGGAATAAAGGCGTGAGTCAAAGCGCCGCCAGAGATCAAAACCACGATCAGTTCGGGTATGCGATTGGCCGCCACATAGGCGTCCAATTCAACCCCAACCCCAAAGACCTGCGCTATGATCAAGGTCTGAAGGAGACTGATCAATTTGGCAGCCGCGAAGGCCATCATCACAGTCAACGTGGATCTCGCGATTCTGCGATTGCGCTGGAGAATTCCCTTGCCTGGATTTGCTGGATTTGAACGGAAGGCTGCCATGCAGTTTCCTAATTGAGCTTGGCGAGCGCCGCGCGCGCTTCGTCATAGTTTGGGTTATATGCCAACGCCCGACGAAACGAAGATGCGGCTTGCTCGGGCTTGCCCTGCGCTTGCAAAACCAGCCCTTGCCAATAGTAGGTTTCCTCGATTTCCTCAGCGTTGTTCAGGTTGACCTTCACCAGGCTCAACACATCATCGTATCTGCCCAACTGATAATAGGCTTCGAATGCGCCAAACTGGTACCACATCATCCGCCACGGCGGTCCCAGCCTGCGGGATTGATCAAATGCTGCGGCAGCTTCTTGATAGCGCTGCAAGGCGACCAGAGACGTGCCCATATTGAACCAGGCAAAGGCATCGCTGGGGTCCAGGCGCGCTTCGGCTTGCGCTACATCAAAGGCAAGCTGGGCCGCGTCCTTTGCGTCCCAGTGACTGTCCATGAGACCTCGCAGCAGCCCTTCGCGTTGCGGCTCGTAGACGACGATGAATGTGCGGTTGAAAGCCTGCCAGTCCCGGTCAACTTCGTCGTAACTTATCGCCACGCCCTGAGCGCCTTCGCCAACGCCCAGGAAACTATCAAAGAAATAAAATCGTTGATAAGCGTCATCGTAGGCGACCAGGGCGCGATAATGACCGATCCAGTCATAGGCTTCGAACATGGCGCCGGTCTCTATGACGACAGGAAAGTCGTTGGCCACCAAACGCTTTAGCAGCTCCAGGGTGCCGCCCATGCGCACGATTGCTTTAAGATTGCTGGCTTCCTCCACATAGGCTGCCATCTCATGCGGGCTGACATTTTTGTCTTCGCGATTCGGTTTGAGCGCGCTGCCCGCGGCGGCCTGGTCCTTCTGCCATCCGTAATAGCTCATCGCCATCGTAATTGTCGCGGGTCCGCAGTTGTTCCAGGTTTGCTGCTGATGAAGAATGCCGTAGATTCTGGCCGAGGAGGGAAGCTCCCCGCCAGACAGGTTGACTGGGGCGACGGCGATCTCGCTGGCAGTGGTCGCCGCCGGCGGGGCAGGCGACGGCGACGCGGTTGCAGCGATTGCAATTGTGGGTGCGTTGCCGGCTGTTATCGTTGCTGTGCCCTGCCTGGGCGCCCGGGTAGCCGTCGATAGAACTATCGTCTCCACCAGTACTGCGGGGGGCGTCGCCAAGACCGCGCTTGCCGGGGGCGTGGGGCTGGCTATTCCCAAAGGCATATCCAGAAGCGCCAGCGCATCGACGTCGCCCGAACGCGAGGCCAGCGTTGGAAAGAGGCCGCCGTCGGGCGTTGGCTCTTTGAACATGCGCATGAAGGGTAACTGATCAATCACGCGCTGTTGTTGTGCCGGCTGCAGAACCTCGCGGAAACCGACTATGACGCCCCCGACCCCGACGACTATCAGCAGCGCGAATAGAATGACGCCCCACAAGAGCAGCTTGGGTGGACCCTTTACGCCGACATTGTAGTCTTGCAAATAGTAGCTGCGGCTCGGTTGCGTATCGTCGAGATCTCGCACAATAGTTCCTAGCGATAATCGAAGCTCAAAATATCACGCCAGCAGTTTCCGTTTGTTTCGGTTGGCGGTTCTTTGCACCTAGTATAGTGCTTTTTCGCTTATCATGCGGGGCTGGTTATCACAGCGTCGCCTAAGAGTAGCTTTGCGCGTCAAGATACGATTGCAGTATGACCCTGGCAGCCAGATCGTCGATCGGCTTATCGGGTTTGCGCTTCAGTTGACGCGCCAAATCCCTGGCTTCCTCGCTGGTTAGATATTCGCTGACTTCAGTTATCGGCAGTTCTGTGCAACTTCGCAGTCGCTCGATCCAGCGCTTCACTTTGTCAGCTTGAAGCTCTACGCCCTTTGGGGCATTGGGATTGTGGGGCACCCCCACGACGAAACCACAAGCTCCCTCGCGCTGGGCAATAGCCAATATCTGCTCGAAATCCCTGGCGTGTGTAGTCCTTTGCACGATTGTTAACTCGCGCGCCACGATACCCAAGCCATCGCTAACGGCAAGACCGATGCGCTTGCTTCCGTGATCAAGGCCGATCAAACGTCCGGTCATGCGGGCAGCCGCACTTGAAGATCAATCCTGACCGACAATAGAGGCATCCTGTTGAAGCCTTCTGGAAAAACTTCGATCGCTGATGCAGTCGGCGCGGCCAACTCCGGCTGCGACCGCAGGATCTGCAAAGCATCCGCTATCGATATACCCGCAAGCCTGTCAAGCAACCCTGCAGTATCAAGCTGCGCAACAAGCGTCCCGCTGGTCTCGGCGACAAAGGAAACGCGCTCGCCGGTAGTCGGCTGCGTCAGAGGACCGCGCACATATTGCAGTGCATCCGGGAGCAAGATCATGTCGGGTGGTACCCGGTCGCGCAATTGCGCCAGCGACACCTGACGCCCCAATCGATCGTCAATCACCAGCGCCGAAACAACTGCGCGCATGTTCAGGGTCAATTCCTTCGCCATCAGGCCAATGTCCGAGGAGAAGTTCGTCCAGTCTTTTCGCTCTTCTTCTATCGCAATTGACTCGATAATAATGACCTGCGACGCGGTCAATGTGGATTGGATATCCTCATAACCGAGCGACTGCAACTGTCCGCGAACGATGTTAAGCAGCGAGTCTTTGTCGGCAGCGGAGACGACACTGACCGTCCGCAACGCGCCTCCGCTGGCCGGCGCTGGATTTGTTACTGTTATGCTTCCCGACAGGGGCCCGACGACCAAATTGATCTGTCCTGCCGCTATGTTGCCTTCCTCTCCGCTATATTGTTGCATGGCCTCGAATGGCGCGTTCACCGTCTGAACTGATCCGGGGGGCAAGATTACATCGACGACGGTACGGAACAGCAATGGCGCGGCGGTAGCGGTACTCAGAATCGTGTTTGCGGGAACGGTCAATCGCCTGTCGGTCAAATTAGTGATTGTCACCATGCCGCGCGCGGGTACTTCATCCAGATTGCGCAGGCCCGTGGTTGGAAGGGTCGCAGTGGTCTCGACGGTGGCGCGGGCGATTTGCGCGGGAATAATTCCTTTGTCTGGGTCGACCCCGTCAGCCTTGGTATCGGCGATGATGGTCACTGCGGCATTGATGGATTCCGCGCGCAGGCTTACTTCCACGGTTGCCCCGGGAACAACCGCGTAGAGTGCCGCAAGCGTTACAAATGAGAGCAGCGCCAAGACAAACAGTCGTTCCAAATAGATCCGGGGGCGGGAATGCTGGCGATTGCGCTGCAATACGCGGCTTGCTATCGACCTGAGTTCGTCGGACGGCTGCGGCTTGCTCGGCTGGTGGTGGCGAGGCAAAAACACTTTCTGTCGTCCGCGTTTCCATCTGCTCTTTTCGCTGGCTTCGACAGAATCAAAGCAACTGATATTGAGTTCCCTGGCATATGCGATAATGTCGGATTCACGGCTGACCAAAGCGAGCTGAATCGCCCGTCGGTATGCCTCACGTTGCAAAAGGATCAAGTCCAGCTTACGTTTGAAGAGCGTTCCAGACGGGGAAAGAAGCAGCAAGACTCGCTTCCCCCGCAAATCCGACAGGCGCAGCTTCACTGACGTGACCGTGTCACTGGGTTCGAGTTTTACCTCTACGATCTCTGGAGCCATGTACTGGATACGTTTATTTGAATGCTGGATCTTGGCCTTGCCGGGTCTAGGCTTTGGCGATCAAATCGCGCGCTCGCTCGAGGGCATCGCTGATTTTGCTGCTGTCTTTGCCGCCTGCCTGCGCCATCTGTGGGCGACCGCCGCCGCCCCCGCCGACAACCTGGGCAATTGGCTTGATGAGATCTCCCGCGCGCACGCCGTCTTTGACCAGAGCGTCCGACACCGCCACCACGATTTGCGGCCGACCGTCTATATCGCTGGCGAGTACCATGACACCATTTTCCACGCGGTTGCGGAACCAATCGGTCATTTCGCGCATTGTTTCCATGGGAACGGCATCTAAGCGAACCACCAAGCCCTGCTTTCCGTTGATGCTTTCCAATTGACTGTCAAGCATCTCGTCAAAATTGCTCTTGGCCAATTCTCGCCGCAGCGCATTGATCTCTCGCCGAGCGCCGCCAAGTTCCCTCTGCAAGTCGCTGAGTCTGTTCGGCACGGCATCGGGATTGACGCCAAGTTGCTGAGCGATTTCATCAACCAGTGCCATTCTTTCTTGTACATAGACAGAAGCTGCCGCTCCGGTCAGGGCCTCAACGCGTCGAATGCCGGCGCTGACGCTGCCTTCGCCCGTAAAAACGAAACTGCCGATTTCCGCCGTGCGCCCGACATGGACGCCGCCACACAACTCGTAGCTGTACCGCTCCTCGTCTGATTCGATGATAACTGTCCGCACCAGGTCGCCGTATTTCTCGCCGAAAAGCGCTATCGCGCCTTCGCTGCGCGCTTCCTCAAGTGATTTCACAGCCGCATGGACCGCGTAGTTGGAAAGTACCGCCTGGTTGATTGCCCGCGCTACCCGTGAAAGCTCGCTATCGCTCACTTTTTCCGGATGGGAAAAGTCGAAGCGGAGGCGGTCAGGCGCGACCAGCGAACCCTTCTGCTGCACATGATTGCCCAACTGCCTGCGCAGAGCTGCGTGCAACAAATGCGTCGCACTGTGGTTGCGGATGATATTCCCGCGTCGCTCGCGGTCAACTCGCGCAACGACTGAATCGCCTGTTGCGGGATTGCCTTGGACAACTTCGCCGGCGTGTACGACCAGGCCCGCCACCGGCTGCTTCATGGATTCAACTTCGACCGCCCAATCGTCGGCGGCGATCAAGCCGGTATCGCTCACTTGCCCGCCGGACTCCACATAAAAGTTTGTCTCTCCCAGAACGACTTCGACCTTTTCACCCAGCAAGGCCCTATCCACTGAGCGATTGTTCTGTATCAGCGCCAAAACGCTGGATTCGCAGGGCCCGTCGTCATATGGATCGTAGCTGATGCCGTCATCGCTCACGGCGCCCTCTTCTCGCAGCCTCCCGAGCAAGTCTTTGTAGAAGTCGCCGGATTCGATCTCGCCCATCGCTTGACCGCCGCCGCTGATACGGGCATGCTCGGCTTCCGCGCAGGCGAAACCGGCTTCGTCGACGCTGAATCCTCGCTCTTCGGCAACGTCTTTCGTGACCTGGAAGGGTAGTCCAAGCGTTGCCTTGAGGTAAAAGGCATCCGCGCCTTCCAGGGTGTCGGACTGTTCCAGTTTCGCCAGCATGTCGTCCAACTCGCTGAGTCCTCGCTCCATGGTTAGACGGAAGCGTTCTTCCTCTAGCGTGATGATGCGCTTGATACTGTCGGCTTGTTCGACCAGTTCCTGGTAATGCGCGCCCATAATCTCGATGGCGCTATCGGCTACCTGCCCGAGAAAGGGTCGATCAAAACCGATCATCGCGCCGAAGCGGACTGCCCGCCGGATGACTATGCGAGGTATGGCGGCGCGTCCTTTGGCGCCGGGAAAAACGCCATCGCTAATCAGAAACACCGCCGCGCGGATATGATCCGCTATGACGCGGTAGGGCACGATATTCGCCTCGCGCTCTTCATCGGTATGACCCGTCAGTTCCTGTGTCCGCTTGATAATCGGCAGGAAAAGATCCGTCTCGTAGTTGGCCTTGACGCCTTGCAATATGGATGTGATACGCTCGAACCCCATGCCGGTATCGACCCCTGGCGCTGGCAGCGGCTTGTCCCAGAGGCCACTGTGTTCGGGATCGGCTTGCTGTCGATTGAACTGCATAAACACCAGATTCCAAATCTCGAGGAACCGATCGTCCTCCGCCTGCAGCATCGATATGATGTCCTCTTCTCCAGACTCCGGCTGCTTGTCCCAATGGATCTCTGACGTCGGACCGCAAGGACCGGTATCCGCCATCTGCCAGAAGTTGGTGGAGGGCCCCATGCGGGCGACCCGCTTCGGGCTGACGCCCATTTCATTCACCCAGCAATCGTAGGCTTCGTCATCATTCTCATAGACAGTGAAGACCAGGCGCTCTGCCGGCAGCTTATATACCTCGGTCAACAGTTGAAAGGCGTATTTGATCGCATCCCGCTTGAAATAATCCCCAAAGCTGAAATTGCCCAGCATCTCGAAGAAGGTGTGGTGGCGGGGCGACGGACCTACGTTTTCCAGGTCATTATGTTTCCCGCTGACGCGCATGCACTTCTGCGACGTGGTTGCGCGGCTATAGTTTCGCTTGTCCAAGCCCAGGAAAACATCTTTGAATTGCACCATGCCCGCATTGACAAAGAGAAGCGTCGGGTCGTCGGCTGGTACTAGAGAAGACGACGCGACCTGCCTGTGACCCATCTCCTCGAAATAGTCGAGGAAGGCCTGTCTAACTTCTGCGCTGCTCATACTTTGCATGCTCTGTTTCCTTGTCTTTGACTATAAGACGACGTCACCGTCTTTAGGGCACAACGACAATGATAATCCCAACCCGTCAGCAAGACTATGGCGAGAAGCGGGGAGTGGTGAATTCCATGGGTATCACAATGTTTTCACCCTAAAGACACAAAGTTATTTTTACAATTCTCTGCTTGCTCTGTGCCTCAGTAAACGCGCCTCAATAATTGAAAGCCTTGCCATAAGAAAGAAATCGCCGAAATAATCGAAACTATGTAAGGCTTGTCCGCTACTGTAAATCATACACATAGATAACGGAAACAGTACCAAAACAATATAAAAAGGGGGCGATCATTGCGAAAATCAACAAATTATTACATATTCCGCTAAGCTTGGCTCCCCCTCTCCCCTTGTGGGAGAGGGGGCCGGGGGGTGAGGGGTGAAAAAAGCGCGTCAGCATGATCCAGTAGCGGACAAGCCTTGTAGGGACGAGCCTTGGCTCGCCCACAATTGCCGTAGATTAACAACCATATGCTGCATAGCTTACTTTCGATTACTTCTGTTCGGAAATTCATGATTTTTACCACGTCCGAAAACTGCCCAACCTGAACAACAAGCGGCTGCTATGGTATACTGCCGGTTCCGACAGCGAATTGATGCAACGAGTTAATGAATATGGCGACAATCGAAGAACAGGTCGAAGTGTTGATGTCCGGCGCGGCCTACGGCGATCCAGCGATTCGCGACAATATGGCGAAGGATCTGCGCGAACGCTTGCTGGAGTGCCAGGCGGAAGGGCGGCCGCTGCGCGTCTACTGCGGCTACGATCCGCGCACCTCTGATTTGCACCTGGGCCACACTATAACCATGCGCAAGCTGCGGCAATTCCAGGACTTCGGGCACGATGTTACCTTCCTGATCGGCACCTTTACCAGTTTGATCGGCGATCCCTCGGACAAAGACTCCGCGCGCGATCAATTAACCATGCAGAATGTCGAAGACAACGCCCGCACTTACGCGGAGCAAGCCTTCAAGATTCTAAATCGCGATCTGACACGGGTCCGCCGCAACGATGAGTGGCTGGCAACCCTCGATTTCGCCGACATCATTCGGCTGGCCAGTCATTTCACGGTTCAGCAATTCCTGGTGAGGGAAAACTTTGCCAAGCGCATCGACGACGGCAAGGCCATCTTCTTGCACGAATTCTTCTACGCGCTGATGCAAGCCTACGACGCCGTCGCCCAGGAAGCGGACGTGCAAGTCGGCGGACAAGACCAATTGTTTAACATCCTGGTAGCTGGTCGCAAGCTGCAGACAGGATTGGGCCAAAAGCCACAGATCGCCCTCATCATGGGCGAGAGCCTGCCCGGTACCGATGGCGAAGTGAAGATGTCCAAGAGCCTGGGCAACCATATTCCGCTCTTGTCCGAGCCTTGGGACATGTACGGCAAGGTCATGAGTTTGCCCGACAAAGCGATGGGCATCTATCATAAGTTGATATTGGGATGGACGCCGCCGCAGGTGGAGGATCTGGAGCGGAAGCTGCGATCCGGCGAGTTGCATCCCAACGACGCCAAGATGAATCTCGCGGGCGAGATAGTCAGCATCTTTCATGGCAAGTCCGATGCCGAAGCGGCCCAAAACCGCTGGAACGAGGTCTTCCGGGGCGGCAGCGGCATCCCGGATGATATTGCTGAGGCGGTGGTTCCGGCTGCCGAAGAGATCCGCGATATCCTGGTTCGACTGCAGATGGTCGGCAGCCGAGGTGAAGCCAGGCGACTTATTCAGCAGAATGGCGTGCGGCTGAACGAAGAAAAAGTGGATAGCTTGCAAGCTGTCGTTTCGCCGGAAATGCTCCCGGCGATCTTGCAAGTGGGCAAGCGTCAGTTCGTCCGTCTGGTGAAAGCCGAGTAGAACATTCCAAGGATGCTTTTTGACAGAGGTCCTTCAATATACAGTTGACGAGCAGATCTGCGTCTGTATTTCGAAGCAAGTCAAGGACGGCGATGTCTGGGCGCAGGGGATTAACACCCCGCTGGTATCGGCCGGCTTAATCCTCGGCAAGATTCGTCACGCGCCGCGCGCTCGCTTCACCTCGGCAATCGGACAAGCTCTGGTTCAAGATTGGGGTCCCCTGGGAATCGCGGACATCGAAAGCCTCTGGGTCGGCAAGGGACTTATTCATCTCGGTTTCGCGGCCGGCGCCGCCGATATTCTGCCCAAGTATCGTCCCAAGGAGTTTTTCCGCCCCGCCCAGGTCGACAGCCGCGGCAACTTCAACAATATTGCCTTTGGCAAGGACTATCACAGACCGCGTATGCGGCTGCCGGGCAGCGGCGGCATACCGGACGTGACGCCTCTATATGATCACAGCTTTCTCTACGTGCCGCGTCATTCCCGTTTGACCTTTGCCGCCAAGATCGACTTCCTTAGCGGCATGGGTCACGCGCCGGGACGAAAGCAGGGCGGGGGACCCCGATACCTGGTATCCGACTTGGGTCAGTTTGACTGGTTGGAAGGACAAATGCGCCTCACCTCGCTCCATGCTCATATCGATATTGAAAAGGTCAAACGGAAGACCGGCTTTGACTTGGCGCTTGCCCCGGATCTATACAGGACCCCGCCGCCGGACGCGGAGGATCTTCGGCTCTTGCGAGAAGAGATCGATCCATTGGCGACGCGCAAATTGGAAACCTTGGGCGGTGCTGCGCGCAAAGACTTGCTGCGCGAAATCTTGCGACAAGAAGGCGCTCTTTAGCTGGCCGACGTCGCGAATCGCCAAGAACTTATGCCGCGAAAGCGGTCGGAGGCCTTGCCGATAACTCCCAACCGGACACCGTCAATTGAATCGCGGACGACCATGGTATAGAGCGGGTAATACAAGGGAATGGCGATCGCCTTTTCAGCGAATATCTCTTGAAATTGCTGATACATTTGGTGGCGGGCGACGCCGTTGTTTGCCCGACGCGCGCTATCCAGTAACGCCGCGATCTCGTCTTCCGCTGCGCTGCCGTAGTTCTGACCCTTGATGGATTGCGCGGGATGCCAAAAGCGATAGACGTCGGGTTCTCCTCCAATGCGCTGTGAAACGATCGCCGCATCGAACTCGCCCGCGCGCAGCCGCTTCATCAACTGATCGGGCATGACTGCTGCGACTTCTACCGCCAACCCTATCGCCCGCCATTGGGCAGCCATGTCGAACGCAAGCCCGGTCAACGAGGCGGTATCTTCTACCAGCAAGCTGAAAGCAGCCGTCGGGGCGCCTTCGCCTTCTGGATCGTCGCTGTCTCCCGCATCCGACGTCGCGCTGGAAACTGCTTCAACCAGTGAGGCCGCAAGCGCCGGGTCATGCGCGCTCCAGAATCCGTTGGACTGATAGACCGGCATTCCCGGGATTAAGGGACTGTCAGCATATAAGGCCTCACCAGCCAAGTGCGCCTCGACAAGCGCCATCTGATTGAGTCCCAATGCCAGCGCGCGTCGCATTCGCCTATCGGCAAATGCCGGTTCCTCCCAGTTGAAAATAAGGATTTGCACCGTCGAATCGATGCTGGTATGAAGTCGCGACCCGGGCAAACTAAGCAGATCCTCTCGCGATCCAATATTTGCCAACACATCGATTTCGCTTCGGCGATAGGCTCGAATCGCGTCATCCGCATTCGCATAAAGATTGAAGAGCAGTTCCCGCAATTGATGACTGTTTTGCGCCTCGCGGCGCGCCTCGTAAACGGGCGAGAGTTGCAGCAGAATCGCGCTGACCTTGCCCGATGGATCAGCGCGCAATTCGCCGAGCTGATAAGCGCCGGTGCCAATTGGCGACAAGTTAAATGGATGCTTTGCCAACAGGGAGACTGTCGTTCCGCGCAAGGCATGTTCCGGCAAGATGCCAATTGTCAAAAGACGCGTGAAGCTGGCCAGTGGCTGCGCCAGGCGAAAACGCACCAGATGATCTCCCAACTTCTGCGTTTCGACACTGCGCCAAAACTCAGCGCTTGGCGAGTAGGCCGCGTAATCCGGATCGCTGAGCAAGGACATCGTATAAATGACGTCGTCGGCGCCGAATGCGACGCCGTCTTGCCAGTTGATGTCTTGACGCAATTCCAGCACGTATTCGAGCTTGTCGCCCGATATAGTCAGCTTTTCCGCCAGATCAAGCACCGGCGAGCCGTATTCGTCGGTAGCGAATAGGCCTTGGAAGATCAGGCTTGTAATGTCTTGGTCGACGGGATTGAGCTGCGTGAAGAGCGGATTCAGCCGCTGGACCGTTCCGACCAATCCTTCACGGTATTTTCCCCTGTCTGTGGCCTGGCTTCGGGCTGCGGCAACTTGTCCTTCGGTGGGCGAAGCGGCGGGCGTGGAACTGGACCTAGGGGTGATTTCGTCGTCGCTGGGAGCGGGAGTCGACACCGCCGGCGGCTGAACTTGCGCTACGCGGCTGACACGGAAAACGACGGCAAATGCGCAAACGGTCGCGGCCAGTATCAGTGCCAACAAATGCAAACGGAATCCGCGAAACATGACCCGCCTTGTTAGTCTAGATCACGGATAGCTGCTGCTATCCTGCTGCCGAATTGTCGATAACTGAGAGTTGATCGCTTTGCGTGACGCCGAATGAAGTGACTTGAGACTCAACCAGTCGTGGCGACAGAGAACAGCGCTATCCCAAGAAAGGCGATCGACAAGAATATCGTGATGCGAAAAAGCGTCTTCTCCAGCCCGCGCCGGGTACGGGCAATGCCGCCCCCGGCGTCGCCGCCAAGCAAGCTGCCCAAGGCGCCGCCTTTGACTTGCAGCAAGATGAGAATGATCATCGCGATCGATATAACGATAGACGAAATCTGCAAGGCGACAGCCATGCCATAGCTCCTTGACTTCAACTCCGGTACGAAACACGAACAGTGTAACACCGCTTCGGATCTATGACTAGTCTTAATGGGAAGCGAGCGCTAGCTACACACTAGGTATACGGCTTTCGTGCCTTTTAGTCGCGCCGCTTTTGCGTATGTAAACCGCGCCGCTCATACGACGAGAAGGCTTACTATTCTGCCTGAGCGCGGCTAACCTATTCGTTGCCGCCGAGCGGCTGTAGAAACGCGATTGCCGCCTCGAGCTGCAAGTCATTTTCCCGCTCTTCGTCCGTTTCCGGGTTCCATTCGACGATGATATCCGGCGTGATGCCCTGCGCGTGAATCCAGGACCCATTAGGCGTTAGCCAGCGCTTCACCGTAATACGAACGCAACCTCCATTGGCCAGCTCGGGGACGATATTCTGTACCGTGCCCTTGCCAAAGGTCCTTTCGCCTATGATAGTCGCCACTCTGTAGTCCTGCATGGCGCCGGCAATCACTTCCGACGCGCTGGCGCTTGTTTCATCGACCAATACGACTATCGGCACATTGATATCGGCATAGCCGCCTCGGGTGCGGGTGACTTCTTCGCTCTGATCCCGCGAGACTTGCCGCAAAAGCACGCCGTCCTCTATGAACGCGCTGCCAATTTCTATCGCGCTCGCCAGCGTTCCCCCGGGGTTGTCGCGAATATCGAAGATCAATCCGCCGGAGTTATTGATGTCGACCTCTTTGAAAGCCTCGTCCAGTTGCGCGCGCGACAGGTCGTTGAAGTCCAGCATTTTCACGTGCGCGATGTTGTCGCTGATGATCTCGTACGAGACGTTCGGTAATGCGAAGATCTCGCGCACGATTATGAAGGTGAGGAATTCTTCGTCCCGCTTGAAGGTGATTGTAACTGTTGTGCCGCGAGGGCCGGGGACGAGCGCCGTTAATTCGGCCTGTGTCATGCCACTGACCAGTTGACCATCGACCGCGTAAAATACATCGCCGGGCAACACGCCGGCGCCTTCGGCCGGTGAACCGGGAATGACCGTGACAACCTCGATTTCTCCAGTATCTTCGATTGTGCGGATCGTAACGCCGATGCCGGAGAATTCGCCCGAGAAGTCGATGGCGCGATCACACAAGTCGGGCCGGATGTAACCGCTGTGTTCATCTTCCAGCGCATTGACCATCCCGTCGATGGCGCCGTTGACCAGCGTTTCAACATCGACGGGATCCACATAGCGAGATTCAACAATCGAAAAAGCGTCCCAGAAGGGCTCGAAAGCCTGGTCGGTATCGGTTAGCGCGCTCCGCCCTTGCGCGTCACTGCGATTGGATAGCGCCATGCTTCCCGCGATAAAGCCGATAACGAAAACGGCTGCGGTCATCAAAAGCGGTTGCAGAACCCGGGAATGGCGCCGGTAAAGCGGCTTCGAAACCATGATGAATCCCCGTCAATTGAGCGGCTTCAATACCTGTATAGTATACGTTATCATGGCGATATTGCGGAATCGCAAAACATAGCCGCCGGCATTTGAATGCCTGTCGACGCTTTTCTTCGTCAATGTTCTAACAGGAGTAAATGAAAGTAAGTCATGCGAATGTCGCAAACCACCCCCCATCCCCCGGCCCCTTCC
>WTGF01000050.1 GCA_011525385.1 Chloroflexota bacterium | reverse complement strand
GTCGATGCCCCCACCCCCCGGCCCCCTGAACCTCCCCCATAAAGAGGGAGGGGGAGCGTTGTCGGCGAGGTAGTCGAGTTTGTTTTCCTTGCGCCAGAATTCAGGGAGGCGGTGATACAGCAGCTTATGGTCTTTGATTTCTTGGGAGCGAACAGCGACGGTAATGCCGACGCCCACCTGAATGCCGAAGACGTTATGGGACGTGCCGCTGATTTTGGGATTCTGACGCACGTTGCCATGCAAGTCTAAATGGTAAACACGGTCAAAATCTTGCAGCAGGTGTTTTCTCATTCCATCAAAGGCATACTGGTCGACGAAGCTGTTATTGCTGACGAAACAGATGATGCCGGGACGATCTTCCAGCCTGTCAACCGCCCAGCGGAAAAACTTCACATAGACATCGCTCAGGGCGTTCTTGTTGGTCGCTTTTGAATCTTTAGCGTAGGTCTCTCGAATGCGCTTGTCGATGACATCGTATTTGCGGTTTTTGTTATTGTCGTTCTCGTTGACCTGGCCGACGTTGTAAGGCGGGTTGCCGATGATGACGTTTATGTCGGCGGCTTTCTGGCGTTCGACGCGCTCGGTATTGGCTTCGTTGAAGAAGGACATTTGCCGCTCGCGGGCCAGATCGAGGGTGTCGACGAAGCAGAGTCCCTCGAAGGGCGCGGCGCGGCCGGTGAGTTCGTAGTATTCGCGCTCGATATTGAGCGAGGCGATGTAATAGGGCATGAGCATGACTTCGTTGGCGAAGAGGCGCTCGCGGTAGAAGCTCTCGAACTCGCGCAGGTTGCGCCGGTGGGCGCGGCGCAGCAGGTTGACGACGAAGTTGCCGGTGCCGGTGGCGGGGTCGATGATGACGACGCCTTCATCGCCGAGCTTTTTGCCGAACTCAGTTTCGAGGACTTCTTCCACGGCGGCGCACATGAAGTCGACGATCTCCTGGGGCGTGTAGACGATGCCATGGGTATCGGCGACTTTGACGCTGTAGCCCTGGAAGAACTTCTCATAGACGGCGTTGATGAAGGTCTGCTTGTCGCTGAAATCGAGGTCTTCGGCGGCGTCTTCGATGGCTTTGTGGAATTTCTCCAGAGGACCGCCGTAAAAGTCGCTTCGATTGAAAAAGGAACTGGTCAGAGCGCGTATCACCTCTTCGATTTTGGCGGCGATGACGTTGGTTTGCGCGAAGTGTGGGACGTTAAAGACGCGGCGGATGATGGGTTCGGTCATGAGGTGCTGGATGAGCATTTCGTCGACAGCTTCGATACTGATGTTGGGATTGAGCGAACGGCGGCAGAGTTGCATGAATTCGTCGAATTGGCGCTGGAATTCGCGATTGTCCTGGTGGGCGGCGTCGATCTTGTCTTTGAGCCGGGTAGCGATTTCGCGAATTTGCTCGCCGTAGCTCTGGACGGCTTCGTTAAAATTCTCGAATTGTTCCGCCTTGTAGTTCAGGTATTGCGTCAAGAGAGCGGCGAAGTCGGGTTTGCGGTTGATAGAGGTACGGCGCGCTTCATAGCCGTCTTGATAGAGCACGGCAGTACGAGTGTCCTCAAAGATGATGTTGTCGACGGGATAGCCGCTATCAATTTTATGCCGGATTTCAGCATCGAGGTTGACGGCGCTGTCTTTGGCTTCCCAATGGGCGTAGGGGCGATCAAAGGCGTCGACAAGCGAACCGTCGGTGCGGATGCTCCCGCCGGTGGTCTTGGAGCGCATTTGACGTTCTTCGATCAGGGTCAGTTTGCGACGCCGCCCCAGCCCGGTGAGCAGCGCGCCAAAAGCGCGGCGCGTGTTGCCTTCGGTGAGATCTTGCTTGGTCTCGCGCAGTTCCTTGAGGGTAGCGTAATATTTTACTAGATGCCTGTCGTCGGCCTGGATGGTGATACGCGCCATGTTGCCTGCATGATATGGTTGGTGTTTTCGACATTTTACCGTAATTTTCCGTATCATCCTCGACCAGATTTCCGAGCCAATCCACAAAGGTTTATACTTTGACACCCCTATGAGATTGTGATATATTTAACAAAAGCAGAAATCAGACTCGTAATGTAAATCGTAATAATTCGGAAAACGGCGTTATCAGTCCTGTTGCTGGGAAGGACATCCATCAATTATGGCTACTGCACAATCCGCACGACCGACATCCATGAGCGCCGCGGTCGCCAGGACCGCTGCCGCGCCGGGCGTCCAGGTGACAGCGCCGAGCAGACGGGAATTCCTCAATTACATCTGGATCGCGTCCATGGCGCTGCTGTTGGGCGAGACCAGCGCCGGGCTGATCTGGTTCGCTTTCCCGCGCTTCAAAGAGGGCGAATTCGGCGGCACCTTCGCCTTTGATCCGGCGGAACTGCCGGGCGCTGGGGCGGCGCCTGTGACGGTGGCGTCGGGGCGCTTCCATATTTCGCATACGCCGGATGGACTGCGGGCTTTGTATCAAGTCTGCACGCACCTGGGCTGTTTGCCGAAATGGGTGCCGACCAACTTCCGCTTCGAATGCCCTTGCCACGGCTCGAAGTTCGAGCTCAATGGGCAGTGGATCGAGGGTCCGGCGCCGCGCAATCTGGATCGCTTCATCGCCACGGTCACCTATGCCGATGGCAGTACCCTGGTCACGCCGGCGGACGGCGGACCCATCCCGCTGGATCTGACGCGGGAGATCACGAGCATACAGATTGATACCGGCGCGCGCATTGTCGGAGAACTGCATTGAACCAGCAAGTGGTTAAGCTGCATTAAGGCGAGGAGCATCTATGTCCATTCTCCCCTTCCCGTCATTCCTCGATGATGTCAAGGCAAAGGGCTTCAAGAAGGCGATCTTTGAAGGCATAGACGATTCGGTGGAGCGCCTGACCGCCGGCATGAACGTGCAGGACGTGCGCGAGGCATTGCGCGGCGACACAGCCAGTCGGCGTCCCAACCCGCGTCTGACGCCGCATGCCGATGGCTTCTGGCTGCACATGCGCCCGTCTTATTTCAATCGCGATGTGACGGGCATGTATCCCAGTTTTCGGCTGGGCTGGCTGTCCTCCTATTTTGTCTTCTTCGAGACCATCACCGGTATCCTCTTGATGCTCTGGTATACACCCTCGCCCGAGATCGCCTACGGCGATATGTTGACGATACTCAGCAATGTGCCGCTGGGACAGTTGATGCGGGATATGCATCGTCTGGGCGCGGAGTTCATGGTGGCTGTGGTGGCGCTGCACATGATGCGCACCTGGGTCACGGGCAGTTACAAAAAACCGCGACAATTCACCTGGTTCACCGGTTTGTTGCTATTGGTGATCACCGGTTTCCTCAGCTTCTCTGGCTATTTGCTGCCCTGGGATCAGTTGTCGCTTTGGGCGGTGACGATTGGCGCGTCAATGGCGGAGGCGACGCCGGTGGTGGGCGACCAGGTCAACTTGCTGCTGCGCGGTGCGCCGGAGTTGGGAGCGAATGGTTTGCTGCGCTTTTATCTGCTGCATGTCCTGGCGCTGCCCGCCCTGCTCTTCGTTTTCTTCGGCGTTCATTATTACAAAGTCATCATCCACGGCTACAGCTTGCCGCCGCAGAAAGAGAATATCGGCGAAGACAGCGCCAAGCGCGTGCCCCTGGACAAGCGCGTTTATTTCATACCCGACATTTTGACCAACGAGTTGATGTGGCTGGGCGCGACCACTTTCATCATCACCGTGCTTTGCATCTGGTTCTATCACGCGCCGCTGGAGAACCATGCCGATCCGCAAGTGACGCCCCTGGGCACGACGGCGCCCTGGTACTTCCTGTGGATTCAGGGGGCGCTCAAGCTGGGCGATAAATTCATCTGGGGCGTCGCCTTCCCGACCGTCGCCTTGGGCGGCTTGGCGATGCTGCCCTACCTGGACGTGACGCCGAGCAGGCGCTTCGCCCATCGCCGTTTCATGTTGACGATCGCGATGCTGCTGGTTTCGGTGACGACGATATTGAGTTATATGGGATTGGCGAAATTCGCGGTCAAGACCTCGGCCGAGACCGAAATCGTGCACGAACTGACCTTTGAGCCGGCGCATAGCAAGGTGGGCATCGGCCGGACGATCCCCTTCGATCAAATGATCGCGGGGGCTTACACCACGGCGCAATTCCACGGTCACGAAGGATTGACCGCCGCCGATATCATCACCGAATTCAATGGGGAGACCGCGGCGAACGACCAGTACCAGCAGATGGTCGACGAATTGAAGTTCCAGAAGCTGAGCGCCAATCAAGTGCCTTTGCGCTTCCGCACGATACCGGAAATGGAAGCGCCCGTGCTGCTGCGCGTAATGGAAGAGTTCAACCATCATCTGGAAGGAGCGCCAACGGAATTGCCCAACGTTTGGGGCGCGCTGGTGATCACCGATAATCAGCGCGGCTTGAAGCGCCTGGATTGGATCGTCAGTTGGGACAACGTCGTCATCGAGGGCGGTGATGTGAAGTTGGACGACGAAGGAAATCCGCTCTTTGTGTATGCGACCAAAGACGTACCGGTTTTGGACGATGAGGGCAATCCGGTATTTGGCGACGCCGGCGAACCGCTGACGGAAGAACAGCAAGTCTTGGACGCGGAGGGCAATCCGGTCCCGGCGCGGCGCATCTTCAGCGATCACCTGTTCATTCACGAAGCCTCGGCTTATTTCGACTAGGCTTTTGGATCGTCAAAAGCGACGAGAGCGCGTACTGACCTGTGGCAAGCGATTTAGCAACCGAGATCTAGGACCGATACATGATTAAATCAGTCGAGAGTCGCATACTGACGGGCATTGTCATGTTCGTCGCCATCATGATTCTGGTCGGTTGGGTCGCCATCAACGAAGAAGCGCGCATGCAAGCCTTCGTATATCAACATACCGGACGATCGATTGAACGCGGCGCCGAGTTGTATGCCTCGTTGTGCGCGGAGTGTCATGGCGAAGAGGGCTATGGCGCGTTGCTGCGGGCCCCCGGGCTGAATAATCCGCATTTCTTCGGTTACGACCCGGTCGGCGAGCAGACCGCGACCATCACCAATGCCAACCGAACCTTGGTGCGTTTGAGCGACGACAGCAATGTGCTTCTGGCGGAACTTACTGACGCCACGAATCCGCCCAGCGATGAACGGCAGAATCAGATCCAGGCCGAGATGGAAGCCATCCAGGCGCAAATTGATAATCAGAAAAGCATCATTGCCGAGTCTACTGCAGCGCGTCAAGCGATCCTGGGCAGTTTGAATGCGGCTGTGACAAAGGGTCTGTTCCCGCTGTGGGATACCATCGAAGACAGCGACCGGACCGCGTTTAATGAGATCGAAGTTTTCTTCAACAACAATGGCACGCGGCTGGCGCAAGTCGGCTGGGCAGGCGACTTGCGGGGCTATGTGATAACCACCTTGATTCACGGCCGCCCCGGCAGCCTAAATGTTTGGCCGAACAGCGACGGCGGCATGGTCGCTTGGTCGCAGTTGGCCGGCGGTTCATTGCGGCAGGATGAAATTGAAGATCTCGCGGCTTACATCTTGAATTGGGACAAGGGCAGCAATTGGACGATGGAAGATTACTTGGCCGTTGAGCAGTATGGCAAACCCTTGTCTGACGGATCGATACCGGGAGTGCCGCGGCCGGATCCAGCGGGCGACAATCCGGAAAGGATTCTGGCGCGCTGGGCGGAAGAGGGAATCGAGGGCAGCGCCAGCAACGGCGCGATCCTCTACGATACCAGGTTTGGCTGCACCAGTTGCCATCGAGACGGGGCTTCGGCGCCGGATACTATCGGCACCTGGACGCGTGTGCTGAACGAACGCCTGGCGGAACCGCAATTCGCGGGTTACAGCGGCGAGCGCTACCTGGTCGAGAGTATCGTTCTACCCGCGGTTTACGCGGTGGACACTTATAGTTCGAGTGTAATGCCTCCGGACTTCGGCACGCGTCAAATGACCGATCAACAGTTGGCGGATGTTGTCGCCTTCTTGAAGACGCAGGAATAGCTGGCATTGATCAGACTAGCGCAAGCCCTCGGAATCGGGGGCTTTTTGATTGGAGCAGGGAGCCAACGATGGCGGCGAAGCGAGTAAGTATTGCGCTGATGCTATCTCTCGCGCTGATAATCCCTACTTTTGGCCAGGGTGAACACAAGGACGGTTGCGCCCCCGAAGAACTGGAGTCGCAGCAGAACACGCTGGCTGGATATCTGAGTCCGGATTTCGCCGGGGATCATGATCTGGCGATCGCCAATCTCTTTCGACTGGGGGCCCTGTATCAGTCGATGGCGCTGCGCTGCGGATATATGCCCTCCGAGCCAGAGATTGACTCCATGCTTGAACAGGCGCTGCGTTTCGTTACCTTGGAAGATCTGATCGCGGCGCAATCGGTGGGCAGCGATGTCGCGGCGATCTTGCTTGATCTGCAAGAGACATACGGCGATCCGCTGGCTGGGCAACTGCTTTACAACGGTCTGGAACCCGCCTTGGGCGGCGTCGCGCTGGGCTGCGCGGGCTGCCATGAAAACGAAGCTGTCGCGCCTTTAACTGCGGGTACCTGGACCCGGATCCAAGATCTTCGTTTGCAGCAGCCAGAATTCAGAGATTATAGTCATCGGCAGTATTTGGTGGAAAGCATCGTGCAACCGATGGCCTACACCATCCCGGATTACGCTCCCTTGATGCCGGATTTCTACGGAAGTCAACTGAGCACCCAGCATTTGGCGGATCTGGTGGCCTTTCTCGATAGCCAGGACCAGTTCCTGGACGATGAATAAATGTGGCATTCTCGGGGGCCTGATGATAGACTGGCGTCATTGCCGGCAGGCTTGCAGATAGGTTCAAGCATGGTGACGAATGCGAATTTCAGCCGCGCCGATGGTTTCATGAGTCGCTTGTTATTGATCGACCAGCGGGGTCGTATTTCCGCTCCATCCGACGAGGCCGCAGGGACGCGGCGCGCCGAAAACGCGTTGACGATTTCACTGCTGTTTTCCGGCCTCCGCTGCATATTGCAATATGCCCTGCTGCCTTTCCTCCTGCCGATCATCGGCGTCGCGGCAGACGCTACCGTGCCGATTCTGCTCTTGATCAACCTGATTGCAATGGCGTCGATCTTTCTGAGCCTGCGGCGCTTTTGGACGATCGGTTACAAGCATCGCTGGTCCTATCTTGTGGTGGCGCTTGCGGCCTTGACGCTGCTTATCACCTTCACCGTTTACGACATCGCCAAACTGCAAATGGCCTGAGCTGCGCTTCAATTGCGCGCCAAGAGCCGCTACAATTGGGCTGATGCCGAAAGCGACTTGGAGACCTGACCCATGGGCAAATTGCCACTGTATAGATCAGCCGCGGCGGCGCTGGCGCTGCTGATGTTCTTGACCAGCCGCATGACTGCGCTGGCGCAGGACGCCGAGGCAACTTCTTCTCCGGCGGGATTGGCGATGCTGGTCCTCTTCTTGGGGATTGCCGGCATTGTTGGCGTGTTCGTCATTCGCTGGAGCCAATCAACGACGGACGACGAAGAATAGCTTCGGGAAACAAGTTTACAACCATGTAGTGTCCGCGAGGAGAATCCGGCGGACACTTTTCTGTTTTTCGTCTTAGCGCGACCTCACCATATTTGTGAATATTGACGAAAATACAACATAAACAACCTATCCATGCTATTGTAGTAGAGTGCCTTACAAGTGAGTCCATGTTGACACACTTACAAATAATGACGTCGCGCTTAAGCCTGTTAGGAGTTGAGCCATGGCTGAAGATCGTTCGCAACAAGGCTTGCTAGCGTCTTTTCGACTGGTGATCGTCGGCATATTGGTGGTAATCACCGTCCCGGCGCTGGCTTTGATCATCGCCGCCATCGGGCGCAGCATCGTCATTGATCCGGGCGCCGCCGCGCCGGTCGCGCTCGACAACAACAACGCTTGCGTCGCTTGCCATAGCAGGACGACGCCCGGGATCATCGAGCAATACAGCCGCAGCAGCATGGCGGCCGCCAATGTAACCTGCCAAAACTGTCACGAGGTAGAGGCGGGTTATCCCGGTGGCGTCGCGCATCATGGCAGCTTTGTTTTGACCGTTCCCACCACTGCGAAATGCGCCACTTGCCATCAAAACGAAGTCGCCCAATTCAACGCCAGCCGCCACGGCTTGCCAGCCTACGTCGCCATGTGGGGCGCTGAAGGTTTGAGCGAAGCGCATCTGGCAATCTACGAGTCGATACCGGAAGGCAGTTTCAATCCCGACCGGATGCGCAACGCCCTTTTTGAAAAAGAGGGCCGGGCGATCACAAAATTTGCCTGCAGCGGCTGCCACGACATCGGCGCGCCGGCCGCGGATGGTTCAATTGGCCAGTGCCAGGAATGTCATCTTCGGCATGAATTCAGCCTGGAACAGGCGCGCAAACCGGAGACCTGCAACCACTGCCACATCGGTCCCGATCATCCGCAGTACGAGATCTATATCGAGTCTTTCCATGGCATCGCCTATTTGACAGGCGGTGATGATTGGAATTGGGATGCTGAGCCGGGCACCTTGACCGTGGCGGACTTTCCCGCCCCCACCTGCGCGACCTGCCATATCAGTGGTTTCGGCGGCGCGAGCACGACGCACGACGTTGGCGACCGCTTGACCTGGTATCTCTTCGCGCCACAAAGCCAGCGGCGGCCGGCCTGGCAGGATAATCAAGTGCGGATGCAAACCGTCTGCAGCGAGTGCCACAGCGCCACCTTCATCGACGAATTTTATGTCGACGCCGACGCTCTGACCGAAGAGATCAATCGGCGCGTGCAGCTTAGCAACGAGACAATCGCGCCGGCGCGCCAGGCGGGACTATTGACCGACGAACCCTTCGATCAGCCCATAGACTTCGTGCACTTTGATCTGTGGCACCATTGGGGGCGCACGGCCAAGTTCGGCGCCTGGATGGGCGGTCCGGATTATGTGCAGTGGCATGGCGCCTACGAGATCTTGCGCGATCAAGCGGAATTGGAAGAGATGGTCCGCGAGTTGCTGGAGGAAGCCGGTCTCGCCGACTCATACGAGTCTGACGGGAGTTGACAATGGCTTACCTGGCACTCGTGCTGCCGCGATTGCGTCATCTGCGAATCCCCTTCAGCCGCGACCAGGCTTTTCTGCTGCTGGCCGCCTTCAATCAGTTTTTCATCGCCATCGACATATACTTGGCGCATAACATAAGCGGCGGCATCAAACCGGCGGAATGGATTCCGATTGTTTCCGGCTTCGTCTGCGGGGCAATCCTGCTGATTGCCGGCGCTATTGCAGTCAAGAATCGTAACCTTGCCAGCGCGCTTGCCAATCTCGTATTTGCGGTTAGCATCGGCATCGGACTGCTGGGCGCTTACTTTCATCTGAACCGCACAGTATTGCTAAGCGAGGGACTGGTCAGTATCCAGGCGGTCGCGACCTTGATCTGGGCGCCGCCGGTCATCGGTCCTCTGTTTTATGTTCTCGTCGGCGTGCTGGGCATCAGCGCGGCCTGGATCGAAAAGCCGGTTGACAGCGGCAGGTTGCAGCTGTTTGCGGGCAAGACGGTGCAAATGCCCTACAGCAAGACCCGCGCCTATCTGCTGATCGTTTCTATTTTCATCCTGGCGACGCTCATCAGCAGCGTGCTGGATCACGCGCGATTCGGCTTCGACAATGCCTGGGTTTGGCTGCCGGTGACGGCTGCTTTGTTTGGGTTTAGTACATCCCTTTATTTGGGTATTATGTCGCTGCCGTCCGCCGGGGACATCATGGCGCATGGAACCGCCATGCTGCTCTTGATTGCAGTGGGCGTGGTCGGCTTCGTCTTGCACTCGGAATCCAGTTTGACCTCGGCCGGAGTGATTGTGATCGAGCGATTCTTGCGGGGCTCCCCGCTGCTGGCGCCCCTGCTCTTCTGCAATGTTGGTTTGATGGGATTGCTCGCCCTTTTAGCGCCCGGCGAGAATATACCGCCGCCAAGCTCGCGGTGGTAGTGTATCGAAGTCGGTTGAACTAAAGAACAACAACCGCCTGACAACCGGTAGGGGCGATCCGATGGACTCCGTTGAAATACTACCTTGACCCCCACCCCAAACCCCTCCCCCATAAAG
>WTGF01000122.1 GCA_011525385.1 Chloroflexota bacterium | reverse complement strand
AGGGGAGCTAAACTTTGCGGAATATGTAATAATTTGTTGATTTTCGCAATGATCGGCTCTCTTTTTGTATTGTTTCGGTACTGTTTCCGTTATCTATGTGTATGATCTGCAGTAGCGGACAAGCCTTATACTCTCGTCTCATTTCGTAAGCGCCGTCTCGTCTCGAGGTGCGACTGATACCGTCTTCTCATTGCGATAGGTGACCATGCCCGGTCCCGCGCCCTTGATCGCTTTGACGAATTTGACGCGTGTATAGTCCACCGAAACACGCTGGTCGTTTCGCCGTTGACTATAATGGGCCGCCACCGCCGCCGCCTCTAATATCAAGTCGTCGCGGATGCGTCTGCCGTCATTGCGGATGACGACATGAGCGCCAGGCACGCCACGCGCGTGCAACCAAAGATCCTGGCCCTTGGCAGTCTTGAAGGTCAGGCTTTCATTCTGTCGGCTATTGCGGCCAATCCAAAGCACATAGCCGTCGCGACTGACAACACGAAGCGGGCCTTGCCTGCCTCCACCGCCAATTCGCCTGAGTTTTTTGCCTTGCCAATGTCCCCGTTCCTGCAAGATCTGAATGACATCGTCAATCTCCGGCCAATTGCTCGCCGAGGATAGATCAGCTTCCAACTGGGCAATGAAGTCTAATTCAGTTGTCGTCTCCGCGATCAACGCCGGAATCGCTTTCCTCGCGCCTTTCGCCTTTTCGTATCTGCGAAAATAGCTTTGCGCATTCTCGATCGGGCTAAGCTCGGGGTCGAGCTTAATGATCAATTCCGGCTCGTCAGGTTCATAAGGCGCGCGCAGCAGTTCCTGTCCGTCATGCAGGGCAGTCTGATAGGCCAGGATGAGTTCTCCACTCTGCCTTATCGTCCGCAATTCGCTTTCATTTTTGAGGCCTTGCTGTAGCGAAGAACGTTTCGCCGATAGTCTCGCTCGCGCTTCAGCTATCGCCTTCTGTACAGGCTTCTTGGCCTCGTCATAGGCATCCGCGCTGCGGTGCAATCCATAGAATTGGCTGACCGCGCCGCTCATTGTCGGGCTGGCGTGCCAATCCAGAAATGACAGAGGGAAGGCGGCAAAATCGACGGCGACGCCCATATCATAGCCGATGCCGGGTTGCCAGTGTCGACGCAATAGCGGCGCGACAAGGGCCTGATAGGCATCAAGCAGCGCGCGAGGGTCGCTGTCTCGCGCTTTGGCGTCGGAACGCCCGCTGGCTCGGAAGACAATTTCTTTGGCTAGCAGCGGGCTCATGCCGAGGATTCGTCCGGGCAGAACACGTCTCGCTTGAATCGACGGCTTCTCTACCGCGTCCATGATGCGCCGCAAGCTCTCCAGCGAAACATCGTCCGGCGCCAGTTGCCCTCGGATCGGCGGCGGCGGCACATAGTCGTGGTTGGGCAAGCTCAAACGATAGCGATTCTCATCGGGACCCACGCGCTTGAGGCAATCAAGAATCACGCCATCGCGCAGGAGCAGGACATTGGCGCGCCGAGGCATGAGTTCGACGATGAGCGAGACGTCGCCTTCCGGTCCGGCAAAATCTATCTGCAGCAGCCGTTCCCAAGCGGGCTGACTGACATGCGCGACAATGCCGCTTTCGACAGTTCGCCGACAGAGCAGTCCCAGTTGCGTCGGTTTCATCAGACCGCGGCGCAGCTTCCCCCCAGTGAGGTATACCCGCGGCTGGTTGGCGTCGGCGCTCATATAGAGATAGTGGCGCATTCGATTTGCGTAGATTTCCAAACCAAGGCCCATCTCATCGACATCGATCACGTCCTGCACGCGACCGCCGACCAGCGTATCCATGAATTCATCCACCAGCGCCGAAATCGTGAAGACATCAAAGCTCATGATATTGCCTGGATTTGTCAATCTGCGAGAACCGCTCGGATGCAGCTAAAAGGCGAAGACCCTCGCGCAGCTAATAGGTCGGCGGTTCTTCGGTAAGCGTCAGCAAGTAGGCGATAATATGGCCGACCTCTTGCTCGCTGAGTCGTTCGTCGTAGTTGTTCGGCATAGAATCACTGTAGCCTTCGACTATAAATGCACCCGGGAAAATAGTCGCCTCATACAGGTATTGCGCGGCGGAAAGAGGAGGTCGGCGTTCTGCCGCATATTTGCCGATGCCGTCGAAAAGGGGCGACTGGCTGCCGTCTCCCAAAACATGGCAAGTGTAACATTCGTATTCGTTTATCAGGCCGGCGCCAGTATCAGCGTCGGCGCCCTCCAGGGCTGCGGCGACCTCGGCAGCGTAGGAATCTTCAGACAGTGACCCGCTTGAAGCGCCCGAGGAATTCTCAACAAGCATATATGCGATGAGCAGAACGAAGGCGATCAACACTACGGCAACAATTGCCAGCGCGGATTTTGGTCGCGGCCGCCGGGCCGCTTGGAACTCGTCGGTCATCGGAATAGACCTACACTACAGAATAGAGCAATTACCGGGTTTTGCTGCAGAATCGGTATATCGTTTCGGATGCCCATCAGGTGATGCCTTCGCAGGCGCGGAGATGACAGCCGCAAGCGATGAGGAATGGACTCAGGCTTCCGCTTCTTGGCGCACTACGGTCACTTGACGATTCAAGAGCCAAATTACCAGCGCCAGGGTAAGCCCCGCCCCAATCACATTGACGAGAATGAAACCGACAACCAAGATGAAGGCTACTGCTTGATCGGGTGTGGCGGTCAGCGCGTTTCCGCTCGGATCCGTCGTTTGCTGAATCGCCAAATCTGACGAAAGCAGGTTTGAAGTAATCGCGCCTCCACCCAACAAGACGATGAAAATAAGAGCCAAGGCTCCCAGTCGCTGCATAGATCCGCTCCGATCTCTTACGCAGGTGATTGTACTATCTATCACAAAGCGCGGCAAGCCATCAAGATCATTTGCCCGCCCTGCGCCACAGTGAATATCCTCGCAACTTAGGGATCAATTGCAAATCTAAAGGACCGGCACTAACTGTTCGCGTTCGGGCCCTACGCTGACGCTCCTGATCGGAACGTCGCATAGCTCGGCGATACGCTCGACATAGTTTCTGGCGGCTTTTGGCAATTCCTCAAGCGCGCGACAGCCGGTGATATCGTCTCGCCACCCGGGCAGACTTTCATAGATCGGAACGGCACGTGCCAATTGCTCATTGGTCACGGGAGGATATTCGTGACGTACACCGTCGATTTGATATGCCACCGCCAGTTTCAGTTCGTCAAAGCCGGACAGGATATCCATTTTTGTAAGCATCAATTCACTCAAGCCATTGACGCTAGCGGCATAGCGCAGCATAACGACATCAAGCCAGCCGCAGCGTCGCGGACGACCTGTCGTTGTACCAAATTCATCCCAAAAGTTGGCGCCGGTGCCGCGCAAACGATCCGCGATTTCCCCGTCCACCTCCGTTGGCATGGGGCCGCCCCCCACCCGCGTGCTGAAGGCCTTCGCAACGCCAATCACGCGCTCAACAAACAGTGGACCGACGCCCAGCCCGGTCAAGGCGCCGCCGGCCGTGGGCGATGAACTCGTGACGAAGGGATAACTGCCGTGATCGATATCAAGCATGGTTCCCTGCGCCCCTTCACAGACGACTCGCTTGCCCGTCTTCAAGGCCTTGTGCAGGTAGATGGACACATCTTTGATATAAGGACGCAGATAATCGGCCGCTTCCAGGTAACTCTCGGCAGCCTCCACAGGATCCAAAGAATCCAAACCACCCTGCTGCAATTCGGCATTCGTGGCCTCCACGGCGACGCACAGGCGCTCAGCAAAGACCTCGATATCGAGCAGCATATCGCCAGTTCTGATACCGGCGCGGTTGGTCTTGTCCAGATAAGCAGGCCCGATGCCACGCAGCGTCGTACCGATCTTCTCGTCGCCCAGCGCGCGTTCTCTCGCTTTGTCCAGCTCGATATGAGCGGGCGTGATGATGTGAGCGCGGGAACTGATGACCAGGCGCTCCGGACTAATGTCCAGACCCTGTTCCCTGAGAGATTGGATTTCTCGCACGAGATTGACCGGATTGATCACCATCCCGTTGCCCATGATGGAAACGACGTCCTCATGCAAAATGCCGGAGGGGACCAGATGCAGTTTGTATACGTCACTGCCCAGCGCTACCGTATGTCCAGCGTTGTCTCCACCGGCATAGCGGGCCACGATATCGGCCGACGAAGCCAGCCAGTCGACGGCGCGACCCTTGCCTTCGTCCCCCCACTGCGCTCCTATCAATATCGTAATTGGCATATCAGTTTGTCTTTTCGCCCCCAATCCGGTCAAGACTCGGCTTGGCGCGACGGATCGCCCAAGCTAAAAGTGATCTGTTTGTCGCCCCAGGTTTCGATGTGTTGATCCGGGCCCAGAACGAGCGCGGAACCCCTGTCGATTGCGACGCCAACTGCATCCGGTCGCTTTTGAAAGACCAATTGCGCCGACTCTGTTTCGAGGAAGCTGTTCACATCAACCGCCACATAGACGTCTTCTACGATCTTCAGCGCGCTTGCAACCTCCCCAGACGGGTCCAAATAATAAGAGCCGGCCAGCGTTGCGGCGGAGCCTTCAAACAGAACCAGCGCGCCATCTCGGAGCGCCCCTTTCATGGCATGCACAACTGTCTGTGTCATGAGTCGCTTCAAGCGGTGAATGTCATCGCCCGCTTCTATGACGATCATGCCGGCGCCGCTCAAGCGTTCATGTATTTCGTTATTGTCCTCATCTTGCAGATCAACCAGATAACCTGAAGGGGCGCCCAATTCCGTCAGGTCGTCCATTAGCGCGTCGCCATAATCTTGCGCGAGTGAAATATAAGCGACCGCGCCGGAGGCGTTGCATCTACTCAAAGCCAGGGCGCGGATCTCGCTATGAGGATCGGCGCTGCCAGAGAGTACCAGCCAGCCGTAGGAATCCAGCCAGCGAATCGGAAGGCCGTCCAGCATCTAGGCGCCCGCTCCCAAATAATCCGCGATGAGCGCGGACATCATGCCTACGCTGAGGGGGAGAACGTCTTCGTCAAAATCGAAGCGCGGATGATGGTGAGGAAAGTCAAGTTCGCGTTCGTGATTTGCAGAACCCACGAGCAGATAGGCGCTGGGATTGCGTTGCATGAACAAGCCAACGTCTTCGGAGGCCATCCAAGGCTGACGCACTACGTCAATGGTATCGCCCAAGCCGGAAAACACCGAGCGCGCGTGCGCGGCCACTTCAAGGTCGTTGACAATCGCGCCGATCCCAAGGCCAAAATTGACATCGGCGCGGCAAGCCATTGCCCCCGCCACGCCGGTTGCAATATCGTGAATGCGCGACTTGATCAGATCGCGCGTTTCTTCGCGGAAAAGACGGAAGGATCCGCTAAAGCTCACCGTCTGCGGGATAATGTTGCGGGCGCTGCCGCCGTGCAATTCTCCAATCGTCAACACAACTGTGTCCAGAGGATCAATGTTTCGGCTGACAATCGACTGTAGCGCGACGATGATCTGGGCGCTGCACACGATGGGATCGGCCGTCTGATGCGGCATTGCGCCGTGACCACCCTTGCCGGTCACTGTTATTTCGAAGACCCCGGCCCCCGACATCGTCGGGCCGTCGACTACGCTCACCTTGCCGACCTCCAGATCGTTCCAGAGGTGGATTCCCAAGGTGCGATCCGGCGCCGGCGCTTCCAGCGCGCCGTCGTCAATCATGGAGCTCGCGCCGCTGCCAACTTCTTCAGCCGGCTGAAAGACAAACTTGACTCTGCCGCCCAGTTGCTCGCGGTGATTGGTCAAAAGCTTGGCGATGCCCAGCGCTATCGCGGTATGCCCATCGTGGCCGCAGGCATGCATTACCCCCGCAGCTTGCGAAACATACTCAGCCTGGTTTTCTTCCTGGATCGGCAAGGCGTCCATATCGGCGCGGTACAAGATTGTGGGACCAGCGTTCGCGCCTTCCAATATGCCGATCACGCCGGTTTTGCCCACGCCGGTTTGCACTTCCAAGCCCAGATTGTTGAGTTCATCAGCCACGACACCGGCGGTACGATGTTCTTGATAGGCCAACTCCGGATGACGGTGAAAGTCGCGGCGTCTGTCTATCAACTCGTCGCGCAGGGCGTCGGCCTCTGCCATGTAGTCAATTGCCATGTTTCCCTATCCTAGGTTTATGACGTGAAATCTTTCGATGTGGCGCGGGTATTCGGGAGGAGAATTGGGATCCAGCGTATGCTCGCGTATGCGCTCCGCCATTTTTTCCATATCCGAAATCTGACTCTTGTGCGCATACAGCGAGCGAATCTTTGTCTCTACGGCATCGGAGACATCGACGGTCAACGTAGGATCTGCCGCGCCGGCAATGTAAACGGTCGGCACCTTATGTGTACCCAAGCCCTCGTCGCGCTCTTGCTCCAGAAAATTCAGGCGGTCGCGCGCTGTCGGGAAGACCGCCTCCAAGGTGGCCGCGCCTATGGCGCGATGGTCGGGGTGGTTGATGCCACGCGTGCCGCGCCAGAATACCGTAGGATCGAGTGTGACGACGATGTCCGGCTTGGTCAGGCGTATCACGCGCGTGATATCGCGCCTAAGCTCTAACGTGGGGAACAATTCGCCGTCCCGGTAGCGCAGAAAGATAACTTCCTTGACGCCGAGCACAGCAGCGGCTTCGCGCTCTTCTTGTTCGCGGATCTCTGACAAACGCGCGTGGGTCATGTCGGGATCGGCGCTGCCCTTGTCTCCACTGGTAGCGATAAGAAAGGTAATCTCGGCGCCGTCGACCGCCCACTTGGCGAAGGTTGCGCCGGCAAAGAATTCCGGATCGTCAGGGTGGGCGAAAACGCCGAGTATCCGTTTCGCGCGCCCCTTGTCGTTATCTGTCATATTGGCAATTCCGTTGGTCAGATTTAATCGCCGCTATTTGGCCGCTTGGCGGAAGCATCCTCACGCCGACGGGGTCGGCGACGTCCGCGCCGCCGCCTGGGACTCTTGCCCGGCTCCGCCGACTTTTCGCGGGATCGGCGCGGCCGGCGCTCGCGTTCGCCGTCTTGTTCCGTTTTGGATGGCGTATCAGAGCGTTCGGATCGCGCGCGGCGGGATGCGATCACATCCGCCTGACGCTTCCCGGCCGGCATGCCGCACTCGCAACTGCCGTCGCCGTGTTTGTCACACGGGGAATGCGCCTTTTCAGCCAATTTGCGGAATTCTTCCAGCGGGATGATTTCCTCTCTCGTGACGATTTTTCGTACGCCATCTCCCAGATCCACCATAACAGCGTCGCGCAAGGGAAGCTGGTCGGTGACGCGGGCTTCACCGTGCGGGGTGCCGACTCGCTTGTTGCGGCGCGGCAACTTCCGCCGAGCTTCCACGTATTGTTCATACTCGTAAACAAGACAACAACGCAGCCGTCCACACATACCCGTGATTTCCGACGGGTTCAGCGAAACGCCTTGCGCCTTGGCCATTTTAATCGATATCGGACTGAAGTCGGTCAAGAAGGTACTGCAACAGCGCGTCTCGCCACAGGCGCCGAAACCGCCCAGGAGCTTGGCGACATCACGCGGACCGATTTGCCGCATTTCGATGCGCGCATCGAATTTGCGTTGAAGCCGTTTTTGCAAAACGGCCGTATCTATCGCTTGTTCGGCGCTAAACAAAAACGTGACTACGCTTCCGTCATAGTTGTATTGCGCAGCAACGAACTTGACGCCGGCAAGACGCCGCAAGTTGGCGGCGGTTTCCTTACAGGTATCCAGCGCCTCCGCCTCTTTTGATTCCCAATGCTGTCGCAATACCAGGTCGCGGGGGGTGGCCTGACGCAGGATCTGCCGTACCGGGCGATCCGAGTCGGGCGCGGTAAAGCCCATAACCTGGCCCATCTGCCGGCCGCGCAAGGTATCGACGATGACAAAGTCGCCCGTCTTTAGCTCGGGATTTGTTGAATAATCAAAATGATAGAGCTTGCCGATCTTTTGAAACCGCACGCCCGCTACGAGTCTTGGTCCTTCAGCATGAACCGTAGCCATACATATTCGCCTTCCGCTTAGGCCAGAGGAACGTATCGACATAAAGCCGAACGATCCGGCTTTCGGGCTAAAAGATACGGGTACACGAATGATTTGCACTTTACTTGAAAATATTCTCAAAGGCAATATCGACAAGTCCAAATTCGCTGGCGACGACTGTTGCCGCCTAAGAAAAATTGCTAGAATATCTGTAGCGATACTCATCTTCCAACAGTCGCTCGGCGCGTAACCGGCGAAAAGGGCTCCCGCGCTCACGCAGAATAAGACACTCGTTCCGTTCGCGCGGATGGTGGTTTGTTAAATTAGAAAGAAAACGATTTGATTCAGCGCATTCATTTGCGGCGCGCGAGGATTGCATGGCAATCTTAACCATGAAATTCGGTGGAGGCTCGCTGGGGACGGCAAAGGCGCTCGTCCAAGTATTGGCTATCATCATCGACGAGTCCAAACGCTGGGAGCGTATTTTGATCGTGGCGTCGGCGCTGGAGGGTGTCACGGACATGTTGCTCGAGGCGGCGCTACACGCCAGAGTCGGCGACCAAAGGGGGTATCGCCGTATCGCCGCTACTCTGCGCACGCGGCACATGGCCTTGGTCGATCAATTGCCCTTCGATACCTCCGACCGTAATGCGCTCAAAGCGGACATCGACCAGTTGCTTTCCGACATGCTTGATCAATGTCAGAAAGTAGCCAACAACCTCAATGACGAGCTGCTGCCCAGTATGAGCGATACCGTGGTGGCTGTAGGCGAACGCTTGTCAGCGCGGATCATCGCCGCTTTGCTGCGCCAGAATGATATCCGCGGCGTCACCGTCGATGGCACTGAATTGATTGTCACGGACGACGTGCATGGCAATGCGAATCCGATCTTGCAGCGCAGTGCCGAGAACGTCAAGGACCTGCTGGTGCCCATGCTTGAACGCGAGATTATGCCGGTTGTGACCGGGTACATCGGCGCGACTGAAGCAGGAGAAACCACAACGCTCGGGCGCGGCGGAACGGATTTCACCGCTTCTGTACTGAGCGCGCTGCTGAAAGCGGAGGCGCTGTGGATCTGGACCGACGTTGACGGTATGATGTCCGCCGACCCGCGCGAAATCGTCAACGCGCGTGTGATCCCTGCACTAGATTATAACGAGGCGGCGGAGCTCGCTTATTTCGGCGCCAAGATACTTCATGCCAAAATGATCGCGCCGCTTGCCAAAGGCGCAATTCCTTTGCGCATCAAGAATATCCACCGCCCCAAGGAGACAGGTACGGCAATCTCTCATGGCGCAGATCACAGGCAGCCGGTCATAAAAGCCGTCACTTCCATCCAGGGTTTAGCCTTGACGCGGCCCAGGAGCGGTTCGATGGCGGGCGTCACGCGACTGGTAGGCAATACGCTCTTCAAAACCCTGGGCATGCGCACCGAAGTAATGATCGCCTCGCAATCCTCCAGCAGCAGCTTTCTCGTCCTGGTGATTCCAACCAGCATCGGCATTGATGGCGTGGATCGCCTTCAACAGGCTCTGCGGGAGAAGATGGCGGAGCACCCGGAAAAGATGCCCTGGGAGATCGAAACGGTCTCTTTGGTCACCGCCATCGGCAATAACATCAGTTCCTCGCCCGGGCTGCTGGCGACAGTTCTGGCGAAACTGGATGATATTCCCCTCTTGGGGTTGGCAGTTGGGCCTTCAAACTGCAGCATCACCGTGGCGGTTTCGCAAGCGAATTCCCGCGCGGCACTTGCGCGAATTCACGAGCTGACCGTCAAAAGCGGCTGAGATAGCGCTCGAGTTCCCAAGATGTGACTTGCCTGTTATATTCGGAGCACTCGTGGCGTTTGGCGGCAATGTATCGGTCACTGACATAGGGTCCGAGGGCGGAAAGAATCACTTCGTCTTCGCTAAGCGCGTCAAGCGCTTCATCAAGGGACTGTGGAAGCACCTCAATATGACGCATGCGACCGCTGGTGCGGCGCATAAGCGTCTCTTCCAGCGGTTCCGGCAGCGGCATCTTGTGCCTGATGCCATCGAGCCCGGCCTGTAACATGACAGCCATCGCCAGATAAGGATTGGCGGTCGGGTCGGGGCAGCGCAATTCCAAACGCGTATGATATTCTTTGCCCGGAACGGTACTTGGCACACGGATCAAGGCATTGCGATTCACATGCGCCCAAGTGACGTCTACCGGCGCTTCGAAGCTGGTGCCCAGTCGCTTGTAGGAATTGACCAGCGGCGCCAACACCGCGCACATGGCTCGCGCATGTTCTAACTGTCCCGCCAGGAAGAACTTGGCAACCTCGGACAAACCATATTCGCCTTCCTTGTCCACGAAAAGGTTTACGCCGGTGGCAACATCGTGAAGGCTTTGATGGGTATGCATGCCCGAGCCCGGGAAGTCGGCATGAGGGCGCGGCATGAAAGTACAGTAGTAATCGCGTTCTCTGGCAATAGTCTTCAGCGCTATCCGCGCGGTCAAAACATTGTCCGCGGATCGCAACGCGTCGTCGTATTGAAAATCGATTTCGTGTTGACCCGGGCCCGTCTCCGAATGGGTCGAATCCACACGAATGCCTATCTTGCCCAAGGCCGCAAGCATTGATCGTCCGATCGATTGAATCGGGTCGTCGGTCAAGTCGAAATACCCGGCAATGTCATGATTCGCGACAATTTGCGGCTTGCCTTTCTCGTCAAAAGGAAAGAGAAAATACTCCAGTTCCATGCCGATTTTGAAGAGAAAACCCATTCCCCTGGCTTGTTCAAGCACCTTGGCCAACAGATTGCGCGGATCCCCGATAAAGGGATCGCCGTTCTGCGTACAAATTGAACAGATCAGTCTCGCGGTTTTGTCCTCGCCATCCGTCCAAGGCAAAACAACAAAGCTTGACAAGTCCGGCGCCAAGATCATGTCGCTTTCCGCGACCCGAGCGAAACCTTCAATAGCGGAGCCATCAAAATGCGATCCGTTTTCGAGCACATTTTCCAATTCCAAGGCCGGTATCATGATGCTCTTGACCAAGCCGGTGATATCGGTGAACCAGAGCGCGACAAACCGGACCCGTTCTTCCTGAACGGTCTGCAAGACTTCTGCTGCCGTGAACATATTCCACCTTGTCTGATTTTCCAGCGCCAAGTCAAGTATACGTGGTGTGGGCGCGCTTAGAATACTGACGAGATAGCCAAATTTACGCGCCGGTATTCATTTTCTTTCACCAGTTAGCTAGCCACAATTTCCCATTGACGGAGCAGGGCATCCACCGCCAAGACATAGCTGCGCCAGCCAAAACCGGCAATATGGCCCAGACATACGCCAGACAAAACCGACTTGTGTCGAAAGGACTCCCGCCCATGAATATTCGAAATATGGACTTCGATCACAGGCACGTCGATGGCAGTAATGGCGTCGCGCAATGCGACCGATGTATGCGTATAAGCCCCCGGATTGAAGACAACGCCATCAGCCCAGCCACGCGCCTCATGCAAGCGATCGATCAAATCGCCTTCGTGATTCGACTGTGCTACACGTAACTCGATCTCAAAAGGCCTGACATGTTGCCGGATCGCGCTATTGATTTCCTCCAGCGTCATACTGCCATATACCTCCGGCTGTCGCGTACCCAGCAGGTTCAAATTGGGACCGTGCAAGATCAGAATCCCTTTTGACATATTTTTATTCGTCCTTCGTTACAAGACCGCCAAGACTTCTTCTTTGGGCAATCCCTCAACAATTGTCGCTTCCCCAAAAGCTTTCAACAGGACAAAGCGTGATTTGCCCGCCCCCCACTTTTTGTCGGTAGACATGGCCGCGTACCATTCTTCGGGATTCAATTCGATATCAACTGGCAAGCCAATTCGTTCAAATGTGGATATGACTTTCTGGACTAGCTGTTCATCAATCAACCCGCAATTGCAGGACAAGCGCGCCGCTTTGCAAATGCCGATGGCGACCGCCTCGCCATGCGGGACGCTGTACTGCGTTACTTTTTCGATCGCGTGCCCGAAAGTATGTCCCAAATTGAGGTGGGCGCGGATTCCCTGTTCGTAAGGATCTTCTTCGACCACTTCGACTTTCACCTGGATCGCATGCCGCAGCAGGTTGACCAGTTTTTCCTTCTCCCAGTTTTCGGGATCCAGCAGCGCCGGCCGCGAAATCAAGCCGTGCTTGATCACTTCCGCCATGCCACATCGCCATTGCAGCGGCGGCAGGCTCTCCAAAACATCAGTATCGACCAAGACCGCTTCGGGCTGTTTGAAAGCGCCAATCAAGTTTTTGCCTTGCGGCAGGTCGACGCCGACCTTGCCACCCACACTTGAATCCACCATGGCAAGCAATGTAGTCGGCGCCTGGATCAATCGGATCCCGCGCATATACGTCGCGGCGACATAACCGGCCATATCTCCCAGAACGCCGCCGCCGAGGGCAATCATGGTCGTGCCGCGGTCGGCGCCAAGCGCAAGCATCTCATCATAGATCGAAGAGACCGTCTCCAGGTTCTTGTATTCTTCGCCATCCTTCACAGCTATGATGTCGGCGCTTGGCAAGCGGCTCGCCAAAGCCTCGGCATGAAGCGGAGCGACCGTCTCGTTGGTCACGATAATTACATGGCCGCCCAGTCCAAGTGTCTTGATATGTCGGTTGATTTCGCAAAGGATGCCTTGGTCGATCCAGATATCATAGCCCCCGGCCGGCGTTCGTACATGAATCCGGCCATCACACATCGCGACGATTTCGCAGGCGATAGCTTCAATTGTTTTGCCACTCGTCTCGATTTGATTGGGAATCCGGGCATAGGCAGATTGTCGCCCTTCAAAGAGCGCTTGCCAATTGGCGGCCAGCGGACGGTTATCCGTTTCCGATAATCGGGCGCTTATCTCGTCCTTGTCTGCGTTCAAGCAAATCAACTTTCCTGTCCGCCCCATCAGATCGCGCATGTCATCAGGGACAAGCGCCCCCCCACCAGTCGCGATCACCAGACCGGATTGTGTGGAGAGTTCGTGAGCCAATCCACGTTCGACGGTCCGGAATAGCGCTTCGCCATGCCGCTTGAAGATCTCCGGGATCGGCAAGCCAAAACGTTCTTCGATGACAAGGTCCATATCGATGAACTGTCGCTCAAGCTTAGCGGCGACTCGCTGCCCGACCGTTGATTTGCCCGTTCCCATAAAGCCGGTGATGACAATGTTTTCCCCGCCGCTCATACGTCGTATCCAAAGCGCCATTCGATATTGTCCATCGGCAGGTCACTCACTTGGTTGCGGCGTAAAGCGTCAAAGCGCGGCTTCATTTCTTCGATGCTGTCCCCACCCAGTTTTTCCAGCAGCGCGTCCGTCAGCACAATCGCCATCATGGCTTCGCCAACTGGTACCGCCCGTGGCAAAGCGCAGAAGTCGCTGCGTTCGTAAACCGTCATATTGGGCGCGCCGCTGGCCAGATCAACAGAAGCAGCCCCGCGCAGCATGGTGGATATCGGCTTCATCGCCACGCGTACTATGATTGGCTGACCGGTGGAAATCCCGCCTTCCAAGCCGCCGGCGCGGTTGGTCTTGCGTGACAAATTGCCGTCGGCATCAACGGTGATTTCGTCGTGAACCTGTGATCCACGCTTGCCAGCATTCTCGAAAGCGCCCCCAATTTCCGCTCCCTTCATGGCTTGTATGCTGACCATCGCCGCCACCAGTTTGCCGTCCAGTTTGCGGTCGTAGTGGACATGGGATCCCAAGCCCGGCGGCAGTCCGCGGGCGACAACTTCAAAGACGCCGCCCAGCGTATCCTTGTCGATTTTGACCTGTCGGATCGCCGCGTGCATGCGTGCGGCGGCGGCCGCATCGGGGCAACGCACATCGTTGTCCTCGTTGCGGGCAATCCGTTCCTCCAAAGGCATGGAGGCCAGATCCGCCTTGACATCTCCCAATTGAACCACGTAGCCGTCAATCTTGATGCCGAACTCGTCCAGGAAGCGCTTGCAAATCCCGCCGATGGCCACGCGCATCGTCGTTTCCCGGGCGCTGGCGCGTTCCAGCGACAGCCGCAATTCGCGATAACCATATTTGAGCGCGCCGGTCAAATCCGCGTGTCCCGGGCGCGGCGTCGTGATAGGCGTGATATCACGTTCCTTCCAGCTTTTGAAATCGCGATTTTGAACGTGCAGCGCGATGGGGGCGCCCGTCGTCATGCCGTTCATCAGTCCCGAGGTGATGACAATCTTGTCTTTCTCGATCTGCATGCGCCCGCCGGAACCGTAGCCCTTCTGCCGCCGGCGCAAATCTTTGTTGATATCCTCGACCGAGAGCGGCAAGCCGGCAGGCATGCCCTCCAGAATGGCGGTCAAGCCCGGGCCGTGGCTTTCGCCCGCGGTGAAAAATCGTATTGGCATGTCGGTTTAGTCCTTGACCTCGATCTGATTTCTGTCTCTAGGCCTTGCTCGTATTCTCCAGGGCCACTTGCGCCGCGCTCGCCATCACATCAACCGGCGGCGCGACGCCCGTCCAGATCTCGAAAGAAAGCGCGCCTTGCCGCACCAGCATGCCCAAGCCGCCAATTGCTCGGCCACCGCGCGCGACGCACTGCTGCATCAGCGCTGTGTTCGCCGGACGGTACACAGTGTCATAAACCGTCACGCCATCCGGGAAAGGCACGCCGTAAATCCAGGGCGACTGATTGACATGGGGATGCAAGCCGACGGAGGTACAGTTGATGATAAGCGACATACCCCAATCCGCGGCTTCATCCAGCGTCATCACCGCGATACCGTCGATGGCAGCCGCGCTTCCAAGATCCGCGACCAAGCGTTCGGCTCTCGACTTGGTACGATTGACAATCGCCACTGTAGCGCCCGCCCGCGCCAAGCCATAGACCACCGCCCGCGCCGCGCCGCCCGCTCCCAATACCAAAACGCGCTGGTTTGCGACGGGGACGCCGTTGGCCCGCAAGTCGTCGACGATGCCATCGGCATCGGTATTCGTACCGCTATTGTTCCTGAAGTCAACCGTATTGACCGCGCCGATCGCCCGCGCGATTTCATCCGGGCGCACCAGTTCCATCATAGCTTCCTTGTGCGGCACCGTCACATTGATGCCGATGTAGCCATGATTTTTTGGTTCCTGCACCCCATAGCGCAAGATATCCGGCGGTATCGACATGGCGTCGTAGAACCAATCGGACATGCCTAGCGCTGCAAAAGCCGCGTTATGCATGACCGGGCTCAGGCTGTGCTCAACCGGAAAGCCGATAAGTCCAACTCGGTTTTTCCTCATTACTTCTTCTCCGCCGCTGGCAGCTCTATCAACGCCCTTATGCCGGCTCGATATGCGCGCCGCAGCCGATCAGCGTCTGCGCGAAACCGGGAAAGGAATCCGCCACGCAAGCCGCATCAGTGACCAGCGTCTCGCCGGAAGCGACTGTACCCGCGATTGTCATGCTCATGGCGATGCGATGATCGTCGTGCCCGTCCACATCGGCGCCCGACAATTGCTGTGCGCCAAGGATCCGGAATCCATCTTCACGTTCTTCAATCTCCGCGCCCATTTTGCGCAATTCGCTCGCCATAACCGCTATGCGATCCGTCTCCTTCACGCGCAGTTCACGCGCATCGCGCACAATTGTCTCGCCTTGGGCGCGCAATGCGGCGACCATCAAGATTGGGAATTCGTCGATCATGCGCACCACCGTGTCTCCGCCGATCTCAATGCCCTGCAATTCGCTTGTCCGGACCCGGATGTCGCCAATCGCTTCGCCAGCTTGGATGGTGCGATAGGTGGTGCTAATATCAGCATCCATCGCTTCCAAAACATCCAGCAAACCGGTTCGCGTCGGATTCAAATTGACGCCCGTGACTGTCAAATCGCTGTCCGGCGTCAACAATCCCGCCACCAGAAGAAAGGCCGCCGAGGAAAAATCGCCCGGGATCGTCAAATCCAAGGGCTCAAGCTTCTCCGGCGGATGCAATGTCATCTTGTCCGGATTCTCGTCATTGATGTCAATTCTAAGTCCCATGGAAGCCAGCATGCGTTCAGTGTGATCGCGGGTCGGTCCCGGCTGAATCACTGTGGTCGGGCCGTCGGCAAAGAGCGCCGCCAACAAGACCGCGCTCTTCACTTGAGCGCTGGCGACAGGCAATTCGTAAGTGATGCCGCACAACTTAGCGGGCTGAATCGTCAGCGGGCAGCATCCATCCGTCGAACCTATTTGCGCGCCCATGCTTCGCAATGGCGTGGTGATACGCTTCATCGGTCGCTGGCGCAATTGCTCGCTTCCGTCCAATACGCTGGGAAAAGGCTGCCCGGCCATAATGCCTGCCAACAAGCGAATGCCGGTCCCGGCGTTCTTCAGATTAAGCGGTTGATCCGCCTCGCGCAATTCTCCACCGTGAATGGTCAAGGTATTGGCGTCGTGGCGCTCGATCTCCGCCCCCAAGTCAGCCATCGCGCCCAGCGTCGCTTCCGTATCGCCAGCCGCCAGCCAATTGCGGATATGTGAACTGCCCGCGGCAATTGCCCCCAACATGGCCGCGCGGTGCGAAAGCGATTTGTCGCCCGGTATCGTCGTGCTGCCGAATAGCTTGCCTCCGGGAGACACCAGCAACTGGCTATGTCTATCGTCCCTTTTCATAGTTGTCCGCCCATTCCTTTCGCGCGCGCCTTATCGGTTGCAAGGACTGGCTCAATCGCTGCTCGTCGCCGCCGATCAACATCGTCTCCAGCATCGCCAACTGCATGCGGAACTGCGCCAGCAATGTGGCAACAGCCTTGGTATTGGTACTTAAGATGTCCCCCATCATCGTCACATCGCTGGCCGCCAGGCGACTGGTATCGCGGAATCCCCCGGCCGCCAAATCCCAGTAGGCGCTGTCATCCTCCGCTTGATTGGCGACTGTCGCCACCAAGGTTGCGCTCAAGAGATAGGGCAAATGGCTGATGCCGGCCACGATCTGATCGTGCCTTTCCGCTTCCATTTCGATAGGGATGGCGCCCAGCGTTTCCACCAGCGATATGGCCCGCAGCCGCGCCGCCGGCGTGGTGCGGCGGGACGGGCAGAGCACAAAGGGGCGATTGGCATACAGGGCGCGATCGGATTCTTCGATGCCGCCATTTTCCTTGCCGGTCATGGGATGCCCGCCCATTGCGTTGACGCCGACAGGCAGGTTTGCCATGGCATCGACAATATCTTGCTTGGTGCTGCCAATATCGACGACCAGAGTGTTCGAGCGCAAATAAGAACCGATGCGCATCTTGAGCATCTCGACGATGACCCGCACCGGCGCGGCGAGTATCACGACGTCGGCGTGATTGACGCCCCCAAAGAGGTCATCCGTGGCGCAGTCGACAAATCCTCCCCGCAGCCCATAGGAACGCGCTGCCTCGCAAGAGTCGATACCGGTGATATGATCGGCGTGACCGCGCAGCGCCAGCGCCAGCGATCCGCCCATCAGCCCCAGGCCGACTATCGAAAGATGACGCGCCCGAAAATTAGCCGCGATCATGACGATTCCCCCGCTGCGCGCGCTCATCATCCGCCAGGTCGGGACGCAACTGCGCGGCGTCGCGCAGGAAGACGTGCTGGATTTCGTCGATGGATTTGTCGGTATTCCAGTGAATCAGCACGCGAATGCACATTGGCAGACCATGTTGCACATCCGCTTCCTGAAAGCCCATCAGGGCAGTGCGCGTCCAGCCCATCATGCGCGCCGCCTTCGCAGGAAACGTATCGTCGAGCTCCGGGGTGGCGGAAAACAATATGCTGGCCACATCATCTTCGACGATGCCGTTGCGCTCGATCATGACGCCCAACAATTCCTGAGTCGCCGCCAGTATCGCCTGGTTTGAGTTGGATGCCACCGTGGTGGCGCCCCGTACCCCTCTCATCATCAATTTGAACGCTCCTCAATCAACAAAAAAGGCGCTGAGCATTTCACTCTGCGCCTCGATGTATTGTCCTGATCGACTTGATCTTCAGTTGCCAGCGCGAAACACCCCAACCCGGTCTATGCAGTTTGGGAAGCAATAATAACGCAAACTGGCAAACTGTAAATGTTGCATGTGTTTATGACATCCTCAGCACCATATGGCTCGTAGCTTACACGGTCGTTTGAAGTCTGTCAACATCCGACCAAGGCAGTGTATCGAAGTTGGCTAAAACACGGAATCACAATCATCTGACGGCCAGTTGGGCAATCCGACGCGGAGATACTGAACGGATATGGGGCGACTCAGCGCTGCGCGTAGACACTGCAGGTCAGTCGCCCCTGCCATATCGTTCGTACTACGGGTTTGGGATCTCTTGTCGAGGATGGGCAAAAGGCATTACATTCGTGAAGGTTTCACATCTACAGCGCGCCTCTCAACGATCCCGCCAACTCCCGCACGGCGGCGACGCCCTCGCCCCCCGCTCGCACCAGCGCTGAGCCGACGATGAAGCCATCCATCAAGTCGCTCACCTGGCGGGCGTGCTCCGGCCTGCTGATGCCGAATCCCAATACCAGCGCCTTGTCCGTCCGCGAGCGCAAGCGCGCGATGAAATCTGTCAAGTAAGTCGGCAGTTGCGCCCGCTCGCCGGTGATCCCGGTCAAGGAGACGACATAGATGAAGCCGGTCGTATGTTTGGCCGCCATCTCTATGCGCCGGTCATTGCTGGTCGGCGCCAAAAAGAATACCAGGGCCAGGCCTTCGCGCGCGCAGCTCTCCGCGAACATGGCCGCTTCCTCCGGCGGCAGATCCGGCACGATCAAGCCGTCAGCCCCGGCCCGGCGCGCATCGCGGACAAACTGATCGGTGCCGTAAGCCACCAGGGGATTGGCGTATCCCATCATCAGCATCGGCTGTGTGTAGCCCTGCGCGCGCAATGTCCGAACGGCATCAAGGCAGTTTCGCACTGTCGTGCCGTTTTCAAGCGCGACCTGCGTCGCCGCCTGTATGGTAGGACCGTCAGCGATGGGATCGCTAAAGGGGATGCCGATTTCGAAGCCGTCAGCGCCTTCATCCGCCATGGCTGCGACCGCGTCCAGCGACGCCTGATAGGTCGGATAGCCGATAGGGAAGTACGGCAAAAAGGCCGCCCGTCTTTGAGCGCGCGCTGCGGCGAACATCTGATCCAGCGCGGCCAGCCCGTGAATTTCGCGTAGGTTTGTCATGTCAGTTGTCTTCTCCCGTCGCGGCATCGCTTAGTTGTCCAGGACGCCGATGACCGTATCAAGGTCTTTATCGCCCCGCCCGGAGAGGTTGACCAGCAAGACGCTGTCTCGCGGCATGGTCGGCGCGCGCTTGATCGCTTCGGCAAGGGCATGCGAGCTTTCCAAAGCCGGAATGATGCCTTCTGTTACACTCAAGACCTGAAAGGCCTCTAAAGCCTCTTCATCAGTTGCCATAGTGTAGAAGGCCCGTTCCATCTGCCGCAAATGGGCGTGCTCCGGGCCGACAGAGGGATAGTCCAGACCGGCGGAGATACTGTGCGTTTCCATGATTTGCCCGTCATCGTCTTGCATCACGTAAGAGCGGGTCCCGTGCAAGATGCCAGGACGGCTGATATCGAGATCGGCAAAGCGCGCCGCATGTTCTCGGCTTTCGATGCCATGCCCGCCCGCTTCAACGCCGATCAATTCCGTACCTTCGTCGGCGCGGAAGGCGTGGAACATGCCGATGGCATTGCTGCCGCCGCCGACGCAAGCGATGCAAGCCTCAGGCAGTTGACCCGTCAGCTCCTGAATCTGCTCGCGGGCCTCGACGCCGATAACGCTCTGAAAGTCGCGCACCATCATCGGATAGGGATGCGGCCCCAGCGCCGAACCCAGCAGATAAAAGGTCGTCTCTACATTGGTCACCCAGTCGCGCATGGCTTCGTTGATGGCGTCCTTGAGGGTTCGGCTGCCGCTGGTCACGGGTATCACTTCCGCGCCCAGCAATTTCATGCGGAAGACGTTGGGCTGCTGTCTCTTGATATCCACTGTGCCCATGTAGACATGACATTCCAGACCGAGCAAAGCCATGGCGGTAGCTGTGCCAACGCCGTGTTGCCCGGCGCCAGTCTCGGCTATGATACGCATTTTGCCCATGCGCTTCGCCAGCAGGCCCTGCCCCAGAGCGTTGTTGATCTTGTGCGCGCCAGTATGCGCCAGGTCCTCGCGCTTGAGATAGATCTGCGCGCCGCCCAGCCGCTCACTCAAGCGTCGGGCATAGCTGACGGGCGTCGGGCGTCCGGTATAGGTGCGCTGAAGATGGGCAAGCTCATCATGAAACGAGGGATCAGCGATGGCATCGGCGTAGGCGCCTTCCAGCTCGTCAAGCGCGGGAATGATCGTTTCCGGCACGAAGCGTCCGCCAAATTCACCGAAATAGCCGCGCGCATCCGGCAGGTCAGTCAGATCCCTACGAATATATAGTTCAGTCATTTTCGCGCATCCTTGGTCAAATGTACAAATGCTTTTCTCCGGCAAAATATCGCTTCGCCAGGCTCAGTGTCTTCAAGGCATAGTGATCGACGCTCGGTATGAAGTCGTCGGCGCCAATCGCTACGCGATCCGCCTTCAATCCGACTGCGTCGACGATCACACTGTCGACCTCACCCGACAGCAAGCTCAGTCCCGTATCAAGCGGTAGCTTCAATAGTCCGGTTATTTCTTCTTGCCTATAATTGTAGTCCGCCAGCGGCTGGCTGCATTCGTGAAAGAAAACATGACTGATTTGACAGTCGACCAAATCTCGGTAGCGCGATATGCCCAGACGGCGTCCCAAGGGAACAAGATCCTGGAATTTCACGCGCAAGCCCAATTCTTCTTCGATTTCTCGTACGCCGTCGGCCACGTTTTCACCGGCCTCCAAGTGCCCGGCCGCGCTTATATCTACTTTACCGGGGTACATATCCTTGTCGTCGTTTCGTATTTGCAAAATCACGAATTCGCCGCCATCGCGCTCGCGCCCAATCACCCAGCAATGAAAGACCTGATGCCAGTCGCCATCTCTATGCACGGCCTCGCGCGATTTGACGCCGATATGGCGCAAGGATTCGTCATAAATGTCGAACTGTTCGCTCATTTGGCCTTCCTCACTTGCGCGATGAAGGCGCGAACCTTGTCTTCGTCTTTGAATCCAGGTATCCCGGATTCGACGCCGCTGGCGACGTCCACGCCCCAGGGTCGAATCGCCCGCACTCGCTCGGCGACATTCTCTGGATTCAACCCGCCGGCCAGCATCAGCCGCGGCGCCACATCCCGCAGCGCCAGCGCCACCTCAAGGGCCGTTGTTTCCCCTGTGCCGCCGTACAACTTGGGATTAAAGGCATCCAGCAACAGTGACGGCATCCGCCCATCCGTCGTTATTGCATTCGCGTAGCGATCGACGTCTGCAAGCGCATCTTCCGCGGTCTTGGGACGAATCCCTTTGAAGGCGATTCCGCTCAATTCCTCCAGTGTTTCAGGACATTCATCGCCACTCAATTGAGCGTAGTCAAGGGCGACCGACGCGACTGCCTCGCGCACTCGGCCAGCCGACTCATTGACAAAAACGCCAACCAAAACCGGGCAATGATCGCCGAGCCTCGCGCGCAGCCGCTTGACAAGATCTCCCGCTGCTTCCCTGTCAATGAAGCGAGGTGATTCCGGATAGAAGTTCAATCCGATCAGATCGGCGCCGCATTCGGCTACCATCAGCGCGTTTTCATAGGATCGCACTCCGCAAATCTTGGCTTTAGTCATCGGCTCCCCCGCCGCTGCCCGCTTAGTTCGCGCGTCATGCTCGCCATGTCCGGCGCTTTCACCAGCGATTCGCCGACCAAAATGGCATCGGCGCCAAAGGTAGCCATCGTCCGCACATCGTCAGCATCGCGGATGCCGCTTTCCGCCACCAGAACCACGTCGTCCTCTACCATGCCGGCCAGTCGCACGGTGGTCTCCAGGTCCACGTTGAATGTCTTCAAATCACGATTGTTGATGCCGATCAATTTGGCGCCGAGCCTCAAAGCGCGTTCCATTTCGCCTTCGTTATGCACTTCGACCAAGGCGGACATGCCGCAATCATGCGTTAGCGCGTGGAGCTCCCCCAATTGCAAGTCGGAAAGGGCCGCGACGATCAACAAGACGGTATCAGCCCCGGCCGCCCGCGCCTCGTAGACTTGAAAGGGATCAATGACGAAGTCCTTGCGCAGTAGCGGCAGGTCTACCGCTTCCCGCACAGCGCGCAGGTAGCGCAGGCTGCCCATGAAAAAGTCGGCGTCGGTCAATACAGATATCGCCGCCGCGCCGTTAAAGGCGAAAGTTGCCGCGATCATTACCGGAGCGAAGTCGTCCGTCAGCAGGCCCTTGCTCGGCGAGGCGCGCTTGACCTCGGCGATCAGGGCGACCTCGTCCTTCCGTAAAGCGGCGACCATGTCGCGCGGCGGAAAAGGAAGGGCTTCCCACTCGGCTCGCAGCGCGGCGAGCGAAGTTTCACGCTTGCGCCGGGCGACTTCCTCGACTTTTCTGGCGAGGATGCGGTCCAGGACCGTGTCAGTCGTGACAAAGGGCGAAGTCATGAGGCCAAACTTTGACTCAATGCGATTAGCTGATCGAGTTTCCCGATGGCTTTGCCACTGTCAATTGCCTCTCGCGCCACCTCGATCCCGTCCGCGATCGAAGCGGTCCTGCCGGCAGCCATGATCGCAGCCCCGGCATTGAGCAGTACAACATCGCGTTTGGCGCCGCTATCGCCTCCCGACAACACCGAGCGCAGGATGGCGGCATTGGTCGGCGCGTCATCGCCTTTCAGGTCGGTAATGTGGGCGGCGTGGAATCCCAGTTCCGTCGGGTCGACGTCCATGTGTACGATTTGGCCGTCTTCCTGCAAGTAACTGATGCGATTGGGACCAGTCGTGGTCAATTCGTCCAAGCCGCCGTAGCCATTCACCACCATCGCTGATTTCGATCCCAGGGCGCGCAGCACTTGCGCCAATAAATCGGTCAGTTCCGGCGCAAAGACGCCCATCAGTTGTCGCTGCGCTCCGGCCGGATTGGTCAAGGGGCCGAGGATGTTGAAGATGGTACGGATGCCCAACTCCCGCCGCGGTCCAATCGCGTGGCGCATAGCGGGGTGCAACTTGACCGCAAACAGAAAGCCAATGCCGATATCATCGACGCATTTTCCAACTTGTTCCGGGCTGAGTTCAAGGTTAACGCCCAACTCCGCCAGGACATCCGCGCTGCCGCATTTACTGCTGGCGGCGCGATTGCCGTGTTTGGCGACAGGAATCCCGGCGGCGGCGGCCACAAAGGCCACTGTGGTGCTGATGTTGAATGTGCCGGACTTGTCCCCGCCGGTTCCGCAGGTATCCAGCAGATCGCCGTCGACATTCGTGGGGACCCTGCTGGCCGCCGCGCGCATGGCGCGGGCGCTGCCAGTAATCTCCTCTATGGTTTCGCCTTTCATGCGCAAGGCCATCAAATAGGCGCCAATCTGCGCGTCGCTGGCGCCGCCGTTCATAATCTGGAGCATGACCATCTTGGCTTCATCGGGTTGCAAATTCGCAAATCGGCTCAGCCCGTCAATTGCGTTCACGATGTTTATCATTGTTCTCGTCGCCATGTCGGCACCTCTTGTCCGTCTATTGTTCGATTGTCTGCCCGGGCTGAAACTGCAGGAAATTGCCCAGCATTTTCATGCCGTAAGTCGTCAAGATACTTTCGGGATGAAACTGTACGCCGATTACCGGATACCGCTTGTGTCGGAATCCCATGATTTCGCCACTGGCTGTCCGCGCCGTGATCATCAGGCAGTCGGGCAGACTCTCTTCTTCCACGATCAAGCTATGATAGCGGGTCGCTTCGAAGGGGTCAGGAATGTCGCCGAAGATTGTGTCGCCCTGGTGATAGATCATGCTAGTCTTGCCATGCATCAGTTCCGGCGCGTGCACAACCACCCCGCCATACGCTTCGCCGATTGCCTGGTGCCCCAGGCAAACGCCCAGAGTGGGAACCTCCGCCCCCAATTCCCGAATCAATTCCAGCGATACGCCGGCGTCGCAGGGATAGCCCGGACCTGGCGAGATCACTATACGATCCGGACTTAGAGTCCTTATCTCGTCAACGGTGATTTTGTCGTTGCGATAAACTGTCAACTCCGCGCCCAGTTCGCCCAGTTCCTGCACAATGTTGTAAGTGAAACTGTCATAATTGTCGATTACCAGGATCATCTGCGCTTCCCTTCAAACTTTTCCTTGCCCCGCGTTATCTGAACGCCGGGCCTCACGTCAAGCCTTCTTCGGCATACCGGACGGCTTCAAACACCGCCTCCGCTTTGTTGATTGATTCGTAGTATTCGTCAGTGGGGTCGCTATCGGCGACGATTCCGCCGCCCGCCTGCACACTGATCGTTCCGTTTTGCATCAGCAAGGTGCGTATAGTGATGCACATATCCATCGAGCCGTCGAAACTGAAATAGCCGACAGCGCCACCGTAAGGACCGCGCCGCGTCTCCTCCAGTTCCTCGATAATCTCCATCGCCCGCACTTTAGGCGCCCCGCTCAACGTCCCGGCCGGGAAGGTCGCCCGCAGCAAATCGAAGGCGTCCATATTCTGGCGGATTACGCCCTCGACCTGGCTCACGATGTGCATCACATGCGAGTAGCGTTCGATATACATCATCTTGGTCACTTTGACAGTGCCGTAATCGCAGACACGCCCCAGGTCATTGCGTCCCAGGTCAACCAGCATCACGTGCTCGGCCCGCTCTTTGGGATCGTTTATGAGTTCTTCTTCTAGTTCCAAATCTTCTTGCTCGTTGACCCCGCGCCGCCGTGTTCCCGCCAATGGTCGATTATAAGCGATGCCATCTTCCAGGCGCACGAGCATCTCCGGCGATGCGCCGACCAAGTTCAGATCGTCATTGAATTCGAGCAAAAACATATAGGGTGATGGATTGGTCGCCCGCAAGGCGCGGTAAATCTGCAAGGGAGTCGCTGTCGTCTGTCGACTGAAGCGCTGCGCCAAAACGATCTGGAAGGCATCGCCGTCACGAATGTATTCTTTTGCCTTGAGGACGCGGTCTTCGTGGACATGTTGTTCAACATTTGAAACGAGGTCCCCGTGGTGGATGCCAGCCGGCGCCGTGTACGCGTGATGTTCCATCGGTCGCGCCAAGGCTTCGACGATTTGATCAATGCTCGCGATTGCTCGATCGTAGGCGGCGTCGGCATCCCCAGTGTTATGCGCGTTTGCCAGCACGATCAATTGATGTTTGACGCGATCGAATATGACCAGCGTATCCGGCAGCATGAAGGCAACCGTTGGCACGCGCAGGTCATCAGACGCGGTCGCCGGCAAATCTTCGAAATAGCGCACGATATCGTAGGACATATAGCCGACCGCGCCGCCGACCAGGCGAGGCAATCCTTCCAGCGGCACCGGATTCACGTTCTCAAAATGAGCCTTGATGACATGCAGCGGGTCTTGACCCGCGGGAATGGGATAGCTCGTCTGCCGCCCATCGCGCTCGAAGTGAACCATATTGTCCTTGACGACCAGCACACCCTTGGGATTCACGCCAATAAAGGAATAACGTCCGGCTTGTTCGCCACCTTCGACGCTCTCCAGCAAAAATGCCGGTTTGCCCGCCTCTTTCAACTTCATATAAACGCTGACCGGCGTTTCCAAATCAGCCAGCAGCGTGCGATAGACTGGCACGTGATCGCCCTTTTCAAAATGCGCGTAGATTTCTTCGCGCGTCGGTTTAATGCCTTGTCGCGCTAGGTCCCTCACGTTCAGCATCGGCAATCTCCCCCTAAAATCAAAAAAACCCGAATCGTCCATTCAAGGACGAGAAGGGTTCCCGCGGTACCACCTTGATTACCTGCCCAGGGCAGATCACTCTGCGGATACAGACCTCACGATCGATATCCCGCGCCTAGATAACGGAGCGCTCACCGTCGCAAGCTACTCGGCCCAACCTTTCACCTGCGCAACTCCCCAGTCCATTCGGCATCGCTGGTTGTCTCGCATTCACAGCTACTAGCGATTCTCTGTACACCGCGACGATGCGTACTACTCTGGTTCACAGTCTTTCATTTGATATTCAATTGCAACCATGCTAGCCTGTCCTGCCGGTTGTGTCAAGCGTCAGTGATTGTGCAGCATAAATCTCCTTTGTCCGTAGGCAAAGATTTGGTATACTTAGCTCGAATATGCGTTCTAAAAGCTATCCTGACGAGGGAGTCGGAATTGAGCCTCAACAACAGAGAGATCGCTGATATTTTTGAGCGTTGCGCCGATATGCTGCAAATCCGCGGTGACAACATTCATCGCGTTTTGTCCTACCGGCGCGCAGCCGAGACGATTCGCGCGGTACCCCGTGATTTACGCGTCATTTCCGCCGAAGGGTCTTTGACTGATCTCAGCAATATCGGCAAGACGATCGCCGCCAAGATCGACGAAATGCTGGAGACGGGCGAACTTGACTTCTACAATCGCCTCAAAACCGAGATCCCCGAAGGCCTGGTCGAAATCATGCACATCAATGGCGTGGGACCGAAGAAGGCGAAACTTTTCTGGGAGAAACTAGACATTACCGACGTCGAACAGTTAGAAGCAGCGGCGGCCGACGATCAATTGGCCGGGCTGCCCGGCATGGGGGTAAAGAGCCAGCAAAAGATTCTTGATGGCATTGAGGCGCTGTCGCGACAAACCGGACGCGCCTCAATCGGCGACGCCCTGCCCGCAGCGCAACAGATCCTCGATCTGCTCTTGGCCTTGCCAGAAGCGAGCGCCGGCGCGCTGGCCGGCAGCATCCGCCGCGGACGAGAAACTATCGGCGATGTCGATATTCTCATTGCCAGCGACAAAGCCGCGCCTATTATGGACTGCTTTGTCGGCATGGAAAACGTTGCTCGGGTTTTGGGGCACGGGCCCACCAAAAGCTCGGTGGAATTGCTCTCCGGCTTGCAGGTCGATGTGCGCGTCCTGGAAAAGGCGCGTTGGGGTACGGCGCTCAACTATTTCACGGGCAGTCTGGCGCATAACGTCAAAATGCGACAAATTGCGCTTGACCAGGGGCTGAGCCTAAACGAACACGCCTTGAGCCCGGTGGACGACAATAAAGTGATCCTCGAATCCGCCACCAAGATCCTCTGCGACAGTGAAGAAAAAGTCTACGCGACTTTGGGCATGCAATACGTGCCGCCGGAACTGCGCGAGGATGCGGGCGAGATTGAAGCAGCCCAAAATCATCAATTGCCAAACTTGATCACAAGAGAGGACATCGTCGCCGATTTGCACATGCATACCACTTATAGCGACGGCAAGGACTCAATACGCGAAATGGCGGAAGCCTGTATCCAGCGCCGCCTCAAGTACATCGTCATCACCGATCACTCGCGCAGCTTGGGCATCGCCAACGGCCTCACTGTCGAGCGGCTGCTGGAACAAGTTCAAGAAGTCCGGCAAGTCAACGACGCGCTGGGTGACGAGATCCAAATCTTGGCCGGCAGCGAAGTGGATATCCGCGCCGATGGGGAGCTCGACTTCCCCGATGACATATTGGCGGGATTGGATTTTGTGATCGCGTCCTTGCACGTTGGCTTAGGGCAGAAGCGCGAGCAAGTCACGATGCGCTTGCTCAATGCCATCAACAATCCCCACGTGGATATGATCGGGCATCCCTCAGCGCGGCAATTCCCGAACCGAGAAGCTGTAGACGCTGACTGGGATGTCGTCCTGCGCGCCGCAAGCGAGAGCAATACGATCCTGGAGATCAACGCCAATCCGCTGCGTCTCGATCTCAAGCCGGAGTTGGCGCGCTTGGCCAAAGACATGGGCGCCCTGCTCGCCATCAACACCGACGCGCATCGCGTGGCGCACCTCGACCTGCTGGATTATGGCATTGCCAACGCCCGACGCGGCTGGGTCGAAGCGCGTCACGTCGTCAATACCTGGTCCTTCGATCGCTTCAGCGCCTGGATCAAGGATAAGAATCAGTAGACACAATAAGCGCCATGGTCGAAGAAAGCCCGCAACCCAGTGTGTCCGATTTCAGGCCTGCCAGTGAATCGCGCCCGGACCAGGCCGCCTATGGAACGCAATCGATTCCTTCGCAGCAGTTTTCGGGAAGGCCGGACCGCCCCCGGAAGCGGACTGCAAGTCCGCTTTATTTTCCATTGTGGACACTGGGATTCACATTCTTGACCGCGCTTGTCTTGGCGGCAGGCGCGGTCCTGGCGCTGCTTTCCCTGAGAGCTGGAGATTCCCTCCCGCAAGCCGAGCCTCTTATACAGATCGTAGTCGCCGATCCAGCCAAGATCAGCGAATCGATCGGGAACGACGCCGACGAAGTCAAGCGCCCGGCGACAAGCGACGATGTCGAAGTTGTCATCGCCCAGCAAGCCCCGGCGGATCTTGCCATGGAGGGACCGATATTGCCAACGGTCGCTTTCGTACCTACTCCCGTTCCCATTACAGTCGGCGCCGGCGTCGAGGTTTCCGGCGTGGGCAACCAGGAATTGAACATTCGCAACCTGCCCGGCTTAACCGGAAGTCAAATCCTTTTCCGCGCGCCGGAGGGATCAGCCTTCGACGTCATTGGCGGACCCCAAGAAGCGGACGGCTTCAGTTGGTGGAAGGTGAGAGACCGACAATTCCAGGTGGAAGGCTGGGCAGTGGCGAACTATTTGCATATAACTTCATAAGTGAGGGGAACGGACCTTGAGCCTAGATATCCAACAGCGCATCGCCGACCTGAGCGAACAGCTCCATCAGCACATTTATCGCTACTACGTACTGAACGCGCCGACGATTTCCGATGCCGAGTACGATCGTCTCTTCCAGGAATTGCGTGAACTCGAGACCCAGTACCCTGATTTTACGCTGCCGGATTCGCCGACTCAGCGCGTCGGATCTGACCTGGCTGCGGATTTCCCCAAAGTCCCCCATCCCGCACCCATCCTCAGCCTGGCAAACGCCTTTGATGAGGATGACTTGCGCGCCTGGGAAGAACGGAACCTGCGGCTCTTGCCCGCCGGCGCGCAACTGGAGTATGTCCTGCAGCCCAAGCTGGACGGCTTGTCCATAGTCATCACTTACGAAGAGGGAGTACTGACCCGCGCGGCCACCCGCGGCAACGGGGAGCTGGGCGACGATGTCACTGCAAACATAAAAACGATCCCTTCGGTTCCCCTGCGCATTCCAGTAGATTCAGACCTGTGCAGCGCGCCGGAGCGTCTGGTCGTCCGCGGCGAAGTGCTTTTTCACAAAGAGGCCTTTGAAGCGTTGAACAAAGAGCAGGCTGCGCAAGGCCTGCCGCTCTATGTAAATCCGCGCAACACCGCTTCCGGGTCGCTCAAGCAGAAGGACAGCCGCGAAACAGCCAAACGGGAGCTCACCGCCTATATTTACAGCGTGGTTGACAGCCGCGGCCTCGAATTGATCAGGGAGTGGGAGACGCTGCAACGTCTCAAAGATCTGGGATTCAATATGATCGCCGACGCCCAAGTTTTTGATCATCTGGATGACCTCATCGAGACCTTGCCCGGCTGGCTGGAGAGGCGCAACGAATTGCCATTCGAGATTGACGGCATGGTGTTGAAGGTGGATAACCTGGCCCAAGCCCGCGAGTTGGGAGTAGTCGGCAAGGACCCGCGCGGCGCCGTCGCCTATAAATTCCCGGCCGAGGAAGCCATCACCCAACTGCTCGACGTAACCATTAATGTCGGTCGCACGGGCAAAGTCACGCCCACGGCTCAACTTGTGCCGGTCTTCATCGGCGGCGTGACTGTTTCCAACGCCAGCCTGCACAACTTCGACCAGATCGCTGCTTTGGACATCCGACGCGGTGATCATGTCGTCATCAAACGCTCGGGTGATGTGATACCTTACGTCATCGGACCGGTGGCTTCCGCGCGTGACGGGGGTGAGTCAAGCATATTGCCCCCGGATGAATGCCCGTTTTGCGCTACCAAGCTGATTCAACCGGCGGGCGCGGTCGACTGGTTCTGCCCCAATCCCACCTGCCCGGAACGTGTGATGCGCACGCTGGAATTTTTTGTATCCCGCGGCGCAATGGATATTGAAGGCATGGGTCCACAGACCATTGACGCTCTAATCAAAGAGGGCCTGATTCAAGACGAGGCCGATATCTTTTACTTGACCGCGGAGCCGCTTCTGGAGCTCGAAGGCTTCGCCGAAAAGAAAGTGGAGAACCTGCTCGCTTCAATCTCGGCAGCGAAGTCCCGCCCCTTTTCCCAGGTACTGGCGTCGATGGGGATAGACGGCGTCGGCGCAACGGTCGCGACGCTGATTACAGACAATTTCGAGTCCATGGGGCGACTGCTGGAAACAGCGCAAAGCATCAGCGCGGCGGAGAATAAATTCACAGAAGTCGCTCGCCCGCTGATAGCGCCAGTGGAAAAAAGGGATGCCGAGATCGCCAAGATTGTCCATCGTCTCATGCATCCCAACCTTGAACTGGTGCCCCGCTATTTGGATGCTGACGACCTGATGAGTCGACTGGGACGTTTTCTCAAACCCTTGTCGCTGCCCCCTGGCGAACTGGAGAACATCGAAATCTGTTTGGCCGAGCTCATCGCGGCCGCTCGCCCGCTTCACGCGCTGGAGGGTCTCGGCCCGATACTGGCGCAAAACATCGTGGACTGGTTCGCCGACCCGCATCATCAGAAAGTCTTGAGCAAGATGTTTGACGCCGGCGTCAATATGCGCGCCGAGGAGAAAACGGTTGCCGGTTCCAACCTGGAAGGCAAGACCTTTGTACTCACAGGCACAATGAGCGTCCCGCGCGATGACATCAAAGCCCTGGTCGAAGCCAATGGCGGCAAAGTAACCGGAAGCGTGAGCAAGAAAACCAGTTATGTCGTCGCCGGCGATTCGCCCGGCAGCAAGGTCGACAAAGCCTTGAAAAACAATGTGTCGGTCATCAGCGAAGATGACCTGCGCGCACTGATTGCAGAGTAGCGCAGATTAGCTCATGGCCGTCCCCAAAATCACGATCAAAAAAGGGCGCGAGAAGCCGATCCGCAATCGACATCCCTGGATCTTCTCCGGCGCTGTATCAACTGCGACCAATGCGGTCGACGGCCGGCTTGTCACGGTCGTCGATCACAAAGACCGATTTCTGGCTCGCGGCTACTGGAATTCCAAGTCACAGATCCAGGTCCGCATCCTGAGCTGGGAAGACGACGCCATCGACGACGCTTGGTGGCGGCGCATGCTCAGCCGAGCCTGGCAGTCACGCGCACAATACCAGGCCGGCGCCGGACTTCCGGACAATCACGCCTGCCGCATCGTCAACGCCGAAAATGACTATATGCCCGGCCTCGTGCTTGATCGCTACGGAGATTGCTTTGTCTTGCAAGCGCAGACGCTCTTTATCGACCGGCACAAGGACAAAATCGCGAATATCCTGCATGCACAGTTCGACGCCAAGCATGTCTTTGAACGCAGTGATATTGACCTGCGTCGGCAGGAAGGGCTAGATCAAACTGTCGGATCTCTAGTCGGCGGTCCGCCGCCCGACAGTCTGATACTGAACGAAGGCGCGCTATATCACGTGGATATTGTCCGAGGCCACAAGACCGGATTCTATCTCGATCAGCGCCGCAATCGACAAAAGCTGCATGATCTTGTACAAAGCAGCCCCAGCGCCAGCGGCAGTCCGCCCAGCCTGCTGAACCTTTTCAGCTATAGCGGGGGCTTTGCCATCGCAGCGCAAAGGGACAGCAACTTGCGCGCCGTCAATGTGGATTCCTCGCGCGCGGCTCTTGAGCTGGCGGAAAAGAACTTTGCTCTCAACGAATACGACAAGCGCTCGTCAGGCCTTTCTGCCGAGCATATTCAGGCAGACGGTTTCGATTATCTGCGCTATTGCGTCGGCGAAGGAGCGCGATTTGATTATGTCGTGCTGGACCCGCCCAAGTTTGCGGGGCACAAAAGACAAGTCGCTCGCGCGGCGCGCGGCTACAAAGATCTCAACCTCAACGCCTTTCGACTCGTCAAAGAGGGTGGCTACATGATGACCTTTTCCTGTTCCGGCGCCATTAGTCGAGACCTGTTTCAAAAGATCGTATTCGCGGCTCTGACGGATTCCGGGCGTCAAGCGCAGATCGTCGAACAGCTCTCGGCAGCGCCGGATCATCCAGTGGCGCTGACCTTCCCCGAAGGGGAATATCTTAAGGGACTATTGCTGCGCGTCTACTGAGGTTGAGACTGACGCCGAGTCGCCTTTGAAACTCTCATTTCGACAGCGCCAAGATGTCTTGTCCGAAACCAGCGAGAAGCTATGGGGGTCGACGCCCGCCTGTGCCCGGTCGACTTCGACAGGACCAGAGCCAACCGGGATTCCGCCGCGCTTAGCGCTTGGCAGTCCAATCAGGATTGGCAAACCGTTCCGCCATCAGGGTCTCCACTCGATCAATTTCGTCGTGGCTGAGTTCTTGGCATAGGATCTCGTAACCGTATGTCCGTTCGACTCCCCTTGCAACCGCGTCAGCGACATCGTCCCAGCTTGGTGGAGATTCCATTGTCGATTCCAGCGTCACGGCGCGCTGGCGCACGCTCTGCCGCTGCGATTCTCGTTCCTCTTCGCGCTCGAAACTCAAGACATCGCAAATGCGTCCGACATCGCCGCGGATCGGGATTGTCCCATGTTGCAGTATCCCAGCCTTGCGGCGCATCTGCGCGCTGCCAACCAGCTTGCGACCGGCGACGGTAATCTCATAGTGAGACGCGATTTCAAAACAGACGGGACCCGTCCCCTTGTTTTCCCGCGGATCCTTGAGCGCGGAATTGATTGTCAGCCCCAGGCCTTCCAAGCCGCTTGCCAATCCCGCGCCGATACGCCGGTAGCTGTCGACAAGTTTGCCGGCAGCCAAGGGATGATTGATTGGCAGGCACAGACTGTAAGTCAATTCGTCGCCGTGTAAAATCGCTTTGCCGCCCGTCGGTCGGCGCACAAGCTGCCAGCCTCGCGCGCGCAAACGATCCATATCGACATCGCGCGATCGCTGGCCGTAACCTAAGGAGAGGCACACCGGCTCCCAACCATAGAGCCGAATGGTCGGCGGCTGTCGACCCGCGGAAACCGCTTCGAATATGGCGCAATCCGTCGCCATATTCCTGGAGCCATTGCGGAAGTTTGAGTCTCGTATCAAACGGAGTTGCGGCATTTTTCTGCCTTGCCTATACTGTCTTATGATCCAGATTCGCCTACGAAACGGAATCGTCGCCGAATGTCCCAATCATTCGACAATAAAGAGGGCGCTTTGTCAAATTCGAATGCGCTGCGCTCCGTCCCCGACGTAACCGATAGAGCGACCCGTACCGGCGCTTCACCGTCTGTCTATCGACCGCCAGACTTTAATCAGGAACCGATACGCGTACCGCCCCCTCCACCGGACCCCTTGGCTCGCCGGCGCCCTCCAAGGCGCAAGATGGGCGGCAGACGGCGCCGCCGGGATTGGGCCTGGGTCGTTCTTGCGGGAGCTATGATAGGTCTTTTCGGCGTTGTTATCCTGGGTATGCTGATCCTGCTGCGATTGCCGCAGTCGTCCCAAGAAGTGCTGCCGACTATGGATATTTCCAGCCGGCTGCCAACGCCCGTGGACGCGCGCACGGATTATATCGCTGATGGCAGGATCGTCGGCGTCGACGTCCTGCCTTTGCAGGATGGCAGCTTGATTGACCTGAGACCATGGGACGGCCAATCGCGCTTCACGGTCGTCCTCGGCGGGTTGGACAGGCGGCCCGAAGAAACCGGTCTGGGGCATCGCACCGACAGTCTAATGATCGTTAGCATTGATCCTAATAGCAGTAGTATCGGCGTCTTGAGCATTCCGCGCGACCTGTTGGTTAGCGTGCCCGGCTATGCCAAGCGGCAAAAGATCAACACTGTGCTGTTCAATGGCGAAGGACAGCGCTATGGATTCGGACCGACGCTGCTTCAGCAGACCGTACAATACAACTTCGGCATCCGCGTACACAACTACGTTTTGATGGATTTTCAGGCGCTTATCGACATCGTTGACATCATTGATGGCATCGAAATCACTATCGACTACACGATAGACGATCCCAAGTATCCGGATATGAACTACGGCTTTGACCCGCTATTCATTCCAGCCGGCACACACAAGCTGAACGGCTACAATGCCCTGCGCTTTGCCCGCACCAGACACGGCAACAACGACATGCGTCGCGCGGAGCGGCAACAATTGGTGCTCTATGCGATTCGCGATCGCATTCTCAGCTTTGACATGATCCCGCGCCTTATCTTGCAGGCGCCGCAACTATGGACCACGCTCAGCGACAACTTGTATACCGGCTTGGAACTTGCCCAAGTCATTCAGCTAGCGCTCTTTGTCAAAGACATTGATCTGGAAAACATCACCACCGGCGTCATGGATTACAACTATGTTGAAGACTATACTACCGAAGACGGCCTGTTTGCGGTGATTCCCAGCCAGGGACAAGTCGGCTACCTCATGCGCAAGGTCTTCGGCGAGGACTACAATCGCTAGCGGCCAAAGAAAACAGCGCAGGAAATCCGTGCGCTGTCTATGATCTCGGGCCCACTGTACCGTGTAGCCATAGTGTCGCGAACCTGCAAAATTACAGGTTGGGAATCGCTCGATAACCTCTGTTTTGGCTCAGGCCTATTACATTAGCTACCAAAGATAGACTCCCGTCAAAAGAATGTTGGCTCGGCACATATAGTTCTATCACGAATACAGCAGGTCCAGACATTTATAACAAATTCGCTTTGCCATGTAAAGTAAAAACTGTCGCCGAAGCTGCGATTGAAGTTTAGTATTCAATATCTCAAGTACCGTCTATAATAGGCTTGTCACAAACGCAATCAAAATATGAGGAGTCGACGGGGGAATAGAGATGAGCGACGATCTTTTTAAGGAAAGTCTCGCCGAATTAATCGGCACGTTCGTATTGGTATTTGTGGGATCCGCCGCTGTTCTGGTCGTGGATAAGTTTGGGGTGTTGGTGCCGGCGCTGGCGCATGGCTTGATCCTGGTCGCGCTGGTTTACACCTACGGGCATATCTCCGGGGCGCAGGTCAACCCCGCTGTTACGCTCGGCTTGCTCGTCGGCGGGAAACAAGACCTGAACAAGTCCCTGGTTTACATGTTGGCGCAGTTCATTGGCGGCATCATCGCCGCGATCGTCTTGACCGCAGTCTTCCCGAAGGACAACGCAGCCGTGGCCGGCTTCCTGGGAGAGGCCACATACAATTACGGGCAAACCGTCGGTTTCCTCACTGCGGACAGTGTCTGGACGGCCGCCATATACGAGGCTATTCTGACCTTCTTCCTGGTTAGCGCGGTGTTTCAGGCGGCCGTTTATGGACACGCCGGGAAACTGATGGGAGTGGCGATCGGCTTTACATTGGCGGCCAGCATCCTGGCCGGAGGGCCGGCCACCGGCGCGTCATTGAATCCGGCGCGTACGCTGGGACCGGCGCTTGCAGCCGGTGAGACATCTTATCTCATCCCCTACTTGATCGGCATTTTCGCCGGGGGCGCCATCGCTGGGCTGCTGCACGGAAATATTTTGACTTCGGACGAGTAGACTCGACTTGACCAAGGGGGGCAGATCGCTGTCCCCGCTTGCTGCTTTCGTCTTCGCTGCTTAGTCCACTGACTCCTCGGGCAGATCCAGTTGTATGTGCAATTCCTTCAACTGCGCGCCGTCCGCGGCTGACGGCGCATGCGCCATGATATCGGCACCGCCCTGGGTCTTTGGGAAAGCGATCACCTCGCGGATATTGGGCGAGCCCGCCAAGAGCATGACCAGGCGATCAATGCCCCATGCCATGCCGCCGTGCGGCGGCGCGCCGTACTCGAATGCTTCCAGCATGTGCCCAAATTCCGCCATGGCATGCTCCATAGTTTGGCCGATCAGGGGGAAGATCTTTTCCTGTATCTGCCGATCGTGAATTCGGATGCTGCCGCCACCCACTTCATATCCATTACAAATCAAATCATACTGAGATCCGCGGGCCTCCCCCGGACTGCTGTCCAGCAAATGCAGATCCTCCGACAAGGGCATGGTGAACATATGTTGGGAGGGATCCCAGCGCTCATGCTCGTCGTCCCAGATAAACTCCGGGAAATCGATCACCCAGCAAAACGCCAGCAAGTTATCGTCAAGTTCGAGCTCGGCTTTGAAGTGATTGCGCAAGGCATCGGTCACAGCGTAAACGATCCCCGGCTCATCCGACATGAACAGCAGCAAATCGCCACCTTCAGCGCCTACGGCGTCCAGCAATTCGAGTTTGAGATCCACACTGAAGAATTTGCCGATGGGTCCCCGTAGTTCGCCTTCCGCTTCAGTCGGAACGGTGATATAGGCCAAGCCCTTGGCGCCGGCGCGTCGAGCCATGTTCTCCAAATCGCGCGCTTCCTTGCGCAGTTGTGTGCCGCTCAACGCCGCGGCTTTGCCCGGCACGCGCAGGCATTTGACCGGTTTGCCCGCCTTTACATTCTCCACGAAGACCGGGAAGGCGCAGCGACCTGCGATATGGCTGATATCAATGGCCCGCAAATCAAAACGGATATCCGGTCGATCCGTGCCATACTGCTCCAATGCGTCTTGGTACAGAATCCTTGGAAAGGGCTCGGCGATCAGGCGCTTTTCAGGCGTCAAGGTCTTGACGATCTCACTCGCCAGCCTTTCCATGAGTCGCATCACGTCTTCGCGCTCGACGAAACTCATCTCAAGATCGAGCTGGGTGAACTCCGGCTGTCGATCGCCGCGCAGATCTTCGTCGCGAAAACAACGCGCGATCTGAAAATAACGCTCGATGCCCCCTACCATGAGCAACTGTTTGAGTTGCTGAGGGGACTGTGGAAGCGCATAAAACATACCAGGTTGCAAGCGACTCGGGACGAGAAAGTCGCGCGCTCCTTCCGGAGTCGTCTTGAACAGGATCGGCGTCTCCACCTCTATGAAGTCTTCAGCATCGAGAAAATCGCGAATGAACTTGACTGCCTTATGGCGCAGGATCAGGTTCTGCTGCATCGGCTCGCGGCGCAGGTCCAAATAACGGTGGCGCATGCGGAGCGCCTCATCCACAGTGCCTTCGTCTCTGTTGATATAAAAGGGCGGCGTTTTCGATTTGTTCAAGATGACGATCTCATCAGCTACGATGTCTATATCGCCCGTGGGCAATTCCGGATTGGCTGTCCCCTCCGGCCTGATGCGCACCGCACCGGAAACCTGCAATACATATTCGTTGCGGGCGCTGTCGGCTATCGCGTGCGCCTCCGGCGCCAATTCCAAATCGACAACAACCTGCGTAATACCCCAGCGATCGCGCAAATCAATGAAGATTAGACCGCCCTGGTCTCGCCGGCGATTGACCCAACCCGCCAATGAAACCGGTGTCCCGGCGTCCTTTTCTCTCAACTCGCCGCAGGTGCGTGTCTTCATCATGCGATTATCGCTCCTATTCAGCCAACCTTGGTTCACAAGAGGTCAGTATGGATTCTACATGATCTTGCATTGATCTCAAGGCTTGCGCGCTTCCAGCTATGAGCCAAGCGCGAAGGATATCACGAAGCCCCGGCCATACCTAGTGTGATTCTATGCTTGTGAAGCCCTTGTCATTGGCAATAGGCGCCGGTGTCGCTTTACAGGTTGCGCCTAATTGTCTACACTGTTACTGATGTTTTCACGCGACTACACAGTCACGAAGCGCCAACTCGGCATTGCATTTGTCGCTATTGGCATCGTCGGAATCCTCGGCGTTCTGGCGATCGATATTTTGCAAGTGGGACGACAGGGCGGCATCGGCCCCGCCCAGGCATTCGCCCTTTTTGTCATGGTCGTCGTGTTGATTGTCGGCTTGACACTCATTCCACTGGGTGACGCGCCCGCCTAGGCCAACATGAGCATAATCCTACGACGTCTGCACCTCGGCTTAATGTTGGCGGCATCCTTGGCTCTGCTCTTATCATTTCTGGTTTACCTGCTTTATGCGATCAATTTGATCCCATTCCCTTTCGACTACGACCAGGGAGAAGGCTTCGAACTACAGGACACCGTTCTGTTCAGCCAAGGGCAGCTGCCCTACCGCGACACCGAAGTCTACCCGTTTTATTCCAGCAATTACCCGCCGCTCTATCATGCGCTAGCAGCCCCCTTGGTCTGGATCTTCGGTCCCGCCTACTGGTACGGCCGGACTTTGAGCTTTCTCGCTTCGCTCGCATCGGCCTGTGTAATCGGATACGCGGTCTATCGCGACGGTCATAGACATCTTTGGCTCGCCGCCTTGTCCGGCTTGGCTTTTCTCGCCTCCAATTTCGTGTATCACATCGGTCCCTTGTTTCGCCAGCATACGCTGATGGTCGCTCTCGAGACGGCCGCGATCGTGATTCTGGCGCGCGCTTTCCCGCAGCGCGACAAGCGCGGAATCGCTTTCGGGCTGCTGTTATTGATCTGTGCCGGCTATACCAAGCAGTTGGCCGCGATCACGGCGGTCGCGGCATTGGCCTGGATGTTTTTGCGGCAACCCCGCGCTGCGCTGCGCTGGGCGGCGGGTTTCATAGGGTTCGGCGCTCTGATCTTCCTCTGGCTGAATCTGGCTTCCGACGGTCACTGGTGGACGCAGACGATCGTCGCCAATGTCAACCAGTTCCATCCTTTGCAAGCCTTTGGATTGTTAGCCTTGTGGTTCCAACTGCATGGATTCCTGCTGGTCCCCGCCGGACTGCTGATGTTCTATGAGACATATTTTGACCGACTGTCGATCTACGCGATTTGGTTTTGCTTCGCCGCGCTCGTGGGCGGGATCGCTTCCGGCACCTGGGGCGCGGGCGACAGCTATTTCACCAGCTCGATAGCCGCTGCATGTATCCTCAGCGGCATTTGCCTCTCGCGCAGCCTAAAGGCGGCATGGCGGTCTCCGCCTCAGCTTCAACGAGTTTTGGGACAGGTTAATGGCGCTGCCTGGCCGATTCTCCTGCTCGTACCGCTACTCTATCTTGGATATGCGCGCGCGACGCTAAAGATGCCTACACATGGAGCCTTTGCGCCTCTGGCAAATTTGCTGGGAGTCGAGCCAAATACGCGCGAGTCATTTTATGATTCCGCTTCATTTGACGTGCCGGGTTACGCCAACATCGGTTACTTCGTCTCTGAGGAGGACGAAATAGCAGGCCGGCGCATCGTGGATCTGATCAAGGCTAGCGACCGTCCCGTCTTGAGCGAGGACGCGAGCTTCGCTTTCGCGGCCAATCGCGAAGTCGTGTCCAATCCAACACAATTGCGCAATCTGTATCTCGCCGGCTCGTTCCGGGGCGACCGGTTAATCGAGATGATCGAGACGCATCAATTCGGCTTGGTGATACTGCGCGCGCAGTTCTATCCGACGCCGGTTCTGGAAGCGATCGGTCGCGCCTACCAGCATTGGCGAACCATTCGCATGAATAGATTTGACTATCTGATCTTGCGCCCGAAGCACGGCGCAACTGAATAGCTGCATGGAGGGACCTATGACAACCGCCTGCCTGACACATCCGAGCTTTACCGAACACGATTTCCCGCGACATCCTGAACATGCCGGGCGCATCCAAGCGGTGTGGTCGGCTTTGGAAAAAGCCGGATTGGCCGATCAACTTCTGCAACTGGCGCCTGCCCCCGCCACTGACGAAGAGATTTTGGCGGTACATTCCGCCACGCATCTAAAAAGACTGGTTTACATCAGCCAGATGGATCGCATGGTCTTGATCGACCAGGATACCTACGCCCTGCCCGGTTCGCTGGACGTCAGTCGCCTGGCGGCCGGCGCTATGATCGGCGCGGTCGACGCCGTTTGCGCTGGAGACGCCGACAATGCGATGGCGGTCGTCCGGCCGCCGGGGCACCACGCAACAGCGAACCGGCAGATGGGCTTCTGCCTGCTAAACAATGTCGCCATCGGCGCGCGCCACGCGCTGACAAAGCATCAACTGAAGCGGGTCATGATTCTTGATTACGACGTGCACCATGGCAACGGCACGCAAGACATCTTTTACGGCGATCCGTCGGTCTTGTTTCTGTCAATTCACCAAAGCCCCCACTATCCGGGCACCGGGAGCCTCGACGAGGTCGGCGAGTCCGAGGGGAAAGGTACAACTATAAACGTACCGCTAGCTGCGGGGCACGGCGACCAATCATATCAGCGCATATTTGAACAAATAGTGATACCGGCGACAGAGCGCTTCAGACCGGAGCTGATGCTGATCTCGGTCGGCTTTGACGCTCATTGGGCCGATCCCCTGGCCGGCATGCGCTTGAGCCTGGGTGGTTACGACTGGCTGGCCCGGGCCTGCCTGAAGCTAGCGAAGCAAGTCTGCGCCGGCAAGATCATATTCCTGATGGAAGGCGGCTACGATTTGAAAGCGCTGTCTCACGGCTGGTGCAATATCGCGCGCGCGCTGCTGGATTCGCACGAATTGAGCGATCCCTACGGCGCGGCAACGGAAGGCGCTTCGGCTCGCGATTTTCAAAACTTGATTGATCGTGTCCGGGTAATTCACGGCATCTAGGTCAAGAGCAGGTCGCCCTCGGCTCCGCCCGCCACAACCAAACTGCTGCGCAAATCGAAGACCTGATCCCGCAATGCCGCCGCCTTTTCAAATTCCAGCGATTGAGCCGCCTTTTGCATTTCGTTTTCCAGTTCTTCAATCATTTTCTCAAGTTCGTCGGCCGGCAGCCCCAGCAAGCCCTCGTTCAGCGTCGCGGCCTCCTCTTTTTCTTCACCCTCAATCGAACGCAAGCGGTCGGTTATGTCCTGAATATCTTTGACAATTTGCTGTGGTTCGATACCGTTTTCCAGGTTGAATGTTTCCTGCTTGACACGGCGTCGGTCCGTCTCATTGATTGCGGCTGCCATCGCCGGCGTCGTCTGATCCGCATACATAATCACTTTACCCTCAACATGACGCGCGGCGCGCCCAATCGTTTGTATCAGCGCCGGCTCCGAGCGCAGGAAACCTGACTTGTCCGCATCCAGAATGGCCACCAGCGAAACCTCCGGCAGATCCAAGCCCTCACGCAAGAGGTTGATGCCTACCACAACATCATAGACGCCCATGCGCAAGTCGCGCAGGATTTCAACGCGCTCCAGCGTATCAACTTCCGCATGCAGGTACTGTCCTTTGATACCGAGTTCGTTCAAGTATCCCGCCAGCTCTTCGGACATGCGTTGCGTCAATGTGGTGACCAAAACGCGTTGTCCCATCTTTACGCGCAGGGCGATCTCTTGCAGCAAATCGTCGATCTGCCCCTCGATAGGGCGCACGTCGATCTGCGGATCAACAATGCCGGTTGGCCGAATGATTTGCTCCGCGATCTTTTGCGCATGTTCATGCTCGTATGGCCCCGGGGTTGCGCTGGTGTATATCGTCTGCCCGACCCGTTGTTCAAATTCATTGAACTTCAGCGGCCGGTTATCCAATGCGCTCGGCAAGCGGAAGCCGAAGTCGACCAATACCTGCTTGCGCTGTCGATCGCCGTTGTACATGCCACGGATCTGGGGCAAGGTCATGTGACTTTCGTCGATAATCAGCAGGTGATCATCGGGCAAGTAGTCAATCAAGGTGAAGGGCGCGCTGCCGGGCGGACGCCGATCAAAATGCCGCGAATAGTTCTCGATGCCGGTCGTGAAACCCACCTCGCGCAGCATCTCTACGTCATAGCGCGTGCGTTGCTCGATTCTCTGCGCCTCGATCAGTTTGTCCTCGCCTTTGAAATACTTGATCTGTTCTTCCAGTTCCACTTCGATGTCGCCAATGGCCTCGCGGATATGCTCCTCGTCGGTGATGTATTCGCGCGCCGGGAAGATGGTCACCAGCTCGTGCGTATGAATTACTTCCATGGTCAAAGGATGAAACTCAATGATCTTTTCGATTTCATCGCCCCATAGATAGATACGGTAGGCCATTTCCGAGTATCCCGGCACGATCTCCAATGTATCGCCCCGCGCGCGAAAGGTGCCGCGCCGCAACTCCAAATCGTTGCGCGTATACTGGATGCGAACCAGATCGCGCAGAATCCGCTCGCGACGAATCTCGTCCCCGACCTTCAATTCAACCGACATCTTGCGCCAGTTGACCGGATCGCCCAAGCCATAAATGCAAGAGACTGAGGCCACAATCAGCACATCGCGCCGCGAAAACAGGGAGGCCGTCGCCGACAGGCGCAGGCGTTCAATCTGTTCATTGATGTCGGTCGACTTTTCGATGTACAAGTCGTGGCGCGGTACATAGGCTTCCGGCTGATAATAGTCGTAATAGCTGACGAAGTATTCGATGGCGTTGCTGGGGAACAAGCGCTTGAATTCAGCGTAGAGTTGCGCGGCCAGCGTCTTGTTATGCGCCATCACCAGGGTCGGGCGCTGCGTCACCTGAACGATATTGGCCACGGTAAAGGTCTTGCCGGTGCCGGTGGCGCCAAGCAAGGTCTGATGTCGGTGACCCCGCTGCAAGCCATCGAGAAGATCATCGATGGCGGTCGGCTGATCGCCGGTTGGCTCGAAAGGAGATTCCAGTTGAAACTCGGGCATGTTTGCTCCAGGCTCTCTTTCAGAACAGGCGTTCGATCCTGCTCACAGTATAGCCTAACTTGAGGCGCGCTTTCAAGGCAAAACATGGCAAATCAAAGTCAAAATCTCGATAGCTTTCTTTCACTATTGACAAGCCTCTTCTACAATGTTATTGTCCATATACGCAGCGCAATTAGTTGCGAAAATCGTTGCGGGGTGGAGCAGTGGTAGCTCATCGGGCTCATAACCCGAAGGTCGTTGGTTCGAATCCAGCCCCCGCTACTCTGCTGATGTAGCTCAGTTGGTTAGAGCGCACGACTCATAATCGTGAGGTCGGAAGTTCAAGTCTTCCCATCAGCACCTGGATCGAGATCCCGCATCGGGGTCTTTTTTGTTGCCACATGAATTTGACAGAATTAAAACAGATGTGCTAGGATTGGTCTAGTTGGGCATATGGTATTTGCCCGCAGTTGCTTGATGCATGGAGAGGACAAATGAAACGCCTGGACCTGTTGCTGAAAATCATCGCAGCCGCCGATGGAGAAAAAGTCACGCCTGCTCAACTGCAGAAAGTGGCGTTCCTGGTTGGCATGGAATTCCCTAAGGATTTGCCGGAGGATTACTACGTGTTCGAGAAGTACGATTACGGGCCGTTCTCAGCCGATGTTTATCGGGATGCCGAAGAGCTGGAGCGCGAAGGAAAGATTGCGATATCGGTAAACCCGCGCGGTGGCTGGAGAGAATACTCGGCTACGGTGCGAGGGAGCAGGATCGACTTAAGGGATATTCCGGAGGAAATGAAATCCTTTATCGAGGATAAAGTCAGTTGGGCCCGTGGACTGAGCTTTCAGCAACTCGTGAGAGAAGTCTATATCCAGTTTCCCGAATACCGCGAAAACAGCGTCTTTCAAGGTTAGGTTAACAATGACCCTCATTGTCGGAATAAGGTGCCGAGACGGCATCGTCGTTGGAGCAGACAGCATAACAACTTTTGGTTCGAGAATTGAACAGGAGGTTAGTAACAAAATCCAACATATATCTGGCGATGCTGTTATTGCTACTGCGGGCGCGGTAGGTCTGGGTCAACTCATCAAAGACGAACTTGCCAAGGGCTGGAAGAGTGTCACAGACCAAAATAATGTGAGTGCTGCGCGAAATGCAATATCGCAGCTAATATGGTCAGAAGTTAGACCGGCCATGCAACGCACGAGCGAAGCGAAACAGATCTTGGGAGCGGATGATAGCATTTTTTCCAATGTACTGTGCAATTCATTGATCGCTCTTCCAGTACAGGATTCCGCCGCACTTCTCGCCTTCGACGAGTTCGCGCAATCTATCGAGGTGGCATTGGAATCGTGGTTCTTCTCGATAGGCAGTGGAAGTTTCCAGGCCGACCCATTCTTGGCATTTATCAAACGCATCTTCTGGAGCGACAGCGCACCTCAAAAGACAACTGACGGAGTCTTCTGCGTGCTATGGACGCTCGACCATGTCAGCAGAGTTAACGCGGGTCTAGGTGTCGGTGGCAGACCGAACGTGTTCGTATTGAAAAAAACCGACACCACATGGAAGGCAGAAAGGCTAAATGAACATGACCTTGAAGAGCAACTTATTGCAATTCAAGCTGCGGAAGATAAACTGCGCGAGTTCCGCGAACGTTTTAGTCCCAAGTCGCCTGCTGATGACACGCTGGAGTAAACTCCGGCAGCAACAGAAACACTTCTTCAGAACGAATCTCGCCAACCTGTAACCTTTGCATGGCGACCATTTGGCAGATACTTGACGCGCTAACAATCGCAGAGAACCAATTCGTCAATAGTCTCCCGCCTCCGACTGACTGACCAGCTAGCCCCATCAACCGCCACAACCACTTCCGCCGGCCGCAGCCGGCTATTGTAGTTGCTCGCCATGGCCATGCCATAGGCGCCAGCAGTCATTATCGCAACCTGATCGCCAACCTTCAGCCGCGCCATTTCGCGATCTTGCGCCAGCACATCCGCGGATTCGCAGACGGGACCGACAACCTGCGCCGTCACCGGCTCGTTATCCGACTGAAGGAGCGGAACGATTTCGTGCCGCGCGCCATATAACGCAGGACGGATCAATTCGGTCATGCTCGCGTCGACGATATAGAAGATCTTGCCCGCCTGTTCTTTCACATAAAGCACCGTCGCGACCAGAATGCCGGCATCGGCAACGACTGCCCTTCCCGGCTCCAGCAACACCTGATATCCACGCAAATGAGGCGCAATTTCGCTGACGAGTTTATCAAGAGATGGGATCGTCTGACCGAGCCTGTAGGCAACGGGCATGCCGCCGCCCAGGTTAATCGTGTGGATTTCTGGATAGGGAATGATCAACTGTTTCGTCTTCGCAATCGCCTGAATAGTCGCAGCGGAGTCGCCAAGCTGGCTGCCGATATGCACGTGGATACCGCAGATATTGAGACAAGGATAGCGTTCGGGCTGTTCAAGCGCGTCGCTTATTGCCCCCGCAGTCAAGCCGAACTTCGCGCCGCCGTGCCCGGTAGCGATGTGCGGATGGGTATTGGCGCTCACCTCGGGATTGAAACGCAGCGCCACTTGTAGCTCTTCCGTTCCAATAGATGAGGCCGCTTCATTTATGTACTGCAGCTCCAGCTCATTCTCGACATTAAACCAACCGATGCCTCGCTCAACAGCAGATGCGATTTCCGCGACTGTCTTGCCGCCCCCCGCGAATACAATGTCTTGAGCAGCCGCCCCGGCCTGCAGCGCGCGGGCGATCTCGCCACCGCTCACCGCGTCGATGCCGGCGCCCTCGTCAATCAGCGTCCGCAAGATTGCCGCGTTGCTATTGGCTTTTGCGCTGTAATGTATGCGCCCGCCGACCGGCTCAAAGGCGGCTTTCAAGCGCCGGTAATTCTCTTGAATACGCTTGAGACTGTACAGGTAAACTGGTGTCTCCAGCTCCCGCGCGATGGCATCCACCGGCAAATCGTCGATCATCAGCGCAGCATCGACGACGCGAATCGAATTGTTGAAGACCATATGACCTGCTTGCTCCCTCAACATTTCCAAAGCGGTTTCGCATATAACAAAAAAGGAGACATATTCGCTATGTCTCCTCCTCAGGTGCGGGAGCGACGGGATTTGAACCCGCGATCTCCGGCTTGACAGGCCGGCATGTTAACCGCTACACCACGCCCCCTTGTATCGGCATTACGTTATCATTTGCCAAACACTCTGTCAAGTGGTGGGTTGAGACTTCTCGGCTGTGTATGACGCATTCCATCTAGACTCTATAACTGCCCGAAGCCGCCAATGGCGCTGGACTTGCCCGACAAATAGCGAGCGGTCAAAATCAATATCAGTATCGACGGCGCCACAAAGACTAATGACATGGCAGCCGTGAGCGCATTGTTGCTGCCGGACGCCGTGGAGAAGAGTAGCACGGGCATCGTGATCACCTGCCCCGCCCCGATCAGAAAGGTCAAGATATATTGGCTCCAGGAGATCAAATAGGCGAAGAGACTGGCGACAACAATGCCGGGGAATATCGCGGGCAGGGTCACATGCCAGAAAGTCGCCAGCACGCCAGCGCCCAGGGAACGCGCCTGTTGCTCGTACTCCGGGTTGTAATTGGAGAAAACGCCGGACAAGGTAAGGACCACATAGGGCATCACCGGCACCAGGTGAACCAATCCGACGCCAAGCAGATTGCCGGATAGTCCCCAGCGAATAAAGTTGATATTCAGTCCCATAGCGACAGCGATGCCCGGCACGATGGTCGGCGATATGATCAAAAACTCAATAACCCGCTTGCCCCGAAAGGAATACAGCCCCAGCGCGCGAGCCGCGGGCAGACCGATGATGACGGAACTGAAGGTTACGCCCACCGCCAGGATCGTGCTGTTTAGTAAAGCTTCGGGAACTTTGGAATTGGCCGCGACAATCGATTCCCAGGCGCGCAGGCTGATTTCCTTGGGAAACAATTGTGGATAAAACCAGCGAAACGAAAAAGCGTTGAAGAAGAAGGCGATCAGGGGTGTCAACAGCAAAAAGATCAAGAGCCCGACAGCGCAATAGTGTAAGAAGCGAGCCAGACGTTTACTGGTGGCAGGACGAGACGAAACAGGCGCCATTCTTGTCACGGTCGCTCTCAATCTTGACGGATCGTACGACGGCTCAACCACATATAGCCGAGCACCAGGAAGAAAACGATAATCGATATGATGATGCTGATGGCCATTCCCTCGACACGCGCGTTCAGATCGGGATCGCGGAAAAACCGCACTGCTGTCACCGTCAGCGTTCGCGGAAAGCGAACGCCCAATATGGCCGGCACCTCAAATGAACCGAAGGTGAACGCAAATACTAGAATCGATCCGGAAAGCAGACCGGGCATGACCAGAGGCAATATCACATAACGAAAACGCTGCCAACGATTGGCGCCCAGGCTGCGCGCCAAATCTTCGTAGTCGACGCCCAGCGATTGCAAGACTGCCAGTACGATCACCCCGACAAAGGGCACCTCTTTCCAGACAAAGGACAAGATGATGCCGATGCCGAATTTGTCCTTGACTACCACCGGAAAATCGCTGGGATAGCCGAAGATACCAATCTGCGCGCCAGTACGCGAAATCAACCCGCTCTGGGAAAACAGGAACAGAATGCCAATCGCCGCCACGACATGCGGAACAGGCAGATTCAATTGATATAGGAAGGTAGCAAGGCGTTTTCCCACAAAACTGCGTCGTAGCAGGAGCGCGGTCGCCAGCGCTAACACTGCCGACAAAAATGTGCTGGCGAAGCTGACCCAGATCGTCAGCAGGAGTCCCTGCCAGAAAACACTCGCGTATTGTTCGGAAAATATGATGTTCTGATAGGCTTGCAGCGAGATCTCGGTACGACCGATAATCGGCTGCCAACCGAGGCTGACCAACGTACCGTAAGTCAAACCGCCGATGAACAACAATATGATGACAGCCATGGTCGGCGCCAACATGATTGGGATCCGCCAGCGCTCCCAGAACCCCATTTAATCGCTCCACCTTCAGATTGACTGGTCTTGCTTGGCTAGGACAAGCTCCTGCGCGGTTCCAGGAAAACCTCGTCCGTTCCCAAAGACCGCAAAAAATTCAAAAGTTGTCCGTGCATTTCCGCCGCTATATTCTTATTCCTCAAGTATACGTTGTTCTCTTGCTTGGGGTCCGCGATCCGATCGTACAATTCCACTTCTTCGCCCGCGACGCTATAGAGCAGCGTCCAGTCCTCCCTCGTGACCGTGCTTGGCTGATTCTCCCGCATGCGACGCTCCTCGTCGTCGACCACTCTTATACGCTGTCCGGCCACATACATCGGCCAAGATGTAACAACAAAGTCGTGTATCGCGTCTTCAGTGCCGTCGATTAGTCGGGTTAAAGAATCAGCTTGCACCCTTTCCGGCGTCTCGATTCCAACCAGATCCAAGATCGTGGGCATGACATCCGGGAGAGAAACCAGCGCCTCAATCCGACCGGCGTCGGCGCCGGGCAAATAAAGCAGCAGTGGTATCCGCGTGACTTCATCGTAGAGTGGGCTGCGATACCATTCTCCTTTGACATCGGAAACGATTTCTTCGCTATTTTCCAGGCGGTACATGAGCGTGGATGCAGCGTTGCCTTTGGCCGGACCCAGGTAATAGCCAAGCTCGGACTTGAAACGTCCCTTGCCCCAAAGTCCGTGCTCGCCGAAGTAAAAACCGTGATCGGACAAAAAGATGATGGCCGTGTCGTCCAGCAAACCCAAGGATTCGATGCGATCCAGCAAGCGGCCGACGGCTCGATCGACCATGGTGACTTCGGCGCAATAGTGGGTGTGCGCCAATTCTATATCGCGCTGGCTGAAGCCGGCCTCACGCCAATCCCAGTAAGTCGGGTGCGCGCTGATGTCGTCGGCATATTGCGCGTCATAAAGTTCCACGTAATGTTTGGGCGGCTGCCAGGGTTCGTGCGGATCCCAAGTATCGACGTAGAGGAAAAACTTGTCGCGATAATGCCGCTCCAGCCATTGCTCGGCGATACGCAACGTGGTCGGCGCGAAGTAATCGGATTCGTAAGTCCAGCCGGAGGTCACGTTGTCGCGCGAGGGCCCGTATGCCTGGCCGCGCACCCAATGAAAATCGCTGAATCCGTGATCGTAGCCGTAACCGTGCCGTAGGATGAAGGGCGTGTCCGCCACGCCGAAAGTCCGGTAACCGGCCGTCGTCATCAGCCCCGCCAAAGTCGTCTCCGTTCGCGGCAGAGGGCTCCAACCCAGATAACTGAAGGTATGCCTGCCTGTCATTAAGTCGGCGCGCGCCGGCACCGTGGGAAAAGAAGCCGCGAAGGCATTGTCAAAGACGATAGCGCCCTGCGCGAAGCGATCAAGATGCGGCGTGCGAATCCACGGGTTCCCGTAACACCCGACATGATCGCGGCGAAAGGTATCCGACACAATAAGAACCACATTCATGTGATTCGTCCGCTCCACTTCACTTTGATTCATTTGTGAAAAAAGAAGGCGGTATCGATGCGATACCACCTTCCCTGATGTCAACAATCAGCATTCGTCGCGTAATACACAACGCTCCCAATCTTGCTCGGTCAGCGTGTGATATTCCGATGCCGTATTGGGGACCAGAGCCGCGAATTCAGCCGGATCGGCTGCGCCGACAATGGCAGCGGCGATGTCCGCGAAGGCCTGCACCTCCTCTTCACTCAAGGTCGAGAAATCGACAACCGGCGTCGCGCCAGTGCCGAGGCTGTTGGTATCCAATTGCGCCGCCTGCATATCCGGACGTACCAGCAGATTACCCATCACCAGCGCCGCCGCCTTGTTGGCGGAATTGATCGGAATCGCCAGATAGCTGAAGCCGCTGATCATATTGGCGTCAAAGAGATAGGCTTTGGCAGTTTCTGGCAACTGTCCGCTGGCGATTCCGCGAGCCGCTCCCGTACCGGTGAGCGTCAATGAAAAATCGACTTCGCTATTGGCAAAGAGTTCATTTAGCTCATTGGCGGTCGCTGGATAAGTCGCCCCTTCGCGCCAAAGATTGGCTTCCCAGGCATTGAGAACTTCCCAGGCCTTGGGCGAGCATTCATCCCAGACGGATTGATCAAAGGCGGCGAAGGGTTCTGGGCCGCCGCAAAGTTCATACATCAATTGCTTGACGATTCTCGTGCCCTGGAACGCGCCCGGTCCCGGCGCCACATACGTAAAGCGTCCCGGATTCGCCCCAATCCACTCGCCCAATTCCGCATAGCTCCGCGGCAAATCTTCCGCGTCCATCCTGGCGGTATCATAGATCCATTGGAATGCGCCCGCCGCCCAGGGCTGCTCGGAATAATCTATCGGCTCGCCAAAATCGAGCAAGAAGCCACCGTTTTCCCAATCCAGGTACTTGCTATTGGGTACGTTCAATGTCCAGGGTCCATAGAGCAAGCCTGCCTGCTTCAGCGTCTTGAAGTTCTCGCCGTTGATCCAGATCAGGTCAACCGATCCGGCATCGTGCCCGACGCCCGCTTCTTCTTCACTTAAGACCTGATTGACCGCATCAACCGTATCGGCCAATGGGACCCGGTTCAACGTAACACCGTAGTTCTCCATCAACTCGCCGCCATAAACGATATCAACGAAGTTGTTCCAGGCATCGGAACCGCCCCACATATGCCAGTTGAGCGTTTGACCGCGCGCTTCTTCCAATACAGCCTCCCAGCTATCAAAGCCGGGCGGACCCTCCATATCATCCGCTGCAACGGCGGCCAACGGCAACAAGACCAGACAAAGCAAAAAAATCACCACTACTCTATATCTAAACATGATCAACTCCTTATCTATTGGACATAAACTCGCCCGCGTCCGACGTGGCAGAGAAGCGCGGCGCGGCGAATCGGACATCTATTAGCGTATATTCGCTATGTTGGATTCTAACACAAAGGTTGACATGTCTCCATTGATCGCCGCTTCATTACCGTCATTGGCGCCGTACCCGACCCATTGGGGATAGCATTCTATCCGTCCTGCGACATAATTCCGCTTAGAACGTGTACAGGATGCGCGACTATGTCGACGGCAAAATCGATCATGGAAATCTCCAAAGCTGAATGGCTTGACGCCTTGCAGTTGACGAAAGCGGCAGTGCCGGAGGCCGTGATCGTAGAAGGTTCCTGGTGGCGGCAACAGCGCACTGATTGGCGTCTTTCCTATCTGACGGATGTTAAAGAACTTCCTTTTCCCGATATCTTTGCGGGGGAGTGGAGAGGTGTGCGCGTCGCCTATTGCTGCGCCTACGGAGCGCCGCGCGCGGTGGAGATCATTCACCTGTTTTCCCAGCTCGGCGCAAGACTAGCGATACAAATCGGCACCTGCGGCGGATTGCAACCCGGACTCAATCCGGGAGATATCATCGTGCCAACCGTCGCCATTGCTCGCGACGGCGTCGCCCATCTTTATGGAGGACAGGAAGAAGTAAACAGCGATCCCCTCTGGTCGGAGAATGCTCGCGGCGCCATGCGTCAGCGTGGTATCGATGTACATCAAGGCAGACATCTGACTTGGTCGTCGATTTTCGCGCAAGACCGGCGGCTAATCGAGACCTGGCGCCTGGCGGGCTACCTGTCAGTCGATATGGAAACGGCGACGACGCTTGCTGCCGCCAGCTACTTCGGCGTACCAGCGCTATCTATGCTGGCGGTCTGGGACGATCTAATCAAGGGAAAAAGTTTTCTGGATCCGCTCGGGCAAGCCGAACAGCACGCGCTGGACGTCAGCAATCAAGCTGTCTATGAAGTCGCGCTTCAACTCGTGGAAATGATCAATACCGAGTGAAACGAGAGCAATCTCTTCATCTGGATCCAGGGCGTCATTCACAATCCGGGACGATTCGCATACAATTCGCGCCTGTCAGTCAACCGCGGGAAATGACAAATCCGTGACTTATCGCAAGGTGCTGGTATTCTGGCTGCCCCTGGCCATGGCTTGGCTCCTGATGACAGTCGAGGGTCCCTGGATTCAAGGCGTCATCAGTCGCAAGCCGGATTCCGAAACGCAGTTGGCCGCCTTCGGCTTGATGTTCTCTTTGTCCATATTGATTGAAACGCCGGTCATCATGCTCTTGGCGACCGGCAGCGCCCTGGCGCGCAACCGGCAAGCGTTTCGCGTCTTGTGGCGCTTCATGATGGTGGTCAATCTGCTGGTAATCGGAGTCGCCGTTCTAATGGCATTTACGCCTTTGCTCGACTTCTATCTCGGCATCTTGCTGAATGTCCCGGCTCATATCGTCGAGGCGGCCCGCCCCGCCATGCGCATCATGATCCTCTGGGGCGGCTTAATCGGATATCGCCGCTTCCACCAAGGCATCATGATCCGCTTCGGCAAAACGCGCTATGTGGGCTATGGCACGGTCTTGCGGGTGCTGGTTTCGGGAAGCATAGCGCTTGCCCTGGGCGCCATCACCCAGATCGCCGGCGCCGCTATCGGCGCCTTGGCTCTGGTATGCGCGGTCGCGGCTGAAGCCATCTATACCTATCGCGTCTCCCGCGTCGATGTCAAGCGCTTGCTGGCTACGCCGCTCAGGGATAAATTGCAATCCTTAAGCTATGGCGACGCGCTTCGCTTCCATCTGCCCCTCGCCGTCACCAGTTTCGTCACGTTGGGGATCCATCCGGTCATTGAACGCGGGCTCGCCAGTATGCCGGACGCCACGCAGAGCCTGGCGGCCTGGCCCGTCATCTTCTCGATTATGCTCTTGACGCGATCAGGGGGCATGGCCTATCAAGAGGTCGTGATCTCGCTTGATGACAGCGAAGAGAATCACCGAATCCTGCGCGGATTCACGCTGCTTCTCGGAAGCGGCCTGAGTCTGATCATGGTCCTATTTGTTTTCTCGCCCTTGATCGACTTCTACAATACAACGATCCTTGACGTGCCGGGTAACCTGCACGGGCTTGTGCTGCTGGGCACGCAATCCGCTTGCCTGATCCCCCTGCTGACGACCCTGCAAAGTTACCTGCGCGCTCTACTCATGCTGAGCCGCAAGACCGCTGCCATATACCAGGCCATCATCCTGGGTTTCGTCGTCACGACAGTCATCGTATGGGGTGGCATAGACCGCGGCATGCACGGGGTTCTGGCCGCGGGCTTGGGTCTGACCATCGGGCATATCATCGAGCTGGGCTTTCTTTACTTCATATATCGCAGACAAGACGCCGCCCTTAGGCTGCACTGGCAGTCGTCCGTGGCGCTTGCAGGGGGCGACTGATTCCGATCCCGGCCCTCGAGGCTGATTTGCTGTCAACCGTTCTGGAGCGCTGACATGCGCTTTGGCGGATGTCGAAAGCTCGAAAGGAAGCTGCGAACATGACTTTTACGAACGCCGTCTTGCCTCTGCGGGAACAAGCCGCGATTCGCGACGGCTGGCTAAAGACTCGGCTGGATACATTTATCCCGGAACTCCTGGACCGTGCGGACATAGATATGTGGATCATCGCTTGCCGGGAATACAACGAAGACCCGGTGCTGATGTCGATGCTGCCCGCCACATCCATGTCCGCGCGGCGTCGTACCATGCTCGTCTTCTCACGGGAAAGAGACGGATCTGTTCGCAGGCTGACGCTGTCGCGCTACGGTTATGACGACCTCTACGAAACGGCCTGGGATCCCGATGAAGAAGACCAGCACGAATGCCTGGCGCGCCTGGTCGCCCAACGCGATCCTGCGACCATTGGCATCAACGACTCGACGACTTTTTCCTTCGGCGATGGCATATCGCTCACGGAGTATTCGCTCATTTGCGGGGCTTTGGGAGAAGCCTACAGATCGCGAATTGTCCACGCCGAAGCTCTCTGCGTCGGCTGGCTGGAACGTCGACTGCCCGAAGAAATCGGGGCTTATCCGCGCCTGGTCGAGATCGGCCATCAAATCATCGCCCGGGCTTTCTCGACCGCGGTCATCCATCCGGGCATAACGACAACGGAGGATGTCGTTTGGTGGATGCGCCAGACCATGCAGGACGCGGGCTTGCAGGCTTGGTTCCAGCCTACCATCGATATTCAAGCGCCCGGCCAAAGCTACGAAGATACCGACGATCCACGGGCGACGATTATGCCCGGCGACCTTTTGCACTGCGATATGGGCTTCCATTACTTGGGCTTGGCCACCGACCAGCAGCAGCACGCCTATGTGTTGCGGCCCGGCGAAACGGAGGCCCCGGCCGGGTTGCGCGACGCCTTGGCGGATGGTAATCGGCTGCAAGACATCCACATGGGATTGATGCGCGTCGGCGCTACCGGGAACGAGCTGCTGCGGGCGACGCTCGACCAGGCGAAAGCCGAGGGCATTCGTCCTCAGGTTTACACGCACCCGCTCGGATTCCATGGACACGCCGCCGGACCCATCATCGGCCTTTGGGATCGGCAAGATGGCGTTCCCGGCGTCGGCGACTACCCCCTTTATGACGACACGGCTTATTCCATCGAGTTGAACATCCTCCGAAGCGTTCCGGAATGGGACGGGCAAGACCTGCGCATCATGCTGGAAGAAGACGCGGTCCTCACGAATGGCGCGATGCGCTGGCTGGATGGCAGGCAAGAATCCTTCTACTTGATCGGTTAGCTGGCTCTCGCATTCAGCCACCTCTAAATTTCGCTAACAGGCTTTTTGCATCGCCGCAAAAGATTGTTTACAAGTCCTTTCTATCATTGTGTTGATGAAAGTCGACCAAGCACAATGAAAGGAAGTACGCCATGAAGCAGCTTCGTCATCGCTTGATCGCGCCTATGACAATTGGCGCGATCATTGCATTGCTGATCTTGGCCGCCCTGTCGGCCGCGGGCATCCAGGCCGTAGACCATATCAGCCATCCCAGCGACGTATTTACGGTCGTCTACCGGAATGCCAGCCCATCGGTAGTGGCGATCAGCGTCGAAACGGAAGCGGGCGGCGGCAACGGCTCCGGCTTCGTCATTGACAGGGACGGACACATCGTGACCAATGCTCATGTTGTCGACGGAGCCCAAGAGATTGTCGTCAACTTCATCAATGGCGCCAAAGTTCGCGGCACGATCGTGGGCATCGACAAGGCATCGGATCTGGCCGTAGTCAAAGTTGATCTACCCGCCGCCCAACTGTCGCCCATCACCTTCGCCGATTCGCAAGACCTGGGCATCGGGCAAACGGTGCTGGCGATTGGCAGTCCCTTTGGACAAGGCTGGACCTTGACCTCCGGCATCATCAGCGCGCTCGACCGCAGGATTCGCGGCCTGACCGAGTTCTCCATCGGCGGAGTTATCCAGACCGACGCCTCGATCAATCCGGGCAATAGCGGCGGCCCGCTCATCAATCTCGACGGCGAGGTCATCGGCGTTAACTCCCAGATCATCAGCGACGCACGCAGCAGCGCCGGCGTCGGTTTTGCCATCCCTTCGAACTTGGCGCGGCGCGTCGCCCGCTCTCTGATCGAATCCGGCGAGATGCGCTACAGCCTCATCGGGCTCACCGGCTTCGACGTATCACTGACCGTGACTGAACTGCTACGACTGCCCAACAACTTTCGCGGCGTTGTCGTGCGAGAAATCCTGGACGACGGACCGGCCGCCGCCTCGGATCTGCGCGAAATCGCTGAAATGCGCACCCTCGACAATGAGTTCATTGACATGCGCGTCGATATCATCACGGCGGTTGATGGGGTCCCCATCAATGGCATGAATGATTTGATCACATATCTGGCGCGGAAAACGCACCCCCATCAAGTGATCACTCTCAGCGTATTGCGGAATGGCATTGAAGAGCTGAAGCTTCCGCTCACGCTAGGCAGTCGCTAGGCGCTGCGGCAATTCGCGCGCCCTCGCTCTATGAGCGAGGGCGCTTTCATATTTTATCCGCGCTTTAAGGTTCAATCGGATGAAGGCCAGGGCAATTGCATCAAAATCAGCATACGCTGCGATAAAGACAAAAAAGACTTAAAACTAACCAGAGCCGCTCGGCGCGTAACCGGCGAAAAGATCACGGGAATGTCTCGCTCACGCAAAATCGTAAGCGTTCTCATCGCATGAGCGACGCGCTATATGTAAACTGGGGCGAGCCTTGGCTGGCCCACGGCTCCAGCTAGGTTTTGCGGGCGACCCGCCGGGTCGCCCCTACCGCCGACTATCATTTTGGAGTTGCATGACTTTGTTGGTTCTACTAAGAACATGGAGAGCAACTAAACTCTAGGTTTATTCTCGGTGATCTCGGTGTCCTCGGTGGTTAAGATTTTTTGTTTCAACCGAATAGGATTCACTATCACGGCGCTAGTGTCTTTTTCTGCTGACTATCAAGCGGTATAGTTCGGGAGGACTAATTTGCGGAGGAGTAGGCTATGCCCATGGGTCGCTTTGAAAAACAGCGCGTTCAACTTGAGACCGGCGGATGGTCCACGGTATACAGCCTGGAAATCGCTCCACATGAACTGAAATTCGAAGACCTGCACCCGATGAGCAGTTATGTACGCCAACAGGACATCGCCCGCATGCACTACGCCCGCGCAAGAGCGCGCGGGGGGGACAATCCGCATATCCTGACCTGGACCGCCATGCAGACCGACCGTCGAGCGGAGCATATGTTTCCCGGGCTCGACTACAGCTTTGACGGCGAGCACATCATCAGCGCCAATTCCTTCGTCGCCTGTGTCCTGCGCCAATTGCTCGCGCGGGGCTGGTTGCAACTGCACGAATACATCAGTGATACTTACGAATGGCATACGGAAATAGCGCCCGGGAACGATGACTGGGGAGCGCGCGCGGAGGCCATGACACGTTGGCTGGAAGAATCGATCCAACTGGACCTCTACCCCAACATTGAAAGAGGCAGCTACCAGCCGCGCCTGTTTCGCGAATTTGACGCTTGGCGCAATTTCGTGCGCATCGGCCGCTGCGACTTTGTTCGGCACTTTGTGCAGAATCACGAACGAATGGCGGCTTTCAACACCTCGCACTTTTTGCACGAGCATGACGACCTCGTCAGTCATCATTCCGGATACGGAGACGCCATCGGCTTGATGGTCTCGGAAAATACGATCTTGCGTCCACCGCTTTATCAACGCGGATGCCTGCTTTTTGACGGCGCAGAGTGGACGGTGCAGACCATGAGCCTCGAAGACATTGCCCTGATATTGCCGGATGACATCAACTTGCGAGCCGACGCGCGCGGCGACTGTCAGTTCGGACTGAATCCCGCCGATCCTCCGGGGATAGCCATTTACACCCGCGCCGCGCGCTTGCGCGAAAACGGACGTCCGCTCGATCGTACGCCGGTGGAAGACCGTCGCCATGAATTTGTCATTGTAAATCGACAAGTGCTTAGCTGGAAACGAGGCGGGGATCTCCAGATCCCCCAGAATGGCTTTGTCCTGTCCTTGGGCGCCGGCGCGCTTCCAGAGCCCACAATTGAGAAGATCGCTGAGGACGCCTGGATAGAATACGAGTTTGCCGATCCGTCCAAAGGCCTGGTTTCAGGCGTCCAGGCCGGTCCCATCCTGCTGCAAGATGGCCGCAATGCGCTCGAGTTCGCCGACGCAAAAGAAGAGTTTTGGGCCAGCCGCAATATAGATGGCGAACATATTGTCGGTATCACGCCGGTCAATATCAACCCCGGCTCGCCTGGCGAAAGAAAAGCGCGCACCGCGCTAGGCATTAAAGAGGATGGAAACCTGTTGCTTATCGTGGTCGACGGTTGTGATCCCGCGGCCAGAACTGACTTGGATAGCGCGGGAGCGACCCTCTCCGAGCTTGCCGACTGGATGAGCGCGAATGGCGCAATCCACGCCCTGAATATGAGCGGCGAGGGCTCCTCCCATCTCTTTGTCCAGGGCGGATTGGCGAACCGACCCTCCGACCGTCGCGGGCAGAAAGGCGTCGTCTACGAACGGATGCTCCCTTCAATCGGCATCGTCGGCTGAGTCCTTTTCGTCCCAGCGAAATTCGCTCGGGGGCGGGCCAAAAGCCTTGATGAAGTCATCCACGGCCTGCCGTCCATTGCGCCTTAGACCGTTGAAGAAAGCCAAGCGATCGGCATTGCGATAGTCCAAACGCTGTACGGTGAACGGTGCGAGGGGCTCGCGGTCTTTACGCCGCTGGCTGATATCCAGATAGTATTCCAGCGCATTGCCCACGCTGTTCGCGTCAGTCCAGTCGGACTTGTAAATCGCCTGGCCCGCGCGATTGAAAATCCAGGTCATGTTGGGCATGCTGCCATAGGCGCGGTGACAGGCGCCGTCCAAGGCGTCGAGGAGAATCGGCCTGCTGACGCCAAGCTCGTCGCGCAGCGCCGCGGCATGACGGAACTTTTGCTCCATTGAAGTTAGGTGGGGGAAGTTCTCCGCCGGATGCGCTTCATTAGTGTAAAGGAACACTGATGCCACGCCATCCTCGGCGTATTTGCCGGCGATCGCATTCATGGATGGGCCCGCCATCCCGCAATACGGTCACGTGAAGCTGCCGAATTCCACGACCAGATAAAGGTTGCTCGACCACCATTCCCCCAGCGAAGACTGAGCCCGATCCTCCTCCAAGCGCCACAGCGGGAAATCCGGCGCGGCAAGTCCCAATGCCGGGCTTTCATCAAAGCGCATCCAGGGCATGAACTTCTCCGGCACGAATTCGTCATAGTTGTACTGCCGCAACATGTCGCTATTCATTTCTCCGCCCCGTTTCCCATAAGCTGGCTCGCAACCTATAAGACTTGTCCGCTACTCATTTTGGTGATCAAGATGGACGCAAATACGCATCCGACAGCAAGAAAATAACACCATTTAGCGACTCAAACCACAACATACATACCAGTTGTAGGGGCGACCAATCTGGTCGCCCGCGTTCCATACCTGCGGATGTTTGAATGACCGTAGAAAATGGGGCAAATGCGATTCTGTTTTGTTAGTACCGGACAAGCCCTATACTCCCGCCACAGCATTGAGTTCCCGCCAGACCTTATCGTCCAATTCGACCTCTCCAGTCGCCGTGACATGCTCGAAATGCTCGTCGCCACGCTCGCCTGGGACGGGAATCTCGTCGACTCCCGGCAGTCTCTTCAACGTCTTGACCCGATCTATCAACGCGCTGACACCCGATTGAAAACTATTCAAGTCCTCCGCCAGCAACTCGGGATCAATCGCGAATATCAGATTGCCCCAATCCGACTTCGTTCCATCGTCATTGTGCGTCGCGCCAACCAGCGGTCGTGTTAATATCTCGACAATCAAAGCCAAAGCCGCGCCCTTGAAGCCGCCGAAGGCTTTGATCGCGCCGGCCAGCGCCTGGGCAGGATCCGTCGTGAACTGTCCTTCCTTGTCGTAAGCCACACCCTCCGGAATCGACTTGCCCTCCGCATTTGCCAGGTGGATGCCGTACCAGGCAATCGAAGCTGTAGCCATATCGAGCACGATTGGTTTCCCGGCCGTCGGGATGCCGAGCGCCAGAGGATTCGTACCCAGGAATGCTTCATACGAGCCATACACGGCCATCAGTTCTGGGGAACCCGAAAAGACAAAGCCCAGCAAGCCCTCATCGGCGATCCGGCGCGCGTAATAGCCGATGGCGCCGGTTGGGGAATTCGTCCTGCGACTGCCGACCATGCCGAATCCATGTTCCTTGGCTTTTTCAATCGCGATCTCGCATGCCCGGCTCATGACAACCATGCCCTGGTTCCAGCCGCCGTCAAGCAATGCCGAAAGCTTCGTTTCTTTGGCAATGCCGATCTGCCCGGCTTCGGGGTTGGCCGGCATGCCGGGACCCAGCAATTTGATCACATTTTGATTGTTGCCACGCAACTGCGCGTACATGATGATCTCGAGAATGATCTCGGTATCGGCCTCGTCAAAGCCTTGTTTGGCAATGGCGCGGCGGGTGACATCGCGCAGCGTCTCGATTTCAACTTTCATAGACCGTTCTCCACCTTGCCCGAACGCGAATGCGCCCCTACACCTTGCCGCGAACCAGGTTATTGGATGTCAAGTACTTGTAGCTGTCATGCACCGCTTGCAGCATGTCGCCGTCGCAACGATCAATCTCAACGATATGCCATTCAGCCGTCTCCGCTGTGGCCTCAACGATCTCCGGCACGGACATTTTGCCGTCGCCAACCGCCGTCATGTTGTCTTCCAAACTCAGTGAGCCGTCCTTCAGATGTATCAGTGGCGCGCGCTCACCCGCCTGTTTAACGACTTCCACCGCATCCAAGCCACCGACTTGCGCCCAGTAGGTATCAATTTCGAGAAAGACATCTTCGTCGAGCTCGCTGAGCATCACCTCCAGGGTAGCTTGCCCTTCCAATTCCTTGTACTCCCACCAGTGATTGTGATAACCCAAAGTTACCTTGCTGGCGCCCATGGTTTCACTGGCGCGATTCAGGCGCTCGCATACGCGCTTGACCGCGTCCAGCGTCTCGAACTCAGCCTCTGGCAAATAGGCGACGGCAACGCGCGATAGCCCAAAGGCCTGCGCTTCCGCCAGCGCGGATTCCAGGTTCGCCCCATCGGGAAAGGGCACATGGCTATTACAAACCTCAAGCTCCAACTCTTGAAAGAGATCCGCCGCAACCTTCAAGCCGCCGGGCATCCCGCCATAGGGTTCAACTCCAACATAGCCCATTGCGGCCACCTTGCGGACGATACCTTCAAAGTCCTCTGCAAGCGCGTCGCGCAAAGAGTACAACTGTAATGCCACAGGTTTCAGTTTTGACATGGAATCTCCCTTTTCACCGACTGCGATTGATATACAATTATTTTGGGACTTCTGGGGGAGAATACCAGAGTCAATCAAGCATTTATTGCTTACTTAGGATCCCCTGCTTCTGCGCGAACTGTATTGTTTTGATCGACAGTTTAAGCTTGGATTGAGTTGTTCCTTGGGTTCAACCGCAAAACGCAGCCGCGATCAACAACAGATTCTCGCAATTAACCGCGTCTCCCGGGATCAGTAATTCATGGCAACCGCTTCTAGCGAGATACCGCTAAAATCCAAAGGCAAATCAAAAGGCAACGGCGCATTGGCTAAGTGGGCCCGTCTGATCGGCTATCTGAAAAAATACCGATTGTGGGTGCTGACCGCGCTCTTGGGCATCATCGGCAGCAATCTGCTCGCCGTCGCCGTGCCCTATATCTTGCGCGATGTCGTGGATATCGGCATTGCAAAGCAAGACAGCAATTTCATGCTCAACGCCGGCCTGCTCGTTGTTGGATTGGGGGTCCTGCGCGGGCTCTCGGCCTTCTTCGGCAGGTTCTTCGGCGAGCGCCTTTCCCACTATGTCGCCTACGATATTCGCAATCAAATCTACGACAAGGTGCAGCGTCAGTCCTTCACCTACCACGATAGCGCGCAAGTCGGCACCATCATCACCCGCGCCATCAGCGATGTCAACGAAATTCAGCGCTATTTCAACTTCGGTCTGATGGACGGCTTAAATGTGCTCCTGCTCTTGATCGGCGTCGTAAGCATCATGCTGGCGACCAGCCCGGCGCTGGCAGTGATATCATTTGTCCCACTGGTGCCGCTGGCCCTGTTTTCCAATCGCTTTGTGATGCGCGTGCACCCGCGCTGGAAAAAAGTGATGGACCGGATGCAGGTGCTGAGCAATCATATCCAGGAAAACGCGCTTGGCGCCGAAGTTGTGCGGGTCTTTGCCCGCGAGAGCTACGAAATCGAAAGATTCCACGCCGAGAACAAACGGCTCTACGACGAGCAGCTTGATTTCATCCGACAATGGATCACCTTTCTGCCGGCCAGCGCCTTCCTGGCCGCCATGTCAACCGCGCTGGTCTTGTTCTTTGGCGGGTACCTCGAAGCGCGCGGCATGGCCAATATCACCGTCGGTTTGGTAGTCACATTCAACGCCTACGTGCTGCTGCTGGCGCAGCCTCTGCGATTTGTCGGTTTCATTATCCTTTTGACTACACAAGCGGTCGCCAGCGGCGAACGCGTATTTCAAATTCTCGATCATGACGAATTGGTCGTTAACAAGCCGGACGCCGCGCGGGTCAACATCAAAGGCCATGTGCGCTTCGACAATGTCAGCACGCAATACTTCGGTTCCAATCACGCCATTGTGAAAGACATCAATCTCGAAGCGACTCCCGGCGAAATTGTCGCCATCATTGGGCTGACCGGCGCCGGCAAAACAACGATCGCCAACTTGATACCACGATTCTATGATGTCACTGACGGGCGCGTCCTGCTTGACGGCATTGATGTACGAGATATTGACCTGGATTACCTGCGGGGCCAGATCGGCATCGTAATGCAACAGTCCTTGCTCTTTTCGGCCACGATTGAAGAAAATATCGCCTATGGCAACCCCGCTGCGGGCAAAAACCAGATCGAAGCAGCCGCCATAGCCGCCAACGCCCACGATTTCATCATGGATTTCCCCGACGGCTACCAAACTGACGTCGGCGAACGCGGCGTTACGCTTTCCGGCGGTCAGAAGCAAAGAATCGCTATCGCCCGCGCTCTCTTGATCGATCCTCGTATTCTGATATTGGATGACGCGACCAGCAGCGTGGATACGCAAACCGAGCATCTCATCCAGCAGGCGCTGGATCGTGTCATGGAGGGGCGCACGACCTTTGTCATCGCACAGCGCATGAGCACGATCTTGAAAGCCGATCAGATCATTGTTCTGCGCGACGGAGAGATCATTCAACAGGGTACGCACGAGACGCTGCTCGCCGACGGCGGACTCTACGAAGAGATTTACAAGCTGCAACTGGAAGAGCAAGAGCGCGTGCGCCGGGAAGCTATAATCTCCGGCATCATCAAGATCCCGCTGGAAGAACGGCGATCCACGCAGCAGTTCCGCAATCTGATCGATCGCCTCGCCGGACGAATCACCAAGAACTGAGACAGACACGAATGACCCTCACAAAAGACAAAGTCCAGAACCGGCGCCTGCCCAAGCAAAAGCAAAACGGACACGAGCGCAGCATTCTCGAAATCGAGGACGACCACAAGCCAGGCTTCGACCGTGATGTCACCGCTCGCCTTTTCGGCTACTTGAGACCGCACCGATACAAGTTGACTGTCGCCATCGTGACCATGCTCCTGAGCGTGGTCGCCAATGTAGTCAGCCCGCCATTGATTGGCTGGGCGATCGACGAAGGCATCCGCAGGCGAGACATGTCTGTCGTCGTCTTGGGCGTCATCGCCTTTATCCTCATCCAAGTCATGGGATTCATCGGCTTCCGCGTACAAGTCGGCAATATGGCGGTCATCGGACAATCCATCATTCGCACCCTGCGCGATCAACTCTTTGATCATATCCAGTATCTGTCAATTGACTTCTTCGCCGAATACGAAGTCGGCCGCCTGATCGCGCGCGTGATCAGCGATGTCAACGTGATTCGCGAGGCGGTGACATTCGCGGCTGTCGGCAGCATACGCGAGGTCTTGATGCTGGGCGGCATTCTCATCTCGATGATCCTGATCAATATCCAGCTCACCCTGGTTGCCTTTGTCGTCTTGATCGTTCTAGCGCTGCTTGCCAACTTTTGGCGCGTTCACGCCCGCAGCGCCTATCTAAAGGTGTCAGACGCCAATGCCAAGGTCAACGCGGAGTTATCCGAAGCCTTCAATGGCGTACGCGTCACGCAAGCTTTTTCGCGGCAAGAGCACAACTACGACCGCTTTGTCAACGTGATCAACATGGCTAGCCGCCAAGCCACCGTTCGCGCAACTCTCATTTCCAGCTTGTTCTATCCCACCGTCGAATTGATAGGAGGCGTCGCCACCGGAACCCTGATTTTTGTCGGCGGCAGCCTGGTGCTGGAAGACAAGATCACCGTGGGTGTCTTGCTGGCCTTTATCTTGTACATCCAGCAGTTCTTCTTTCCAATTCGACTGTTGGCCCAACGCTACAACCTCTTGCAGGCTGTCATCGCTTCCGCCTATCGCATCTTCAAGCTGATGGATCACCCGGCGACCATCCGCGACCAGGTCAACGCCGACAATCTGCCCGGCATCCAGGGACATATCCGTTTCGATGACGTGTCCTTCCGCTATACGAGGGGCGGCGAATGGGTGCTTAAGCACGTCGACCTTGATGTACCCGCGGGTTCGACGGTGGCTTTCGTCGGTCATACCGGCGCCGGCAAGACCACCATGGTCAAGCTGCTGATGCGTTTCTACGACGTCAGCAAGGGCGCGATCACAGTGGATGACTACAACCTGAAGGATGTGACGCAAAACAGCTTGCGACGGCAGATCAGCGTGGTGCCGCAAGACACGCACCTGTTTTCCGGCACTGTCATGGACAATATACGCTACGGCCGCTTGAACGCGACGGACGATGAGGTGGTTGAAGCCGCCAAAACCGTCGGCGCGCATCAGTTTATCATCGGGCTAGCCGACGGCTACCTCACCGATATCATGGAAGGCGGCGCCGTACTGTCGACCGGGCAACGCCAATTATTGGCATTCGCCCGCGCCCTGCTGGCGGATCCGCGCGTCCTTATCCTCGACGAAGCCACCAGCAATATCGATACCCAGACCGAGCGAATTATCCAAAAAGCCTTGGAGCGCCTGTTGGAAGGCCGCACCAGCTTTGTGATCGCGCATCGTCTGAGTACGATCACGTCAGCCGATATGATCGTCGTCATGGACCATGGCGAGATCATCGAGCAAGGCAGTCATCAAGAATTGCTGGCGCGGGAAGGCGTTTATCATCAGCTATTCACGCTGGTTTGACCACGGATATCAGCGCCTGTTGTCGTCTGAAAACTGAAACTTGAGATCGCTTGCGCGGCGAATCGTTTGTTCGCCATAGCGATCGCGCAAGTTATCCAGGGCCGACTGCAAGTCATCAACTTGACGGCCCAGGGATCGGTCCTCCCAAAGTCCGAGTTGACGATTCGGCATGCCGAAGCCGCTCAAACCTACGCCAATCAGCCGTACTGCTCTGCCATCGGGCCAGTGCCTTTCAAAGAGCTCTCCTGCCCTTGAGCAAATCTCGTCGTCGAGGTCGGTGGGATTGTCCAATGTGACTTGCCTTGTCAAGGTCGTGAAGTCCGTCCAGCGCAGCTTGAGCTTGACCGTCGCGCCGGCCAGACCCGCCTTGCGCGCTTGCCTGCCAACGCCATCCGACAAGCGCCGCAAGGTCAACTCCAACTGTGACCTGTCGCTCACATCGCGCGCGAAGGTCACTTCTTTGCTGATCGATTTCGCCTCTCCGGTCGACAAGACCGGGCGATGATCAATACCTTGCGCGCGCTGCCACAATTCACTCCCGAGTTTTCCAAGACGTCGTTTAAGCGCGGCTTCCGACCAATGCGCCAACTCGCCGACTCTCGTCAGTCCCAGCGCGGCCAAGGCCTCCGCCGTCTTCGGTCCAACGCCCCAGAGCGCGCGTATCGGCAGCGCCGCCATGAACTGGCTTTCCTCGCCGGCCGGTACAATCGTGATCGCATTTGGCGGCTTGTCCTTCGCCTGGCGCGCCTTGCCTGCCGTATTGGCGGTCTTTGCCACCAGCTTGTTTGTGGCTCCGCCGAGCGAACAGGGCAGATCCAACTCCTTGTTAATGCGCGCCTGCAAATCCCGCGCGATTTCCCCTATAGGGCGCGGCAGAATCGTCACATCGAGAAAGGCTTCGTCAATCGACAAGGGTTCCACATCCGGCGCCGTATCCCGCAAAATAGCCATGACCTGCCGCGAACGTTGCGAATAGGCGCCCCGCGTCTGCGAAACGATGATCAGTTCCGGGCAAAGCCGCAAAGCCTGTGACATCGGCATCGCCGAGCGCACGCCGTATTTGCGCGCCGGGTACGATGCCGAAGCGACCACCCCGCGTTCGCCCGGCTGCCCGCCTACAGCAATCGGCTTGCCCCGCAAGTCCGGATCAAACTGTTCCTCGACAGCGCAGAAAAAGGCATCCAAATCCAGATGAAGAATTTTTCGGATCTTCGGCATGCGCTTGGCTCTCAACTCATTCAAAAGCCGCCTTCACGAGACGCGCTAAGTCATATAGAATATATTTTCTATCCTAACACGTTTTGGCGCGGAATTCAAACATCTCGGCTCATTCAACAGGGCAATCGCTTCAAATTATTTTTTCACCACAGAGGCACAGAGGACACAGAGTTTAAGTTTTTTCAGAGCAGAAATCCTCTGGATTGACATACAAATGGGTGAAATTGCTTGTCGCGGAATCCAAAATTGAAGTGCAATTTCGCAATTCTTATAAATGAAAGTCTTTTCTCTGTGCGCTCTGTGCCTCTGTGGTGAATTCTAAGTTTGTCTTTTCATCGTTCCACTAGATACCATTTTGAAGCGATTGCCCTGGCTCATTCAACAGGGCAATCGCATCCAGATGAACATACGCTGCGATCGCCAACATACAGACGCAAAAGTAACCACAGAAGCAGGACCAACTAAGTTATGCTAATGCACTCCAAAATAACAGTCGTCGGTAGGGGCGGTCGCCCGCCTTCCCTAACATCTCATGCGCCAACGACCCGAGAAACTTGGACAAAACCATCAGCTCGCCCTGGCGAATAGCCACTCTGATGCCTTTGCCCCGGAGCCCGCGCCAATCGCGCTGGACCGGCCGAAATTCTAAGGCAATTCTTGCAAAAGGAAACAAATGTGCTATCATTCTAAGAACATTTGTGCTATCATGTCGTCACGTCCATTTATGCGAGAACGCCCATGCCTAGAAAATATCCAGACGCAACCAAACGCAAAGCCATCGGATTGCTGGAAATCCATCCCGACATTTCCCTTGTTCACTACGCCACCGGCGTGCACCGACGTACCTTGCGTCGTTGGCGCGAACAACTGCATAGCAATCAACATGCCTATATGTCCGAAAAAGTTCTTGCGTCGGACACAAAACGGACACAAAGCGCCAACGATACAGCGCTTCCGCAAACCGCAGACGAAACCGACAACCCCCCAAACACTGAACTTGACGACTTTACCTACATCCGTGACCAACTCCTGCAATACGCCCGGCAAATGGCCGGCGACCTCCGACCAAGCGCAACCGACAGCAACCGTCGTACCCTCGCCCTGTCCCGCGTCCTCGACCGTATCCATTGGCTCAATCAAGTCATACCCTCCATAGAGCGCCGGCTTGCCAAAGGACGGCGCCAACCCTGGCAATACGATCGCGATGACTTTTCTACTATCCAACCAACCTGGTGGGAAGTAAGCGAAGAGGACGAAGAGGACGAACAATACGAAGAGGACGAACAATACGAAGCGTACGAACAGGACGAAGCGTATGAACAGGACGAAGTGTATGAATTGGACGAAGTGGACGAATGGGAATGAAAGGTCGCTAGTGTCGCGGAGCAACTGCGCAGCCGCGCCTATGACATGATTGCAAAGCGCACCCGCCAAAGGAACAAGCCCGCTCTTGGATGAAGTTCAGGGCGGACGGCAGGCCAATCGCTCAGGTTCATTCTTCGCATCGGGCGCCGGGATCTAAGCGCTCGCATGCCAGCGCTCTGGCAATCCTGAGACTCAAGACGGCCAGTGCCTGCGCTCCCCGGGGCTCGAATGGCAGTGTCCGTGCGCCCCGTGCTGCTGAACCGCTAAAAGTCAGGAATGTATCCGACAGACCGGCGCCGACCTTCGTTTTCGGGGCAAAGCGTCTATAATACCGCCAGCGCAAAACGTCCGAACCGACAGGAAGCGAAATGCCAATAGACATACATCCCGACGCGGTGCGCGCCTTGGTCAGCGGCGAGATTGGCGCTCCTGGTTCGATTCTGGGCAGACATCAACAGGGTGAGCGCGTATCAATCCGCACCTTCAGGCCGTGGGCTGAACGCATTGATATCGTCGACGACCGCTCCGGCAGGCGCGCGCCGATGCGCAAGCTGCACACTGAGGGATTCTTTGTGGTTGAGCTCGACAACACATGGAGCTCCGCCAGCTATCATTTCGAAATGACTACACAAGACGGGAGCGTCGAGTCCTACGGCGATCCGTACAATTATTCTCCCCTGCTCACGGACTACGATATCTTTCTCTTCGCGCAAGGTCGGCATCTCGATATCTACAAAAAACTGGGGGCGCATCCGCGCCGGGTTGCTGGCGCATCCGGCATCAACTTTGCCGTTTGGGCCCCGAATTGCTACAAGATTGCCGTGACCGGCGACTTTAATCGTTGGGATGCCCGTGTCCACCCTTTGCAAGCCAATGGTGATTCTGGCATCTGGGAGATTTTCCTTCCCGACCTGGAGCCGGGGATCAGCTACAAATACGAAATCCGCTCCCACAACGACGGCTATCGCGCCGAAAAAGCGGATCCTTATGCTCTCTACGCCGAAGTACGGCCGTCAACCGCCTCAATCGTCTACGATATCTCTGAATATCGCTGGAACGACGGCGACTGGATGAGAGACCGCGCTCAGCGAGATCCGCTAACGGAGCCTATGAACATATACGAGGCGCATCCGGGTTCCTGGCGGCGCGACCAAGAGGACAATTTCCTGGGCTATCGCCAACTGGCCGACGAATTGGTTCCTTATCTTGTCGATATGGGTTACACGCATCTGGAGCTCTTGCCCGTCGCCGAGCACCCACTGGATGCCTCCTGGGGATATCAGGTCACAGGATACTTCGCGCCCACCAGCCGCTACGGAACGCCAACTGACTTCATGCATCTGGTCGATACCTGCCATCAGAACGGTATCGCAGTCATCCTCGACTGGGTGCCGGCGCACTTTCCCAAGGACGGCCACGGTCTCAACTACTTTGACGGCACCCATCTCTATAGCCATGAGGATCCGCGCCAGGGCGAACACCCCGAATGGGGCACCATGATTTTCAACTACGAGCGGGACGAAGTCCGCAACTTCTTGATCTCAAACGCCCTCTTCTGGCTAAAGGAATATCATATCGACGGCCTGCGCGTCGACGCCGTGTCGTCGATGATTTACTTGAATTTCTCGCGCGAAGACGGGGATTGGGTCGCCAACAAATACGGCAGTCACGAGAACCTGGGCGCGCTCGAGTTCCTGCGGGAATTCAACACCGTTGTCCATGCCGAAGTGCCCGGCGCAGTCACCATCGCCGAAGAATCGACCGCCTGGCCGATGGTGTCGCGCCCGACCTACGTCGGCGGCTTGGGATTCACGCTGAAATGGAACATGGGCTGGATGCACGACACACTTGGCTACATGAAACATGATCCAGTGCACCGGCGCTTTCATCATCACCGCATCACCTTTGCCCTGCTCTACGCCTTCAGCGAGAACTTTGTCTTGCCGCTTTCCCATGACGAAGTCGTGCATATGAAGGGTTCGCTCATCGGCAAGCTGCCCGGCGACTACTGGCAGAAGTTCGCGCAACTGCGCCTGCTCTTCGGCTATCAGTACACACAAGTCGGCAAAATCCTGAACTTCATGGGCAACGAAATCGGGCAATTCTCCGAATGGAGCGAAGAGCGCAGCCTCGATTGGCATCTGCTCGAGTACGACAAACATGCGCAATTGCAAGCCTGGGTGAAAGACCTGAACTATTTCTACCGAGATCAGCCGGCCTTATGGCAAGTCGACTTTGACGGCGCGGGCTTTTCCTGGATTGAAGCCAACGACGCCGATCACAGCGTCTACAGCTATATCCGTTTTGCCGCGGATAACAAGGACTTTCTGGTCGTGATCCTGAATTGCACGCCAGTGCTCCGCGACGGCTATCGCGTCGGCGTACCGCAGGCGGGATATTATCAAGAGTTGCTCAATAGCGATGCCGAGGCCTACGGCGGGGGCAACATAGGCAACCTGGGAGGCGTCGAAAGCGAAGACGTTTCCAGTCACAGCTTTCCACATAGTATTCGCTTGCGACTGCCGCCGCTGGCGATACTCGTCCTCAAGCCCAAATAGGTATCTTTTATGTTTGAATCTGTAGGGGCGACTCTGTGAGTCGCCCCAAAAAATCGCCATAGGAGTAGAGATTATGCCAAGATATCACCCTCGATGAAAAGGTGCCCCGTTATAAGCCAAAGCATTGTGGATAGGAATTAAGCCGCTGACTATTACATTCCTTCTTGGAGCTGCTTCTGTGGGCTCGCGGAAAAAACCATGCTGTCACCGCCGCCTGGGCTGAGGCGTCACCAAAGCCAGGGCCATGACCACGATTGCCAGCAGCGCGCCAAGCGCGAGCGCCGGCCCGTAGCCGCCGGCATGGTCAAAACTCAAGCCAAATAGCGCCGGTCCGATCGCGCTGCCGATGATGCCGGCGGTGAAGACGAAGCCGCGAATCTCGCCCTGGAACCTGCGGCCAAACATATTGGTCCAGACCGCGCCGTCAAAGACATAACCGATGCCCAGTCCCAGACCGCTCGCCAATGCGTAGAGTATCAGCAGCGCGGTATCGCGCATGATCATGGCCAACAGGCAGGCGCTCGCAAGCCCCAGCATAGCCAGGACGACGACAATCGAGGGCGTGAATCGGTCGATCAGATAGCCCGCCAGCAGCGCCGAACCGGCCGCGAAGATCGACAGCAAGGCGAAGGTTTCGGTCGCCACTTGCGCGCTGTGATCCAATTGCGCGAAGATCGATACTTGATGCAGGACCAGTCCCGTTCCCCAAGCCGACGGCAGCATTCGCGCGAAGATATAGAGCCAAAGTACCGGCGCACGCATCGCTTCTCGCAGGGTCCAGTTGTCCTCATTGACCTCTGCATTGACCTCTGCGGGGATGGGATGATCTCCCGCTTTGGCAGCGCGCTTCGCGCCCTGGTTGTCCGGCAACAAGCCATACTCTTCGGGCTTGTTGCGCATCAAAAATCCAAAGAGCGGAACTACGAGAGCGCTAACACCGAGCCCCAGTACGACAAAGGCCGCCCGCCAATCCAAGCTATCCAAAAGCACTCGCAGCCCGTTGACGTACAAGCCTTGAAAAAGCGCATAAGCCAGCGCAAGGTAAGCCATCATGCGGCCCCGGCGCGCGCGGAACCAGTTGGCCACCGCTGTCGAACTGACCAGCGTAAGCGCGCCCTGCCCCAATCCGCGAATGCCGACGAAGGCGACCAGCAGCATCACCGGACCATTGATGAAGGCGCACAGGCAAAGGACCAGGCCGAACAGCAAGCCAATCGCCACGCCGGTCCGCCGATTGCCAGCCAAATCCAGTTTCCGGCCCAACCAGGTCAGGCCAAATGACGCGATAAAGGTGCCCAGCCCATATAGACTGCTAACAGTCGTGCGATCCAAGCCAAAGTCGGCGATGAAATAATCCATGAACAAGGATACGGAATAACTCTGTCCGGGCGAGCTCGCCGCCGTACCCACAAGCGCCACAAACCAGACGACCCATCCATAGTAGATCGGCATGGTCGTCACAGCCGACTTGTATCCCGGCGCTCTTGCCGTCATGGTCCCTCTATGCTTGATTCTGAAAACTAGCGTAAGACCCGAACATTATATAAGGCAGACCTGGATTTAACAGTCGCTGAAATGACTTCGTGCTAGAATTGAAAGTGAAAAGTTGACGCTCCACTATCATTGTCCGATCAGCACAACGGGGGTTTGGCGCAATGGTCATGCCATCAGATTTGGAAATCGCCCAAAATGCGGATCTGCTTCATATCAATCAGATCGCCGAGCAAATGGGATTGGATCCCGACCGCGACCTTGAGCACTACGGGAAATATGTCGCGAAGATCAATCTGGACGCTCTGGAACGACTGCGAGATCGACCGAACGCCAAATACGTGGATGTCACGGCGATCACCCCGACGCCGCTGGGAGAGGGCAAGTCGACCACGACCGTCGGCATCGGCCAGGCGATGAAACATATCGGCAAAAGAGCCGTCATCACAGTCCGCCAGCCCTCACAGGGTCCAACCTTTGGCATCAAAGGCGGCGCCGCCGGGGGCGGCTACAGCCAGATCGTGCCGATGGAGAACTTCAACCTGCATTTGACCGGTGATATCCACGCCATCAGCGCCGCGCATAATCTGATCGCCGCTATGCTCGACGCCCATATCTATCACGGCAACAAGCGGAATATTGATATCCATAACATTCCTTGGCGTCGAGTGGTCGATTTGAACGACCGCGCCTTGCGCAATATTGTCATCGGCCTGGGCAAGCGCTTTGACGGCGTGCCGCGCGAAACCGGCTACGACATCACCGTCGCGTCCGAGATTATGGCGATCCTGGCCTTGACCACATCGCTGCAGGACATGCGCGAGCGCATTGGCAGAATGGTCGTCGCTTACGACAAGGACAAAAACCCGGTCAGCGCGGAAGACATAGGAGCAGCCGGCGCCGCCACTGTCTTGATGAAAGAGGCCATCAAACCGAACTTGATGCAGTCCCTGGAAAACACGCCGGCGCTGGTGCATGCCGGTCCCTTCGCCAATATCGCCCATGGCAATTCCTCCATCATCGCCGATTTGATCGCCATGAAGACCGGAGAATATGTCGTTACGGAATCCGGCTTCGGCGCGGATATCGGCGCGGAGAAATTCTTCAATATCAAATCGCGCGTCTCCGGGTTGAAACCCAACGCGGTCGTGCTGGTTACGACCATCCGCGCGCTGAAAGCGCATACGGGCAAGTACCGGATTATCCCCGGCCGCCCGATTGATCCAGCGCTGAAAGAAGAAAATGTCGCCGACGTAGAAAATGGCGCGGCCAATATGGTGCGGCATTTGGAGAATCTCAAGAAATTCGGTGTCAATCCCGTGGTCGCGATCAACGTCTTCGCCGACGATACTGACAAGGAAATCGCGGCGGTGCGAGAGATCGCGCTGGCTGCCGGCGCGACCGGCGTATCGGTAGCGCGGCATTGGGCAAAAGGCGGCGCCGGCGCGGCCGAACTGGCGGAAATGATCGTCTCCGCCTGCGAAATGCCCAACGACTTCCGCTTGCTCTACCCGGACGACATGTCCATCAAGGACAAGATCGAGACCATCGCGGGGGAGATTTACCGGGCTGATGGCGTCGATTACGCGCCGATCGCGGCTCGCAAGATCAGACAATACGAAGACCAGGGACTGCGCCATCTGCCGATCTGCATGGCGAAAACGCATCTTAGCCTGACCGACAATCCCAAGCTCAAGGGCGCGCCAGATGGCTTCCACATCACCATCACCGATATCCGCGCCTCGGCCGGCGCTGGCTTCATCTACCCTCTCTGCGGCGATGTCCGCACCATGCCGGGCTTGGGTCGAGCGCCAGCAGCCATGAATGTCGATATTGACGCCGACGGCAAGGTCGTTGGCTTGTTCTAGCGCCGGACTATAAGCCGCCACTTCGCGGTATTCAAAAGACAAAAAAGATGCGTCGCATTCAGTGCAAATGCGCTGGTGTTTGGTTATAATGCGTCAGGGTAAGGAGGCGCGATTGTCTTCCACAGCAAGTAACGAATCTACCGTGAGCCAACACGCATTCGCTTATCAACCGCAGCCGATCAACGGAGAGTTCCTGGGCAAGCACATCATCTCCGTCGATCAATTTGAGCGAAGAGACCTCGACATTCTCTTTGACGCCGCCACATCCATCAGGAAGCGCATTCGCAGCCACGATCGTGGCCTGACCGAGCTATGCGCGGGCAAAGTGATGGCGTCGCTCTTCTTTGAAGCGAGTACCCGCACCGATATGTCCTTTCAATCGGCCATGCGGCGGCTGGGCGGCGACGTCATCGCCGTTAGCAACGGGGTGCGTTTTTCCTCTATGTACAAGGGCGAGAACCTCTCCGACACCATCCGCGCGACTGGCTGCTACGCCGACGTCATTGTCTTGCGCCATCCGGAAATCGGCTCCTCATACGAAGCCGGCTATTATCTGGATCTGCTCAATACCCGCATCGACAATCCCACGGTCGCCATTAGCGGCGGCGATGGCATCGGCGAACATCCCACCCAGGCCCTGCTCGATATCTTCACGATCTACGACCGCAAGGGTTCGCTCGACAACTTGACCATCACGCTGGTTGGCGATCTCAAGCACGGCCGCACCGTACATTCGCTGGCAAAACTCATCGCTTATTACGATGCGAAAAACGTGCGACTCTGTTTGGTCGCGCCGGAAAGCCTCGCTATGCCGCCGGAGATCAGCGGCTTGGTCAAAGCTCATGGCGTCGCGGTCACCGAAACCGACGATCTGATGGACGTGATCGCCCAGACAGATGTCATCTATTGGACACGCATCCAAGAGGAGCGCTTCGCCGACTCGGACATTTACGAATCGATCAAGGACCGTTTCATCATGACGCCCGGTGTCTTCGCCAAGGCGGGCTCGCAGGCCATCTTGATGCACCCCCTGCCGCGCAAACACGAGATGGGCACGCGCGTCGATCATGATATTCTCGACGACGATCCGCGTTCGATTTACTTCGAACAGATGGAAAATGGCATGTTCGTCCGCATGGCGTTGCTGGTTAAGGTCTTGCGCGGGGTTTATGTCTGATGCCCTTAATCCAGATTCACGGCATGATCGATCCACATACGCACCTGCGCGATCTCGATTGGGCGGACAAGGCGACTTTCGCGTCGGAAACAAAAGCGGCCATCGCCGCTGGCTATTGGGCCGTCTTTGATATGCCCAATACCGCCCCTTCCACAACGGACGAAGCCCGCCTCAATGATAAACTGGGGCGGCTGGATCGAGACGCCCATTGCGATTGGGGCCTGTATTTCGGCGCTTCGCAAGCCGACAACAGCGACGCCTACGAAAAGATCGCCTCGCGCGTTTGTGGTCTGAAAATCTATAACAATTCCACTACCGGGGATCTGCTCATCCACAGGCAAAGCGATCGCGAGCGGCACTATAGCGCCTGGTCCGTCAACAAACTGATTGCCGTCCACGCCGAAGAAGAGACCGTCCGCGACATACTGGCGCTGGTACGCAAGTACCGGCAGCCAACGCATTTCCTGCATATCAGCAGCGCTCGCGAAATCGATCTGCTCACGCAGGCAAAAGAAGACGGCTTGCCGGTGACGATAGGCGTCTGCCCGCACCATCTCTTCCTCACCGAAGACGATCTGACGACCTTGGGACCCTACGGGCTGATGAAACCGCCCCTGAAGACAAAGGCGGATCAACAGGCGCTGTGGAAAGCCATCAGCCTGGGCGTGGTAGATATCATCGAGTCCGACCACGCGCCGCATACCTTCGCCGAAAAAGAATCGGATTCCCCGCCCTTTGGCGTGCCCGGTCTGGATACGACGCTGCCCTTGATGTTGCGCGCCGTCAGCGACGGTCGGCTTTCGCTGGATCAGGCGGTCAACATGCTTTCGCGTAACGTGCAGGACATTTGGCGGATAAATCCACTACCCAAAACTTATACTCTGTTAGATACTGACTATAGCTACGTCATTGAACGCGAAAAATTGAGAACCAAGTGCGGCTGGTCGCCCTTTGAAGGCTTGCGCGTCTATGGAAAGATCCGCGAAGTCTGGATACGCGGTCATTTGGTTTTTGATGGCGAAGACGTCCTCAGCCCGCCCGGTTTTGGCAGAAACCTGTTTGGCCTAGTCGCATGAAAAGAGGATGACAGAGAATGTTGCTCCGCGTATACGACCGGATGTATTCCGGTCTGAACAAGGTGCTGATATTCAAGTCATCCGCGCAACGCGCACATGATACCGTCATCGCAATATTGCGACTAGTTGAGCGTTTTCCATTTACGATTCCTCTGGCGAAAGCCATACGTAGTTTCATTTCGCAAGACTGCCTTGTTACAGTTGGCGGCGTTATACTGTCACGCCCACTAATCCTCGCGGCTGGCTTGGTTAAGGGCGATGGATTCATTGACGAAGAAACAGCTCTGAACGAGGTCCAAGCTTCTGGCCGCAATATACTTCCGGGCTGCCGCATAATGCCCGCATTAGTTGGTCCGACAGAGTTTGGTTCTTTCACGCGGTCTCCCCGTCCGGGCAATCCAAGCACAGTATTTTGGCGCCACGCGAGTTCGCGCTCCACACAGAATCGCGTTGGTTTGAAGAACCCGGGCGCGCGCGCGGCAGCAGCGTTTCTAGCCATGCGCAAAGCGCAACTTCCAGAAGAATTCGGAATCAACATAGCGGTATCGCCCGGTGTTCATGACATCAATCAGCAAGAGCGCGAAGTCATCGAGTCGCTCGAGTTTTTCCTGCATGAAGGCGTGTTGCCCGCCTGGTTTACGCTCAACCTAAGTTGTCCCAATACCGAAGACGACCCGCTGGGCCATCAACTGGAGGCGGAGACGCGACGCTTGTGCGGCGCTTTCATCAAGCGCCTTGAAGAGCGCGCGCTGTCGATCCCGCTTTGGGTCAAGATCAGCCCCGGTCTCGCCGCCGAGCAATATCACGCCCTGGTGTGCATCTTCGCCGAAGTCGGCGTGAAAGCCGTCGTCGCGACAAACACGCTTCCCGCACCCAGTCCGGAAAATTCAGGGCAAGTCGCCGGGCTTGGCGGCGGCGCTCTTTTCGATGCGACGCTGGAAGCGGTCAAGCATTTACGCGAGGAAATTGTCCGCAGCAAGGCGGCGATCGACATAATCGCTTGCGGTGGCATCCTCGACGGGGCGAGTTTTCAGGCTTATCGCGATTTGGGTGTCAAAGCGGCCCAGTATTGGTCGGCACTGGTATATCGCGGTCCCTTGGCCGCGGCGCTCATCGAAAGCGAACTGGCAGCTTATGAATACGAATACGAAGCGGCGCATAGCGAAAGCCTTGCTTGATATCGGCGCGGTCGGATTTGCGCCGCGGGCGCCGATCACCTTCAAGTCGGGCATTGTGTCCCCGGTCTACGTCGACAATCGCACCCTGATCTATCACCCTGATCCCTGGCACAGGGTCGTCAAGGGCTTCGCGTCCGTAATCGCGGATTCAGCGCTCGAATTTGACCTGATCGCGGGTGTCGCCGTCGGCGGCGTTCCCCATAGCTCGGCCCTGGCTTATGTCCTGAACATTCCCTCGGTTTTCATCCGTAAGGAAAGCAAAGGACACGGTAAAGCGCAACGCATTGAAGGGGGGGCGGTCGAGGGCAAAACCGTTCTCCTGGTCGAAGACCTGGTCACGACCGGCGGCAGCAGTCTTTCGGCCGTGGCTGCCTTGCGCGAATCGGGCGCGATCGTCACAGACATGGTCGCCATCGTGAGTTACGGATTCGCCGAAGCGCGCGCGGCGTTCAAGGACTCCCGGGTCAAGTTACATACATTGACCGATTTTGATGCCCTGCTCGAAGGGGCTCTGCAGCGCGAGATCTTTGACGCGCGCGAGGAAGCTGTGATACGGGCTTGGTTCGTTGATCCACACCATTGGGAAGCAACGAGCAAATGAGCGCCCTGGAAAAATACGAAGCCCGCGTCGACGCGGTCGATTCCTTGCTTTGCGTCGGTCTCGACAGTGACATCGACCGATTGCCCTCCGAATTCAACTCGGTCGAGTTCCGGCAACTGGACTTTAACCGCTGCATCATTGATCAAACCGCCAGCTACGCCAGCGCCTTCAAGTTCAATATGGCCTTCTACGAGGCGGCCGGCGCGGCCGGCTGGCGACAATTGAAGGACTCCCTGGATTTTCTTCGTCGACAGCACCCCGGGGTTCTCACGATCAGCGATGCCAAGCGCGGCGACATCGGCAACAGCAGCGCCGCCTACGCGCGCGCCATTTTCGACGAGTTGGGCTTCGACGCGGTGACGCTCAATCCCTACCTCGGCAGCGACGCCCTGCAGCCTTTTCTGGACTACAAGGACAAAGCTTGCATCATTCTTTGTCGCACCTCGAACGCCGGCTCGGGAGAACTGCAAAACCTGCAAGTCACCGGCAGGCCACTCTGGCAGGCGGTCGCCGAAACCGTTGTAGAAACCTGGAACACGAACGGCAACTGTATGCTGGTCGCCGGGGCGACTTTCCCGGAAGAAATGGCCGCGATACGCGCCATCGCAGGCGACATGACCTTACTGGTGCCGGGTATCGGCGCGCAGGGCGGGGACATCGGCCCTGTGCTGGGCGCCGGCTTAAACAGTCGTGGCAAAGGACTCATCATCAGCGCGTCGCGCAGCGTCATATTCGCGGAGGATCCGGCAGCGGCCGCAAAATCCATACGGGAAGAGATCAACCATTTTCGGCCTTGATGGCGAGACCGCGACCAGGGAATTCTCATATCTTTCTTACTCGGCACTGACAAGGACTTTCCGCTGTCGCGACATAATGAAATTAAGCAGAAGGCAGTTTCGTTCAGCGAGGATAGCCATGTCCGCAACGGCACTCGAATATCGCAATTTTGTCAAAGACAGTTTCATACGCACGTCGCTCGATCGACTCAAACGTTTCCACGAAGATCCGAAGGCGCTTGCCAAGCTGACGCCTCCCCCAATCGTCATGCAATTACACCGCGATGCGCGCCGCTCTATCACGGAAGGCGAAATCGAATTCACGCTTTGGTTCGGTCCGCTGCCCATCCGCTGGATCGCGCGACACGAAGCGGGACCATCCCCTCATTCTTTTGCGGATATGCAAGTCAAGGGTCCGATGGCCTACTGGCGCCATGAGCATGTTTTCACCGAGAAGCCGGGCGGCGTCGAACTGACAGACCGTATCGTATTGGCGCATCGACCTGGTTTGGTCGGGGTCCTGACACGGCTGTTTTTTGATGGCCTGCCATTGCGGATCCTCTTCGCTTACCGACACCAGCGCACAAGAATGGCGACTCAACTGAAATGACGTCCAGAACAAGCGTTGTCGTCATCGGCGCGGGAATCAAGGGGCTGACTGGCGCCGAGAGCGTTTAAGAAAAACTCGCTTGGGATAGTAGAGGGGCGCATACCGAAGCAAGTATAGAACTCAGGGGCGAGACATCATCAGCAAAGACATGCTGCCCTTCTGGGCGATCACCCCGTCCTGCTTGACGATTCGCAGGTCTAGCGTAACCAGGCCGCCGCCCAGGCGCCGCGCTTCCTTGGACTCGGTCACTTTGAGTTCGGCATGTATGGTATCGCCGATATAAACCGGGCTGCTGAACTTTATATCCAGGCCGCGGAAGCCGAGCACCGTGCGCTCCAAAATACCCAGTTGATAGGCTTGTCCGATCGCGTAACTCAAGCTCAGCATGCCATGCGCGACTCGGGCGCCCATGAACGAGTCCTTGCTGTATTCGGCGTCCGTATGCATGGGATTGTAGTCGCCGGTCAAGGCGGCGAACTGCACCAGGTCCGCTTCCGTGATCGTACGGCCCCTGCTGCGCATGGTCTGGCCAATTTCAAATTCTTCAAAGTACAGCCCACGCGGTCCATCCGCTTCCATTTTGAACATGCCCGCCTCCGTTTCGCTTGGATCTTCTCTCCAGCGCGCTCAAGTCGACTAATCAAAACAGCACCAGAGTTTTCTGATGCTGTTGTCCTTAAGCCGTACTTCATCAAGCGCTATCCGCCCGATGAATCGTCACTTGCGCCTCCAGCTTGATTGTCATTCTGGTCGAGGGTCTGCTCAACTGCGGGGGGGCCTTCGCCCGCGGCATCGATACTCGCCGGAAAAGCGCTGCCGATCAAGGGCGCGATCACCAGAGACACGATCGCCAGCAGCTTCAAGAGGATGTTCAAGGACGGTCCCGAGGTATCTTTGAAGGGATCGCCAACCGTATCGCCTACGACTGCTGCCTTGTGCGCGTCGGAGCCTTTACCGCCATAATTGCCAGCCTCGATATTTTTCTTGGCATTGTCCCAGGCGCCGCCCGCATTCGCCATCATCACTGCGAGCATGAACGCGGACACGAGTGAGCCCAGCAAAACGCCAACCAGTGTGATCGGCGCGACAAAGTCGCCCAGGGCGTTTTCCCGGCCCAATACCGCCAACAGCGCCACGCCTACCGGTACGCCCACCGCGATGATACCGGGCAGCAGCATCTGCCTGATGGCACTGTCGGTGCTGATAGCCACGCAGCGTTCATAGTCCGGATCGGCTTCCCCTTCCATAATGCCTTTGATTTCGCGGAACTGGCGACGCACTTCCTCAACGATCTGCTGCGCCGCGTCACCCACCGCTACCATCGTTAAAGCGCTGAAAATGTAAGGAAGCAGCCCGCCGATGAAAAGGCCCGTGACAAACTGTGGATTTAACAAGAGCTTCGCTGGATCGATTGAAGACCCTAGCGCGGAACTGCCCCCCGCCGTCAGCGCCGTGATAAAGGCGGCGGTCAGCGCCAGCGCCGTCATGGCCGCCGAGCCGATCGCGAAGCCTTTGCCGGTGGCGGCCGTGGTATTGCCCAGGCTGTCCAGCGCGTCGGTGCGGTCCCTGACCTCTTCCGGCAGGTCGGACATTTCGGCGATGCCACCAGCGTTATCCGCAACCGGACCGTAGGCGTCAGTCGCCAGGGTGATTCCTAGGGTTGACAACATGCCAACGGCCGCGACCGCCACGCCGTAAAGGTCCGCTTGCGACGTTGCCAACAATGTAACCACGACCACAATGACGACTGGCGCCAGCGTGCTCATCATGCCCAGTGCCAGCCCTCGGATAACGACAATGCCCGCTCCGCCCTCCGCCGACGCGGAGAGGGCCTGGGTGGGCCCGTAAGTATCGGCCGTGAAGTATTCAGTGAAGTAGCCGATCAGCACGCCGCCGATCAGTCCGCTCAGCGTGGCGATGACAATGCCCACGTTTTTCTCCCCGAATGGCAGCGAAAAACCCAGGATGATCACGACGATGCCGATCATCACTGAAGCGCTATAGATGCCGGTGCGGATGCTGCCAAGCAGCTTCTCTTGGTCGGCGCCCTCTTCCGTTTTCACCAGGAAGCTCGCGATGATACTGATAATGAGACCGGCAGTCGCGACCAGCAGCGGAAATATCTGCGCCGCCACCAAGCCGTCGCCCACAAAGGCGCCGGCGCTTGTCGCCAGTGAAATCGCGGCAATGATAGAGCTGGCGTAGCTCTCGAAAAGGTCTGAGCCCATTCCGGCCACATCGCCGACGTTGTCGCCGACATTGTCCGCGATCGTGGCCGGATTGCGGGGATCGTCTTCCGGGATACCCGCTTCGGTCTTGCCGACCAGGTCTGCGCCAACATCAGCGGCTTTGGTATAGATGCCGCCTCCGACGCGCGCGAAGATGGCGATCGACGTGCCGCCGAAACCAAATCCCGCCAGGGCCGAGGCTGCCTGAGCGGCATTGCCCAGTTCATTGACGAAGAGAATGAACAAGATGCTGATGCCGAGCAGCGCGAGCGATACAACCATTGTGCTCATCACCGTTCCGCTGGCAAAGGCAACTCGCAGGCCCTTGTTCAAGCTCTGGGACGCGGCCTGCGCCGTGCGAACATTGGCGCGCACCGCAATGTACATCCCGATATAGCCGGAAAGCCCTGAGGCCAAAGCGCCCAAAACAAAAGCCACGGCCGTGAAGGCCGACATTCCAGATCCCGGCACCGAGCTCAAGAAGACAAGCGCAACCGTCACAATCGCAACCAGGATGGCCACGGCGCGATACTCTCGACTTAGAAAAGCCTGCGCCCCGCGTTGAATCGCCGCAGCTATCTGTTTCATGCGGTCGGATCCTTCATCCTGCGCCAAAACATAGCTGCGCTGATAAAGCGAGAACAGCAATCCAATCACCCCAGCTACGACCGCAATCAAGACAGTTGTATTCATATCAATCATTTATCAGACTCCTCTGTACACAACCCAAGTCATGCGCGGCTTGTTCGCACGGATGCACCCCGTCAACGGACCCGCCAGGTTACAACTTTCATCCTGGCCAACTGTCAATCAGATTCTGGCCGAATCGGACGCTCTCGTTGATGAATCTTCCACGTTATCGGGTACGGTGGATTTGCCGGAGGACTTCACTGGGGCGTCGCGCCCGTTGTATCGTGCAGGTCCTCGCGGCAAAGCGCCAACACATGACCAGCGAATCTTATCGCAATATGCGTTGTTTTCAACAGCGAATAGCGCTTGTACGGCGTTGTTTCTAAGATATGATTGTGAGTAGCCAAACCATGGAAACAAGATGACGCATCCTGCTCGCTCGCTCGGCGCCCGGGGCGAATCCCTCGCCCGGCAATATCTTATCAATCAAGGCTATAAGATTGTCACCAGCAACTGGTCGACGCGATACGGCGAGATCGACATTGTCGCGCGAGCCAATGGCGTCATCGTTTTTGTTGAAGTGAAGACGAGACAAGGCCGGGATACTGAATCGGCTTTCGCCGGCATAAGCCGAGCCAAACATGAAAGGCTCGTCAAGGCAGCCTATCAATACCTCCACGAGCACGAACTGGAAGACGCGCACTGGCGCATGGACGCTATAGGCATCGCCTTGCATGGCCGCGGGGGGGCGGTCATTGATCATGTTGAGGACGCCTTTGACTGGTAAAGCGCCCCCACTCCTTATCCTTCTCGGCCCCACCGGCGTCGGGAAAACTGAATTGGCCATCGAGTTGGCGCTGCGCTTGAACGGGGAAATCGTCGGCGCGGACAGCCGTCAGATCTACCGATACATGGACATCGGCACGGCGAAACCGACGCGGGAGCAACGGTCCCTGGTTCCACATCACTTGATTGATTTTGTCGCGCCGGACAGCAATTTGAGCCTGGCCGAATACCAGGACCTCGCCTACCGCTGCATTGACGACACCCATACCAAGGGAAAGCTGCCGCTGCTCGTCGGCGGCACGGGTCAATACATCACTGCTGTCGAGGAAGGTTGGGCCATCCCGCGCGTGCCGCCCGATCAGGAATTGCGCGCGGAACTGGAAGCCTTTGTAGCGGCGCATTCGGCCCGGGCCTTGCACGACGAGCTGAGGCAAGCAGACCCGCTCGCCGCCGAGCGCATCCACCCTAATAACTATCGTCGTGTCATACGCGCCCTCGAGGTTCACAGGCTCACAGGTCAAGCCATTAGCAAGCTGCAAGAGAAGAAGCCCCCGCCCTATAGGATCCTCAGGCTGGGATTGCGACTGGATCGCGCTATTCTCTACCCCCGCGTTGATGCGCGCCTTGACAGAATGATCGAAGCCGGCTTTGTCCGCGAAGTGCAGAACCTGCTCGATCTGGGATTCGGCCGCGACTTGCCAGCGATGAGCGGGCTCGGCTACCTGGAGATCGCCGAGCACTTGCTGGATGACGCGCCGCTGGATGCCGCGATCGAACGGGGTAAATTCAGCACGCATGATTTCATCCGTCGGCAGGACGTGTGGTTTCGCGGGCACGACAACGGGATTCTATGGCATAATGTTGAAGAAATTGACGCCGACTTCCTGGCCAAGACCGTGACCGACTGGATAGGGCAATATCCGTGACAGATGTGGTTCCCCCCGACGCCGGCTACAATCCTAATCCCTTCATAGGCATTATTCTGTTGATCGTGCTGCTGGTCTTCGTCTTGCCGGATCGCCTGCCACAATTCATCTCGGATCTGTCGCCCTATTTGTTCGCCGGCATTCCCTGCGTCCGCCTGCCGGCAGCTCGAGACTTGGCGGCGCATCAGTCGGTTATCGGGCGCTCGGTGCAAGACCCGCTTCAGCTCGCGGTCGCGCCGACAACGCCCCAGGATAGCGGCGCCTTGCTCATCCGATTGACCGTGACCAATCTGTCGCTGGGCACGCTGCCCGTTGTATTTCAAGAAGACAACATCGTCGTGGCCGCCAGCGACGAAGAGAGCAACGGTTTTGGTTTCATTGTCGAGCCCGAGCCGGCTGAAGGAACACGCGGCCGGCAAGCGCCTGATCCCGACGGTTACGAAGAGTCGGATATACGGCTGTTGGGACCGCGCCAGCGCTGTGTGCATACGCTGGATCTAGTTGCATCGCAAGACATGATAGACAATGGTGGAACGATCCGCGCTTACTACAGGATGTCCCTCCCCGGCGAGCATCAGACGCTGAGTGAGGGTGTGACTACGATATATGCCGACCAGGGACTCGACTACTTGAGCGAGGGGGTTGTTTTCTCGGCAGCGGTTGATATTGATCCCGGCGACTGACGCTGTCAATCCGGAAATGCAGACAGCGCGCGATGCATGCAGAAATAATCAACAGGAAATCCGATGGCAAGCGATGACAAACTGACACATCTGGACACTGATGGCCAGGTCTCCATGGTTGACGTCAGCGCCAAGCCCACAAGCGACCGGATCGCCATCGCGTCCGGCAGCGTCCTGATGAAAGCCGAGACCCTGGCAATGATTCGAGAAGGCAATCTTAAGAAAGGCGACCTGCTAGGCGCCGCCCGCATTGCCGGCATCATGGGCGCCAAGCGCACGGCCGATCTCATCCCGCTGTGCCATCCCATTACCGTAGACAAGATCTCACTCGACCTGTCATTTGACGACAGCAACAACGCGGTCGATATTGTCGCAACCGTCAAAACGAGCGGCGTGACCGGGGTGGAAATGGAAGCCCTGACCGCCGTTTCCGTTGCGGCCTTGACGATATACGATATGGCAAAAGCGGTCGATCGCGACATGTCTCTGACCAACATTCGCTTGTTGGAGAAACGCGGCGGTACGCGGGGCGACTTTAGAGCAACGGATTAGAGGACGAATATGCAGGTAAGAGTGCTCTTCTTCGCCACCTTGCGCGATCTGGTTGGCGCGCGACAACTGACAATTGAAATGACCGCGGCCAGCAGCACCGTCGCGCAACTGAGGCAAACCCTGATCGCGACTTACCCGGCCATAAAAGACAACCTGGGCATCGCGCTTGCCGCCGTCAACGAAGAATACGCATTTGACCAGGATGCCATCCAGGATGGCGATGAAGTGGCGTTTTTCCCCCCTGTCAGCGGGGGATCCGGCGAGACCCCGCAGCGCCCGGAAATCTTTCGGCTACCTGAGGAAGCGATCAACCACGACGAGATTATCGCGGCGATTACCACAGCGCGCACGGGCGCGGCTTGTTTGTTCACGGGCCTGGTCCGTGGCCAGACAGAAAAAGATGGCCACCTTCCGCGAACCGAGTCGCTGGAATACGAGGCCTACCGGCCGATGGCGCTGGCAAAGATGAAACAGGTCGCGCAAGAGATCCGCGGCAAATGGGGCAAAGTCGAAGGTATCGCAATCGTCCAGCGGATCGGCAAACTGGGTGTCGGCGAAAACACGGTCCTCATCGCTTGTTCAGCGCCACACCGCGATGACGGCTGTTTCGAAGCCGCGCGCTACGGCATTGATCGCCTTAAGGAGATCGTGCCGGTGTGGAAAAAGGAAATCGGCTCGGACGGTCAAGCTTGGGTCGAAGGCAGCTATCGGCCAAAGGTCGAGGATCAGGCGGGTTCATAAATTGGCAGTCATCCTCAAGTTGTGCTACAAAGGCGCATCGAACAGGATTCTCGCGCTATCACAGTTGCGGCGGCAAAGAAAGTAATACCAAGTAAGTAATGAGAATGCGAAAACGCCTTTATTCAACCCCGCCCCCCGGCCCCCTCCCCGTAGCAACGGAGAGGGGGAGCGCATTTGGCGAGACTAGGATTACATCCAGAACTTTCGCTACAAATGAGATTTTTTCGCATTATTTTATTGGCACTACTTAGAACCATGTCAAAGTCTGACAAGAACATGACGCGTTTTCAGGACATCCTTGGCCTCCGATTTCGTGATCCGGGTCTGCTGAGCCAAGCATTGACCCATCGTTCATTCGTCAACGAATACGCCGATGAAGAGGGTTCAATTCGCGACAATGAAAGGCTGGAATTCCTCGGCGACGCCGTGCTCGACATCATTGTCGCCGACATGCTGTTTCAGAAGTACCCCGACGTTTCCGAAGGCGAATTAACCCGGTTGCGCGCGGCGCTAGTGAGAACCGAATCACTGGCGCATATCGGAACACAATTCCAACTCGGTGAGTTCCTGCGCCTCGGTCATGGCGAGGAAATCACCGGCGGACGTCAGCGCATCACGATCTTGTGCCGCGCCTTCGAAGCGGTCATTGGCGCCATGTACCTCGACAGCGGCATGGAAACCGTCAAGGGCTTCGTCACCCCCAGCCTGCTGAAATTGCTCGATCACGTGATTGAAAACAATCTGCATCTCGACGCCCGCAGTGAATTGCAGGAGCAGATTCAAGCGCAGCTAAGCATCGCGCCCAGTTACCGTCTGGCTGGCGCGCAGGGTCCAGACCACGCCCGCCAATTCCGCGTTGAGGTCTCGATCGGGGAAAGCATTATCGGCAGCGGGAGCGGCGCCAGTAAACGCGCCGCGGCTCAAGACGCCGCGCGCGCCGCGCTGCAGCAACTGGAAGCTGTCGGACTGCCGGAGTTGAACGAATCAGAGGAACAGTTGTAATAGCTTAGCGCCGCCGCCGGCGAAAGCACTTCTCGCAGATGCGATAACGATGGCGGGATGGCAAGGTCCCGCCACAAGACCTGCAGCGCCTGGCCATATCCAGATTCCTAAGCAATGCCTCATCAATGGAAAGCGACCATTCGCGCCGCTCTTCGCGCACTTGCGCATGCGCTTCGCAGTACTGACTGAATTCCCTACGACGCGACAACCATAAATAGATATCGGCGCAGGCGATCGATAGTTCTGTCGCTTCCAGATCCGCTGAGTTGAGGATCGGCAATGGCGCTTCGAGCGGCAAGGGAATTTGATATCCCTCGAGGATCATATGAGCGCAATCCAGCCAGTAGGCTCGCGTGGTTTTGCGCGCCGGCGCATTGACCAGCTGCAAGGCATTTGCCAAGCCCAGTCTTTCGATTTCATCATCGGCGAGCATTTTGGCCAATTCAATTCGCTCGAGCAAATCAGCCGTCGTGATGACCGCGCGCAACTCTTTCGGGATCGACTCCAGCGCCGCCCATTGACCCAATTGCTCCGCCAGGTTGCCCGGGATCAGGCGCAGATCGTCCACCGTCGGCGCCACGCGAGCAAAGGTCAGCGTCGGCGGCTCCTGCTCATAGAGTTCACGTATCGTCCCCAATTGCTGCCTGCTGGTCGCGCTGATGAGTCCGGTCTTGGATAGGCCATAGCGGCCGGCGCGGCCGCCGATCTGCTGCACCTCGCTCGGATACAAGACGCGGTCATTCTTGCCGTCGAACTTCTCCGTATCATAAAAGCAGACCACATCCGCCGGCAGATTCAGACCCATACCGACAGCGTCAGTCGCGACGCAAATCTCGGTTTCGCCTTCCGCAAAGCGATCCGCCTGCCGCCGTCTCACTTCGGGCGGCAAGCTGCCATAGACCACCGAGACCGCCCGCCCCAGCCGCTCCAGCTTCATTTTCAATTCGAGAACCGCTTGGCGAGAGAAGGCTACCAGTATCGTATAGGGCGGTAAGGCTTCCAGGGTATGATGCTTTTCGGAAACGGCTATCGGCGCCAGCCGCTGATGCTCCACGACCTCGCAGGGGATTTCCGCCGCGGCAGCCAAGACTTCTATCAAGCCGCGCGCCGTCGGCGGCCCGATGATGTGCATTTCCGGCGCGGCCGATTCCATCATCGCGCGCGTCCAGGCCCAGCCGCGGTCGGCGTCCGCGAGCATCTGCGCTTCGTCCACGATGACACAATCGCCACTGTTGGCGGGATTGAACATTTCGATGGTCGCGGCCGTGATCATGGCGCCCTCGACCGGGATGTATTCCTCTCCCGTCAGCAGACTGCAAGCCACGCCTTCTCCGTTGAGACGGTCAAAGATCTCGTAAGCCAGCAAGCGCAAAGGCGCGAGGTACCAGCCAGAGCCCGCATCCTTGAGCGCAGCCAGCGCGTCATGGGTCTTTCCGCTATTGGGCGCTCCAACATGCAAATAGATTTGCTGTTGATCGCGATAGGGATAACGCCACTTGGGAAAGGCATCGATCAGACGGTTGCGCAACTTGCTTTGCGCGTCTCGTCTTTTGCGCCTTCGCCCCCGTTTGCCCCGTCTTTTTCCCCGCCGTCCGCGGTCGGAAGCCTCTCCAATTTCTCCTTCTCCGACAAGCTCGCGGAATTCGACATAAGTCTCGGGCAAAGACCACAAGCCACGCACATCGCGCCAGATTATGCGCTTGCCCGGAATGCCCGCTTGTTGCAGCCATGCCTTCATCGTTTCTTGGTCGATCGACAGAACCGACTTCAAGTCTTGCGGGCGCAAGCGTTCGTAACCCGCGATCATCTCGCGCAAGTCGTGATCTTCGGCGGTCGGGCGCAATGTGCAAACTGGAAAACGCAAGATACCGCGTGGATCCAAAAAGCTATCCAGCGCCAGTTCTTTGGCTGCCTGTTTCAAAGTTGAGGGCTTGACGCCGACCAATTGCGCCGCTTCGTTAAGTGTGTAGCTGTGCGCGGCAACTTGCGATTCCACCGTATCGTCGTCGCCAGGCCCCGGTTCTCGCGAATCGCGAAGCGCGTCCCCGCACAACTCAAGCGCGCTGAGCCAGGCCTCGTCATCGCTCGCCGTCGTCCCCTGCAGGTCTTCCAGGACCTGCTCCCCACCAGTTGTCAATGTGAATCTCCTAGAGCCGCTCGGCGCGTAACCGGCGAATTATACTGCCGCGCTCGCGCAAAATAATTAGCCTTCTCGTCGCATGAGCGACGCGGTTTACATAGATCGGTCAATTTCAGCGAAGCGCTATCTAGTCTGTCCAGTTGTACTGGGAAACAGGGGATAGATCATCTTCTACGTCGATTGAGTTGTCAGTGGCCGTCGTTTCGTCAAACATCGCAATCTGTCGACCTGCATCGACATCGCAGTTCTCCAAAAGCGAAGCAACGAGCTTGGTCTTCAGCCCCGACTCGCTATAGATTTCTGACGCGAACTGTCTCGGGGACTTCTTCGCTTTGCGCCGATTGCAGGGCGCGCAGGCGACTCTCAAATTGCCGGGCTCGTTGCTGCCGCCTCGCTTCAAGCTGACGATATGATCCAACTCGAAGCCAATGCCCACCAGATCGGCATCGCACCATTCGCAGCGCCCCCCGGATTCAAGTATGCGATCCCGCAAGAGCGCAGCGTCGAGCTTGCCCGCAGCGCCGGCGCCCTTAGCGCGAGCGTTGAGCCAGGACGCATATTGCGCCAGCGCCCGGCTGTCTAGTTCATCCTGATATTTCATTCACTGACTTCGCTTCGCGGATTATCCAGGCGGAAGCCATGTCCTCGTACTGTCACAACGTATTGGTGGTCTTCATCAATCTCGGCCAAGCGGTCTCGCAACCTGCGAACCAAGGCATCAATCGCCTGTTCGCTGACTCCGGCGCCCATGGCTTCCGGCCAAACCGCTTCAACCACTTCGTTGCGCGTACAGACCCCGCCCTGGCTGGCAAAGAGAATCTCCAGCAGGCGGTACTGCGGCAGGCTCAAGGGCGGATCAAGCGCGTGCCCGCCTACATAGACTTGGCGCGACTCGGGATCCAGTCGCATGCGCGTACCGGTCATGGCCGCAGACGGGATCACCTCGGGCAAGGAGCGCGTTGTGGTTGGCGCAGTCGCGCCCGAACCGACGAAGCGCAGTCGAATATCCTTGGCGATGCGAATCTCGTCGCCATCTTCCAACTCGCGCGCGCCCAGCAAACGATAACCGTTGACCCACGTACCGTTTTTGCTATTGCTATCCTCTATCAAACACGATCCGCCCCGCAGGCGAAACGTCAAATGCTGGCGCGAGATCTGGCGCACAGGAATGACGATATCACAGACATCCTCTCGTCCCAAGGTCATTACTTCGTGGTTCAGCACCCAATGTTGGTTAGAGAGCGAACCATCAAGCCAAACAATGACCGGGAATTCATCGGAGTCCCGAGACATGATTGCGCTTCCCTTTCCACGACTTACGAAGCTGCGGATTCCCAACCCGCTGCGTAGCTTCATTATACTGTATTATTTCTGAGGCCACGACCATCCATTGTCCCATTTTCACGCCACAGGTATAATCTCCTCGCTAGCTATCGCGACTTCACGGGGGGAACGATTTTGGGCATTTTCCGTCGCGGACTCTCAAAGACGCGTCAGTCCTTTTTTGGACGCATTTCCCAGATTCTTGGCAACACCGAAATCGATGACGATACCTGGGACGAGATCGAAACGCTGCTGATCCAGGCCGATTGCGGATTCGACACCACATTGAGGGTCATTGACAACTTGCAAGACCGCGTGCGCGCGGAAGGCATCACCCGCGCCGATCAATTGCAGGACGCGCTGAAAGAGACACTCGGCGATCTCTTGCAGTTTCCGCCGGTTATGGATATCTCCGGACGCGACTTGTCGATCATACTTGTGGTTGGTGTCAATGGCTCGGGCAAGACCACCTCGATCGCCAAACTGGCGCACCGTCTCAAGAACCTCTCCAATCGCAAGGTGTTAATCGCGGCCGGCGACACCTTTCGCGCTGCCGCCATCGAACAATTGCAGGCTTGGGGCCAACGTGTTGATGTGCCAGTAATCGCCAACCGTCCCGGCTCCGATCCCGGCGCGGTCGTCTATGACGCAACCGCTGCCGCAAAAGCGCGCGGTTTCGAGATCTTGCTGGTCGACACTGCCGGTCGCCTGCAAAACAACTACAATTTGATGCGTGAGTTGACCAAGATCAGCGAAGTATCCGGAAATGTAGTCGCGGGCGCCCCCCACGAAGTGCTTTTGGTACTCGACGGCACGACCGGCCAAAACGCCATTGAACAGGCGAAACGATTCCAGGAAGCCGCCGGCGTGACCGGTGTCATCGTCACCAAACTGGACAGCACGGCCAAGGGTGGCATGGTCTTTTCCATCTTCAACGATCTACAATTGCCGGTCCACTACCTGGGACTCGGCGAAGGAATCCACGATCTGGTGCTCTTTACACCGGAGTTTTTCGTCGAGAGCCTCTTTGACGACGATGACGAAGCGAGCTGACCGGTGTTGGAGCGGATCACCAGCCTGCGCAACAGCAAGGTCAAACTGGTTCACCGACTGCGGAACAAACGCGGACGGCAAAGCGAATCGCGCTTCGTAGTCGAGCACCGGCGCGACTTTCAGCGCGCCCTCATGGGAGGTTACGAGCTTGATTTCCTCATGGTCTGTCCCGCGCTTTTGGAAAGCCAAACCCTGGACTTTGGATCGACGGGTGATGCCATCGAGGTCACGCCGCAGATACTGAAGCATCTCACTTATCGAGAGAATCCTAGCGGCGTTCTCGCCGTTATGAAGGCGAAGCCGGCCGAAGTCCTGCGGGACTTGGAGATGTCGATTGTTGATTCAGCCATACTATTGGTGGACCCGCGCAAACCGGGCAATATCGGCGCGCTGCTGCGCACGGGCGATGCAGCCGGTATCGACGCGATGGTACTGGTTGATTGCGCCTTGGACCTTTATAATCCCAACATCATCCGCAACAGCGCCGGAGCATGTTTCCGCGACAAGATCTATCAGCTAAGCAGCGCGGAAGCGATCAGCTATTTCAGAGACCGAGGTTTTCAACTGATCGCCGCGGACGGACGAGGGGAAAGCAACTTATTTGACCTAGACCTCCGTCATAAGACTGCAATCGCCTTGGGAACAGAAGATGCCGGACTAGGCGCCCGCTGGCTGGACATCTGCGATCGACGGGTTCGAATTCCGATTACTGGAGTCCTTACCGATTCGCTCAACCTGTCAGTCAGCGGCGCTATTTTCATGTACGAGATTATGCGGCAGCGGCAAACCGAATAAGCTACCGCCGAAGCCAGGGCCCGGCAACAGTATGAGAGCTATATGGAAAACCTGATCAGCAAGTTGCGCGAACTCCAGGCTCAGATAGACGAACTGATGACGCGAATTGATGTCGTCGGCAAGGAGCGGCTGGCCGACGAACTGGAGTCAACCGCTAGCGAAAGCGCGTTCTGGAACGATCCCGACGCCGCGCAAAAAACCATGCGACAATTGTCGAGGCTGAAGGCCGCGGTGGAGAAATGGCAGTCCCTGTCTCGGCGCATCAGCGACGCCATCGAGCTGGCGGAGATCGCGGATGATGACATGCTCGTGGATATGGAACAAGAGACGGCCGCCCTCTCGGAGTTGGTCGAGACCATGGCCCTGGGCGCCATGCTTTCCGGCGATTACGATAGCGAAGACGCCATATTCGCCATTCATGCCGGCGCCGGCGGCGTGGATGCCCAAGATTGGGCGGAAATGCTGGAACGGATGTACCTGCGCTGGATGGAGCAAAATGGCTATAAAGCCGAGATCCTCGAGCGCAGCGGTGGTGAAGAAGCCGGCATCAAAAGCGTCACTGTCAGCGTCAAGGGCGACAACGCCTTTGGCTATTTGCAGAGCGAGGAAGGCGTCCATCGCCTGGTCCGCCTCAGCCCCTTTGATAGCGCCAGGCGTCGTCACACCTCCTTCGCCAAGGTTGAACTGTGGCCGGACATCCATTCTGACATCGAAATCGAAATCGAAGATCGGGACATCCGTATTGATACCTATCGCGCCAGCGGCGCCGGTGGCCAGCACGTCCAGAAGAATGATACCGCCGTGCGCATCACCCACCTGCCGACCGGCATCGTCGTTCAGTGTCAAAACCAGCGCAGCCAGGCGCAGAATCGCGAGCGCGCTATGCAAATCCTGCGCGCTCGACTCTTCGAAATGGAGCGCGCCAAACAAGAGGCGGAAATGGCACTGCTAAAAGGCGAAAATGTGGACGCGGGATGGGGCAATCAGATTCGCTCCTATGTCTTGCACCCCTATCAAATGGTGAAAGATCACCGCACGAACGTCGAAATCGGCAATACGACAGCCGTGCTCGACGGGCGCTTGGGCGAGTTCATCGAGGCCTATCTACGGCACAAAATCAGCGGCTAGCGATAAGACCTTGCGGGCGCCATCCGCCGCATGGATTCTCTGCTAGGACTGTTCGCGAATCGCCGCTAAATAGCGCGACATTTTCAGCGGAATATGTTACGCTAGGCACAAGTCCTAATGCGAAAGTGGACGCCATATGTTGTCTCCGACAAGCACCTATTCTAGAGATTTGGAATCGCTGCTGCAGACGCTGGCGGACATCAAACCTAATGAACAAGACCTCATCGCTTCCGCCTACATCCGTGCGGAAGCGGCCCACGCTGGGCAAAAGCGCAAATCGGGCGAACCCTACTTCACACATTGCGTCGCGGTCGCAAGCATATTGGCCGAAATGCAAATGGATGCCGAGACTATCGCGGCCGGCCTCCTCCATGATGTCGTTGAAGACAGCGACCTGACTATCGACGCGCTGCGCGCCGAATTCGGCACGCCCATCGCCATATTGGTAGACGGCGTCACCAAGCTGAAGAATCTGCCGATCAAAAATGTTACCCCGCCTGGCGATTCACGGCGTAGCAGCATGGTCAACCGCGAGATGGAATACATACGCAAAATGCTGCTGACCATGGGTGATGACGTCCGCGTCGTTTTGGTCAAGCTGGCGGATCGCTTGCACAATATGCGCACGCTCGGATATATGCCCGGGCACAAGCAGATGGCGGTCGCGCAAGAGACCATGGATATTTTTGCCCCCCTGGCCAATCGGCTGGGTATCTGGCAGATGAAATGGGAACTGGAAGACCTGGCTTTTCGCTATCTCAATCCCGATGCCTATCGCTCGATTGCCAAAGCTCTCGACGAAAGACGCGACGAGCGCGAACAATATGTGGACCGCATTCGCGAAATACTCGTCCGTGAACTCAACGCGAGCAAGATCAGCAAAGTCACGATCTCCGCGCGACCCAAACATATCTACAGCATCTACAACAAAATGACCAAGAAAGGACTACCGCTCGAACAAATCTATGATATTCGCGGCATGAGGGTACTGGTCGACACGCTGGCGGAATGTTACCTGGCGTTAGGCATCGTGCACAATTTATGGCGTCCGATACCCAACGAATTTGACGATTATATTGCTAACCCCAAGGATAATTTTTACCGCAGCCTGCATACGGCTGTACACGACGATGAAGGCAAAACTGTCGAGGTGCAAATACGCACCTGGGAAATGCACGAGGACGCCGAATATGGCATTGCCGCGCACTGGCGCTACAAGGAGGGCAACCAGGGACATGACGACTCCTTTGAACAACGCCTGGCCTTCCTGCGGCGTTTGATGGAGTTTGGTCCCGAGGTCAACGACGCCTCGCAGTTTGTCGATACGGTCAAGTCGGAGGTCTTCCAGGATCGTGTCTACAGCGTAACGCCAAATGGCGACATCATCGATCTGCCGGTCGGCGCCACACCCATTGATTTCGCCTATCATATCCATACTGACATCGGCAATCGCTGCCGCGGCGCCAAGATCAACGGTCGACTGGTGCCGCTCAATTACAAACTCAAAATGGGCGATCAAGTTGAAGTCCTAACCGCCAAGCGCGGCGGACCCAGCATGGATTGGCTCAATCCCGATCTTGACTATGCGGTGACAAGCCGCGCTCGCAGCAAGATTCGCCATTGGCTGCGCAAGCAGAATCGCGAAAAGCACATCGTCATGGGGCGCGAAGTCCTGGAGCGCGAATTGAAACGACTCGGCGTCCTGGACAAGGTCACATTCGAATCCGTCGCGCGCCTGCTCTCTTTTGACAAACTGGATGACTTTCTGGCCGGCATCGGATCCGGCGACGTCACCGGTTCCCAAATTACCAACCGCGTCTTGGAAGACGAACGACGCAAGTCGGCGGAAACCATCAGCGAAGAAGATCTGCTCAAACCTCGCGCCCAATCCAGCGGCGCCAATGTCGCCAAGGGCGTGAGCATTATGGGTACCAGGGGATTGCTGGTGAATCTGGCGCGTTGCTGTTCGCCTATGCCGGGCGACGAAATTGTGGGCTACATTACCCGTGGGCGCGGCGTGACAGTCCATCGTGATGATTGTCCCAATATCGTGGCGCTGCGCGATGTCGAGCGCTTGATCGACGTCTCCTGGGGATCCGAAGAAGAAGAACAGCGCTACATCGTTCCTGTGGAAGTCGTGGCCTATGATCGTGAAGGCTTGTTGCGTGAAATCAGCACCATCATCGCCGACCAGAAGGTGAATATCACCTCCGTCGAGGTCTCCACGCGACAGCATATCGCCACACTTAATCTGCAGTTGGAAATCGCTAGCAATCAGCAGTTAACTCGCATCCTCAGCAAATTGGAAATGGTACCCAGCGTCGTCGAGGCGCGCCGACGCAACACCGGCTAATCCCATCCCCTTTTATGCGCATTGCACTGCTCGAATCGTATTACGGCGGCAGCCACAAAGCCTGGGCCGATGGCTACAAGAGTTACTCGGCCCACGACATCGACCTGGTCACACTGCCCGCGCAATTCTGGAAATGGCGCATGCAAGGCGCGGCCATCAGTTTTGCCCGTCTGCTCCAATCAAAGCCCGATCTCATTCTGGCCTCGGGCATGATTGATCTTTCCATATTTCGCGCGCTCACCTATCGCCATCTGGGCGATGTGCCGACCGCGCTTTACTTTCATGAAAACCAGCTATCCTATCCGCAAAATCGCCGACAAGGACACGGCTGGCGCTATGGTTTCATCAATTACGCGAGCGCCCTGACCGCCGACAGAAATTATTTCAACAGCCCATTTCACCTGCGCGACTTTATGGAGCAACTGCCGCGACTGCTCAAGCATTTTGCCGACTACAACGAACTGGACACCATCGAAAGTATCCGGGCCAAATCGCAAGTCTTGCCGCTGGGCATTGACTTGCGCCGCTTCGATCAATTCAAGGTTCGGCCTCAGCAAGACGGCCCGCCTCTCATCGTCTGGAACCATCGCTGGGAAGAAGACAAAGGTCCCGACGCTTTTACCCAAAGCCTGCTCCAGCTTGCCAGCGAAGGGTTCAACTTTCGTGTCGCCATAACCGGCGAGAGCTTTGGCGAGATGCCCGCCGCTTTCCAAAGTCTGCAAGCGGGACTGCCCGATCGCATTGAGCAACTGGGATACCTCGATTCCTTCGCCGATTACGCCGAGCTCTTGTGGCGCGCCGACTATGTTGTTAGCACAGCCTGGCAGGAGTTTTTCGGCGTCTCAATCTGCGAGGCGATCTATTGCAACTGCGTCCCGATCTTGCCGGACCGTCTCAATTATCCCGACCTGCTGACCGAGGAACTGCGTGGGAAATGCCTCTACACCAGGGATCGTCTCACCGCCCAGTTGCGGCGCCATTTGCGCGGCGATCTCCCTGTGGATATCGATCCATTGCGGGCGAGAATCGCCGAATTCGACTGGCGCGTCATGGCGCCACAATATGACGCGGAACTGTTAGCGCTGGCTAGGCGTCATTGAACCCGCCTGGGTCAGCGCCGTTGGATTTGACATGGCCATCGTCTCTCGCCGCCTCGTCTGCCTTGTCCAGGAGAAGCTCGATTTCTTCCATGGTCAACTCAAGTTGCGCGGGCGACTGGGCTTCTTCCTGTGACAGACTCTCGTCCGCTCTGGAGTAGCCCTCATCCGGCGGGGAAATCTCATCACCCGGCAAGACAGGATCAACGACAAAGGAGTCAAGGCGCTTGCGATATTCGACGACGCCGACAACCGTCTCTTTCTCGCGCAAAGCGATGACCGGGTTACAGCCGTCCAAGCGCTGAGCCATGTGCTTCGCCAGCCCTATCGACATATATTTGGCTTTATTCCTGCTTGTCAGGACCAGAATAGTATCGTCCAAACGACCGACAGTTGCGGCGACAACTCGCCGACCGCCAAATAACTGGTCAGTGATGGGTTTGCCAACGCCGCCTCGCGCTTGCGCATTTAGCTGATGGATGGGCGATGTCATGGCGATTCCGTCTTCGGCGACGATCCACGCGTGCAAATTGTCATGCGCCAGACAGGCGCCAACGACGCGATCGCTCCTATTCTTTAGTTGTATCCCGCGCACACCGCTTGATGTCAAACCAGTGGGCCGGATATCTTGCTCGCTGAAGCGGATCGCATAACCGCGCGATGTCAAGAGAATCAGATCGTCGGCGCCGCTGCTATAGAGCACACTGACAAGACGATCATTTTTCGCTAGATTCATCACGCCAAATTCGTGAGACATCATGCCTGGCAATTCGCCCACATGCAATCGTTTCACTTGTCCCTGCGCAGTAGCAAAACACAAATATCCCGTCTTAGAATTCATCGGCAAACACATAAACGTGACGATCTGCCGCTTGACGGGTAGCGAGGATAAATCACTGAAATGCATGCCGTCGGAAGCCTGCTCCACTTGAGGTATCTGCTGCACAGGCACTGTGGCGCAATAGCCCTTGTTTGTCAAGAGATGCAGAATCTGCCCGGTCGTGCTGTGTTGAAGCAGGCGTGGCGGGACTTTGGTCGCCCTTGTCACTCTGGGTGGTTCATCCATCGGCATTCGACCCAGTTGCCCCCGGGTACTGCACATGACCACCGTCTTCTCTTCCGGAACCAGGAAGTCTTCCAGCGTCAAGGCAGACGCCTCACTTTCTACAATCGTACTGCGGCGACGGTCTCCATGCGTTTCTGTCGCTTCTTTTAGCTCCTCGGAAATGTGCATTCGCTGTTTCTGCGGGCTGGCCAAGAGCGCCTCCAGCGACGCGATGAGTTTCAAGGTTTCTCGATGCTCTTGCCGTATCTTCCGAATCTCCAGCGATGCCAGGCGCCGCAAAGGCATATCCAATATCGCAGCCGCCTGAATCTCGGTCACCTTGAAGTTTTTCACCAGATTGTTCCTGGCGGTCTCGACATTGCGCGATTTGCGAATGGTGTTAATTACCGCCTCCAGATTGTCCAGCGCAACGATGAGCCCTTCAAGCACATGAGCCCGTTCCCGCGCGCGCGCCAGATCAAAGCGGCTACGGCGTTGAACCACCTCCAGGCGATGTTCCAAATAGACGCGCAGCGCTTGCTTCAGGTTCAGCAGACGCGGCTGGCTGTCGACCAGCGCCAACATGATAATGCCAAATGTTGACTGCAGCGGCGTCAACTTGAAAAGCGCCGCCAACACTTCTTTGACATCAGCGCCCCGCTGCAACTCAATCACCAGGCGTACGGTATTCTGCCGGTCGGACTCGTCCCGCAAATCTGCAAGTCCATCCAGTTTGCCCGTGCTTACAAGGGCTGCGATTCGTTCGATCAGCGTGGTTTTGTTGGTCTGATAGGGCAATTCGCTGACGATAACGCGGGATTTGCCCCGTCCCATATCTTCGACATGCACCTTCGCCCGCAAGGTGATCTTGCCCCGCCCGGTCGCAAAGGCCGTGCGAAGCATATCTTCATCCCCACGCATCTTGTAAATGACGCCGCCCGTTGGGAAATCCGGTCCCCGAACGAATCGCATGAGTTCGTCGACATCTATGTCGTCAAAGCGTTCCCACTGGTCCAATATATGAACAAGGGCGTCGCAAATCTCTCGCAGGTTGTGCGGCGGAATGTTTGTGGACATGCCAACCGCGATTCCCGACGCGCCGTTCACCAGCAGGTTTGGCAATACCGCCGGCAATACCGCCGGCTCGTTCAGCGTGCCGTCAAAGTTCTCGACAAAATCGACCGTTTCCTTGTTGATATCAACCAGCAATTGGCTGCCAAAGCTAGCCATTCTGGCCTCGGTATAGCGCATCGCCGCGGCGCTGTCGCCATCAATACTGCCGAAGTTGCCCTGGCCGTCAATCAGCATGTAGCGCATGGAGAAGTCCTGCGCCATGCGCACCATCGTTTCGTAGACCGCCGTATCGCCGTGAGGATGATATTTGCCCAATACCTCGCCGACGATTCGCGCGCTCTTCTTATGCGCTCCGCGCGGGTTCATCCCCATATCGTGCATCGCATACAAGATCCGGCGATGCACAGGTTTCAAGCCATCACGAGCGTCAGGCAGCGCGCGGGAAACGATGACGCTCATGGCATAGCTCAAATAAGCGTCGCGCATCTCGCGCTCAATATTAACTTGATGAATGGCTCGATCGGTCATGAACCGTCCTCAATGGCTTGATGATGTTTCCAACAGGGGTCCGTTGCTTTTTTGCCGAGCCGTAGCGCAAACTGGCAAACGGCTCGCCGGAATAAAGCAAGCTGGCCATATCCCGGAACTTTACTAGTCCATTGTAGAATGTAATCTGACAAAGTGTCAAATTGCAGAACGCTCTTGTTGCTCAGCGAGTTTACAAGATGCGCAGCCCATCTTAATCCAATCCAGAATAGAAAGCGCAATCTCGCTATGGTAGACTTTTTTCATGCCACATAGAAGCATCCTACGCCCCTCCCTCGCCGCCTATATTGTCTGTGCGCTCGTGCTTGCCGGTTGCGCCGGTCAGGCGCTCGAACCGACTATTGCAGTTGCCCCGGAAGTAAAACTCATAGCGGAAGTCACGAGGGTCATAGAGACGCCCGCCGTTCAAGAACTTCGTGAATTGCCGAACGTTGTCGGGCGACAGCTCCCAACGCTGGATGCCGATGCGCCCGATCTTCCGACTGCCACTGCCGAAGCGATTTCTAGCCCGCAGCGAGCGGCAAGCGGACGTACGATAGGCGCGATCATTGACGCGGACTATCAAATGCCGCCCACCAGCACAGCGCGCCCGGCGGAGTTCGCAGCGGAGACCCAGCTGGATTCGCAGTCTCCGCAGCCGCGGATCGACATAACGACGCCGCTGCCCGCTGATGACATTCGCCTGGACGGAAGCAGGATGGGAATCCAGGTTCATTACAATTTTGACGTCGCCGGTTGGGACCGAACCTTGCAGCAGATCGCCCCGCTTCGCATGGGTTGGATCAAACTGCAAGCCTCCTGGGAGTGGATGCAGCCCGACTTCCCGGGGCAATTCGAAGAGAATTTCCGCCTCTTCCAATTGCATGTGCAAGAAGCCGACAAGCGCGGCAACAAAGTCATGCTCAGCATCGCCAAAGCCCCCGATTGGGCGCGGAACGTCAACCGCAACGAAGACGGACCGCCCGACGATCTCAACCAACTTGCCGCCTTCCTAGGCTTGCTGCTGGAAAAACTCGGACCCTATATTGATGCCATAGAAATCTGGAACGAACCAAACCTCAAGCGAGAATGGACCGGCCAAGCCGCTTTCGATGGCGCCGGTTATATGGAGTTGTTCCGCGTCGGCTACAATGCCATCCGCGCCTACTCGCCAAACATCACGGTGATAACCGCCGGGCTGGCGCCAACCGGCAACTCGCAGAACATCTCGGTCAACGATCGCAGCTTCTTGCGCCAAATGTATCAGGCCGGTTTAGCGAGCTACGCGGATGTGGTCATCGGCATTCATCCTTACAGTTGGGGGAATCCGCCGGATTTCGTCTGCTGCAACAATGTAGATGGACAAGGGTGGGACGACCAGCCGCAGTTTTTCTTTTCGCAAAATATCCGCGATTACAGCGAAATCATCCGGGCAAATGGACACGACGCCAAGATGTGGGCCACAGAGTTCGGCTGGGCCACCTGGGAGGGATATCCGACCGCCGCGCCCGATCCCTGGATGAATTACAACTCAGCGCGAAATCAACGCGACTACACCTTGCGCGCCTTCCAAATCGCGCAGTCTCGGGGTGATATCGGCGTCATGATCTTGTGGAACCTGAGTTTTGCCGAAGAACTGACCATCAGTAGCCGTAGCGAACTGGCGGGTTACAGCCTGCTCTATCCTTCATTCAATGGCGACAACCGCAAACTTGAGCGTCCGCTTTACCGCGCTTTGGTTGCTCGACCATAGGTTGGCCGGATGAAGTCCCGCTATCAGGTAACCGTCGGCGTCCTGATCCTGTTGACCGCGTCCTTTCTGCGGCTGTGGATGTATGGCGAAGTGCCGCCAGGACTGCAACACGATGAGACCTTCAATGCCGAGGACGCCATAGGGCTCGTCGATGAAGGAGATTTCCGCCTATTCTATGAGTCGAATCAAGGTCGCGAAGGCGCCTATATATGGCTGCTTGGCCTGTCCTACCTCATGTTCGGAATCAATTCCCTAATGATCAAGTTTCCCGCATTTGTCTGCGGATTGTTCACGGTTGCCCTAACGTACAGGTTCGGCTCGCAAAATTATTCTCGCCTCGTGGGATTTGTCGCGGGTAGCATGACAGCCGTCTCGTTTTGGGCGATATTCACATCGAGAGTCGGGCTGCGAGCGGTTATGCTGCCGGTGATCGTGCTCCTTGTGCTAATCGGCTTGTCAAGAATACTCCGCGCGCCAAGGGCTCCCGACAGACGGCGTTCAGCTATAGTGACCGGACTTGCTCTGGGATTCGCCTTTTACACCTACACAGCGTCGCTGGCGCTATACCCTGCTTACTGTTTATTTGTGGCGACAATTGCCTTCTGCAATCGCAGCTTGATGCGGCGCATCTGGCTCGAGTTAATACTGGTGGCCATCCTTGCCTTTGTGACGGCCTTGCCAATGGCATACATCGTTTTGCACCAGCAAAGCTTGAGACGCGCGGAAGGAATCGCTCAACCGATGCGCCTGGCGCTGGACGGCAATCCGGAACAACTGCTTGAAAATGCCAAGAAGCTGATCGGCATGCCAGCGTTTGTCGGCGATCCTCTTTGGAGATACAATGTCGCCGGGCGTCCGCTGTTCACACTCCCGATCGGGTTGCTGGTCTATTTTGGTCTGGCAGCGGCCCTTGTCCGCGCGCGACAATCGCCCCTTAATGCTTTCCTCATCGGTCTGTTGCTCTTTGGGTTGGTCCCAAGTCTGTTGACGATCCGGGCGCCCTCTTTCCTTCGTTCCATCGCCATTCTGCCAAGCGTCATGCTATTCCTCGGCATCGCCGTTTCGCAATTCTGTGTGCTGTTCAAGCGGCGACCATACCTTGGCTGGTCCTTGGGGCTTCTGTCTGTAGCTGTCACTGGTATCGCCGATTATCAAGCCTACTTTGTTGAATGGACAACATCGTCGAGAACCGAATTGCCATTCCACTATTTCGGCGAACAAGAAAGGCTGCCTTACAGAATCTATCGAAATGACCTGCGGAAACTGGCGCACTTTCTGCGCGACAGCAAGGAAGAGATCGTTTTTGTATCAGTCCCGGACCAGGAACTTGACCCGATTGTCTACAAGTATGCTAACGGACCGTCACAAGAAGAATTGCATGTGGTCTGGTTTGATGGCCTTTTCAATATCGTCCTCAGCCCACAGCCGACACAATTATTCGTTTCGCCCTTGTCGCCAATTAACTCAAAACATGCTCACTGGTTGAAAGAGCAATTCGGGACGAAGCATATTGGACGGATCCCCCGTGAAGACGGTCATCTCGCCTTTGAGATTTATCAACTAAGCAGTAATTCAGAACATCTGGCGGAAGCCTTGTCGTCGGCTTCCGCGCATACAGTCTATATCGAGAGCGAAGCGGGATTGCTGTTAAACTCGCTGCCGATTCAATTTGGCGACTTGCTGAGATTGCATGGCATAGAACTGTCGAGTCAAGCCGTCTACGGCGAGAATGATGGCATCCATAACCAACTCTATTTCGAAGCTTTGGGATCTACTGAGGCCAGCATCCAAATCTTTATGCACTTGGTCGATCAAGCTGGCGCGGTGGTTGCGCAACGCGACTATCTAGGCGTGCCGCCTAAACATTGGCATCCGGGACTGTTCTTTATGCAAGACCACTTTGTGCCCTTCTTTGACCGGATTGAAGCGGGCGAATACATTTTGAAGCTTGGCATTTACGACTGGCGCAGCGGTATGCGGATACCGGTCGTCGATGGCGCGAATCAGCCGATCGCGGACAGCCTCTATATCGGCAAGATAGAAATCCGCGATCGACCCTGAAATATGCGCGAGGACATCGAGCGACGCCTCGCGCGATTTTATGGCGCTTGCCGTCTAGAGTTCGCTCAGCATATTCTCGAAGTCATCTTGATCGCTCATATCGTCGAAGTCAAGCGCCCCCTGAGCCTCCAGCGTGACCGACGGCGCGACAGCCTCGCGATCCTGATAGGCATGGAACCCGGTTCCGGCCGGAATCAGCTTGCCGATGATCACATTCTCCTTTAGCCCGTGCAAGGGGTCGACCTGCCCCTCGATAGCGGCGCCAGCCAGCACTTTAATCGTATGCTGGAAACTGGCCGCCGACAGGTAGCTCTCGGTACTCAGCGCCGCTTTGGTAATGCCGAGAAGAATGGGCGTACCTGCGCAAGGTTCCCGATCCTCGGCAATGAGAGATTCGTTGATCTCCAGCAGTTTCAGACGGTCGATCAACTCGCCGGGCAGCAGGTCGCTGTCGCCACTCTTGGTGATCTGAACCTTGCACATCATCTTGCGGATGACCGTCTCGAAGTGCTTGTCGGCAATGTTCACGCCTTGACTGCGGTAAACTTCCTGTATCTCGCCCAACAAGTACATTTGCGTGGCGTCAGGACCCAACACGCGCAAGATGCTATGCGGGTTCCTGGGCCCTTCAGTAAGTTGCGCGCCTAGCGCGACGGTCATGCCATCGAAGATTTCCTTGCGCAGGCGCGCGTTGGCAGGAATCTCGTATTCTTCCGATTCACTGGTTTCATTGCGGATGTAAATGGTATGGTCCTCGATATGTACCGTTCCAGCCAGGCCCGCCTTCAGTTCTTGGGCGCCGTTCGCGGCCACAAGCCCGCCGATTTCGACATCCTTCCCATCCTCAACACAGATTTCCCAGTCTTCCGGAACAACATGCGTCTCATTCTCCACTTCGCTATAGATGACCGTCGCGATGCGCACATGATCTTCGCGTTCGGTCAAGCGCAAGACCCCTCCAAGATTGGTCATAACCGCCTCGCCGCGGGGCTTGCGTCGCGCCTCGAAAAGCTCTTCCACCCGCGGCAGGCCGCTGGTGATATCTGTCGTTTCCGCCGTACCGCCACTGTGAAAAGTGCGCAAGGTCAACTGCGTTCCCGGCTCGCCAATAGATTGCGCCGCGATAATCCCTACCGCCGATCCGATGCCGACCATATCACCCGTGCCCAAGTCGCGACCGTAACACAGCGCGCAAACGCCGTGTATCAAATCACAGGTCAATGGGCTGCGGACTTCCAGCTCCTCAACGCTCGAGTTTTGGATCGCAGCCGCGATTTCTTCGTCGATGATTTCGTTGCGCCCTACAATCAATTCATCACTGTCCGGATCAAAGAGATCCTCAGACGCGCAACGCCCGACAATGCGCTCTTCGATTGTTTGTCCAGCCACATCGTCCGAGCGACGGATCGTCAGGCCCCGCTGCGTATTGCAATCCCAACGATTGACGATCATATCCTGGGCGACGTCGACCAAGCGCCGCGTCAAATAACCCGCATCCGCCGTACGCAGCGCCGTATCCGCCAGACCCTTGCGCGCGCCATGCGTGGAAATGAAGTATTCCAGCGCGTTCAAGCCTTCGCGGAAGTGGCTGCGAATCGGCAGATCAATGATGCGCCCGGAGGGATCCGCCATCAAACCGCGCATGCCTGCCAACTGTGTGATCGGCCCGAACCCACCCTTGGTCGAGCCCGATATCGCCATGATCGCGATCGGACCGTATGGATCAAGCGTATCGCGGATCCGGTCCTGCAGGAACTCCTTGGCGCGATTCCATTCGTCGATCGTGATCTGATACCGCTCTTCTTCGGTCATCAAGCCGCGACGGAAGTCGCGCTCGGCGCGCGTAACTACCTCATCCGCCCCTTGCAGGATGTCCGTCCGCTCGTCAGGGATCGTCAGGTCGCTCACCGCAATCGTCGTGCCAGAAATCGTCGCATAGTGGAAACCGTAGTTCTTGATCGCGTCCACCACCTCGGTTGTGATTTCGGCGCCGATCACCTGGTAGCAGCGGGCGACAAGCTGCTGCAAGCCCTTCTTGCCCATGGTTTCCTGGACGAAGCGCATCTCGTCCGGCAAGATGCGGTTGAAGATCGCGCGCCCCACCGTGCAGATTTCCGGTTCGTCCTGCGGTCCCCGCGTATCATATACATTGCCGAGCAAAATCGGCGTATGCAGATGCACCAGGCCGATGCGATACAGATACTCGACCTCGTCCATATCAACGACGACGCGGCGCTCGTGCAGGTTTGTGATCTCAAGCTGATCTTCGAGTCCCTTCGCTCGCATATATCTCCGCATCTCGTACGCGTTGGCCAGGATGCAATCTACCTCTCCGTCCAGTAGCGCTTGCACTGTACGATCAACGGCCGTCTCCAAGACTTTGGGGCGCCCGTTGTCATCGGGCTCAGTATCGTCAAAGAATAATTCGACGTTGGGCACTTGCCGGAATTGCGCGTAGTAGTAGCCATTGGACCTGACGGCGATGCCAACCTTGTGCTCGCCGCCGTACAGTACCTGCTCGGAACGGAATTCATCCGCGCGCGCTTTCTGGGCCACGATTTCAACTGTCGGGTCCATCGTCAAATAGTAATTGCCCAGCACCATGTCCTTGGAGGGACCGACGATTGGCATGCCATCCGAAGGCTTCAGCAAGTTGCGCGTACTCAGCATCAACTCGCGCGCTTCCTTGACAGCCTGCTCGCTCAGCGGCACATGAACCGCCATTTGATCACCATCGAAATCGGCGTTAAAGGCGGAACAAACCAGGGGATGGATTTGGATCGCCTTGCCTTCAACCAGCAGCGGCTCAAAGGCTTGAATGCCCAGGCGATGCAAGGTCGGCGCGCGGTTTAACAAAACCGGTCGCTCGCGGATCACTTCTTCCAGGACTTCCCATACCTCCGGTCGCTCGCGCTCGATGATGCGCTTGGCGCCCTTGACATTGCTCGCGTAGTTGTATTGCACCAATCGGCTGATCACAAATGGCCGGTATAGCTCAAGCGCCATTGTCTTGGGCAAGCCGCATTGATGCAGCTTCAGCTTGGGACCGATGACGATAACCGAACGACCCGAATAATCGACGCGCTTTCCCAGCAGATTCCGGCGGAAACGCCCCTTCTTGCCCTTGAGCATATCGCTCAAGGATTTCAGTTCCCGGCGACCGCGGCGGCTCAAGGCCTTGCCGCGCTGACTATTGTCGATCAAACTGTCAACCGCTTCTTGCAGCATACGCTTTTCGTTGCGCACGATGACATCCGGCGCGCCCAGATCCAGCAGATGCTTCAGCCGGTTATTCCTGTTGATGACGCGGCGATACAAATCGTTCAAGTCGCTGGTGGCGAAACGACCGCCATCCAACTGCACCATCGGCCGCAGATCGGGGGGGATCACCGGCAGAACAGTCAGAATCATCCATTCGGGACGATTGCCGTTCGGCTCGTTTTCCTGGTTGGTTTCATCGCTGTCTATAACAGTACTGCGACTGTTGCGCAAGCTCTCGACCACGCGCAAGCGCTTGGTGGCTTTGCGGCTGCGTTGCTTCGACTTGCTTGTGCGGACCTCAATCCAAAGTTCTTCCGCCAGCTTCGCCAAGTTGAGCGTGCCCAGGATCTCGTAAAAAGCTTCCGCGCCCATATTGGCCTGGAAGACATTGCCGAAGCGGCTCTTGAGTTCGCGATAGCGACTTTCCGACAGGAACTGCAGGACATGCAACTCCTCCAATTCATTGATTTGCTTCTCGGCGCTGCTACGCAAATTCCGTATACGTTCCTCTATTTCCTCCGCCTGTTTGTCCAGGGACGAAGCCACATCAACATTCGCATCGTCAATATCGCCGCTGATCTTGGCGATTTCGGCTTTGCTCAACTCTTCAATCTCGGACTGTAATTTGCTCAGATATTCGTTGACCTGGGTTTGGATCCGCGAGATGTGATCGTTGGTGATCTCTTCGCCTTTTTCAACGACCACCGTCTCTGTCGCTTGCAGACTGATTTCCGCAGACGCGGCTTGACCCAACATGCTTTCGACGCGGGTCTGCGCCGCTTGCGCTTCGTTCATCACCTCGTCGCTTAGCCGCCCCAGTTCTCCGTCGAAATGACTGCGGATCGCTGTGACTTTGCTTTCGAACTCCTCCGCAAGTTGATCGCGGTTGTCGCGCAATTCGCTGAACTGGTCTTCCAACTCCCCGGTAAGCTCCTGCTCTTTCAGCTCCAGTTCCTTCTCAATGCGAGTGATCGCTTTGCTGCGCGCGTCTTGATCAACTTGCGTAACCACATATTGAGCGAAGTAGAGCACGCGGTCCAGGTTGCGCCGGCTCACGTCCAAAAGCAGACCCAAATAGCTCGGCACGCGCCGCGTATACCAGACATGAGCGACCGGAGCCGCCAGTTCGATATGCCCCATGCGTTCGCGTCGCACCGACGACCGTGTCACCTCAACACCGCATTTATCACAGATGATGCCGCGATAACGGATGTTCTTGTACTTTCCACAATAGCATTGCCAGTCTCGTGTGGGGCCGAAAATCCGCTCGCAGAACAACCCGTCCATTTCCGGACGCAGCCGCCGATAATTGATCGTTTCCGGTTTCGTCACTTCTCCATAAGACCAGGAACGAATCTGTTCCGGAGAAGCCAGACTAATACGTAATGCGCTAAAGTCTTTCGCCTCCAAGGCGTAACCTCCTATGCGCTATGCTGCTGTAGATTGAAAGTAGATGACCTGATGAAACGACTATCACCATCAATGACAAATAGACAACAGGAAGCGCAGCCCCTGTGCCCCAGACCCAATGCGATATATTAGCGTGTTTCCATCACTCGGAATTGTAACCCGCCCCTTTTGCCTTTGTCAAGACGCGTCCAAAAAGTCGCCGCTAGCATGCCAAACGGCATACGGACGAGCCGGCGGCTCGCCCACAATAACGCAAAAAATGTAGGGGCAACCTGTCAGGTCGCCCGCGGTAACCCAGATATGCAGGGACCACCTGTCCGGCCGCCGCTACCCCTTCACCGCGCCAATCGTCAACCCGGATATGAAATACCGTTGCAGCATCAGAAACAGCATAATCACCGGCAGCGATACCAAGGTCGCCGCCGCCATCATTTCACCATAAGGAATCTGCGCCGCCGTCGCCTGGCTGCGCATGGTCGCAATGCCGACCGGCAGCGTGATGACCTCGTTGCCGCGCAGCACCATCAGCGGCCAGATAAAACTGTTCCACGAGCCGAGGAAGGTCAATATCGCCAGGGTCGTCAAGCCGGGCCGCACCAGGGGGACGATGACCTGGGCGTAAATCCGAAATTCAGAGGCGCCGTCAATCCGCGCCGACTCCATCAATTCCGACGGCACCGCCTGTATGTATTGCCGCATCAAGAAGATGCCAAAAGCCGGCGCCATCCAGGGGATGATCATCGACGCGGGATGATTGACCCAGTCGATTCGGCTCATCAAGATGAAAAGCGGAATGAGTATCAACTGGAAGGGAATCATCGTCGAGCCGATGAGAATAATGAAGAGCAGATTCTTGCCGCGAAAGTAATACTTGGCGAAGGCAAAGCCGGCCAGCGAGCAGAAGAAGAGCACGAATATCGTCACTACCCCGGCATAAATGATGCTGTTGGCATACCAATAGGGAAAGTGCCAGCTGTTCAGCAGGGTAATGTAATTCTTGAATGACCACTCGGCGGGCGGCAACCAGGGCGGCAGCGTGAAAATCTCGGTGGTCGTTTTGAAGGACGAGTAGATCATGAAGGCGATCGGCGCGACCGTTAGCAGCGCCCCGGTGATGACCACAATATGCAGCGCAACCACGCCCAGGCGCTGACCGAATCGCTCGTCCATCAGTCCTCCTTCCGGAAGACGCCGTACCACTGCAGCTGAAGCAGCGACAAAATAAATACCGTCGCGAAAAGCACCGTTCCCACTGCCGATGCGAAGCCAAGACGCAAACGCGTATAGCCGCGCTCATAGAGATACTGCACGACGCTCATGCTGGCGTTGGCGGGTCCACCCGTGCCATTAGTCAAAATGTGGATTTCGTCGAAAATCTGAATTGAACCTAACAACACGATAATACTGACGAACAAGATGATCGGTCGCAGCATGGGGATTGTGATGCGGAAGAACTTCTGCAACATACTCGCGCCATCGATAGAGGCCGCTTCGTACAATTCTTCGGGAATGCTTTGCAGCCCCGCCAGAAAATAGATGGTCAGCAATCCGGTCGAGCGCCAAGTGATAAGAATGATAATCGCCACCTTGATCCACGATCGATCGCCCAGCCAGTATATCGGCTCCAGGCCCAAATGGATCAGCGGCGCGTTCAGCAGGCCCGTGTCGCGATTGTAAAGGATCTGAAAGACCAGCGTAATCGCCACCGTCGATGTCACCACCGGCGTGAAGTACATCGCCCGCCAAACATTGCTGAAGCGCAAGGATTTGGCGTTGAGCAGCACCGCCAGCACCAGCGCCAAGGGTAGGACAATCAGAAGGCTGGCGATCGCGTAGATGGCCGTATTCGTCGCCGCCTGCGCGAAGACCTTGTCGCTCATCAAGCGCCCGTAATTGCGCGCGAGCACAAAGCGCGGATCGTTGATGCCATCCCAACGGAACAAGCTCAACACCAGCGCAATCAGGCTCGGCGCCAGAAAGAAGAAACCAAACAGGACATAGAAGGGAGAGATGAAAGCGTAGGGCGCGAGCTTGTGCTGGTGGAATCCGCCGCTATCCCGCGCCTCACGTCCGCGCGTGAATGCCGCTTGAACCATGCGCTACTCCTGTGTGGGGAAAGGAAGCGCCGGCAAGACAAGCGCCCTGCCAGCGCCAGACTGCCGCCTTACTCGGCAAAAGCGATTTCGTCTTCCATGTACTGAACGATGTTGTCGATCGCTTCATCAGCCGTGACGGAGCCATCAAAGAACACGGCTAGCTCAGCCGCCATCTGCAACTCAAAGGTCCGGCGGAACAAGCTCTGATACCAGATCGGCACATCGTCTACGATCTCGGCGAAAACCTCGCCCGTCTTTTGACCGGCATAAAAGGGATCGGACAGTCCTACGATTCGATCATCGTGGAAAGCAGCTGCCATAGTAGGGTAGTAGGCGATCTCCTCGTAACGCTTGATTTGATTCTCCAGCGTCACATAGGTGTATTGCAGCAGCTCCCAGGCATATTGCGCGTTCTCGCTTTCCTTGGCGACGGCGAAACCGGTACCGCCCCAAACCGACGTCTTGTGGCCATCGCCATCTTCCCAAACCGGCATGCGGCCAATACGAAATTGCTCAGCCATATCTTCCGCTTGCGGTTTCAAGATATAGTCGGAATACCAGTCGGGCATGATCGCCCCGACCAAATTGCCTTCGCGATAAGCATTGATGATCGCCGGACCCCAAACTTCGGCGCTGGGAACGTAGCGGATCGCGCCGCTGTCCAGCCCCTCGCGCAACAAGTTCAGCACTTCAACCGCGATCGCCCGATTCTCCTCCTCTGGCAAGACAAACTCGCCGTGTTCATCGAAAATCGCGCCGCCTCGCTGCAGCAAATACATCATGAACATGCCGCCGTGGTCAGTAATGTATGACATGGCGATGCCTTCATTCGCAAGCGCCGCGCCCGTCTCCAGGTACTCATCCCAGGTCGTCGGCACTGACAGTCCCCGCTCCTCGAATATCGACGGCTGGTAATAATAGACAACGGCGCAAAGCGAACTGTCCACGCCATAAACCCGACCCTGATATTTGTAAGGCGTATGACGCCCTTCCACGATCAGGTCATAATCGTCCGCCAGCAGATCGGTCAGATCGAGGAACTTGCTCTCAATGATGCCGCCCTGCATGAAGCGCGGGAACGAACCTTGCTCAATGCCCAGCAAATCGGGAATCTCCTCGCCGGCCGCCAGATTGCCCAGCACCTTGTCAAACACACTTGGCACGACCTCAAACTCAAATGTGAAGTCGACATCCGGGTAGCGCTCTTGCCACTCCTCGGCGCGCGCATTGAAGAATTGCACGTACAAGCCGTCGTGCGTCCACATCGTCAGCGTCACTTCGCTAGCGTCCTGCGCCGCCGCCGGCAGCGCCGCCGCCCATACCATTGCGCAAGCCAGCAACAGCGTAACAATCAAAAGAGTACGTCTCATTTCATCCTCCCCTTAAGGAATACTCAATTCGCAAGTAATTCGATTAGACATTTGGACTGTAACACTTCCGACTGTTGAAAGCAAAAAGACTAGAACACCCGACAGGCGCATGATTACAGCCAAAATGTGCTATAATGCCCGCTCGAAACGAAGCTCCTGGAGCTATATGATGCAACCCTTGCTCAACGTCGACACCGCCCTTGCGGACATCCTCGCTGACATGAAAACTTTGCCGGCGGAGACAGTTTCCCTGCCCGAAGCGCACAATCGCGTCATCGCCGAAGATATCGTCTCCCCCATCGACCTGCCGCCATTCGACAACTCGGCGATGGATGGCTACGCCATACATTTTGAAGATAGTGTTGACGCCGACCGCGCCAATCCCGCCAACCTGTCCGTGGCGATGGACATACTCGCCGGCAGCGCGCCGGAGGGTCGACTTGAGCTGGGACAGGCCGCTCGCATCATGACCGGCGCGCCTATCCCAGCCGGCGCGACAGCGGTCATCCCGGTTGAAGACACCGACGATGACTGGAGCAAAGGCGAAGACAGCCCCCTTCCCGCCGAAGTGCGTCTCTACCGCAGCCTGAGTTGCGGCGAGAACATCCGGCGAGCTGGTGAAAACATTGAGGCCGGCGCCACAGTCATGGCGGCGGGGGCGGTCATCGGACCGGCAGAAATCGGCATGTTGGCGGGTATCGGCTGTCCGCGCGTCGAAGTCATTCGTCAGCCCAAGGTAGTCATCCTCAGCAGCGGCGATGAACTCGTCGACATCTACGACGAGTTGACACCCGGGAAAATCCGCGATACCAACGGCTACACGCTCGCGGGTCTCGTTCGGGGCGCCGGCGGCATTCCCATCCGCCTGCCCATCGCCAAGGACACGTTGGAATCCATCCGCGCCCTCTATCGCCGCGCGCTGGAGATCAATCCCGACCTGTTGATCAGCAGCGCCGGCGTGTCCGTCGGCGCCGCCGATCTGGTCAAGACTGTCATGAACGAGCTCGGCGACATCGATTTCTGGCGCATTAATATGAGGCCCGGCAAGCCGCTCGCCTATGGCACGATCCAAGGAGTCCCGTTCTTTGGCTTGCCCGGCAATCCCGTCTCGACCATGGTCACATTCGAAGTCCTGGTCAAGCCCGCGCTGGCCAAGATCGCTGGGCGTCCCTTCAAGCAACAAACCGTAAAAGCCATTACTGCCGGACCCATGAAGTCGGACGGACGGCGCAGCTACAACCGCGTAATCTTGTCGCAAGAACACGGTCGCATCATGGCGCGGACAACCGGCATTCAAAGCTCGGGCGCTCTGATGTCCATGGTCAAGGCCGACGGGCTGGCCATCATACCCGAAGGAATCACTGAGGCGCCCGCAGGCAGCGAGCTAAACGTGATACTCTTGCGAAAGCCGGATTGGTAGAACTGAAGCCATTGTAGAATTTATTTGGAAGGCAAATGACAGTGATCACCGCAAGGCGACTGCAAGGACTCTCTCTCATTTTCGGATTGTTCGTCAGCGGCTATCTAAGCTATTTGAAGATTGCCGACGCGCCATCAGTCTGCGTCAAAGGCGGGGCCTTCAACTGCGATCTGGTCCTGAATTCCAAGTATTCGGAATTAGGGGGCATCCCGATCGCCTGGCTCGGCTTCGCCGTTTATCTAATCCTCGCCTTTATACTGTTAATCGAAGACCGACACGAACTTTTCAGGCTCTACGGAGGGCTCGCAGCTTTCGGCGTCGCCTTGTTCGCCTGGCTCTTCTCGATGTGGCTGGTTTATGTGCAATTCGTGCTGCTGGGGGCTCTCTGCCCCTGGTGCCTGTCGCACGAGATCAATTTCACAATTCTCTTCGGGCTTATCTGCTTGCGGCTATACCGCGAATTGTCCGTAGAAGAAGTCAAGGCGCCAAATCAAAAACGGAAGATCTAGCGCGATCTTCCGTCGGTTATCCAAGTTTGCCTTGGCTTGGCTCAAGATCCCCGCAATGTGCGAGCGAGAATCTCTTCCTGCCGGCTGCGATGATCGTTTCGCAAGGCGCGCTTGTTGTCGTTGCGATCCTGGCTTTCTTCTGCGCTGCCCATGGCCCGCCGGAATGCTTGCGCCATGGAAGTCGGCACTTCAATCTCGTCGTCGGCGTCCTCTTCAACGAGCGCCAACTCTACTTGTTCCTTCTTCATAGACAAGTCAATTTGGCGCGGACGCCCACTTTTCTTGATAACGCGCACTTCCACTTCTTGACCCACCGAGGCGATATCGCTCGGCGATTTCACGTAGCCTTCCGCCATTTCGGAGACATGAACCATGCCCGGTCGCTCGGCGCCGAAGTCGACGAACACACCGAAGTTCTCGACGCGGATCACTTCGCCCGTATAGGTATTGCCCTGTTTTATTGATTGCCACGGGACCAGAGGCGGCTTCTCCATGGTGAGCGCGACATAGCCGTCCTGCCGTGTCTTGTACACGTAAGCCGTGATATCGGAGTCCGCCTGCACGACTTCTTCAAAGCGGCGTTCCTCGCCATTTGGGAGCTGTGAGATATGCAACAAGGCATCCTGGCCAGTGCCGATATCCACCAGCGCCCCGTATATTCCCACATGTTTAACCCGGCCAGTAACCTCCGTGCCGACATCAAGCGTCTGCGCTACTTCAGCCATATTGACCTTGCTCCTCCAAATCCTGATCTCAAGAACCGCACACTGTCTATGTAAACCGCGTCGCCCATGCGACGAGAAGGCTTGCTATTTTGCGCTCGTCGGCAGACCTTCTCGCCGGTGACGCGCCGAGCGGCTATGCCGATCCACAAATCTCTTCGTTTTCAAAATCTTCGCCGATGAAATCAAAGTTGTCGTCGATGATTTGCTTGAAGCCCACAAAACCTTCCCAAACGTACAGTCGCGAACAAGCCAACAGCAAGCTCATCTCGTCTTGCGACATGTACATGGCCCCAAGTATTTCACTGCCAGTTGACAGCCTGCCATTTTCGGCGCCGGCGACAAAAGCATATATCACCAATGGCGCTTCGGGATAGACCAGCGCCATATATGCCTGATCAGCAGCAGGCGCTTCACCACCGACATAGACCGGTTCGCCGTAGCGATCCATCACCGGTCCCAAGCTCATGTCGGGCGCAAATTGCAGCAACAAGGAAGTCACTGTTTCACCATCTCGACTGAAGACCTGGCAACAGACTTCCCCTTCCTCCGGCGCGAAGCCGAAGATCCGCGCGTCGCTGCCTTCTTTTCGTTCAGCTTCCTGAACGTCCTTGTAGCGCGTATCTTCCTCGATCAAGAGCTTGGCGTCGCGATACAAAGTCTCGCCCGGTACGATTCCGTTCCAGCAGGGCGCCTCGCAGGGCTCTCCGCTCAAAAGGCTGAGGTCTTTGAGCTTGGTTTCGTCGAGCAGTCTGACTTCTGGAGCGCATCCTGCAACTGCAACAACTGTGAGGATAAGCAAGAGAGCGAATAGGGGACGTTTCATTCGGATCCGCTTTCGACCGGTCTTTAGCGACAGTAGACGCGGATCATAACAGAGGCCTGCGGCTTTGTACAGTACTGGAAACGCGAAGATTACTTGATTCCGAAACAGGTGAAAAAGGCGGCCCCAAGGAGCCGCCTGCGGAAGATCAATTCTTTTCCAGGGTCAGCGAATAGTTGCCAATCGTGCCGCCAAATTGAGCGCCATATCGCGTCGCTATGATCGTGTAGGGACCGTTCTCCGTCAGTTCCAGGCCGCTTATGATCGAATCCGTTGCGAAACCACTCGTGCCTAGTAGCGCCGGATCGCCATCATCATTGGCGGCAATCTCTACCCCGCTCGGGCTTATCAAGAATACGCTGGTATCAAGCACCTGTGCCGCTGCGCCCATTCGGATCGTAACCGTCTCGCCAGCCGCGCCCTGGAAGTTGAACACGTCAAAGGTATTGGATGGCGAGATCGTACCGGTCACCACTTCGCCCGCGGCTATCACTGGCGCGTCGAAAGCCGCTGATCGATATGGAATCAATGAACTGCCGCCGTCGATAAAGCCGCCGTCGCCGGCGGAGGCCCTGCCGTCCGGCAGCACTGTGAAATTGGTCACGAAGCGCTGATTGACCAGTGGGAACTGTCGTTCAAGCGCGATCGTCTCCCCACCAACCGCAATCGCCAAGGTGAAATCGACCGGTGGCGGAAATTCGGAGCAGGCGTTCTGATACCAAACTTCAACCTCGTATGTCCCTGGCCGCATCCGACCCGGAGGCCAATAAATGTAAGACACCGGAGCGCCCGATGCCGCCGGAATACAATTGACATTGCCGACTTCTTGCAAGATGCCGCCGCTGCTCCCGAATGGGATATCATCAAAGACCGATCCGCCGATCGGGTCGCGCACGAGCAATTGCAGATCGGCATTCGTGCCCCAAACCAGCGTCACTTCGATATCGCCCGACGGCAAATCCAGGGTCGTGAGTTCGGCGGGAACATCACTGGCGGGACCGCCCAGCGTCAACTGGAATTGGCCTTCCGTCCCGCCCAACTCCATACCATATCTTGTCGCGATAATCGTGAAACTGCCATCGCTCAATAGACGAGCGTTACTAATCAGTGAATCGGTCGTGCCCACCGTATCGTCGTTGACGCCAACGACGGATCCGCTCTCGTCAACGATTTGCAGCAGGGTGTCGAGGTTCGGTCCCACCGCTTGCATGCTGACCGAAACCACTTCCCCTGCCGCGCCTGTGAAGGAAAAAGTCTGGAACGGCGCTTCATTGCTAATCGCGCCGATCACCGGACTGTCTCGACTTATCGCTACGGGTATATTAGTAGCGATGTCGAATCCAGTCGGCAGTCTCGTTAAGCTGGAATCCGGATACACGCCGCCAGCGCTTACCGTTGCCCCCCCTTCGCCATCGACCTCGAAGCGAGCGACATAGACGCTGTTCTGCCCTTGCTGCGGCGGCGAAAGGACACCGCTGATCGTACCGGCGAGACTGTTGTCTACGGTCACTTCGGCAGCGAACGGGATAGAACCTGCGCTGCTATCACATGCTTCGCGATAAAAGATCAGCACTTCATAACTACCCGTCGGCAAGAACCCGGGTTGCCAGGTAGCCGTTTCTTCCGGGCTGGGACTGAGTACCTGGCACAATCCATTGGCGTCGAAGCCAAATACCCCGCCGTTGTTCGTGACTCGCGAATCCCAATATAAAGTTTGCCCCGACGGATCACGTACTTGAAGGTTCATGTCCACCGCGCCCGACCATGTCAGCCGCACCTCGATACCTGCGGCAATTAATACCTGGTTCGGGGCTGTACCGGCGGAGTCATCGGTCTGCGCCTCCGGCGCTTCCCTATCTTCAGCAGCGCTGATTTCCAACGCGATATCAAAGTCGGTGTCCGCAGCCGCGCTTCCGGGCGCCATATACACGACGACAAAATAGCGGCCTCCTGTTGCCAGGACAGTTCCGTCGATCGCGGCGCTGCCGCTGCCGGCCTCGTCAAAGGCGCCCCCGATGACATTGCCATTGGCATCACTCAGCAAGAGCCCCAATGCCTGCCCGCTTGAGCTATCCACCCTAATTGTCGCAGTCGACCCAACCGCAGCGTCAAAAACATACGAGGTCGCTGTCGTTGTTGGACCCAGGTTGTCGCTCAAAGTGGAACCTGGCGCCAGAATACGGGCCGAGTCCTGCCCTGACGCAGGTGCAAGAACCAGCACCAAGATCGCGACTAGCGCGGTGATCCGCAAACAGCGCCATGTTTCTTGTTTAGTCATCAATTCAGGCATGCGAGTTGCCCTCCTCATTACAACACGAGACAGGTAAGGCCGTTTATCAGTCTGCTAGTCGCCTTCCATAATGTCCGCGCGCGATGGTGATTTCGTAACCGCTGGGCGGGTACCTGTGAAAAGTCTAGCCGATTAACAATGTCCGCGCCATACAATCTGCCTACTTTTCCCTGACGCCGTACCCACGCCGCACACCTCCGAAGAGATATCCTGGATTCGCGAATCGCTAGTATTTTCGCGGGTTGCAGCCGTGTCTAGCGCCGTCTCCTCATGCTAGAGCCAAACGTCCCCAACTTCGACCAGCGCAAGAAAAGGCCAAAAACGCGCCTATAATCTGGGGCACATGCGATGAAATTTGTTTGATGCACTGATGGAGCAATGTCATGAACCATAAGATTCTGGCGCTACTGCTTACGGTCATTCTAGGCTTTACGGGCTCGTCCTTCGCGCAAAGCGCGCGGGAATCGACGCATATTGTGCGGCCTGGCGAAACGCTTGCGGTCATCGCCGCCCGTTATGAAGTCGATCTCAATGACCTTGCAGCGCTCAACGGTATCTACAACTACCACAGGATCTATAGTTGGCAAAAACTCGAGATCCCAGGTCTTTCTGAAGAAGAGGCGCCCATCGCCGGGGAAGACCGCAGCCATGTCATTCGCTATGGCGAGACGCTGAGCGTGATTGCCGAGCGCTATGGCGTCGACTTGACCGAACTGAAGAAACTGAATGATCTATACGGCAAAGTGATCTATCCCGGCCAGGAACTGCTGCTGCCCTCACCCGCCGGTTCCGGCGCGACCATCCCCAACGAACCGCTGGTCACAACCCAAAGTAGACAGCATATTGTGCGACACGGGGAAACTCTTGGCACGATCGCCGCAGCCTACGGCGTCAACCTCAACGAACTCATCCTCGTCAACGGCATCTTCGGCCACATCATATATCCGGGCCAGGCGCTCACCCTCCCCGATGCCGACGGCCGCACCTTGGTCAATTCCGCGACGGGCGCTCCAGTGGCGGAAACTTCACCGCCGATCACGCTAGGCAGCAGACTCTTCTACGTTGTGCGCGCCGGCGACACGCTTGGGGATCTGGCCAGACATTTTGGCATCACCTGGCCAGCCATCATGAGAGCCAACAATATCGTCTATCCGTACCACATATACGTCGGGCAGCAGCTCTGGATTCCGTCAACAGGCTCCGCCGCGCTTAATGTTGCGGACGTCGAACCGGCGCCCGTCCCCGATCCGCCGACAGAAACCGTCGCCGCGGAGACGACTGAAAGCCCGGCCGAAACCAGCGAACCCGCGCCTGGCCTTCCCCCACCCGGCGACTACTTCGAGCACACAATCCAACATGGAGAAACCCTCGGCATCCTGGCCATCCGCTACGGCGTGACTTTTCAAGACTTGATAGCCGTCAACAATATCGTCTATCCATACCACATATACGTCGGGCAGCAGCTCTGGATTCCGTCAACAGGCTCCGCCGCGCTTAATGTTGCGGACGTCGAACCGGCGCCCGTCCCCGATCCGCCGACAGAAACCGTCGCCGCGGAGACGACTGAAAGCCCGGCCGAAACCAGCGAACCCGCGCCTGGCCTTCCCCCACCCGGCGACTACTTCGAGCACACAATCCAACATGGAGAAACCCTCGGCATCCTGGCCATCCGCTACGGCGTGACTTTTCAAGACTTGATAGCCGTCAACAATATCGTCTATCCATACCACATATACGTCGGGCAGCAACTCTGGATTCCGTCAACAGGCTCCGCCGCGCTTAATGCTGCGGACGTCGAACCGGCGCCCGTCCCCGATTCGCCGACAGAAACCGTCGCCGCGGAGACGACTGAAAGCCCGGCCGAAACCAGCGAACCCGCGCCTGGCCTTCCCCCACCCGGCGACTACTTCGAGCACACAATCCAACATGGAGAAACCCTCGGCATCCTGGCCATCCGCTACGGCGTGACTTTTCAAGACTTGATAGCCGTCAACAATATCGTCTATCCATACCACATATACGTCGGGCAGCAACTCTGGATTCCGTCAACAGGCTCCGCCGCGCTTAATGCTGCGGACGTCGAACCGGCGTCCGTTCCTGACTCCCCGACAGAAACCGTCGCCGTGGTGACGACTGAAAGCCCGGCCGAAACCAGTGCGCCAGCGGCGGAACCTTCGCAGCCGATCACGCTAGGCAGCAGACTCTTCTACATTGTGCGCGCTGGCGACACGCTTGGGGATCTGGCCAGGCATTTTGGCATCACCTGGCCAGCCATCATGAGAGCCAACGACATCGTCTATCCCTACCACATATATGTCGGGCAGCAGCTGTGGATTCCGTCGACAGGCTCCCCCGCGCTTAATGTGGCTAATGTCGAACCGGCGTCCGTTCCTGACTCCCCGACAGAAACCGTCGGCGCGGAGACGACCGAAAGCCCGGTCGAAACCAGTGCGCCAGCGGCGGAACCTTCGCAGCCGATTAAGCTAGGCAGCCAACTCTTCTACATTGTGCGCGCCGGCGACACGCTTGGGGATCTGGCCAGGCATTTTGGCATCACCTGGCCAGCCATCTTGCGAGCCAACGACATCGTTTATCCCTACCACATATATGTCGGGCAGCAGCTCTGGATTCCGTCGACTGGCTCCCCCGCGCTCAATGTTGTGGAGGTCGAACCGGCGCCCGTTCCCGATTCGCCGACAGAAAGCCCGGCCGAAACCAGCGAACCCGCGCCTGACGGTCCCCCGCCCGGCGACTATTTCGAGCACACAATCCAATTTGGAGAAACGCTCGGCATCCTGGCTATCTACTACGGCGTGACTGTTCAGGATCTGATAGCCGCCAACAACATCGACGATGCCAATCGCATCGAAAGCGGTCAAGCGCTCTGGATACCCGGATCGGCCAAAAGACGCGATCCGCCGCCGCCGCCACAACTGCCGGAACCCGCTCAAGAACCGGCAAGCGAAGTCGCCACTGCGCCTGCCGCCCCGGCTCCACAGACGCAAAACGCGCCGGCTGTGGCTGGCACTCGGAAGCAGTATGTCGTGCGTAAAGGCGATTTCCTTACGCAACTGGCCATTGATCTGGATACAAGTTGGATCGCCCTTGCTAGATTGAACAACCTCGAATCACCATACGTCTTGCACGTCGGCTCAACTTTGTTGATACCACAAAGAGCGGATGTGGAGTTGTATGATCCGAAATACGCCGCCTGGAAGTGGTTCGATATCTTCGCGCATCAGCCAGGACCTCGGGTGGGCGTCGGGCGGGAAATCGTGATCTTACTGCATGCCCAAGCGATTTATGCCTACGAAAACGGCGTCTTGCAAAAGGCGGTGCGGGTATCGACAGGAAAGAAAGCGACGCCAACGGTCAAAGGCGATCACAAAATCTGGCTGAAGCGACGCAGTCAAACCATGTCTGGAGAGGACTATTCCTTGGATAATGTCGAATGGGTCATGTACTTCTACCGGGACTATGCAATCCACGGCACCTGGTGGCATACCAATTTTGGACAGCCCATGAGCCATGGCTGCGTAAACTTGACCAATACTGACGCGCAATGGTTCTATGAGTTCGCCAGCATCGGCACCCCTGTCCATGTACGATGATATGAACGAAGCAAGCTCAGCCAGTTAAGATCCGCTCAGGTATTTGAATTGCCGCCGTCCAATCCCAGGTCGGCGGCATGTTTTTGCATCGCGCGCAACACTAGAGGAATGTGAAACTCCCAAACATCCACGCCCAGCACCTCGCAGCCGTCGATCACATCCTGGCGATTGACCCCGGCCGCAAAAGCTTTGTCCTTCCATTTCTTGCGGATGCTCTTGACCTTGACATCGCGAATATCCTTGCTCGGGCGCACCAAAGCCACCGCCGTTATCAAACCGGTGAGTTCGTCCACAGCGTACAGCGCCTTGTCGCGCAGCGTGCGCCGGTCGTCGGCCGCCAAGGGACCGTGACTCAAGATCGTTCGAATATCCTCTTCGCCCAAACCGCGCTCGCGCAAGATCGGCGCCCCGTCCATCGGATGCTGCTCCAGCGAAGGATGCACTTCCCAATCGAAATCGTGCAACAAACCCACCAAGCCCCAGGAATCGGGATCCTCGCCATAGTGTTCGGCATATTCGCGCATGGCGAATTCAACCGACAGCATGTGCTTGCGCAAGCCCTCCGAAGCCACGAATTCGCATACGATGCCCCAAGCCGTCTCTCTGTCCAAAGTCTTCATCCTCCATCGTTGCGCAAGTCCCGCAACACTTACTGCACTCGCCGCAAGCGCAATCACGAATCACAACCTGATACTACAATCTCAAATTTGATTCAACAAGAGAAGCGCGTAGCGGCAGGATAACCGCTGCATAATGATGTTGCCAGAACGATAAATAATCAAACTGAAAATTAACCACAGAGAGCACAGAGAAAAAGATTTTCTATGGAAAATACAGTTTGCATTGTCGCCGCAAATCAGATGGGATGACGGTGCAGGATCCTCTGTTTTAACGTTTCAGCAGTTTTTAGAGGAGCTTGCCTTGTAAAACTAAACTCAGTAATTCCAAGAAAATGAGGCAACAAATTGCAGGCTGAATGTAGGGGCGAGCCTTGGCTCGCCCACCGCTCCGGCTAAGTTTTGCGGGCGACCCGGCGGGTCGCCCCTACCGTCGACTATTATTTTGGAGTTGCATGACTTCATTGGTGCTACTTCTGAGCCCTTGACGGCAACAACAGCCTCAATCAACCCTTCACGGCGCCAAAAGTAATCCCCCGAATCAGGTACTTTTGAGCGAAAAGCGCAAAGACGATCATCGGCACGATCATCACCACGCTCATGGCCGCCATCGGTCCCCACTGAATGCCCTTGTCGCTGACAAATCCCGCCACAGCGATGGACAGCACACTGGCCTTGCGCCGCGCAACGCTTGACGCGATGAGGAATTCGTTCCAGGACAAAAACGCCGTTAATATCGCCGCTGCCGACACGCTCGGCATCACGATCGGCAATACCACCCGCCAGAAGCGCTGCCAGACGCTGGCGCCGTCGACGATGGCCGCCTCTTCGATTTCCGCTGGCAAATCCTGAAAAACCACCAGCATTAGCCAGGTAACGAAGGGAATCGTGATGCCAAGCTGACCGATCATAATCGCCCAAACGGTATCCAGCAGGTCAAGTTCCCGCATCACCAGGAAAAACGGAATGACCGTCGTCACGCGGGGATAAAAGCGGATGAACAGGAAAATAAAGGTCACCGCAGCTAGTATCTTTGCGGAAAGTCGCATGCGCGCCAGTCCATAGGCCGCCAGCGTACCGGTAATGATGGTGATTCCGGTCGTCCAGAGGGTGACCGTCAAACTATTTCTGAAATAGCGAAAAGTTTTGTTATCTTCAAACAAGTCCGCATAGTGCTCAAACGTGACCTGCGTCGGCAATATCGTCGGCGGAACGGTCAAGAATTCCCGCGGCAGCTTCACGCTGTTGATCACCAGATACGCCAGCGGCACCAAGACAACCAGACAGGCGACCAAGAGTATCAAGCCATGAGCAAATGCCAGGATACGCTGTTTTGGGGATCTATGCCGGTTCATCACCCAACCTCTGAGGGAATCTTGCCTTCTCGAGTGTCATGTCCATTATCAATCAGAATTCGCCTCGTGTTTTCGAGGGCCTCGCCGAGGTGATCCCGATAACGCGATTTGATTTCCAGGACGATGTCACCCTCATAATCGTCCAAATGGTTAAAAGCCGCCGCAAAGGGGATGGCCGCCCAGCCCGGCGGCAGGTGCAGGTCCGCTTCTCCATAAGTCAAGCGATCGCCTTCGGCATCAAATCCCGCGTCAAGCTTGCCGAAGTTATCGTTGATATGCAGGTGACAAACCCAGGGCGCCGCCGTCGAGATCGCCTCGAGAAAATCTTCTCCCAGCGCCCGCGTCGCAAGATGCAGATGTCCCAAGTCCAGCGTAATCCCGACATTGCTGTGATTCACAGCCTCGGCCTGCGCCACAATGGCCGACGTCCTCATCCGCGCATGATACAGTGCGAGATCATCCCGCGCCTTGCCCGCTCTCATCAGAAGGGCGTATTCCCACAAATGCGGATCGCCGTTTTCCATGCCGATAACGACGCCAAGGTCTTCGGCAATTGGCGCCAGTTTTTGAAGCGCAGCTACCTCCCGCTCCGCCCCTCGCGCCAATTCATCCTCGCCCGGCAGGGACGCAGTCCCGGTGCGAGCGGCATCCAAAGCTTGCAATCCGCTATGATAGACCAATACCCGCCCGCCGACCGCATGAGTAAAACGTAGGCACGCTTCCAGCACGCGGCATTCCATATCAAGGTCCACCCCAAAGGCCAGGTTGGTCCGCCCCGGCGCGTGTACTGAAAAGCGCAGGTCAAAAGGCGCGATGATCCCCAGAATCGTCTCCACACGTTCCCGAATGAGCTCGCCATTCATGATGACGTTCAAACCGGGAATCGGCAGCTCCGCTACAGAAAAGCCGACGGTCTGGGCCTGCGTCAGCGTGTGAACCAGGACTTGTTCGCGCCCGTCGATATGCTTGTCCGGAATGTCAATGCCAAATCCGTGAATCTTCATCGGCTGATCTCGCACTCCCCGTCCACCCAAAGCCCAATCAACTCGATGACTTCCTGCAAACGTCGGACCCTCTTATCGATCCCGCATCCCTTCTCACTGCGCCTTCGCCCTCCATTTAATGATATCGAGACGATTACTTACCAGTCCTTGCGCTGATACCAGAAAACCAGCCCGATCGAGAAAGTGGCGAAGATCATAAACAGCCAGGACGAAGCGGCCGCCCCGCCAAAGTCAAAGCTGCGCAAACCCAGCGTATAGATGTAATAAGTCAAGGTGTAGGTGCTGTAGCCCGGTCCGCCGTTCGTGAGCGAATAAATCGAATCCAGCGACAGCAGCGATTCCAGCATGCGGAAGACAAAGGTCAAAAGCAGCAGCGGCATCAAGAGCGGCAACTCGACATAAAGGAAGGTCTTCCAGCGAGACGCGCCGTCAATCGCCGCCACCTCCAGCAAATCGTCGGGGATGCTCGCGATCGCCGCGCCCACAACCAGCAGCACAAAGGGCGTCCATTGCCAGGTATCCAGCAAAATGACCGAGACGATCGCCCAATCCGGAGACGCCAGCCATTCCGGTCCCTTGATGCCGATCAGACTCAGCAAGTGATTGACCAGCCCGGCGCGGGAATTGAGCAGGATGCGCCACAATGTGCCGGCCGCCACCGGCGCGATCACCATCGGCAAGATGAGCAGCGTGCGTATCGAGCGCATGCGCCAACTCGAGCCCATCGTGAGATAAGCCAGGCAGACGCCCAGGAACATCTCCAGCACCAACGCCCCGCCGGTGATCAATACGCTGTTGCGCACCGAGCGCCGGAAAATCTCGTCAGAAAGCTCCTTGACGAAATTATCCAGTCCCACAAAGCCTTTGGGCACCTGCGATTCGGTCAGCACCCAATCCTGAACGGACAGGAAGGCCGAATAGGCCAGCGGATAAAACTGCACCGCCACCACGATCACGAAGGCCGGTATCACAAAAAGGACCAGCCAAGGCACATCATGCCGGCGATGCCAACTAGCCCCAACTTTAGACTTCTTGGCGCGGGCAAACTGGCTCATGCTTCACTCGCTATGCGTTTTATGGTGTACTGCATTCCGGGCCAGTATTCGTAAGGACTGCGGAAACAAAACTCAAGTCAAAGTACAGGTGCTCCCCCTCTCCAATGCTTTGGGGAGGGGGCTGGGGGGAGGGGTTGAACCGAAAAGCCGGCTTAGCGACCAAGCACCAACCCAAAGAAAAAGGGCGGGAGCCAACGCCCCCGCCCACAATGCGCTAGCCTTCTTGCATCTGTCCTTGAGCCGCGGCGGACTGGACCAGGCCTTCCGGCACTTCCAGTTCCGACCAGTCGGCCAGAGTGTTTGCCAGCATGGTCTCAACGTCGACCGCGTCCACAACGAACTCGCCCATGTGGCGGAAGAAGATCTCAAAGGCCGCGAAAATCCAGGGCACCGATTCCGCTCGATTCAGGTTGTGCACCATGTTCGGGAAATCGTGGCCATACTGCTCAATCAGTTCCGGATCTTCATAGGTGCTGAGGAAGGGTGAACCCACGCCCAGCTCAACGAAGCGGCGCTTGGCCTCTTCCTCGTTGATGTAATGCTTGACCCATTCCCAAGCCGCATCGGGATTCTCGCTGTAACCCGAAATGAACATATTCCAGGCCGACAGGAAGGGGAAGCCCGGTCCCGGGAAGGGAGCGGTCGCCCAATTGTCGACCACCAGCGACGCGTCCGGATTCTGCGCGTCCGCCCGCACGAAGCTGACCCAGCAAATCATGGTGGCGGCTTTGCCCGTCAGGAAGACCGAATTGGCTTCGTCGATGCTCAAGCCGGTCGCGCCCTCGGGATTGTAATCCAGCAGGCTCTTCATCTGGTTCAGCGCGGCCACGGCCTTGTCGTGATCCAGCGCGTAATTGCCCTCGGCATCCACCAGATAGCCATCGTACATGCCCAGGAAAATGGCCGGCGTCTGCTCATAAGCGCCAAAAGCGAAGACGTTGGGCGCGATATCCGTGCCTTCCAGGTGCATCTCCAGCGTATCCAGCGCGGCGAAGAACTCGTCCCAGGTCTCCCAATCGGCGGAAATACCCGCTTCCTCGAAGATATCCGTGCGATAAATCAGACCGTAAGCATCAGCGCTGTAGGGGATGCCAATGCGCTTGCCGTCAAAGAAACCCGACGGACCCGGCAGCATCAAGCCTGGGATGATGTTGGCTTCCCACATATCGCGCTCGATCAAGTCATCCAGCGGATGCATTTGACCCCAAACGCTGCCGATCCAGAAGTCGCCCGAGATCACGTCGAATTCGCCCGTGCCCGTGGTCAAGTCGGTGATGTTATTCTGCACCAGAACCACAAAGGGGGACGCCACGATCTCGAGCTCGATGCCGGTCATTTCCTCGAAGCCCGGCTCCAATTGCTCGGCGCCGACGTCATAGGTGCCGGACTGCATGAAGTTGGTGACGATTTCGACCCCGGCATGGGGCTGGTCCTGCGCCAATGCGCCCGCCGGCAGCAGGGCGATGACGAGTAGCAGGAGTAACGCTTTTTTCATGATATTTCCTCTTTTCGTGGAATTAGCTGGACAGAAAAGCCACTGCTTGGCTCGACGCCATAAGTGATGCGCAGTCTTCACCTCCCCTACCTGCTCAGGCCTGTTGTCGAGCCTGCAACCTGCGTTGCAACTGAGAGGATTATAGCGGGTTTATGTGAGGCTGGCGAATTTGGGCTAGGTCCTAGCCGCGAGCAACGTCTTCGTGACAGTCATCGTCTTGCGTTCCGCGCCGGAGGAAGAGGTACTGGCCCGGGACGTCGCTGGACATATGGTAACCGCCTATGTGTTTTGAGTTCGTATTAGGCACACAGCAAGATAGATTGCCCGAATATTGACAATGTCCAGAACATGACTCAGACTACGCCACAATCCTTCAAACAATATTAGGGATCTGGACTCCGTTGTCCGAGATCCAACACCGGATGGAATGCCGGGTGGATGTGATATCTAGTTTTGCCTGTTTTCTCACGAAGTATGCGGGCCTTAGAGCGTACCAGTACGCGCTCTTCATCGTCATATATGTATGTAAACTGCTCTTCCTCTGTTTCTATACCGAAGAAGTTACTATCTACAAGCAAATCCACAATTGCTCTAGTGTGGGCCACCTCGATTCCACCATTTCGCAGTCTTTCTGCTACTTCGTCTTCCAACAATATTGCGTTTGCTCCGAGGAACTTGTAAATGACATCCTCTGTCAGACTTGGATACTCTTTGCTTACTTCCGACAACAATAGTTCGACAGCGTATTTGGAGTACGCAGTTTCTGCGGCAACTACGTCTGACGCTTCAATCCTGGTATGGCTTCGGTTTTTCGCCTTTGCTAACGCTTCCTTGCAGAGAAAGATTATGTCGCGAGGACGCGGCAATAAGCGTGCCATAATGTATTCGTCTGTCGGTACACCTCGCACATGACTATCGAAGAATGTCCGCCAAATCTCCTCGGAAGTAGCTTCACGACCAAGCGAATGCTCAAAACGTTTCTCTATGACTCGCATCAGCAATTCGCGATCATTCCACTTGATCTGGCTATAGACTATCTTGTCAGCTTCGCGAGCACGCTTCTTTATGTAATGGAATATGTCGCTTCTAAGAAATGCGACAACTGACAAATGCACCTGCCTCTTGTTCAATCGCTCACGCCCAAAATCTTCCGCGATTTCACCCGCAACGGAAATAAGACCCAAAAGAAAATCCGCTAATTCAGGCAAGTCATCACGGTGTTCCCAACCATTATCAAGATTATCAATCAAGATAGCGACTGATAGCTTTTCGGAGAGAATCTCACCCAAATACTCACGTAACCTGCCCACGATTGTGTCATGAAGTATCTCGCTAACCCGAATTTTTTCTTGGCGCGTACCCTCAAAAACCTGCATCTTGCATACATTGTGCAATGCGTATTCGAGCCGCGTCGAAAAGTCTGCACCAATCGAGTCTCTATACTCATCCACAAATTCAATAAGTTTGCGTTCGAACTCACGACGTTTAATGTGCGGCGGGCGTTCCATGATGCAGTTGTAGACAGACAGTGCCAATTCCGTAACAACCAGAAACTTCCAAATTGCATCAAGAAGATACCCTTGTATTGCCTTGGATTGACTCAATGTGAAGAGTCTAAATATTTCTTCAAACTCGTACTTAGCCGGTCTAATTTGGCACACATGTTTGGCCTCATTTGAACCAATCTCTTGAGCTAGCACAAAGAAGTTTGCTGTTTTGCCAGTTCCCTTTCGACCTACAAATAAAAGATAATCAGAAGCATTGATTGCCTCGATGTAAGCATCGGTATCGACAAAGTAATCGATCAAACTGTCCTTTTCGTTTTCAGCCAGGTAGTGCCCAATGTTTATCCTTTTGATATCACCAATTGCGGAAAGTGTCGCAGCACGTCGACGCTCACCGGTCTCGATAATGTTCTGTATCTTCGTGATCCAAGACCTGTATGCACCGACACACTCTATGGCATTCCGATATAGGAATGTTAGGTCCCGATAATCTACGGGTGTCCGAAAAGGCAGTTGGGCCAAAATCAGGAGTTGCTTATCGAAGCCATAAGCTAACCCAGCCACTAGAGAGTATTTTGCATAGCTAACAGATGCGACTGTACCTTGTGCCGCCAAGTGGACCAATACAGCTGTAGCAGAATAAACGTATTCGATATACCACGACAGCGACTGCCCAGTTCCTTGATCCGGATCGTCTTGAATCAATGTCATTCTAATACTGTCGATGGCTCGATCCAGTTCTTTTGTTTCCGCGGTCTGGCCGCGAGTATTTAGATAAATCAATGCGCCGCGGTGGTAGCTATTGGCTGACAAAAGGATGCCCTCGTTTTGCGAAAGGATTGTAGAATCGTAGTCTCCCGCGACATGTGTGCTTAACAGCCTATCTCGAAGTTCATATTTTGAGGAGTAACCGATATACCCTATTGTAGTAATCAGATTGAGGTCACGTTGTCGCTTAGCTTCGTCGTCTTTTCCAGTATGCAAGGTTACCCATGTAGGCTTCCCCTTGGCAATTGCGTATCCCAACTCAAATAAAACGTTATGATTAAGCGTAGTAATATCGCCGATGAATAGATCGGCGGCATCGATAGCATGGCACACCTCATCCACTACCAATTTGCCCACAACATTTAGGCTTTTCCAGTCTTGTATTTTCAGGTCGACGCACATGTCGTTAATCATGCTAATTGTAGCTGAAATCGTTCTAGAGACGCGCTTTGGCTTTGCTGCATACGCGTAAAAGGCAGTTACATTTACGGAGTCCACTACCGGTGCAGTCCTTTCAACTGTCATATTAATGTCGACATCTTACGCGGATTATACTGTATTGTCGGGATTCCCAATCGCATTTGGGCAGGATGCAACCGCTCATTGCTAGGCTCGCGAATTGCCAATCAACTTTATAGAAGTAGCATTGAACAATCTACGAAACCTAGGTGTTTTATGTATTTCCTCACGACCACCCACTCACCCCACCAACCCCATCCCATGCTATCTCGCTCTCACACCTGCGCCTTACCAACCCATCCAGACCGCGCCACCTTCCCTAAAACCTCTGTGCACTCTGCGCCTCTGTGGCCAATCCCAAAAACGCGACCATTTAGTCGCCATTCCCGCCCCATTCCATGCTACCCTGCTCTCACAGTGCGCCTTAACAACCCATCCCAAATTGCCAAATTGCCGAAAAAAGATTTTTCCCCGGCAATTGCCGCCGGCAAAACCTAACGCCGGATCCCGCCCTCGGTCATCCCATAGGCGTCCAGCGCCGCGTCCAACTCCGCTGCTTCCATCAAGCCCAACTCCAGCACGGCATCGCGCACGCTCTTGCCCTCGGCCAGCGCCTTCTTCGCCACGGTCGCCCCGTTGTTGTAACCGATGATGGGATTCAGCGCCGTCACCAGGATCGGATTGCGCTCCAGCCAGCTCTCCGTCCGCTCGCGGTTGAGCGTCAAACCCGCCATCAGCTTCTCCGTGAAAGCCCGGACAGCGCCGATCATCACCATCATCATCTCGTTCAGGTTATGCGCGATCATCGGCATCATCACGTTCAGCTCGAACTGACCCGCCGCCCCGCACAAGTTGACCGTCGTATCGTTGCCGATCACGTGGTACATGGCTTGATTTATCATTTCCGCCAGCACCGGATTGACCTTGCCCGGCATGATCGACGAGCCGGGCTGCACCGCCGGACAGGTCAACTCGGCGATGCCGGTGGTCGGGCCCGCGCTCAGCAAGCGCACATCATTGGCGATGCGCGTGAAATCCATGGCCAGGTTGCGCAGCGCCGCGCTGAAGAAAACCGCGTCGCCCATCGACTGCATGGATTCGAACAGGTCGTCGCTCTCGTAGAGCGCGATGCCGCTCAATGCCGACAGCTTGGCCACCATGCGTCCGTGATATTCCGGATGCGCGTTCAAGCCGGTGCCCGCCGCCGTGCCGCCGATACCCAGTCGCCGCAAGCCATCCGCCGCCAGCTTGACCTTCTCGATACCACGCTCGATGGCGGTCGCCCAGGCCCCCACTTCCTGCCCCAGCCGCAGCGGCACCGCATCCTGCAAATGCGTGCGCCCGGTCTTGACCACATCGTCCCATTCCGCCGCCTTGCCCCGCGTCACCGCGACGAAGCGCTCCAGGCAATCCAGCAGCGCCTCCAGCCGCCACAAAGCGCCCAGCCGGATCGCCGTCGGAATCGTGTCATTGGTCGATTGCGCCATGTTGACATGGTCGTTGGGATGTACCGGCTTGTCATCCGCGTCAACGGCGTAGCCCAGGATCTGGTTGGCGCGATTCGCCATCACTTCGTTGGTGTTCATGTTGTGGCTGGTGCCCGCGCCGGCCTGAAAGGGATCGACCACGAAATGCTCATGATGCCGCCCGGCGAGGATCTCGTCCCCGGCCCCGATGATGGCGCGCGCCAATTCCGGATCGAGCAAGCCCAAGTCCATGTTGACCTCGGCCGCCGCCCGCTTGATCAGCGCCATGCTCCAGATGAAAGCCGGCAAGGGCTTCATGCCCGTGATCGGGAAGTTCTCCAGCGCGCGCTGCGTCTGCGCCGCATAGAGCGCCCCCTTTGGCACTTTCACTTCGCCGAGCGAATCTTTCTCTACGCGAAACTCAGCCATCAATGCCTTCTCCTGTTTACAACCGCTATCATCCGCGGCGTCCAAATCGTAATCAAAAAGAGCGCTACCATTGTAGCGCCCTTTGACTTCCTTGAGAACGACAAGCGGGTCTATGTCGCCGCGGCGTAATTCTCGGCCACCTGTGCCCAGTTGATCACGTTGAAGAAGGCGGAGATGTAGTCCGGGCGTCGATTCTGATAGTTGAGGTAGTAAGCGTGTTCCCAGACATCAATGCCCAGGATGGGACTATCCCCCGCCATCAAAGGCGTATCCTGGTTCGGCGTCGAGGCCAGGCTGAGCGCGCCGCCCTCAGCCACCAACCAGGCCCAACCAGAGCCGAAGACACCGGTCGCCGTCGCCGAGAAGGCCACCTTGAACTCATCGAAGCTGCCGAAGGCCTTGTTGATCGCCCCCGCCAGCGCCCCGCTCGGTTCGCCGCCACCATCGGGACTCATGACCTGCCAGAACAGGTTGTGATTGGCGTAACCGCCGCCATTGTTGCGCACGGCGGTGCGAATTTCTTCCGGCACAGCATTGATATCAGACAGAATCTCTTCGATAGGCTTGCCAACCAGGTCTGTGCCTTCAAGCGCCGCGTTCAGCTTGTTCGTGTACCCGGCGTGGTGCTTGCCATGGTGGATCTCCATGGTCAGCGCATCGATATGCGGCTCCAGCGCGTCAAAGGCGTAGGGCAGCGGCGGCAGCTCGAATCGCTGCGGCGCCTCTCCCTGCGCCAGACTCGCGGAGAGCGGATGAAGCTGACCGCCAGCCAGGGCAGCACCCGCCACTGCGGCTTTCAAGACATCGCGGCGGCTAAGTGAGTTGCGACTTTCCTTTTGCATCATACCCGCTCCCAGACTTTAACCGGCGGCGTCGAAGAGCTCAGCCACCTTCGCCCAGTTGATCACGTTGAAGAAGGCGGCGATGTAGTCCGGGCGCCGATTCTGATAGTTGAGGTAGTAAGCGTGCTCCCAGACATCAATGCCCAGGATCGGTGTCTTGCCTTCCATCAAAGGCGTATCCTGGTTCGGGGTCGAGGTCACGCTGACCGCCCCGCCGCCCTCAGCCACCAGCCAAGCCCAGCCGGAGCCGAAACGGGTGGCCGCCGCCGCCGAAAACTGAGACTTGAAGCCATCGAAACTGCCGCAGGCGCTGTTGATCGCCTCCGCCAGCGCGCCGCTCGGCTCGCCCCCGCCATCGGGACCCATGATCTGCCAGAACAGGTTGTGGTTGGCGTAACCGCCGCCGTTGTTGCGGACGGCCGTGCGGATATTCTCCGGCACCGCGCCCAGGTCGCCGAGGATCTCCTCGATGCTCTTGCCCTCAAGATCGGTGCCCTCAATTGCTCCGTTCAGATTGCTGGTATAGCTGGCGTGGTGCTTGCCGTGGTGAATGCCCATCGTGCGGGCATCAATATGCGGCTCCAGCGCGTCTTCTGCATAGGGAAGAGACGGTAATTCGAATGCCATGATTCTTCTTTCTCCTGTAGAACTTTTCCTTTACGAGATTGACAAGGTTATTCTAGCACAGATGACCCCGTTTCCACTATTGTTTGTATGCTGAGGAGTGTTGAATTTGCTGGATACTAAGTCGTTTGTAGGGGCGACCTACCAGGTCGCCCGCGTTTCCAGGTATGGTTTTCGGGCGACTTAATAAGTCGCCCCTACATCGTCTTGCGATGCTGGCGTATCCACGACCTTCACCACTACCTGTGCTGCCGGCCCGAACTTTCCCGCCTGAGGAGTTAAGGCGGGGGCAGAAGCGATTCCGACTTGCAATTCGAAGGAATCCAAAGATGATAAGCACCTGTGTATATGGGAGCGCGGCTTGAAAATCGACGAAATATCCGGGCAATCGCGGTCCACGCCAATCAAAGCCTACGTTGTGGTGCTCGTCGCGATCGTCGCTACCTCGTCTGCCGCGATCCTGATCCGCTTCGCCCTCGACCAAAACATGCCTCCCTTGCTGATCGTCGCGGCGCGCTTGCTGATCGCCTCGCTCGCGCTTACCCCGATTGCCCTGCGGCGCTATCGCCCATTCCTCACCGGGCTGTCCCGCGTCGAAGCCTTATTGATCGCCATCTCGGGCATCTGTCTGTCGATCCATTTCACCGCCTGGGTAACATCCCTGCAATACACGACCGTGCTGGTGAGCGTCGTTATCGTTTCGACCGGTCCGATCTGGGTAGCGATTCTCGAGGTCATTTTCCTGCACATCCGGCTTTCGCGCCTGGTGGTACTGGGACTTCTCGTTGCCTTGCTCGGCGGCGCCATGATCGGCTGGCCGCAAGGCGAAGCTCAACTCGAGATGATGCTGACGCCGGGCGCGGAAAACGGCACCCTGATCGGCGCCGGTCTAGCCTGGCTGGGCGCGCTGAGCGTATCAGTCTATATGCTGATTGGGCGCAAGCTGCGCGCCGATTTGCCGGTCATCCCCTACGTCTGGCTCGTCTACAGCATCGCAACCCTCTGCACTCTGGCTGTCATGCTGGCCCGGGCGACGCCGGCTCTCGGCTACAGCATCGAAGGTTATCTCGTCCTGCTGGCCATGGGATTGATTCCGCAGCTTATCGGACATTCTTCTCTGAATTACCTGCTCGAGTACTTCCCTGCTGCGCTGGTGAGCATGTTTTCGCAACTGGAGCCTATCGGCAGCGCCTTGCTGGCTCTGCTCCTGTTCCGCGAACTGCCGCCGAATCAACAGATCCTGGGCAGCTTGACGATCATTGTCGGCGTTGTGCTGGCGAGCCGCGGCGAAATCCGGCAAGCATATAAGAAGGCAAGCGTAGGAACTGAAAATGCGCCTTAGACTTGGTCAGCCATCGGCGACGCAGCTTTGGATCCTGGTGGCGCTTTCCACTGTGTCTTGGTCCTTTGGTCCGATCTGTATCCGTTTTGCCTTGCAGCACGATGTGCCGCCGGCCCTGATTTCTAGCGGGCGCATGATCGTCGGCGCGCTCTTTTTCACACCCTATGTCTGGCTCAAATATGCCGGCGACATCGCAGCGATGCCGGCTCGCAGCCGCTGGCTGGCAATCTTCGCGGGCGCCATATTCGGCTTCAACATCACGCTCAACGCGGCCTCGCTGGAGCATATCAGCGTCATCATTGGTCAGGCGCTGATCGCCACTATTCCCGTTTGGGTCGCCATTATGGAAGTGGCGATCCTTAAGGTCAGACTGAAGGGATCCGTATGGCTGGGGGTCTTGGTGGCGCTTGCCGGCGCTATCCTCATTTCCTGGGCAACCTCGGGCGAAGCGCCGCCATTGGAAGGAGGCAATCCAAGTCTGGGAATCATCATGGCCTTGATCAGCGCCTGCTCCGCTTCCCTATACATCATTATCGGGCGCAAGGTGCGCGGCAGTGTCTCCTTCGTCCCCTACATCTGGCTGGTATACACGAGCGGGGCAGTCACAACCCTGCTCATTATCGCCTTGAGCCGAACGCCAGTTCTCGGTTACGAATGGCAGGGCTATTTCTGGGTTCTGCTTCTGGCAGTTCTGGCGCAGATCATCGGCCACGGGGTCCTGAATTTCGTACTCAGGTACCTGTCGCCAACGACATTGACAGTCACTGCGCAGACCGTGCCCGTTCTCAGCGTATTGTGGGCGCTGCTTATTCTGAGCGAGACCCCGACGACGACCCAGGTTGGTGGCAGCATCGTCTTGGTGGTCGGCGTCGGCATCGTATTGCGGGCGCAGAATCGTGTTAAGATCCGCTCAAGTTAACCCCGGCAAATGATGACGCGCCCGGAACGACGAAATATGCCAGGGACTCGTCCGAGAGCAGCAAGGGCGCGGAAAGACGTCGCAAAGTTCCGTCAATGATGAGTTCTTGCACTGTGTACTCGAGCAGCAAACGGAAGTCCGGATCATTGTTCCCGACGGCAAAGGCATAATACGAACGGCTATACCAGCGCTCCGTCAGCTTCAAGGCATTTGGGCTGGCTTCAAGGTGAGGGATCAGCGCCAGGCTGTCGGCATAGATGGCGTCCGCATTGTCAAACTCCAGAATGTTCAGGGCGGCGTCTGCCGGTCGGGTCTGGTAAAACTGTACGCTCGCGTTGATGCTGTCGGCCCAAGCCTCCGCGCGATCGCGCGCCGTTTCATCATCGATCATGATGCCGATCCATTGCCCCCGCAGGTCATTGAATCCGGAGATTCTTGAGTTTGCCGGTACCATGAGGCGGTCCCCATGCAGCAGATAAGGCGCCGCATAGTCCACTGTACCCGCCCAGCGCCAGTCGGGCATTACACCGACAACAAGATCAAGCTCGCCATCCCCCAATTGAGAGAACTCAGTTCCGGTTTCACCGGCAACCCACTCTACGCTCACACCCCATCTTCGCGCGATTTCCTCGACAAGATCGCGATTCAATCGCACAAGTTTAGGTTCGCGCTGCGCAATAGCCCGAGCGTCGTCAATCAATCCGCCGACTCTCAAAATACCTGTCCCCAAGACTCTCGGCATAGCGTAAGAAGCTGGATAGGTAATCTCTGCCGGGAATTGCCCGGGATGCGGTCGATCGCCCAGGTTTTCCCAGAGGTACGCGATCTCATCGCGAAAATCCTGGCCGGGAAAATACTCCCTGAACAGGGCTTCAAGTTGACCGCCATCGATCAAGTATTGAATGCTGCGATTCAGCAAGTTTCGCAGACTGACGTCTTGTCGTTTGATTGCCAGAGCATGTGGTTCGACCAGCACAGGCTCTTCAAGAATGCGAAACTCGTCGGCGTATGCCTGCGAGACTTGAAGCAAATCCTGCTCTTCACCAATGATAGCTTCAATGTCTCCGCGAGACAGCGCTGCCATTGCCTTGTCAAGCGTAAAATAATGCTCTTTGTCGAGCGCAACTTCGAGCCTCGCTTCCCAATGACCTAGAGCAGTTTCGGCGCGAGTTCCAAGAACAAAGCCTAGCTTCCTGTTGACCAGGGAAAAGGGAGATGCGTAGGCGCTGTCGGCCCGCACCATCAGCCCTTGCCCGCCGGTCAGATATGTTTGGGTGAACTCGACTTGATCGCCGAGCTCACGATAATGGACCAGCGCCGAAGCGACCACGTGTACGTGGCCGGTCTCAAGTTGTTCTATTGCGTTTTGACGGGTAACCTGGACGAGCTTCAAGTCAACTTCCCAAGTCTCCGCCATCAAAGTCAAGACGTCCACGTCAAAGCCGCGCAATTCCCCCTGCAAGCTCAATTCGCTATAGGGGGGATCGTTGAAAAGCACCCCGGCACGTAGCTCGCCATTTTCTGCTATTTGCGCGACAGAAGATGTCGCAAGCAGCGCGTCCGTTGGGGCCTGAGGCGCCACAGTGGGCACGAGCGTGGGAACAACAAGCGTAGGAACAGCACTGTCATCTTGTGTCATTCCGCTTAGAGCGGCCCCAAGGAGACCGAAGAATAGAATCGCCGGGAACAGAATCCGTTTCATCGCCCCTCAACGATAGAGCTTGTAGCAGTCAATATAGTCAAGCACCGCATCGGGTACCAGATAGCGAACGCTGAGGCCGTCGCGCAGCCGCTCAGCCACGAAAGTCGAGGAAAGCCACATGCTGAGCATCGGGACATCGACGATATCGACTTGCCGCGATAGCCCCGGCAGCACATGATCATGCATGGCCGGGGCGATATTTTCGTCGGCCCGTTTCATGACCGCCAGACGGCAACAACGATACAGGTCTTGCGCGCGCTTCCAGGTCGGCAAGGAGCGCAGATTGTCCCCGCCCATGACAAAGTAAAGTTCGGCATCCGGATATTGTTCGCGAATGACACTGACCGTGTCCGCCGAATAGTGAGGACCTTCGCGATCGATATCTACACGAGAAATGCTGAAGTGCGGATTATCCTTGATGGCGAGCTTTAGCATGGCCAGACGATGCTTGATTGGCAAGCGCATCTCGCCCAGCTTGACCGGGTGATCCGCTACCGGCACGAACAGGATATGATCCATCTGCAAGGTTTCTCGACTATATTCTGCCAAGATTAGATGGCCCATTTGCGGCGGATCGAAAGTTCCGCCCAAAATGCCAATACGCACCCGTTTCACTCGGACCACTCCAATTCGTATTCGCCAACAAAGACCGTATCTCCGTCTTGAATGCCCGCATCTTCCAATGCTTGGGCCACCCCCAGCGTTTCAAGCGTCTTTTGGAAGCGCGCAACCGCTTCCTCGTAATCCCAGTAGGTCATGGCTGCCGCTCGTTCAATGCCAGCGCCGCTAACATAAAAGACGCCATCTTCTCGATTGATCTCGAAAGAGACATCGCTATCCTCTAGCTCGTAAACGGGCAATTCGTTAACCGGATGAAGGAATAGATCAGGAGATTCCGGCGCCATCTCAAACACAAGTTGGATCAATCCAGTAATATTTTCGCGCGTCAATGCGGAGATCGCGAGCGTATCAACCAGGCCGCGTTCCGCCAATTGCTCCTCCAGAAGCGGCAAATACTCACGCACGTCGGGCAAATCAAGTTTATTGATCACCACTATTTCCGGACGATCAACCAGCCGATCATCAAAGAGCGCCAACTCGGCTTTGATCTGATTATAGTCAGCGACGGGATCGTCTGATGAGCCATCCAGAACGTGAATTATGATGCGCGTTCGCTGAACATGTCGCAAGAACGCGTGTCCCAGGCCGACCCCCATATGCGCGCCTTCGATTAGCCCGGGTATATCGGCAAAAACCAGATCTTTGTTGTCATAGATCACCGTACCCAAGTTGGGCTGCAAGGTCGTAAAGGGATAGTCAGCGATCTTCGGCTTGGCGTTGCTGACTACAGAGAGCAAAGTTGACTTGCCGGCATTGGGTACGCCCACCAGGGCTACATCGGCGATCATCTTGAGTTCCAGCGTCAGCCAACGTTCCTCGCCGGGCTCGCCTTTTTCCGCCAGTCGCGGCGCCTGGTTGGCGGCCGACTTGAAAAAAGCGTTGCCCCGGCCACCCCGACCGCCGCGAGCGACAACTACCTGCGCCCCCTCCGTTACCAAATCCGCGAGTACTGCACCTGTTGTGGCCTCGCGGACGACCGTCCCCAATGGAACCTGAACCACGCGCGCGTCGGCGTCGGCGCCAGACTTGTTGCTGGAACCGCCCTTGGCGCCCCCTTTGGCCTTGAAATGCACCCGTTTGTGGAAGAAATACAGCGTGTTCAGATTGCTGTCCGCCTGAAGGATGACATCGCCACCGCGACCACCGCTCCCGCCGGAGGGTCCGCCACGAGGCACATATTTCTCGCGTCGGAACGATACCATGCCATCACCGCCCTTGCCGCTGGCAACAAAAATCTTGGCCTCGTCAATTAGCATAGTCGCGCAAACCGTATCGTCCTTCGCCTAAGCCAAAAAGCATACACGAGACTTCAAGCGGAGTGTAGATGTATCCTGTTTAGCCAGAGCAATCGCATCAAATTGATGGCGACTGGCATAGTGCAAAATTGGACTAGAAATTAACCACCGAGGGCACCGAGAACACCGAGATTTAACCGCGAGCCTGTCAAAATGGAGGCGATGCAGGGCGACATACCATGTCGCCCGAAAGCGCAAAGCCCTGTAGCATCGGGCGACCAGATTGGTCGCCCCTACGTTTCCTTAGATTTATGCGACATTCGACGGTTATTGATTTTGAAGCGATTGCCCTGCCGACGACGGTCGATTGGATTTCCAAGTCCAGACATACAAACTATAATTGTGGGAAAGGGATGCCGCTTTAGTTGTACATCATTGCAGCATCAGACGCCTTGGGGGCGCCAGTCCGTTGATCGAAAAAATCAAGTGGCAAGGTCATAGCAGTTTTCTTGTCGGCGGGGATCCGCGCATACAGATCGCCCCCTGGCGCGTCGTGCAAGAAGATCCACCGCCGGATATCATTCTCGTAGGACATGATCATTACGATCATTGTTCGCCCGCAGACATAGAGAAAATACGTGGCGACAACACCGTCATCATAGGAAACGAGGCGGTGGGACGCGTCGTCGCGGGCGCAAAAGTAATCCGAGATTGGCAGAGTATAAGTCTGGGCAAGGCGAGTATCAAAGCAGTACCGGCTTATTCAGTCCGCGACCCTCGCCACCCGCGAAGAGACAAGGGCTTGGGATTCGTAATATCTAGGGAATTCTACGACATCTACTATGTTGGCGACTCGAATATCGTGCCGGAAATGTCCATGCTCCGTCCTGATATCTTGCTTTTGCCGATTGATGGTTATGGTCGTTTGTCGGTAGAAGAAGCTCTGCAGCTGGTAACGATGCTGAAGCCTCGCTGGACCATTCCCTACAATTGGGGTCGTGCTGGAGAAGAAGCCACGTCGCTGGACGCACAGAGCTTCAAAGTAAGAGCAACTCCGCATTCAGAAGTATTGCTGCTGCCGATCAGCCAATGAAACTGGATACCGGCAGGCGAGCGACATGGACAGGTTCTATTCAAGCGGCCGGATTAATCTTGTCGGATAATGAAATGGCCGAGCCGTCGCTCGCGACGATTTGCGGGTTCACCTCGCCACGAACCACGCTCGCGCTGATGACTACCTTGGTGATGTCATTGCGGCTGGGCACCTCGTACATGACGTCCAGCAAGCAAGATTCGATTATCGAGCGCAAGCCGCGGGCGCCGGTTTCGCGGCTGATCGCCAGTTCCGCTGCCGCGCGCAGAGCGGGCTCTTCAAATACGAGTTCAACTTCGTCCAGCGAGAGCAGATGCTCATACTGTTTAACAAGCGCGTTCTTGGGCTCGACCATGATGCGGACCAAATCCTCAAGTTCGAGCGCCGCCAAGGTAACCAGCACTGGCAAGCGACCGACCATTTCCGGGATCATCCCGTGCTGGATCAAGTCTTCGGGCAATAGCTCCTTCAAGAGGTCATCGTTCGTTTCGCGTTGATCTTCTTGCCGCGCTCCAAAACCGATTTTGCTCTTCATGCCAACACGCCGTCGCACAACGTCTTCGATACCGGAAAATGTACCGCCCACAATGAACAAGATATTACGCGTGTCGATCTGCAGAAACTCTTGGTGCGGATGCTTGCGCCCGCCCTGCGGCGGAACATTGGCGACAGTGCCTTCGATAATCTTGAGCAGCGCTTGCTGCACGCCTTCGCCGGAGACATCGCGCGTGATCGATGGATTGGCATTAGACTTGCGCGAGATCTTGTCGATTTCGTCAATATAGATGATGCCTCGTTCCGCGCGGGCGATATCGCCATCGGCCGCCTGAATCAGACGCAGCAAGATATTCTCCACATCTTCACCGACGTATCCGGCCTCTGTCAGCGCGGTTGCGTCCGTAATACAGATTGGGACATCAAGAATCCGCGCCAGGGTTTGCGCCAGAAGTGTCTTGCCCGAGCCTGTCGGACCTAACAAAAGGATATTGCTCTTGTCCAGTTCAAGATCTTCGGGTTCCAGATTTGATTGAATGCGTTTGTAATGATTGTAGACCGCTACGCTCAATACGCGTTTGGCGTCGCGCTGCCCGATGACATACTCGTCAAGTCGCTCGGAAATCTGGCGGGGAGACAGCAGCAACTCGAATTCGAGATTGCTCTCGATCTGTTGCTCTTCACCGTCTTCGTTGGCCAGCAAGTTATAACAGAGTTCGACACAGAAATTGCAGATGAATACGTTGTCGGGTCCAGCGATCAAACGATCAACTTCATCGTGCGAGCGTCCGCAGAAGGTACAGCGATGCCGAACTGTAGGAAAGGTCACGTTAAACCTCCTCAGCCTCCCGCTCCTCGGAAATCAACACGGAATCAATAAGGCCGAAGTCGGTCGCTTCTTGCGCGGTCATGTAAACATCACGATCGGTGACTCGTTCAATCTCTTCAGCTGTGCGGCCCGTGTGGTGAACGAAGATTTCGATTAACCGTTTCTTCAATCGTACAATCTCTTCCGCCTGAATGATAATGTCGGAAGCCTGCCCTTGCGCCCCACCCAAGGGCTGGTGCATGTGGATGGTAGCGTTGGGCAAGGCCAGCCGCATTCCTGCTTCGCCGGAGGTCAGCAATACCGTACCAAAACTGGCGGTAATGCCGACGGCGACAGTACTTACCGGAGCCCGTACTTGCTGCATGGTATCGTAAATGGCCATGCCAGCGTAGACGATGCCGCCGGGTGAATTGATGTACATCTGGATACGGCGGTCGGGACCTTCGCGTTCCAGAAACAGCATCTGCGCGACGATCAAGTTAGCGATTTGATCATTGATCCCGCTGCCGACAAATATTATCCGTTCCTTGAGCAAGAGAGAATAGATATCGTAGGCGCGCTCGCCGCGGCTCCCTTGCTCGATCACCATAGGGATTACGTTGTGAATGCTGTTCATCATCCGTGTCATTCGCCTTTCAATTTCAGGTGGGAATCGCTATCGCTCGACATCACCGCTTTTTTCAATTTTGCTCGCTTCCGCATCCCCCGCGTCGGCTGTCTCCGTTGATGTCACTTCGGCTTCACTTGTCGGCAAAGCCTCCTGGTCTGGCGCAAGATAATCTTCGTCAGACTCAGCCTCGGCGGGGATCTCGTTGTCTAGGGTTTCCAGATAGCCTTGCAGTCTTTCGTGACGTTCTTGCGCCAGTCTTACGTCGTCGCTCAGTCGCCCGTTATACGATTCTACAGCCTTGTCCGGGTCTTGGCCGCGGCCGATGGCGCAAAGTCGTTCGTTAACCTGGCTGATTATCAATTCATTGCGAAGATTGGAACGCATTTGCGGCGTGTCGAACAGTTTGCGGAGCTCGGCAGTGTGTCCGTAGCCGTACATAAGCAAGTCTAGCCGCAGGTCAATTTGCTCATCAGTCGCCTCGACCTCTTCCTCTTTGACCAGCTCCATGACGACCAGGCCCTGCTTGAGAGACTGCGTCGACGGCTCCTGATACTGCAGTCGCAAGGCCTCCAAACTGTTGCCGGTATGGCGGAAGTAGTCCTCGAGGCTGAGGTTTTGCCGTTTCAGATTTCCCTCGAAGTCATTGATCATTTCGTCCACGCGTTCCGCGAGCATCAGTTCGGGATAGCGAATCTCGGCGCCTGCGACGATCTGTTCCAATACTTGTCCGCTATATTCTGACTTGGTCTGCTCAAGCGCCGCCGTTTCCAGATCTTCGCGAATGGATGCGCGCAAGCCTGCCATGTCAGTCACTTCGTCGCCGCGATTTTTGCTGATGCTTTCCGCAAAGGCGTCGTCAAGTTCCGGAATCCGGATAGACTCGATTTGATTGAGCGTCACCACAAAACTCACGCGGCGGTTGACTATCGTTATGTCGGAATCATCGTCGGGAATGGTCAACTCGAACAAAATGTCCGAGCCCAATTCGGAGCCGACAATGGCGTCAACGAAACCGTCCATAAACGGATCTTCGTCGGGATCCAGTATAACAACAGCGTTTTCTTCGTGGACAAAGGTGTCGCCCTTGCGCGGCACATAGGGCATATCGTCCTCTTTGTTCGCGGCCGCCTGATGTGGCTCGCTATCAGCGTCCTCGCTGTCAGCCGATTGATCTTCGTCATCGTCGACAGGCTCTGGATCATCATCGTCGGGCTCTTCGCCATCGACGAATTCGCTGTCTACCGCTATCCGGACGCGATTGCCCAGTTCCGCAACTTGGCGCTCGGCGTCAATAACTTCGAGTTCACGCAAGCGCAATTGCTGCAAGGCTTGCTCCACATCTTCTTCGGCGACTTGGGGCTCTTCAAAGTCGACTCGGACATCTTGGTAGTTATTCAAGTCAACTTCTGGCTGCAAGGGCACGGAAAAAACGAATGTAGGCGCGGGCTCGATCTTGAAATCCTCGAAAGTGCCTGGACCGTATGGCGTGACTTCGGATTCCTGAAGCGCTTGCTTATACAGATCGTCGCCGAGCGATTCAACCGCCTCTTCCAGGATCGCCGCTTCGCCCACATATTGCGCGACCAAGCGATACGGCGCCTTGCCTTTGCGAAAGCCCTTGATCCGCACACGTTGCGAAATCTGGCGAGCAGCCTTCTGTTTGGCCGTTTGCAACTGATCTTCTTCGATCTCGATAGTCAGTTGCGCGCGGTGATTTTCAATTCTCTCGGTTTGCAGGTTCAAGTCGCCATCCTCGATCGTGTCCGTTGGATTCTAGCACGTGGATTTTACGCGCAAAGTAAAGGTTATATCAGAAAAGGCAAAGGCGCGAATCGCGCCCGAAGTTGCTACTTGCATTTTGAGGAAGGAGGGACTCGAACCCTCACCTCAAAAGAGACATGATCCTAAGTCATGCGCGTCTGCCAATTCCGCCACTTCCCCAGGGAGTCAAGGCCTCCGGTACGAACTATCTTAATCGTACAGCCAATCGGCGCCCCGGCCTCGCTCGGATGCAAAGCTTCAAAGAATCCGCGGCCAGGCGAACATTATAATGATGCCCAGGTGAGCCTACAAGGGCGGATAGCTACTGCAGCTCTACACCAGAGACGTTCGAAACGTCAATGTTTTTGACCTGATTGAGAACACTGTTGATGATCAACTGGGCGAATCGAAAGAGCGCCTGGATCTGCGCGATGCGATCGAGGTAAAGACGAGCCAGCAACTGTTCGTCGTAGGGCAAGTCATCTATGGTGCCCGAAATGCGCTGTCTGTTTTCTTCCATCACCGCCAAGGCGCGCTCGACGTCACGGAGCTCGCGACCGCTGAGTATGTTCGAGAAAATCTGCCAGAAATCTGTCTCAACTTGATAGTATTTGCGTCTTCCGCTGCCGCCTCTCACCCAAACCTGCCTCACCATGCCCATTCGTTCCAGCGAGCGCATATTCGTACTCACGCTGGCTTTGGACATGCCCAGGCGGGCTGTCATATCGTCGAGGGACAGGGGTTCTGCGCTCAGGAGCAAGGTGCCGAACAACTGCCCCATCACTGTGCTGAAGCCAAAATAATCCGCCAATTGTCCCAAGCCATCGAGCATGCTGTCATGCACGATCTGCAGGTCGTTCGTCAACTGCTTGCTCTTTCTGTTATCGGTCGTCCCCTCGACGGCCATTTTCCTCACCTAGGCGACGCGCCACACTTACAAGCGGTGCATCAGCAAAGCTCATATCGGGCTGCAAAGTAAACGGTGTTGGGATTTTAGCATCGCCACCTTGAGCTTGCAAGCAAGGGCAATCACTTGGCAGGGCAATCGCATCAAATCATTTTTCACCACCGAGGACACCGAGAGCACCGAGTTTAGCGTCGTTTGTCGACCTTCCCGCTAATTCCGTCGCCTGAATACGGCAAAGTCGCCAGTGCAACTTCATCTGTGGCTGAAAAGCAAGCCTGAAACATGACATAAGCTATGAACTTTGCTTTTCTCGGTGTTCTCGGTGCCCTCGGTGGTTAATAATCAGTCCAATTTCGTACCATTTCAGTCGCCTCATTTTGATGCAATTGCCCTGAATCACTTGGCAGGGCAAATTACCCAAGCGAATGGTAGCGAAGCGTCGACAAGTCTGCTGTCTAGCGAGATTAAGCGCTCGGTGGTAGTATTGAATTGTAGAAAGTTTCACAAACAGGTTGGCTGGGATATATGTTGGTGAAGTCGTCGGAAAACATTCCTGACATCGTGATTGGTCGCTTGCCGCTGTATCTGCGAGCTTTGCGCCGTTTACAGCAGGAGAAAAAAGACGTCACGTCATCGCATGAGTTAGGCAAGCGCCTGGATATCAGTTCGGCGCAGATACGCAAGGATTTGTCTCACTTTGGCGGATTTGGCAAACAAGGCACCGGCTACCGTATCGAGTACCTGATCGAAAAGCTGCAAGATGTTTTGCAAGTTAATCAAGAATGGATGGTGGTCGTCGTCGGCGCGGGTAACCTCGGCATCGCGATATCGCGATATCGCGGTTTTCAGGACAGAGGTTTTCGTATCGCTCATTTGTTCGACGTCAGTCCGCAAAAGATCGGACTGGCAATTGACGAGTTCGTCGTGCAACCAATTGCGGATCTAAACAAGACGATACGCGATGAAGGCATCAAAATCGCCATGCTTGCGGTCCCGGCCGAACATGCGCAGTCTGTGGCCGATCAACTGGTCGATGCAGGTGTCCAGGCGATACTGAATTACGCCCCGATCAACATTACCGTGCCAGCAAATGTACAAATCCAATACATTGATCCCGTTACGCACTTGCAACACATGACTTACTACCTCGACGAAGACTGAGTCATGTCGCACCCAGGGCAGTGTTGAGAGTCCGACAGCACCTATTTGGTCAAACTCGCTAACGTCCTGAATTACCAGCTGTTAAAAATAATTGGCCTGCGCCAAGCGCCTGAGGATAGCGGGATCTTCCAGAGCGCGTCCACAGCCAACGACCACGTTTATCAAAGGGTTGTCAGCTCGATAGACCGGCACGCCGGTTTCCTGAGTCAAAAACGTGTCAACACCGCGCAACAATGCGCCGCCGCCAGTCAGGACAATGCCGCGATCGATGATATCGGATGAAAGTTCCGGCGGTGTGGTCGCCAGGACCGCTTTAACAACCGCCGCAATCTGTCCCAGCGGCTCGGCCAATGCTTCGACCACCTCGCCGGTGGTGACACGTACCGTGCGCGGCAAGCCGGTCACGTTGTCACGCCCTTGGATTTCCATTGTCATCTCTTGAGGCTGGTCCACCGCTGCGCCAATCTGTATTTTGATCGATTCCGCAGTCGGCTGTCCGATAGTCAAGTTGTACTTGCGCCGGATGTAACTCATGATTCCGTCATCCAGCCGCAAGCCACCAACCCGCCCGCTTTCCGCTCGAACAATGTTATTCATTGTCAATACCGCGGCTTCAGTAATGCCGCCCCCGATATTGACGACCATGCCGCCTGCTGGCGTACCTACCGGCAATCCCGCGCCCAGCGCCGATGCCATAGGCTCCCACATCAGTTGAACTTCACGCGCGCCGGCAGTGAGGATCGCTTCCCGGACCGCGCGTTTCTCGACACTGGTAGCGCCATAGGGAACGGAAACCATCACCGACGGTCGGAAGAGACGCATGCGACCTGCGATCTTCCCGAAAAAATACTCCAGCATGGCCTCGGTGACTTCGTAGTCGGCAATCACGCCATTCTGCAGCGGCCGCATAACCTGAATGTCCTCGTCGTCCACCCGGCCCAGCATTTCGCGAGCCGGTTGACCGAAATCGACGATGCGCTCTTCTTCCGCCAACAAGGCGACAAGCGAGGGTTCTTGCAGCACGATTCGCCCGCCGTCGTAAATGAGAACGTTGACCGTACCCAGGTCAACACCCAAGCGTTTACCTAACAATGAATCTCCAAGCCACTCGTTGGTCCGCGCGCGCCTACATATCCATTCTACATAGAAGACAGATCTTGCGCAAAGCAAGAGCAACAATTCCGGAAGCTGCTCGGCGGTGGCGAAAAGGTTCCAGGAATGTCGCGCTCAGGCAAAATAGCAAGCCCCCTGTCGCATGAGCGCCACAGTTTACATAGACAGCGCATGTGAAGCCTGCGCGAGTTGGCACGTTCGCCCCAAAACAAAAGACACCCGAGCGCCTGTCACAGCATCGGGTGTCGTCGATTTCTTTGATTTAGAAGCGTGCAACCGTTCAGATTTCTTCCGCGTCCTCTTCGACGATTCGCAGCATTGATCCGCGCCCCCGCACCTTTTGGCTGATGCGGACGGCCAGATTGGCTCGCCGCAACTCCAACTCGGCATGTCGATTATCGGCGCCGGGCGGTCCTTCCTCCAGGATCATGCGAGCGCGCTCCCGAGCCTCTTGCGCCTTCTCCAAATCAAGCGCATAGGAAGACTCTGCCAGGTCAGCGAGCACCACCACTTTGTCCGGGCGCACGTCAACCACGCCGCCATAGATAGCGAACCGTTCTTCCGCCTCGCCCTTACGCACGACAAGCTCGCCAAAGGAGAGCGTTGTCAAAACGGGAGCGTGATTGGGCAGCACACCCATTTCGCCCTCAACCGCCGGGACGATAACGATGTCGGCCTCCGGTTCGTCGAAAATCTTCGCTTCTTGTGTCACAAGTTCGATGTGAATCGGCATTATCGCTCCCACTTATTTAGTTTTCGCGGCTGGCGTAGCGCTCCTGCACATCTTCGATCGGGCCGGCCATATAGAAGTCTTGCTCGGGAATATGATCCACTTCACCGTCCAATATCATGCGGAAGCCGCGTACGGTGTCTTTGATGGGGACATAGCGTCCAGCCTGCCCGGTGAATTGCTCGGCCACAAACATGGGCTGACTGAGGAAGTTTTCCATCTTGCGGGCGCGCGCCACCAATACCTTGTCGTCATCGGACAATTCCTCGACGCCGAGGATGGCGATGATATCCTGCAAATCCTTATAACGCTGAAGCACTTGCTGCGCCTCGCGGGCGGTACTGTAGTGGTCTTCGCCGACGACTTCGGGCGCCAGAATATTACTCGTGCTGGCCAGCGGGTCCACGGCCGGGAACAAGCCGCGGGCGGCAATGGAACGTTCTAGCGCAATCGTGCTGTCCAGGTGCGTAAACACCGCCACCGGCGCCGGATCGGAATAATCGTCCGCCGGGACATAGACCGCCTGCATCGAGGTGATCGAACCGCTCTTGGTCGAGGTGATACGCTCCTGCAGCATGCCCATCTCTTCGCCGAGATTGGGCTGGTACCCAACCGCGGAGGGCATACGACCCAGCAATGCCGATACTTCCGCGCCTGCCAGCGAATAACGGAAAATATTGTCGATGAAGATCAAGACATCGCGGCCTTGGTCGCGAAAGTACTCCGCCATAGTCAAACCGGAAAGGCCCACCCGCAGACGTACGCCGGGCGGTTCGTTCATCTGCCCGAAAACCATGGCCAACTTGTCGAGCACATTGGCTTCCTTCATCTCGTGATACAGGTCCGTACCTTCGCGGGTCCGTTCTCCCACGCCCGCAAACACCGACAAACCATCGTGCTGCGTGGCGATAGAGTTAATCAGTTCCTGAATGGTGACGGTCTTGCCAACGCCGGCGCCACCGAAGATACCTGTCTTCCCACCCTTGGTCATGGGAGCGACAAGATCGATGACCTTCATGCCGGTCTCAAAGACTTCAATCGTGGGCGACTGCTCCTCAAAAGACGGCGCATCGGCGTGGATCGGGCGCCGTTCGGCATCATCCGGCACTGCCTCGCCCATATCGACTGGACGACCCAAGACATTGAAGATCCGTCCCAGCGTGGGCGCGCCAACCGGAACAGCGATCGGTTGGCCGGTCGCAATGGCCGCCGCGCCACGCGCCAAGCCATCGGTCGAATCCATCGCAACGGTGCGCACAGAGCTTGCGCCCAAATGCAATTCCACTTCCAGCACAAGAGCCTCTTCACCTGCGCGCGGTACCTCGACGGCGTCAAAAATATCCGGCAACTCCCCCGCCGGAAACTCGACATCTACCACGTTTCCCAAGACCTGTGTAACGGTGCCTTGAATCTCTGCCATCATCTGCTCCTTGTTTATGTAAACCGCGTCGCTCATGCGACGAGAAGGCTTACGATTTTGCGCTCGCAGGGCCGGTCGACTCTAACTAGAGACATCCTGCAATTGTACACTGCTGTCAAAAATGCCCTCAATGTCCGAGCTCGCTTTGTCAATCGCTTGTTGCAAGGCGTTGGCCCCGCCGACGATATCAAGAATCTCTGCCGTGATAGAGGCCTGCCGGGCTTTATTGTATTGCAAGGTGAGATCGGCGGTCAGTTGTGTGGCGTTGTCAGTGGCGTTTTTCATCGCAGCCATGCGCGCGGCATGTTCGCTCGCTTGCGCTTCCAGCAACGCTTGATAAAGCTGCAATTCGGTAAAGCGCGGTACGATTTCGTCTACCACTGCTGTGGCGCTCGGCTCGTAATCGTAATTCTGGATACCTCCGCTGACGGCCGCCACATCCTTGACATATTCGGCGGCTACTTGTTGGGCAATGGTATCGGTGGTCAAAGGCAGCCAGCCCAAGACCGCCGGGCGCTGCGCCAGCATGTTAATGAAGTCGGTATAGGCGATCAGCACTTCGTCCGCTTCGCCGTCGAGATAGGCGTCCATAGCGATGCGCGCAATCGGACTAATGTCCGAAATCTTCGGTTCCGCCGGCATGTCGCTGAAGGAAGCCACTATATCCGCGCCCGAGCGCGCGAGCGAATCGCGACCTTTGCGACCGACCGTCACGTAATTGACGGGCTTGCCGAGCCTGGTGGCAAAGCGTTGAGCGACACGCAGGATATTCGTATTATACGCGCCCGCCAAGCCACGGTCGGAGGTGATTACCACGACCATAACGCGGTTGACTTCTTCACGAGACGTGAGCAGCGGATGAAGCGGTAAGCTCTTGCTGGCCGCTTGGATGTTAACCAGGATTTCCCAGGCTTTTTCGGCAAAGGCGCGGCTCGCCAGCACTCTCGCTTGCGCCCGCCGAACGCGTGATGCCGAGACCGCTTCCAGCGCCCGCGTGATTTGCGCGATATTTTTGACGCTGCGGATGCGGTTCTTGACTTCTCTCAGGGTCGCCATCTAGTGTCTCCTCTCGGCGTCAATCGGTGACACTAGGTCCAGGTCTCGTTGAATGTGGTGATCGCTTGGTCCAGTTTTTCCTGGACTTGCTCTGCGACCTTTTCATTGCTGTTTTCGCGAATGAATGCTCCCACATCGGTGAATTGCGTCCGGTATGCGCGCAAGAATTCTTCCTTCCAGGCGATCATGCTCTCGACCGGCACATCATCGGTTAAACCGCCCGTACCCGCATAGGTCAAGGCGACCTGTTCATCCAGGGAAAGGGTCTGGTACTGAACCTGCTTGAACAGTTCAGTCAAGCGCATACCGCGGTCCAACTGCTGCTGAGTCGCTTTGTCCAGGTTAGAGCCAAACTGCGCGAAGGCCGCCAGATCGCGGAATTGCGCCATCTGTAGTTTCAGACCGCCGGCGACATCCTTCATCGCCCGCGTCTGCGCTGCGCTGCCGACGCGGCTAACGCTGATACCTGTATTTAACGCGGGACGCAAACCGGCATTGAAGAGATCGGATTCAAGGTAGATCTGGCCGTCGGTGATAGATATGACATTGGTGGGAATAAAGGCCGAAACATCGCCCAGCAAGGTTTCGATAATGGGCAAGGCAGTCAAACTGCCGCCGCCGCGTTCGTCGCTGAGTTGGGCGGCGCGCTCCAGCAAGCGACTATGCAAGTAGAAAACATCGCCCGGGAAGGCTTCACGTCCGGGCGGGCGTCGCATCAAAAGCGAAACCTGGCGATAGGCGTTGGCATGTTTGGAAAGATCGTCGTAAATGACCAGCGCGTCCTTCCCGTTTTCCATGAACCATTCGCCGATGGCGCAGCCCGAATAGGGCGCCAAATACTGCAATGCCGCCGCGTCCGACGCCGATGCCACGACGATTGTCGTGTAATCCATGGCGCCTTCCTGTTCCAGCGTTTCCCGAATGCGCGCGACCTCGCCGCGGCGCTTGCCAACCGCGACATAAATGCAGTACATGTCTTCACCGCGCTGGTTGACGATGGTATCCAGCGCCACGGCGGTCTTGCCGGTCTGTCGATCCCCGATGATCAATTCGCGCTGACCGCGCCCAATGGGGATCATGGTATCAATGGCGAGGATACCGGTTTGAACGGGCCGGTCGACACTGCGGCGTTCCATGACACCTGGGGCAATTCGCTCAATATTGTAATACTCGTCGAATTGAACGGGACCGCGTCCGTCAATGGGTTGTCCCAAGGCGTCGACCACCCGCCCCACCATGCCCATGCCAACAGGCACGGAAGCGATACGACCCAAGGCGCTTACGGTGTCGCCTTCCTGAATATCATCGTATGCGCCCATGATGATAATGCCGACATTGTCTTTTTCGAGATTGAAGGAGATACCGGCGACGCCGTTCTCGAACTGGACCAGTTCGTTATAGCGCACGTTTTCCAAGCCGGAAATACGGGCGATGCCGTCCCCGACTTCCTCGACATAACCGACTTCTACAGATTCGAGCTCGCTCAGCTCAAAATCTTTGATCTGCTCGAGAATTGAATCATAAATGTTGTCTGCCATTCAAAGAGGCTCCTTGATCTTCGTCCTATGCTCTTGCAATCCTCTCAGACGCCAACGACGAAATAAAGACAGGCAAGGCCGGCGCGGAGTTCGTTCCGTTCTTGCGGCGTAGGGAGGAAACAAGGGCCAACATGCCGATATTGTAACCCAAGGACTCGCATTTGTCCATATTTTCACAAATGGATTTCCCCCAAGCCGGGGACTTGGCCGTCGGCTCCGAATCAACAAGGCTTCCGCTGCTAGCTCACTCGGGCCCACAGCAACTGATAATGACCCGCAGGTTATGGGCAAAGAGTCAGTCATCTTTCGCGCCCAAAGCCTGAGAGCGCCGGTAGGCGGCCCAAACGCCTTTGGAGAGGACCGTACGCAGCCCGCCCTTGTCCATCTCGTACAGAGCCGCGGCGGTGGTCCCGCCCGGGCTGGTCACTTGATTGCGTAACTCCGCCGGATGCAGGCCGGATCGCCGCGCAAATTCCACAGAACCCGCCAGCGTCTGCGTAACCAGTTGCTCGGCGTCCCGGCGCGAGAATCCCATGTGCACCCCGGCATCAATCAAGGATTCCATAAACATAAAAACATAGGCGGGACCCGATCCACTGAGCGCCGTCGCCATGTCCAGGAAGCTCTCGTCACCCGCGAATATCTGCTCTCCCATGGCCCCTAACAGCAGTTCGGTTTGTCGATGCTGCTCCCGTCCCACATCGGGCGCGGCAGTCCATACGGTGATGCCTTTGCCAATTTGACCCGGCGTATTGGGCATGGAACGAACGACGCGGCCATTGAGCAAGTTATCCGCGATTGTCTTCAAGGGAACGCCGGCAACAATGCTTACGATCAAGGAAACATCGTCGACCTGTCCGCTTAACTCCGGCAAAACCTTACCCATGACCTGCGGTTTTACGGACAGGACCAGGACGTTGGCCTCGCGAGCGGCTAACTGGTTATCGGTGGTGCAGCGAATCCCATATAGATCGCAGATTTCGTCAAGGCGCGATTGGTTCGGATCGGCTGCCATGATGTTTTCGGGCGATACCAATTGCTGATACAGCAAGCCCTTGATCATTGCCTCACCCATGACGCCCGCGCCAATAAACGATATTGTCTCTCCGTTGAATGCCATTTCCTCACCTTTTTTGACAGTTAAGCCCGATATTCTCGCCGGCTCAGAAGATAATACGCGCGCCTTTGCCGTTCTTTAACAGCGCTCACAAAGTCATAAACAACGTAGCCCGATTCTATCAGCCTTCCCATAAGTTCGCGTATGTGCGTACGCCAGCGGCGCGCGACTTCCGGGATATGTTCATCTAGATGCCGAATATCTGACGGAATCTCAACCAGCAGGCTGTCCCTATCAGAGAGTTCCGACCAGGCGCGCGGCGCTATCGCTGGACCCGATTCCTCAATGACATTTACGATCGGGGTATTCTCGTCCAGACACTGCTTTAACGTCCGCCGGCTCGTACAACCGGAAGCGCAGGCTCGCGCCCGCTCGCCGTTCACCCACCAATGAACGATCAAGCGATCTGCGGACAAGCTTTCGGAATCGGAATAGTCGAAATAATTGACGGCGAACTGGCGGGATATCGCGCCCAGTTTTCTCAAGTTCAAGTGCGCATTTGCCGCCAGGAGCGGATCAAATGTCCAGGTTACCAGGTCAATCCCCTGCTTAAGCGCGATGTCGCGTTGAGCCATCTTCAGCTTAAGGCCAATACTTCGCCCTCTGTAACCCGGCAAGACGAGCATGCGTTTAGACATAATCAGCAGGTTTGACGCGGTGCGATCCGCATCCGGCGCTTCCGCATCGAGAGTTGTGCCGAGGAAACCCATAACAAAGCCGACCAATCGCGACCCGTCACAAGCGCCTAGTAAGTGGCCGCCATGATGGCAAAGCGAATGCAGCATGTGGCGCGGCACCAGGTTACTGGCATCGTTTCCCCAATAAACCTTCTGCAGTTCGACCGCCTGGTTAAACTCCTGCGCTGTCAAGAGGCGCTTGATCGCTATATTGGACATCGTCTTGTCAAGTATCCGCTATATTGGGCGCGAGCGGCGACGGAAGGTATCGCGAAGCAAGCCGATGAAGTGGCGACGCTGCGGCAAGTAGCCTAACAATGTGTCTTCGAAACGGCGCGGATGGAAACCGAAGTGATTGAAGGTGCCGCCAAGAGGCGCCGTGCGGCTGGCGGCCAGGATATCCAACCATTGATTTGTCATCAGCGCGCGCGGCAATATCCGGCTGTAGATCGCCGTAATCCATCGCAGCAGATAAGGCGGCACAGGAACGATTGCCCGTCGCATCCGGGTAACGCGCATCACAGTCGCGATCATATCTCGCAAGCTCAAATACTCGGGTCCGCCAATCTCCACCGTTGCGTCGACCAAATCCACCAAATCCAAGCTACGATATAGGGCTTCCACCAGATCGTCAATATAGATCGGGTGCAGCACTACCTCGCCGTAGCCGGGCATGAAGAAAAACAAGGGATTGACGCGTAGCATACTTGCTATGTGATTGACAAAGGCATCATCGGGAGCAAACACGAGTCCGCTGCGGACGATTGTATAGGCGACGCCGCTCTCGCGCAGCAGATCTTCGACCTCGCCCTTGGCGCGATGCAATGCGTAGGCCGATGCTTTTGCCGCCCCGATATGGCTCAGGGTAATGATTCGGCCAACGCGCGCCGCGCGCGCGACCGCAACCAATACTCGCGTTCCGTCGATTTCTATCTGGTTTAAGTCTCCACGGCGGCCCCACCACTGCGCGCTGGAAAGATGGATCACGACATGGCATCCCGTCACCGCGCGAAACAGCGCTTCTTCCTCCAGAATGTTGCCACTAACCAGTTCCGGCGCATGCGGATGAGCTTCGTCCCAGGGCAATTGGCGCAACTGTCGTTCCGGCAGCAGGCAACGCGTCGGCAGCCCTTCTTGCATCAAGCGCCGAACCAGATGCCGGCCTATCAGGCCAGTTGCTCCAGTGACCAAAATCATAAGAACTCACGAACCGCTCGGCGCGTAACCGGCGAAAAGGTCGGCCGCGCTCAAGCAAGAGAGTAAGCCCGCCTGTCGCATGAGCGTCGCGGTTTACATAAACAAGACTGAAAAGTACTAAACGCCCCCTGATCGACGTCCAACAACCGCAGCCGGAAAAGTAGGATCAACAAAGTCATGCAACGCCAAAATAATAATCGGCCGTAGGGGCGAGCCTTGGCTCGCCCACAATCGCCATAGATTAACTACCGTATGCTGCATGACTTGCTTGTACTTACTAAAAACGTATTATAGAAGCGGAAGAAAGGGCTGTAAAGCGACGCGAATCAGGTCGCCGTGTTATTATAGGCGTATAGGCTGAAGGCGCAGGCCGCGGACTATGTGTCCGCAATGACTTCCGATGTCCGAGCCGATGCAGGTGAATACATGCCAACTGCGCATAGTCAACATAAGACAGCCAAGAGTAATATGGTCATTTGAGCGACAGTCGGAGGGTTCCTTGGAAAGAACGCGCATCGTCATCACCGGCATGGGAATCGTCTGCCCTACCGGCAACAATGTCAGCGAGGCTTGGCAGAACATTGCCAACGGGGTGAACGGTATTGACTATATCACCCGATATGACCGCAATTTGACACAGAATCAGCTTGCCGGGGAAGTCAAGAATTTCGACCCTAACGTCATTTTTGGACGCAAAGAAGCGAGACGCATTGACCGGGTCGCGCAGTTCGCCTTGGAAGCAAGTCGCCAAGCGATGGAAGACAGCGGTTTGAAGGTCGACAAGAACAATATGTACGATGTTGGCTGCGTCGTGGGATCTGGCGTCGGCGGCATCAATTCCTTTGTAGAGGCGCAACAGGCGATAGACTCCAAAGGACACCGCGGCATCAAGCCGATGGCGATACCCAAGATACTAAGCGACTCCTGTTCGGGCGCCGTTTCAATGTCCTATAACCTTCGCGGACCCAATCACTGTATCGTAACCGCCTGCGCCTCGGGAAACAACGCCATCGGCGAAGCGATGCACATCATCCGCCGTGGCGGCGCCAAGGCCATGTTGGCCGGCGCCGCGGAAGCGGCCATCGTTCCGCTTTGTGTGGCCGGATTCAATAATATGACCGCTCTCAGCCGAAATGACGATCCCGAAACCGCGTCGCGGCCCTTTGATCGCAATCGAGACGGCTTTGTGCCTGGCGAAGGCGCCGGCATGTTGGTCCTAGAGGAGTTGAGTTTCGCTCTGGAACGAGGCGCTACGATCTACGCGGAACTACTCGGTTACGGCCATACATCGGATGCTTTTCACATCACCGCTCCGATGGAAACGGGCGAAGGCGCTGCGCGCGCCATCGAAATTGCGCTGAAAGATGCCGATCTCTGCGCTGAGGACATTGACTACATCAACGCTCACGGCACCAGCACGCCCTTAAATGACACCGCCGAAACCAATGCCATCAAGTTGGCGCTTGGGGAAGCGGCTTACGGTATCCCGGTCAGTTCTACCAAGTCAATGACCGGACATCTTCTGGGTGGAGGCGCCGCAATCGAAGCGGTGTTCAGCATCATGGCCGTCCGTGGGAATTACCTGCCTCCCACCATTCATCTGCATGAGCCAGACCCGGATTGCGATCTCAATTACGTACCCAACGTGGGCTGCTCGCACGAGGTCGGCCACGTCATGTCAAATGCCTTCGGCTTCGGCGGGCACAATGCCGTGCTAATATTTGGCGAATATCGAGAAAATGGCAACGCTTAGCAGTACTCAAAATCAGGCCGTTGACGCGCCCGCGGGTCCGGTCTTCGCACACGTTGTCGGCTGGGGTATGGCCCTTCCCGACAAGGTCATGACAAACGAAGAAATCTCGGCCTTCGTAGAAACCAGCGATGAGTGGATTTATGCGCGGACCGGTATCAAGGAGCGCTATATCGCCGGCGAAGGCGAATCCACGGCTACGCTTGCCTACAAGGCGGCGCAACAGGCGCTCGAAGTGGCGGATATCTTGCCGATCGACCTGGATCTCATCGTCGTCGCCACCTCGACGCCGGAGAATATTTTCCCCAGCTCCGCCAGCTTGGTTCAGGATTGGCTGAACGCGCATCACGCCGGCGCTTTCGATTTGAGCGCTGCTTGTTCCGGCTTTGTTTATGCGATGAATATGGCCGCCGATTCGATCCGCGCGGGCAGCATTCAGACGGCGCTTGTGATCGGTTCGGAAACCATGAGCCGAATCCTGGACTGGCAAGATCGCAGCACTTGTATCCTTTTTGGCGACGGCGCCGGCGCTGTTGTTTTGGCGGCCAGCGAGATTGAAGGCGGCGTGAAATCAAGCGTCTTGCGATCCGATGGCGCTGGCAGCGACCTGTTGGCGATTCCCAGCGTAGGCAGCATAGATGCGGCTGAATCGCGAGCGGGCGCCAACGGCAACAAGCTATACAAGATGACCATGGCGGGTGGCGAAGTCTTCCGTTTCGCCACGCGGGTGGTCAACGACAGCATAGAACAAGCCAGCAAGATGGCCGGCATAGGCGTCGAGGATATCGATCTCGTGATCCCGCACCAGGCCAATCTCCGCATTCTGCAAGCCGCAGCGCGCAAACTTGGTATCGATATCAACAAGTTCATGAGCAATGTCGAGTACTACGGGAATACGTCGGCCGCGTCCATTCCGATCGCCTTGTGTGAAGCCATCGAACAGAAGCGCATTCAAGATAAAGACCACATAGCGCTTGTTGGCTTCGGTGGCGGCTTGACCTGGGCGTCTATGATCATTCAGTGGGGCATTCCCAAGCCGAGCGAGCAGCACGGTTCCGTTTTCAACCGGCAACGTCGCAAGGTGCAGTACCGGATGGCGAGGTGGCGTTCCCGCTCGCGACGGTTGCGGCGCCGCGTCAAGCGCGGGATTAAGGATTTCCGCGCTTGAGCCTGTGCCCCAAGCAAGGCTTCTTACGGATACAAGCATCTCATTAAGACCTGCTCCGAAGAAAGAGACGGCAGATTCTATTGAGATTTTGCAGGCCAAGACCTCAGCATTGGCGTCCCTTATCTTGGCGGTGTAACCGTGGGCAGCGGTTCCGATATGTAGATGTGTACGAGACAACTGGCCCGCAAGGTCTTGGTGACATCGAAGACCATTAGACGGAACTGATATTCGCCGGGTTCGTAGGCGGCGGGAACGAATTGACTAAACTCAGCCGCTTCGCGCACTTCCGTGTTTTGATCTTCTATGACCTGGAAGTTTCCAAAAGTGCTGGGTCCCATGATCTCAATCGAGCCAAAAGCGAACTGATCGGTGAATGCCGTGCCCACCACCGGAATCGGCTGAAAAACCCGCATGCCGTTCCCGGGTATGATCAATTGCGCCTCGGGGCTGTCGCAGCCTATTGGCGGAGCCGCCGGTATCAGCGTTCCCACAGGCGTCGCAGTCGGAATCGGCGTCGGTTGAATCCTGCCCGTGAAGTCCTCCGCTCGCGGCAAGGCTACTGGGTCAATTCCCAGATTGCCCGAGGGCGTCGGGGGCAATGGCGTTTCAAATACGCCATCGTCTACCCGCGCAGCCGCCACCAATTCCTGGATCTGACGATCTCGCCACAATTCCGGCACAACGATCAATTCGATGCCGGCGACAATAAGCGCGAGTTCCAGCAAAACGATGACTGCGGTTATCGCATTCGTCTGCCGATAGCGCGAGAGATCGCGTTCCAGTTCAAAATATGAAGAGCGGTACTCATCGCCCCAGACAAAGTAACGCCGCAGCGCAAAGAGAATGCCCGCGGCAATCAGAAAATAAATGCCCACCGCCACCTGATCAATAAAGGCAACTATTGTTGTCATGTTGGAAAACGCTTGAGAACACCCTGCAGGATTGTGGTCAAGCGCGGGACGATTACCTCCCCCGCTTCCAGGACCTCCTCATGGTTGGTTTCGAATTCACTATCGACAGTGTCAATTGCGACATTGGTTACACCGGAACAGGCCATAACCCGCATGCCGGCGTGGCGCGCCGCCAGGACTTCGTGCGCCGTCGACATGCCGACCGTATCGGCGCCTAGCATTCTAAGCATGCGGATTTCCGCCGGAGTCTCGAAGGAAGGACCCGACAGCGCGCAATAGACACCGCTATGCAAGGAGATGGCATGTTCCCGCGCTACCTCGATCGCGAGTTTTCTCAACTCGCGATCATAAGCTTGCGCCAAGCCGACAAAGCGTTCGCCCAGCGACTCGTCATTGGGACCCATTAGCGGATTGGCGCCTACCATACCGGGGAAATTAATGTGATCTTCGATCAACATGACGTCGCCGACCTTATATGCTGGGTTGATGCCCCCGGCAGCGTTGGTAAGGATCAGGGTTCCTATGCCCAACTCCTTCATAACCCTGATCGGAAAGGTAATCTCGCGCATGGTGTAGCCTTCGTAGAAGTGGGCGCGACCTTGCTGAGCCGCAACTGTTTGCCCGGCGAGCCGGCCAATCACTAAATTGCCTTGATGCCCAAATACGGTAGCGGTCGGCCAACCGGGGATGGACTTATATGGAATCACGACGCGATCGAGCAAGGTATCCGCCAGCGAACCCAATCCAGAGCCCAAAACCAGGCCGACAGTAGGTTTCTGAGACGTACGTTTGCGGATGACCTCAGCGGCGGCGGCAAAATCTTTCCGGCTGTGCATGGGCTTGCTCCGATTGTGTTTGAAGGTCCAAGGCGTACAGGTTTGACAATAGACGGCAATCGACGCCACGTTGCCTAGCGTCGCCAACTGACGTTACCCGATGCAATGCGACGCCGGGGCGTCAGCCTCGCGAGCAACCAACTAGGACGCTAGCTGACACGAGAGCGCGCCGAGGCTTTCGACTCAAAACATATTAACACAACTTGCCTATCTCCGATATAATTGAGGACAGTCGCGTGCTATGACGGTATGAGGACAGGCCTTTGAACGATATTCGCAGGCAGTTTCGCGCCGCGCGCAATCTGCTCTTGATCATCTTGCCAATTGGCATTGCCGGCATCATGGTCATCGAAAAACTCCCCTTCGTGGATGCCGCCTGGCTCTTGATAATCACCCTTACCACAATTGGATACGGCGACATTGTCGCAGAGACCGAACTTGGGAAAGTATTCACTATTTGTCTGGTGCTGGTCGGGCTTGGTTCATTAACGTTTTTCTTGTCCTCGTCGTTTGCGCTCTTGTTCAGCGCGGATTCCGTCGCGCGCCGCCGCAGAACAGCAACAGCGAAGAAGATCGCCAAACTCGACAACCAGTACATCATTTGCGGCAGCGGCGAAATGGTGGACAAGACCATCGGATACGTCTTGCAAAGCGCGCAGATCCGCCGCAAACAGCATCAGGACACAACCTACCAGCCGATAGAGCATTTTTTTGATCGCCTATTCGGCGATGTCAGGCGCGGCAGATTCCTGGGTTTGCGCCGCTTCGTCCAGGGTCTGTTCGTTTTCTACGTCGACAACTTCGCTGAACACACGACTCTGCTCGACCTTCTGGTCATCGTTACCGAGGATGCGGAGTACGCCGAACATCTTCGCAGCGCGGGCATCCTGGTGGTTGAAGGCGATCCCACGGATGACGATTCTCTGCGCGACGCGGGCATAGCGCGGGCGCAAGCGATCATGGTCATGCTCAATCAGGATACCGAAGGTTTGCTGACGGTCCTCACCGCTCGCAACCTCAATCCCACGCTCTATGTGACCGCGGCTGCAATAGACGTTGAACTCAAGCTCAAGATGATACGCGCCGGCGCCAATATCGTGATCGCTCCCTACGAGGTAGCGTCGCAATTCTTGAACAGCGCCACATTGAGGCCGGCAGTAAATGATTTCTTCAACAGTGTCCTGTTCGATCAAGAAACGAATCATCAGGTGACGCAACTTGAACTCGGCGACAATTCGCCCTGGATCGGGAAGCGCATCAGCGATCTGAAGTTGCGCGAGCGCTACGGCGCAAGCATCGTCGGCATTCGAACCGACGACGCCGACTTTGTTCACACGCCGGGGAACGGCCGCGTATTGAACGAAGACGACATCCTGCTCGGTGTCGCGCCCGGCCTGATGATACCGCGATTGCAACGCGAATGCCGCCCCTCCGGACGCGATGTTATGCGATTCGCAACTTTCCAAAGACTGGCAAAATCCCGCGCGGTGAAGCGCTTGGACGAAACCCTCAATCTGGATGAAAGCGCCGCGGCTATAGAGTCGATGTCGAAGCATTTTATCATCTGCGGCAATGATCACATTATCGAAACCGCCGCGCGCTTTCTGGATCCATCACGGCCATTTGTCTTGTTGAGCGATGACCACAGGCTCACGCAAGAATGGCTGGGACGGGGCTTTCGCGTCGTTCAAGGCAACCCTTCTAAAGAAGATGTTTTGAAAAAAGCCGGCATCGAACGCGCGCAAGCGCTCATGCTTTCGCTTGAAGACAAGGCGGTGGCGGTTTTGACCGTATTGTCCGCGCGCAGCGTCAGCAAGTCTTTGCTTATCTCTGTGACCGCCACCACCGATGATATGATTGAAAAACTGCATCGTTCGGGCGCGGATCGCGTCGTCAGCCCCTTTCATGTCGCTGCCCAGTTCGTATTGCTTTCGACTACCCGGCCGGAAATAGCCGAATTCTTACAGCACGTCCTGTACAACGAGATTACCGGACTGGAAACCGCCGAATTCTACATGGAAGACGACTCGCCCTGGATCGGGAAAACCATCGGCTCGCTTGGACTCGCCCTGCGATATCAAGCCGGCGTCATCGGCATACGCCAGGCCAACAGCACGGCCTTCTTCTATGCGCCGCCAACGACCTACGTTGTGCAGCCGCACGAAGTCCTGATTGTCGTCACGCCAATGAAGTATTTCGACGAAATGCGCGCCGAAGCCGCCGGAGACAAGGACAAACGGCCCGCGACTTTAAGAGTACAGATAGATGTCCAGGCCAGCGGGGCCTGGTCACGAGATATGATTCGCGAATTAATCAAACAGCACGACGGGAGTTAAGCCGAAGGATCTTTCTGCTGCCTTGGCAGCCCTAGCGGGCGTTGCGGCCGACTTAATTGAGCATCACAAAGGATAGTATCGCTAGCAACTTCAACACAGGCGATATTGTCGCGGTACTCTTCGAACAAGTCGTGAAGACTTCCTTTTCGAGGTAATGACAATATATCGGACCAATAGCGGCGGCCAATTAGGACCGGCTGCCCCAGCGACGCCTGATACCTCGGCACGAGTAAATCCTCGGCGCCCCGCGCATAGGACGTCAAGAGCTGATAAAGCACCTTGGGCTGTAAACGCGGGTGATCGCCTGGCACCACGAGAACGGCGGCGATATGAGCCGGCATTGCGCGCAGACCAGTCTTAAGCGCCGATAAAGCCTCGCCATTCAAGTGGAGCAAATGGGGTAGCCCAAGACGATCATTCTCAGTATGGAATGAGCCATTGTCCCTATTTGTCCGCCCGGGAGCGCCCGTTCGCGCTCGGCTAGTTACCACTTTCACACCCAAGGGCTTGACCGCCGCTCTGACTTCACGCGCCCAAGTACCGGCCGCAACACGTATAGGAGCGATTCTCGACCGTATCAACTGCTCAGTAACATGCGCGAGTATGGTCTTTCCGCCCCCCACTGACGAAAGCATACTCGGTGGCTGTTTTCCGTTAGACTCCCCGGAAGCGAGAACGATCGCGCCAACCGCGCGTTGTACCTCGTGCACCGGCTCCGCGCCGCGCACAGAGCCTATCGCCACGGCTTGAATGCGCGGGTTCTGCAGGCTCAGTCGCGCAATCATGCGCGCGCGTCCGTGCAAGTATCCACGTTCCGGCGTTCTGTTCAAGAAAAGCACCACGCGCGCCCCCTCCGGCACGTTTTTCAATCCAAGGTCTTCATCACGCAATACTTGCGCGAGCCAAGGCGATTTGATCGGACTGTTCTGCACGAATCCGTATTGATCAACCATCGCCCCTGGATTGTATACGTGCTCATCGTCAAGCGGCAGCCCCAGCGCCGCCAATGATGCGATCGGAACAACTAGCGATGTCTCGAGAGGGATCCACGGTTCATTTGCAAAGGGCGCCTTGAAGGGCATGCCGTCCGACCTGTCCGCCTCTACCAGCAAAACATCGGAATCGACAGAGTCCAGCAACTCGCGCGCCCAATCCTCCCGGGGCCCGCTCAGGACTCCCTTTTGCCAGGTCGACTTGTCATAAAGAAAGACGAACTGAAATTCGCTCAGAGCCTGAGATATCGCCTCCGCCCCGCTATCGTAGCGCATGGCATGTGGATAGAGACTTAACTGTTCAGCCGGAATCTCCGTTGTTGCCGTTGCCAGCACCCGCCAGCCGGACTCCGCCAACTCGTAACCAAGGCCGACCAACAACGAGGTCTTGCCACCTGCGCCGACAAAGGCCGCAACGTCGCCTCGCGAGATATCAAATGCCTGACACAGTCTCATGAAATCTCCAAATCATGCTCGGCGCCAAGTTCAAGGGGCATCATAGGCCTTCAGGATGCGCCAGCAAGCGTGATTCGTGAGTATCATAACACGAAACCGGCCTGCTTCGCTTGCGAATCATTATGAAGCTGGGCTGACAAGTGCTGGAAGAAAGGTCAACCGGCGACGCCCTGACCGCCCAAAGACTTAAACAGAACCGATCCCTTGCTGCCGCAATGCCTTGACTACTTTCTGCGCGGTAAAGGGTTGAGAATCCATCCAAACGCCGGTTGCGTCATAGATGGCCGCGGCGATTGCGGGCGCAAGCGGCAGGAAAGGCATCTCCGCCATGCCGCGCGCCCCCCAGGGACCAATCGGATCGGGATGCTCCAGGACAACCGACTTCACGACAGGTGGTACATCCAAGGAAGTGGGGATGAGATAAGTCGACAAATAAGGATTAAGAATCTCCCCTTCGCGCGAGACGAGATACTCCATCAAGGCGTAACCCTGCGCTTGAACGATGGCGCCTTCAATCTGACCCTCCAATTGTTGAGGATTGATGACCTTGCCGACGTCGTTGGCGCAGACCACTTCCAGCAGTTGAACCTGGCCGGTTTCGATATCGACCTCGACCTCGACTGCTTCGGCGACATAGCCATAGGCGAAATTGGGGTCGCATTCCCCGGTCTCGGGATCGAAGGGCGTGGTCGGCGGCGGATGGTACATGTACTCGCCCTTGGCCGGCCGCTCTTCGTCATGCCATTTCCGCAGGGCAATTTCGGCCGCGCCACGAATGGCATTGCCCGACATAAACGAAAGTCGCGATGCTGACGCGCTGCCGGATGAACCCGAAGTCGCCGTGTCCGAAGCGACAATCCGCACTTTGTCAAAGGGTACGCCGACCGCGTCCGCCGCCATCTGGCTGAGGGCGGTATGAGCGCCTTGCCCGACATCGGCGCCCGCGTGATAGAGCGTCACCGACTCGATCTCGCCCTCGCCCTGAATCTCGAGGCCGGCCCAGCAGTGCTCGGGGAAACCGAAGCTGAATCCAACGTTCTTGAATCCACCGGCGATGCCCCGGCCGCGCCGCTTACTGCTGTCGGCCGGCGGACTTGCTTTTCGCAACTGCCAGCCCTGGTCTCGCTTCCGCCACCAGGATTCTTTCCCGCAGGCCTCAAAGACAAGCGGCATTGTCACGCCCGCGGGGAATGGCGTCCCCACCGAGCCGATGCTACCCTCTCTGATCGTGTTTTTCATGCGGATCTCGAGTGGATCCATGTTCAGAGCGGCGGCCAGCCGGTTCATTTGCCCTTCCGCCGCCAGCAAGGCCTGGGGCGCGCCAAAGCCGCGAAAAGCGCCTGAGGGGATGTTATTGGTGTAGACGGTATAGGTATCAACATGGACGTTGGGTATCTCGTAAGGTCCAGTTACAGTAAGCTGCGCATTGCCTAGCACCTTGTTGGAGGTATAGTTGTAGGCGCCTGCATCTCCAACTACCGTGGCCGCAGCCGCAGTCAATATGCCATCGCTGGTGGCGCCCCATTTCGCCCTGACTTTTATCGGATGACGCTTATGATGATAAAGGATCGACTCTTCGCGATTCCACTGTATCTTGACGGGTCGGCGCAGTTTCCAGGCCGCCAGCGCCAGTATGATCTGGACGGTCATATCTTCTCTGCCGCCAAAGGCGCCGCCAATGGCGGGATAAATCACGCGCACCTGGTCCGGCGGCAAGTCAAGGGCATGATAGATCTGTTCCTGATCTTCATGAGTCCATTGCCCGGCAACGACTACTGTCACCCGGTCCTCGTCGTCGATGTAGGAGAGTCCCGCCTCCGGCTGCAGATAGGCGTGTTCTTGCCAGGTGGTCTCGTATTCCGCCTCGACCAGGACATCGGCCCGCGCCCAACCAGATGCCATGTCGCCCCTGCGGATGCGATACTGCGTCACCAGATTGCCCGGACTTTCCGGATGCAGTTGCGGGGCGCTTTTCTCCATAGCCGCTTCCGGATCAAAAACGGCGGGCAAGTCTTCGTATGTGACCTCGATCAGGTCAAGCGCTTCGCGGGCGATGGCGTCGGTTTCGGCGACAACCGTCGCCACCATGTCCATGTAGCAGCGAACGACATCGGTTCCGGGCTTATCGCCGCCCGGTCCGCAAAGCACGGGTTGATCCTTGATGACCAAGCCATATTCGTTGACGGGCAGGTCTTGGCTCGTGAATACGCGCACGACGCCGGGCAGCGCTTCCGCCGGGCTGGCATCTACATGCAGAACGCGGGCATGAGCGCGCTCACTGAATTTGACGCGCATCCACAACTGCCCTTCGATATCAATATCGCCGGGATAGCGGGTCTCTCCGGTGACCTTGCCCCGGGCATCAACACGTTTGACCGACTGGTTGATTACGACGCTTGGTTCTGCGGACAACTGTCTAACCCCTGTGCTATGCTTCGCGACGAATGGAAGCCGTCTAGAACGACGGCAAGGCCTCGAATGTCGTTTCGATCAGTTTCTCTGTCTCGTTATAGAAAATACGTCTTAATATGGCGATGGCTGCGGCATAAGTCGGTTCAACGCCGCCAAAGCTGAGACTGCCGGCGCCGAGATTCTGGCCGTCTTTGGTCGGTTTATCCGAGGCGTAATGCAGGAATCCAATATCGAATTTGACCGAATGCAGGTTGACAATCTCGTTCATGGGATGCCGTTGCGGGCGGAAGGCTTCGAAGGCCGCGGACAGGTAGGGACCGCCTTCCATCTCGATATCGGTATAGCCCTCTTTGTAAAAGACGCTCATATAGTGGGGATTCTGCAAAAACGTGCCCAAAACCGTGACCGCTTTCTGATTGTCGAGGATATTGCCATGATGCATATAGGAGCGGACGTGGCGCGCGGTAAAGCAATTGCGGAAAAGATAGGTATTCTGCGAATGTTCATCGTGGATCACGTTGGGGATCATCATATCTCCGATGCGTCCATTCAGCGTGGCCGACTTGCCCATGACGTAGACGCCATCCAGGCGCCCGACGCCTTCGGATATGCGGCTTAGCAATTCGTACGACGCCATGCCCAAGGGATAGTCGATATTGATAATGATGGCGTTGCTGTGGCGCAGCGGCTCGAGGTCATCGACGCGCCCCAAGCGGGGATCAAACCAGCGCGCTTCCAGCTTGCCCAATTCGATTACCTGGGTCTCTATTTCGAAACCCTGCCGACTGGGAACACGGTGGATGCCGAGCCGATTCTCTTCCTCTTGCAATATTCGCTTGGCTTCGTTTCCCCGCTCGGAGAGATACTGGCGCAACACAAAATACAGAAAGTTGTCCATACTCTTGTGGTAGCTCTGCTTGATGTCCTCGTATTCGGTCAATAAGGACTTCTCTTGAAATTTTTCGATATAACCGATCAGGCTTTCTTCGTAACGCCTGGCGAAGCCGGCCAACAGGTTAATCAAGGAATGCGTATTGCTGGATACGAAGTAAACCGGTCTTTCATCGAGCTCTATGCCAACGAGCGACAGCTCTTCGCTCAAATGATTCCACCACGAGGCAGTGGCGCGTCGATAGTCCGCCAGCGAACCCGATATCAGTCGCAAGCTCATGCTTTTGCGCTCTCGACTCATACACAGCAAGTTGTTGACAAAATCATCCTTCCACAGCAAGTGCAGCCGGCGCAAATCATTGACCGCCATGTACAAGCCTTCGGCCAATTGCGCAAAGTCGGCGGGCGCCAAAGTTCTGTCGTCAGCATGCGCCTTCAGCAAGTCGCGCAATTCTTGCTTTTGCAGCAAGTAATGAAGCTTGTTCCATTCGATTTGAAAGGCCGTCAAAATCGGTACGAGGTCATCAATGTCGGAGCGGCTTATAATGTAAACTGCCATGATATGCGCGCCATTGAAGTGCGTCCGGCGACGGCGGCCCGGCGCATAGACTTGCTGCCAACTCGCGATATTTTTGTAACCAGCCGCCACAAAGGCGCGCTCCATCTGCCCGATCAATACCTCTTCGACTTGGACAATGCAGGGGGGCAAGCGCAAGGCGCTATACATCAAGGCCGAGACATCGGGTTCCGGTTCGCTGGCGTACTCGTGCAAGGAAGACCGCATGGCGATATGGCTCTCGACCAAAGTCTCAATTTTGATCGCATCGCTCGAGCGCAACAGCGAGTAATAGGTGCGCATATAGAGTTCAATTTCTTCGCTGCCGGTCTTGGGAACCCGTCTGTCCATGAGCTAGTCTTCGACCTGTCTCATCTTCGCTTTGCTGGCTTCTTCAAAGGCCTTGACGATCTTGTAATAGCCGGTGCAACGGCAGAGGTTGCCGCTGATACTGTAATTGATCTGATCCCTGCTGGGCTCAGCAATCTCCTCAAGCAATTTCGCGCCCGCCATCAAAAAGCCCGGCGTGCAGTAACCACATTGGACCGCCGCTTCTTCAATGAAGGCGCTTTGAATCGGGTGCAGCGCTCCCGATTTCGCCAGTCCTTCAACCGTCACGATCTCGGCGCCCTGCGCTCTTGGCGCATGCACCATACAGGACATGACGGCAACATCGTCAAGAAAAACCGTGCAGGCGCCGCATTCGCCTTCGGCGCATCCTTCCTTGGCGCCCGGAAGTTTGACGTCGTCGCGCAACCAGTGCAGAAGCGACTTCTGCTGTCCGCTGCGGACCAGCACCGATTCTCCGTTGATTGTACTTTCTATCGGGGTATCTGGGAGATGCGTGAGTTGCGCTGGCAATCCTGTTTTCACCTTGGCCTCGTCCTTGCCCCAAAGCATGGGCGGGTCGCTCGGCAAGCCCGTGTCAAGGGAGTCGCGCGTCAATTGTCTCAGGGCGCGCGCCACCAGGACCTTTACCATTTCGCTGCGATATTCGGCGCTGCCGCGGACGTCGTCAATGGGCCTGGCGGTTTCGGCGGCCAGGCGCCCGGCCTCCGCGATGTTTTCCGGCGTCAAGCGCCTTCCAACCAGGAATTCCTCGGCCGCCGGGGCGCGAATGATGGTGGCGGCCACGCTACCCAGAGCTATGCGCGCCTCAGAGACTGTCCCATCGTCTTGGAGCGAAAGGACGATCGCCGCGTCAACCACTGATATCGCCTGGGCCCGGCGCAAACCCAGCTTCAAGAAAAGGCCGCGCTGATTATCATCCAGCGCCGGAAATGAAATAGCGCTCAGCATTTCATTGGGTTGCAAAATCGTTTGGCGGAAGCCAGTGTAAAAGTCTTCCAGGGCAACCGAGCGTTCGCCATCCAGCGACGACAGCCTCACCTCGGCGCCCAGGGCGATCAAGGGCGTGATGGTGTCGTTGGCGGGCGAAGCGGTAATGAGATTGCCGGCGACAGTAGCGCGGTTGCGTATCTGCGGCGCGCCGACTTCCCAGGAGGCTTGCGCCAGCGGCAGACCGCGCTCGCGTATCAGCGCGCTGCCCAGGATATGATTATGCGTCGCCAATGGTCCCATGCAGACCATGCCGTCGCGCAAGCAAATATCCTCCAGTCCCTTGACCCGCGTGATATCGATCAGGACCCCGAGTTGAGGGTGCTGCCCGCGCTCCATCTCGATGATCAGGTCGGTGCCGCCGGCGACAATTCGCGCCTCCTGCCGGTGCCGGTCAAGCAGAGCGAGGGCTTCCTCGACCCTGCTGACGGAATGATATGCCTGCCACATAGCGGCGCTGCCTCCCTTTGCTACAAGCTGGTATCGGCTCAAGATTCCGATTGTGGTTCCAACTCCAATACCGTAAATGGATTGATGTTCAAGACGCAGGTGGACCGGAACTGCGTTCGCACGACTTTTCGTCGATCCCAGGTATGTACATGGCCATGCAACATATAGCGGGGCCGATACCATTTCAAGAAATTGATGAAACTGTCGAATCCCCGGTGCGCGAAGTCCCTGCCATCGTGGATATTTCGCGCCGGCGAATGAGTGACAAAAAGATCGATGCCCTGCCTTCCTGTTACACGATTCCAGAGGACTTTGGTCCCCATTTGGACGACCTTCCAATGCATCTGCAATTGGGTGTATTGAATTTCGCCCGCATTATAGCGAATCGATCCCTCCAATCCGGCCAGGGTCAAACCTTTATATTCAACGACCTTCCCGTGCAAATCGATACCGCCGGGTGGGTCATCTTTGTAGATCTCGTCGTGATTGCCGCGCACGTAAAACATCGGTACGCTGATGATGGTGCTGATGAAATCGAGATAACCCGGCGGCATATCGCCGCAACTTACGATTAAGTCAATATCGCTGTATTGGCGACGTAGATTGACCGCGCTATGTAACTGTGGCGCTTCAATGTCGCTGACGCACAGAATCTTCACGGCCCGGTCTCAAAAAGCTCAATCGCCACCCATTTATCCGATACGTTTGATCTCTAGCCGGAATAGCCGCTGGCGAAGGTGTCGATCATAAGGCGCACATCCTCGCCCAAGGGATAAAGAATAGGACAGGTAGCGCCAGAGGAAATGTACTCGCGCACCTTGGCCTTGACCTCCGCGGGTGTACCCGAAGCCGTGATCATTTGAACGACGTCATCCGGCACCAGTTTCATGGCCTCTAGGATTTGTTCCTCGGTGGCCGGCCAGGTCAAGACCTGTCCGATTTCCTCAAGCAAATCTTGGCTGACGCCGCTGGCTTTCATGATGTGCGGCTGTTGGCCCAGATATTGCGTTACCAGCTTGCGAGCGGCATCAAGCGCTTTCTGGCGATCTTTATCCACCGAGCATACGACCAACTGCGGGCGATCGACATCGTCGACGGTTTTGCCCGCCTTGCGCGCGCCGATTTCCAGTTGAGACAAGGCCGACTCGTTATACTTGGGCGAAACGAGATAATTCAAAACGACGCCGTCGGCGATCTCGCCGGTGAGCCCCATCATTTGGGGTCCGGTCGCGCCAACGTAGATGGGCACATTGCGCGGCTCCTTGCGTCCGTGCACGACATCAAGTTCGACATCGTCCAACTGCACGAATTCGCCCTGAAAGCTGACCCGTTCGCGATTCAGCAGACGCCGTACAACGGTCACAACTTCGCGCATGGCCAGCAGGTTCTTGCGGCGCTCGATGCCGACTTTTGCGGCCAGGGGATCCCACCAGGCGCCGATCCCGCAGTAAATGCGATCCTGCGCCAGATCATCCAGGGTCAAGAATGTGGCGGCAATAACTGCCGCATTGCGCGTCCAGTTATTGATGACGCCGGAGCCGATCTTGATGCGCGAGGTCACGGCCGCGAAGGCGGCCATCGGTACAATCGCATCTCGCACCAGCCGGCTTTCCGCCTGCCAAACCGCTTCAAAGCCAGCTTGTTCCGCATATTTGACGTATTCCATCGCGTCCCGCAATGAATGCGCGTCCTGCAAATAGAGCGCTACTCGATCAGCCATGTTTCAACTCCAGACCCTAAAGATGTTCACCAATTTGCCGTATTATCAACATAATTCAAGCTCATACACAAATCAACCGTCTTAGGCCAATGGACACTTGTCGCTAGACGACCGTCGACCTGGACGCCCGCATTCCTTAAGAAACCTCACTCCAGCGCTTCCATCCCGCCGCTGCAAACAAAGGAAAAATCCGGCAAATGGCCGAAACTGCCGCCCGAGCGCATACGCCGGTATAGATCGAGGTCTCCAGGGACATCAATATCCGAAGCCAAACGGTCGGAGTGATAAGTCATGACCTCGATGCCGGCGCCTTCAGCGCTGGCGATATGCCGCTGATAACTGCCCGGACCGTAGTCAAACTGAATCAAGCCGGGCGGACGTACCAGCAAGGCGTTCGTGCCGTCGCCGTTATGATCGGTTGCAATAACAATCGAGCGATTCTCCCCCAATTCGATCAGCGCCTGAATATCATCAGCATGTACAAAAGGCAGGTCGGCCGGCAAAATCAATACCCCGTCGACCCGCCAACTCTTGACGATCATCGTGGCGCGCATCAGCGCCGGATTGAGATCCGAGATCGCGCTTTCCTGAATGGTCTTCGCGCCCATTTCGCGGGCGATTGCCAAGGCCTTGGTATCGCGCGAGATGACCAAAACGCCGGAGACCTCCGGCACAGTCGTGACCACCGAGAGCACATGCCGAAACATCGCCCCCGCCAGTTCGTACCGTTGTTCGGGGGACAATACCGCGGATAGCCGGCTCTTGGCGTTTTTCAAAGGTTTGACCGGTACGATTGCCCAGAGACTCATGCTCCCCAACTTTCTATCCAATTGAGCGTCGCACCCGCCAGCGATTTTTTGTCAGCCTCGGTTTTCATCAGGGTGTTCACTTGTATGGACCGCAGGTCGCTACGTTCTAAAGGCTCGTTTTGGATGTCATTCACAAAGCCGTTGATGATGCCAGTATAAAAGCTGGCGATATTTGCCGGGGTCACTTCCTGTCCCAGTTCCGACATGATTTTGGCCGTGGGACCCTTCACTGCAGCGCCCCCTATGATAGGCGTAACCGCTACTATGGGTACGTCAAGACTTGTCAGCAAGTCTCGCATGCCGTTCACAGCCAGGATCGGAGCCAGCGACAACCAGGGATTGGACGGCGCGATCAAGACGATATCCGCCTCGCTCAAAGCCGAGCGAACCCGGGATGGCAGGCTTGATCTCTCACAACCGGCATGGCGGACCGATTTAAGCACTGGTTGCCATTGATATTTAACAAAGTATTCCTGGAAAGCCAATTCGCCGTATTCGACCGTCTCAATCATGGTCGGGATTTCCTCATCGCTCATAGGCAACAACGCCGCATCCACATCCAGCGATTTGGACAAGCGCCTGGTCGCCTCCGTTAACGATCGCCCGCAACGCAAGAGATGGCTGCGCTGCAGATGCGTAGCCAGATCCTTGTCTCCCAGCCGAAACCAGGTATCCACACCGTAGAAGCTATGCAATGTCTCGAGCGCGACGACGCTGTCGCCCTTCAGGCCCCATCCCCAATGCGGATCGACCAGGCCAGCCAGCGTATACATCACGGTATCAAGATCGGGACAGATCCTTAAACCCAGATGCCAGAAATCGTCGCCTGTATTCACGACAAAGGTCAGTCGCTGCGCCGGGACGATCTGAGCCAGACCAAGAGCCAACTTTGCCCCGCCAACACCGCCTACCAAGACGACGATATTCTTGTCTAGCGCCACAATACCCTCGTTTCCCAGTTTTCCCGGCTCCGTGTCCTTTCTCCCGCCGGGTAGCCGACTGTGATCATTCCTTGCGCTTGCCAATCTGGGGGCAGGTCGAGCGCAGCGCCGACAAGATCGGGACAGAATAGCGGGGCGCACATCCAGCAAGCGCCCAAGCCAAGACTGCTGGCCATGAGCAATATATTTTGCCCGGCCATGGCTGTGCTTTGGATCGCCATGGTACGTTCGTAAGCGCTGCGCCTTTCATCGGGATAGGTATCCATGTCTGATACGGTCATACAAAGCAAGATCATTAAGGGCGCGGTGCTTATCCGCTGAAAGGACCGGCCGACGTCTTCCTCGATAACCGGCTTTGGCAGGCCGTCCGCTTCCAAGTCAGCGCGCAGCTTTGCTCCCATGGCGCGCGCAAGACCTTCCTTCTTCGCTTTTTCGCTAACGATGACGAAGCGCCAGGGCTGCCTGTTATGCGCCGACGGCGCCCAGATCGCCGCCTCCAGCAGCTGTTCAAGGATACCGTCGGGAATCGGGCGCCGTTGATAGCGCCGCAGGGAGCGTCGCGCGCGAAAGAATTTTAAGAGGTCTTGCGGATAAATTCCCACGGATATTTTCTGATCTATCGATACAAATCATTTTCCGGGGAGCGATTCAAGTCGGAGGCCGCCCCGTGCGGCGTCGTGACATCGATCCCGCGGATTACTATAGCAGGATAACCCTCGTCAGCCTCTCCGCAAAGCAAATGCGCCGCCGAAGCCACCAGGTCCGCATATGCTTGCTGCGTCACTTCCAGCTTGCGGCCATATAGATCCGTCCTGCCCCGCAGATCCTTAACCGCTGCGATTCCCGCGACGCCGATCGCTACCCCGACATTGCCGACGCGGAAGGGGCGACCGTGCGTGTCGCTGATGATCACCCCAACAGCGACCTCAAGCTCGTCTCGCAGGGCATCCCGCAGGGCCGAAGCGGAAGCGTCGGGATCCAGTGGCAGCAAAAGCACAGTATCATCGCCGCTTTCGATATTGGATTGGTCCAGTCCCGAATTCGCGGAAACGAAGCCCAAGCGATGTTGCGTTACCAGTACGCCGCGGCGCTTCCGCGAAACCATCGCCGCCTCTTGCAGGACTAGCTCGACCAGACGCGGATCTTTGTCCGTTTCGGCTGCCAGCGCAGCCGCTGTTGGCGAAACGGATACCTTCGCCAATGACAATTGACGTCCTTCCGCCTTGGAAACAATCTTCGATGAGATGACCAGAACATCTCCGTCCGCCAATGACAAGCCCGCAGCGCGAGACTTATCCGAAATGATCGACACAATGTCGTCGCCGGGTTGGATCAGAGGAATATCGGGTATCGCGAAAGCGGAAAAAGCGGGAACCGGGCACACTGTCATCTGTCCAAGCCGGTGATGCGGATCCCCGCGCCTTTGACCTTGTAACGCTTGTTGATGTGCAACAGGACGGGCGTCAGCGACTCCACCGCCACCGCGTTCTTGAGCGCGCCGGCGTCAATGCCGCGCATGCCGGCCGCTTCCGCCAATTCGATGACAGCTGCCTTGGCCTCCGAGTCGTCGGCGCAAACCAAGACGTCGCAATCGACCGGGCGATCCAACTGCTTAAGTTTGACCGCGCTGACATTTTGAAAAGCCGCTACCACAGTGGCTTCGTCGCCGAGGATAGCCTGCGCTTCCAAGGCCGCTGCTCGGCCAGCCGGCAGATTAACGGCCATGATTTCCGGGGGCTGCAAGGGCACTGTGAGATCGACGACTACCTTGCCGCGGCATGGATTTACGAGGCTTTCCAAAGTGGGCTTGTGGGCGGAATAAGGCACGCTGAGAACGATCAAATCGGCTGCGGCGGCTGCGGCGGCATTTGACATCCCGCTCAGCAAGTCCCGACCCATTTCAGCGTTCATTTCCGCCGAACGTCCAAGCGCCTTTTCGAGCGAGCGCGACCCGATGATCACGCGATAGCCGCTTTGCGCCCAACGCATCGCCAGTCCCGCGCCTTCCTTTCCGGTGCCACCCAGGATCGCCAGCGTTGTCTGGCCTTGATTCGGTTCTGACATGACTTGTCTTTCTCCGTCTCAATCGGCAATAGCGCTAGGATTGTAAAGCAAGTTCGGCATTTCGCGTATACCGCTCCCAAACCTCCGGCGCCAGGGCGAGGGCCTCGGCGGCAATCTCCGCTTCGTCCAGGACCAGAATCTCGCGATCGCGCATCAGCAACTTGCCTTCACATATTGTACTTGTCACCATCGATGATTCGAAGCCGAAAAGCAAATGCCAGGGCAAGTTGCCCTCGTTCAGGGGCGTGAAGGGCTGGTAATCAACGAAGATCAGGTCCGCCTTCGCTCCGGGCCTAATTTGCCCAATCACACTGCCCGGGAAGAATCGCTCGACCAGGCGAGCGTTGTTTTCCCAGGCCATTTTGGCGATATGAATCCCGTTTGCGGCGCGTGGATCCCTCTGAACCACTTTATGCAAGAGGTAGGCAGTTTTCCATTCCGCCCACATATTGTTGCTAAATCCATCATTGCCCAAACAGAGTTTGAGGCCATCCGCGAGCAGGCCGTCTATATCAGCCGCGCCCACCCCGTTATTCATATTGGAGCGCGGCTGATGGCTGACCCATACGCCCCGCTCGCGCAAGATATCTCTTTCTTCTTGGTCGATATGCACGCAGTGGGCGGCGATTGTATTCTCGCGCCAGATACCGTACTCATCCAGGCGCTGGACAACGCGCTTGCCGCTGCGCTTGACGCTATCTTGCTCGTCCGCTTCGTGCTCGGCAACGTGAATATGGTAGCCGCAATCGGCGGGCGCCGCTTCCGCGCAAGCGCGCAAACTGGCATCATCCAGCGTCAAACTGGCGTGCAAGCCAAAGGCGCCGCGCAGCCGCGGATGCTCAGCGGCAGCCTTCATGAAGCGCAAATTCTCATTGATGCCCGCTTCCATCTTGTCCATGCCGTCACGGTCGCTGACTTCGTAACAGAGAACCGCGCGCAATCCCGCTTGATCAACGGCCTCGGCAATCGTGTCGAGACTGCCGGCGATGTAGTTGGGACTGGCATGGTGATCGACGAGAGTGGTGGTCCCGTGCTTGATGGCGTCCAGCAAACAAACCAGGGCGCTGCTGCGGACACTCTCGCTGTCAAGCGCCTTGTCCAGCGGCCACCACAGGCGTTCCAGGATTTGTGGAAAATCGCGCGGCGGCGCGCCGGGTATGGCCATTCCCCGCGCGTAAGCGCCGTAAAAATGCGTATGCGCGCAAATATTGCCCGGCATCACGTATTGACTTCTCGCGTCCAGGCGCTCAACCCTCGGATGATCGCGCAGCAGTTCTTGATTGCGCCCGACCGCCGCTATCCGGCCTGCTTCGATTAAGATGGCGCCATCGGCGAGTATGCTCGCGTCTTTTCCCAGGGTAATAACCTGCGCATTCGTGATTAGCATCTTCCGATCCTCCACTTCAAAACCGCGACAGCCAAGGCGAGCCGCGCTCAGTTGCCCAGCGCATAATAGAGCCGATCGACATAAAAGGGCGCGTCGCTGTATAGGTCGGGAATCGCATCGGCGCTGATGAATCGATCCCAGGTCGTCCTGATAAAACTGATGGAACGTTTGGGCTCGTTCGCGATCGGCGGGTCTTTTTCGATCAAGTGGCGGAATTGCACCTTGTAATACAGCTCTTCAGAACGTGTCCCTTCTTCCGGCAGCAAATCTCGGCGCCGCGCCAGCTCGACCCCGGTGATGCGCGCAAAGGCGGCAATGGCGCCGCCCTCTTCGCCGAAAGCGCTGGCGCTGAGGAAAAGCGCGATGTATTCAGCGTCGATCCCCCGCGGCATTTGCCGCCGAGGGATGCGGTACCAATGCTGTTGGCGAGCAATCTCGAAATCTATTACACGTTTGACAACACCGACCAAGACACGGTCATCTGCATACATGTTACTTCCCAGCCGCTCGGCGCGTAGTCGGCGAAAAGGATACAGGAATGTCGCGCTCACACAATATAATAAACCTGCTCGGCTACGGCCAATCGCGGCCCAATAACAAAGACAGCTAGTGAATCGCTTGCTTCTGCTCGCGTTGTTCCAGCAATCGTTTGTCAATCTCCCCAACGCGCTCCTGATGGCCGATCCACCAAGCGGGATCACGCTGCGCGTCGAGCTCCGCTACTGACTTGCCTTGTTGTTCGACCCAGGTATAGTATTTGAGATTGTGCCAACGTTCGCGCGCCTCTCGCCCCCCCTCTTGCACCCAGTCGAGCCCGGCGCGGTGAAAGCTGCCGTCGAGGATCGCCGTTGCGTCGGCCTCGTCCAGCGGGCCCTGGACATCCCGCAGCTTCGACATCACAGAACCGTATCGTTCCATGGCGTCGGTGGCCACCGTCACCACGACATCCTCCGAGGACAGACTAAAGAATTTGGCTGTTTTGATCGCGCCAATGATATTGCAGATGCCGCTGATCCCCAGTGTCTTGGCCAGGCATTGGAGCTGAGCTTCGTCTATGCCAAAACGGCGCGCCAAGGTTTGACGTCCCGTTTCCTCCGCCAGCAGACGCAGACCCTTAAGACAGTCCATGTCATCAATTGCCATCAGCGCGTCCATATTGAGCACGTTGTGGATCCAGGTGACATGTTTGTCACCGATGCCCTGGATCTCGTGGGCGCCATAACCGTTGTTATACAAGGTGGGGCATTGTATAGGTTCCAGACCAACAATCTTGTGATCGGGCCAGACCTGCTTTATGCGATCGCCGGCCGCAATCGTGCCAGCGCTGCCCATAGCCGAAACATATGCCGAGATCTGGCCGCTACCGATGCCTTTGCGCTGCAAATCGCCCGCCAACTCGACAATCGTATTGCCAGTTACGTGATAATGGAATCGGTAATTGCCCATCACCTCGAACTGATTGAGAATGCGGATATTGGGATCGCTGGCGCGCAGTCGTTTGACCTCATCGTAGATTTCCTTGACATTGCTTTCGCTGCCTGCCGTGCGTATGATCCGCGCCCCATAAGTCCTGATGCGTTCAAAACGTTCCTGGCTCATTTCCTCGGGCAAGACCACGATGCTATCGTATTCCATCCGGCAGCCGATGAAGGCCCCGCCAATGCCGTAATTCCCGGTAGAAGGCCAAACCAGTGTATGCAGCGCCGGATCCACCTCGCCCATTAACTGCATCTCGAGCAGCACAGAATAAGCCGCCCCGACCTTGTGGCTGCCCGAAGGGAACCGAGCCCCGTAGATCACAACGATCTCGGCGTCCACGCCAGTTAATGCCTTGGGCAGGACCAAGTGATAGATCTCGTTATTTGGGTCGCGCCAGGTAATGTTGTAGAGATTAAGCGGATTTAATGGATCCGCATCCAAAGCGGCCAGCGCATCCGCTCGCACTGCCGGATTGATCTTCTGCGGATGCAACATCTCTTCAAAGGTCGGCCCGGTTACCATAGCTTTCTCTCCTGTTTACGCAAGCCGCGTCGCGCATGCGACGAGACGGCATACGATTTTGCATGAGCGCGGCATTCCTGTGTCCTTTTCGCCGGTTACGCGCCGAGCGGCTACTGCTTCTCGCTAGTTGTCGTCTAGCCCGGCGTCGATCTCCAATTGCTGTTCGAGAATGCGCATTTCGTTTTGTACCTCGGTCCGGCGGCGCGCCAATTCTCGATATGCCTCGAAATCAGCCTCCGACATCGACTCGGTGCCGCCGTCATGTCGCATGATCAGATCATCTATCCGCTTGTCCAAGGATTCATAATCCCCGACCAGCTCTCGATAGCGCTGTACCAGCTTGAGCTGGTCCGACTTTTGCGCCCCGCTCATTCCGGTCCTTTCCGTGACTTGTGGACGCCTACCTCTTGGCTTGGACCGGGATTTTCGGCTCGATTGATCCGCTGGTCCCCGCCCCTCGGCTCGCTGATCCCGGCTGTAGAAGCCACTACGTAGAGAGGCCTGTCGCGCGTTTCGTCATAGGTGCGGGCAACATATTGACCGAGGATAAACAAGAAGAACAACTGGAATGAACTCAGCAACAGCAGCAATACGATGGTAGTTGCTTGCCCGCCAAAAAATTCTTCGCCCATTGTGATACGCAAAACCGAAATCACGATTCCCACCAGAAGCGACAAAATCCCCAGTATCAAACTAATATACAGCATGATCTGCAAGGGGAAAAACGAAAAACTGGTGACAGCGTCAAGCGCGAAGGCGATCATCTTGCGCCAAGGGTACTTGGTTTCTCCCCAGACTCGTTTTTCGCGGACGTAAGGCACGCCCGTCTGGCTGTAGCCGACCCAACTGGTCATGCCTCTGATGAAGCGATGATGTTCGCGCATTTGCCGCAGCACGGCAGCCACCTTGGCGTCCATCAGCCGGAAATCTCCCGTATCAACCGGAATACTTATATCTGTGATACGATGGATCATACGATAAAACAATTTGGCGCTGGTCCTTTTGAGGAAGCTCTCGCCCTTGCGCTCGGTACGCACAGCGTAAACGACATCATATCCTTCTTTCCATTTGGCGATCAACTGGGGAATGACCGCCGGTGGATCTTGCAGGTCGGCATCGATGAGCACCACTGCCGAACCGGAGGCATAATCAACGCCGGCGGTTACGGCAATCTGGTGGCCAAAATTGCGAGCGAAATTGATGACTTTGATCCGACGGTCGGCCTCCGCCAATCGCTCCATTATTTCCTGTGAGCCATCGACACTGCCATCGTTGATGAGCAGCAACTCCCATGCCTCGCCGGTGGCATCCAGCGCCGCCTGAACTTCCTCATAGAATCTGCGCAGATTGCCGGCCTCGTTGTAGACCGGCGCCACGATCGAGTAGCGGGGTTTCTCAGCCATGCGCGCGCGCTCGATTCAGCGCCGAACGCACCGCGTCGACGGTAGGCGCGACTCGAATACTCCCCGATACCGCTTGACGCGCCCGCGGGACGTCTTTGAGACCGTTTCCCGTGATCAGAAGGCACAAGCTCTCTTCTTTGTCCATCAGACCGGAGGCGACCGCCTGTTTTGCTCCAGCAAAGGTCGCCGCCGCGGCCGGCTCTGCGAAGACGCCGCTCAATTGCGCCAATTGCGGGATAGCCGCAAGGATATCGGCATCGGATACGGTGACAAAGGCGCCGCCGGTATCGCGGGCCGCCCTTAGCGCTTTGGCGCGATCGCGCGGCAATTCCGATGCGATGCTATCGGCCAGCGTACTTGCCGGAGCGCGACTGATGGCCTTCGCGTCCAGCCCCCCCTGCCAGGCGCGAGCCAAGACGGCGCTGCCGGCCGCTTGAACGCCAATCAAACGCGGAAGCTTTTCGATCCAACCGAGACGAAGCAAGTCCGAAAATCCCTTGTACAAGCCGCTGATGATGCTGCCGTCGCCGACGCTGACAGCCACGACATCCGGCGCCTGCCAGCGCAACTGTTCGGCAATTTCAAGCGCGGCCGTCTTTTTGCCTTCGGTGGTAAAGGGATTGACACCTGTATTGCGCGAATACCAGCCTTCCGCGACGCAATATGCCATACAGAGATCGAAAGCATCATCATAGCTGCCTTCAACGAGCAGCACAGTAGCGCCATAGACCAGCAGTTGAGCCACCTTTGCTTCCGGCGCGCTATGTGGAACGAAAATGACAATGTCTATCTCCGGCACGGCTGCGCCCAAGCCCGCCAGCGCCGCAGCGGCGTTGCCCGTGCTGGCGGTGCTGACCGTAGTGATCCCTAGCTCCAGCGCGCGCGCCAAGACCAGTGTGCTGGCGCGGTCCTTGAGCGATCCGGTAGGATTGGCGCCCTCATCTTTGATCCAGGCGCGATCAAGCCCCAGCGAATGAGCAACGCGCGGCGCCGCATACAAAGGCGTCCATCCTACGTCCAAGGGTGGTACTGGGCTTCCCCCCGCGATGGGCAAAAGCGCTTTGTAACGCCAGCAATTGGCTTGGTGATCCGCCGCGAGCGCATCGCGATCCAGGGACGCGCCCAGGGCCGAATAGTCGTAAAGGATATCAAGCGTGCCCAATTCGCCATGCTGTGGACAGGTATAGGTCACCTCGTCGCGGGCATAGCGGCAGCCTCCGATAACACAGCGAAGCTCTTTTATTTCTGCCATTGGCTCTTCATCATACTTCAGCCGCCCGGAACAATTCGCGTACCGGTCTCGTGATGCAAGGCGCGTGTCAAATTTACCGGATTGGTTATGATGGCGCGAGGTCCGCCGTTGTGTACGAAATCGACCGCCGCTTCAATTTTGGGAAACATGCTACCCCGCGCGAAATGTCCTTCGTCCAAGTATCGATGCGCCTCTTGCAAGGTCATGACATCCAGCGCGTATTCGTCGGGACTGTTGAAATGCAAGCACACTTTCTCCACGCCGGTAGAAATCAACAATAAGTCGGCGCGTAAAGTCTGGGCCAGCAAACTGCTGGCGCGGTCTTTATCGATGACGGCGTCGATGCCGCGCAAGCTGCCCACTTCGTTGCGCACCACCGGCACACCGCCGCCGCCGCAGACAATCACGATGTATCCGGCCAGGACCATGGCCTGAATCGCGTTGATTTCGTTGACGACCAAAGGCTTTGGCGACGCCACCACGCGGCGCCAGCCCCGCCCGGCATCTTCGACCATGTGCCAACCCTGTTCTTGCGCGGCCAGGGCTTCTTCATAGGTCAGGAAGCCGCCAATCGGCTTGTCAGGATTGTCAAAAGCGGGATCATTCGGATCAACGCGCATCTGCGTGATGATGGTAGCGACAGTATGATTCATGCCAACTCGCCGCAGCGAGTTGTCCAGCGCCTGCTGCAGCATATAGCCGATGCTGCCCTGGGTATCCGCCACCACCAGATCCAAGGGCACGTCGTGAATGTCGGCTTCGCGCTTGGCGACTTCGGCTCGGTTAAGAATATATCCGACTTGCGGTCCGTTGCCGTGGGTGATCACAACTTGCCAGCCGTCGGCGACCATGTCGGCGATATGTCGACAGGTTTCACGCACGGCCTCCCACTGGCGGTCGATTTCCGGATTACTCGGGTCGGTAATCAAGGAATTGCCGCCAATTGCCACCACCACCAATTTGTCGATCATCGTCGGTCTCTTTCGACTATTGCTATGCGGCTAGAGCCCGGTGGAAAGATATAAAGCGTCGGCAAAGTGACAAAACTCGCTTCTTCCGGGGCTTCGTCCCGCACGATCGGGATCAAGCGGCTAAGGCTCAGCGCATTGTAAGAGCCATCGTCGCCTTCTGTACATGCAATCTGTTTTCAGCTTCATCGTAAACGACGCTCTGCGGGCCATCGATCACGCTGTCGGTCACTTCGATATTGCGGTCAGCCGGCAAGCAGTGCATGTATATGGCGCCCTCGTTGGCCAGCGCCATCCGCCGGTCGTCGGTGATCCAATCGCTGTACTTGGCGCCGATCTGGGCCGACTCCTCTTGATCTTCCGTGGTCAGCCAACTGCCCCAACTCTTGGGATAAAGAATATCGGCGCCGGCGAAGCCAGCGTCAAAGTCCTCAAGAATCTCGAAAGAACCGCCGTGCCGTCTGCTGTTTTCCCGGGCTTGCGCCACGATATCGGGCATCAACTGATACTCGGGCGGGCGCGTCAAACGCAGGTTCATGCCAAAACGAGTCATCAAGAGCACCAGACTCTGCGGGACCGATATCGGCTTCTGATAGCTGGAGGCGTAAGCCCAGCTGACGTTGATCGTCTTGCCGCGCAAATCGCGGCCGAATTTCTCCTGGATGGTCATCAAATCCGCCAGGATTTGAAAAGGATGATAGACCTCGCACTGCATATTCAGCACCGGGACGCGGCTGGCTTCGGCCACGTCGTTGATATAGGCGTTGCCGATTCCCCAATCGCATTGTCGGATCGCGATGCCATCCGTGTAGCGACCGACGATCTCACCAATCTCCTTGGCGGTATCCCCGTGGCTGATTTGCGTGGTTGTACTGTCGATAAACTGGGCATGACCTCCCAATTGCGCCATTCCGGCTTCAAAGCTGATACGCGTCCGCGTGCTGGTGAAGAAAAAGAGCATGGCCAATACTTTGTCGCGCAAGAGAGCATGCGCTTCGCCAAGCGCCCGTTTGCGTTTTAAGTCCCAGGCGACATCAAGCAGGGTTTCAATTTCTTCTTTCGACCAATCCTGCGTGCTAATGAGGTCACGACCTCTGAGGTCAGTTTGCATATCCTACTCCCGTTCCAAAAACTAAGCCGATAATTGCGAGCCGGCGATCTTATGCTTTCATCTCAGGCAGCGACGGCATGCCGCGCCTAGCCTTGAAGCGTATTCAAGAGAATCGACGGGAAAAGCGCATACCATTCCGTCGAACGCACGACATCTTCCAGGGGCACCTGGTCCAAGACCGTATGCGCGTGTATTTCGTTGCCGGGCGCAAAACCAATACTGGGAATACCCGCTTTGCCGGCCCAATAGATGCCATTGGTGGAGAAGTCCCATTTGCCGGTGTCGGTTTGGCCATATAGGGTCTCGGCAGCTCGCAAACCGGCCATGACAATCGGCTCGTCTTCTTCAAATGCCCAGGCCGGATAGATTTTGTCCAGCGGAAAGACGAAACCGGTATAACTGGGCTCGTCATAAAGCAAGATTTCGGCGTGAATATCGTCGCGCTGACCAATGATATCTTGCAAGCGCTGCAGCTCGGCTTGCGGCTCCTCCCCGAAGGTGATGCGCCGATCGACATAAATGACCGCCTCGTCCGGCACCGCGTTGATACTGGGCGTTTTGACTTCCATGTCAGTGACCGTGATTCGTCCCTGTCCCAAAAAGTCATGATCGCCCAATTGCGGCTCAATATGGCTGATACGCTCGATGATCGGCAGCAATTTGTAGATGGCGTTGTCCCCCAGATAATTGCTGGCGGCGTGCGCGCTGCGTCCCTTGGCCACGATCTTGAACTCGACTCGTCCTTTGTGGCCGCGGTAAATCTGCATCTTGGTCGGTTCGCCGATCACCACAAAATCCGGCTTGATGCCCTCGGTTTGTACGAAGGCATGCGGCGCCTGGCCATCATTCCATTCTTCCATATTGCCGAAGTAATAAGCGCTAAACCCGTCCAGCAAGCCCAGCTCGCGGGCTATCGCCAAGCCGTAAACCATGCCCGGCGTACTGCCCTTCTCGTCGCAAGCGCCGCGCGCATAAAGCACGCCATCTTCGACCTTGCCTTCAAAGGGATCCCATTGCCATTCATCGGGATCGCCTACGCCAACCGTATCGATATGGCTATCGTAAAGCAAGATCTTGTCGCCAGCGCCGATTTTGCCGACGATGTTGCCCATTTTGTCCCAGAAGATTTCGTCGTAGCCGAGCTTCGTCATTTCTGCGGCGATACGTTCGCCACAAGCCCTGATTTGGTTCTCATAGCTGGGAATGGCGCAAATTTCACGCAGAAAATTTATGATGCTGTGCCGGTCCCCTTCGACCCGCGTCCGCAGGCGATCCAGAATTGCTTGATTTTCCATGTTCGCTCCTGTTTACGTAAACCGCGTCGCTCATGCGACGAGAACGCTTACGATTTTGCCTGAGCGCGCCATTCCTGTGACCTTTTCGCCGATTACGCGCCGAGCGGCTGTTATTGTGCGCTTTGCTCAAGAAATAGCCCGCATTTTAGCAATAATTCGCCAAAAAACACGGTCAATTCTGGGCAAATAGGTCGATTAAACTGAATTGTTCCACATCGACCAGACCCTGATCAGTCAGTTTCAGCTTTGGGATCACCTCCAAGCCCATGAAGCTCATGACCATAAAAGGATCAGACAGTTGACTTCCCATTCCCTTCGCCGCGGCGATCAGACCCTCGTATTGCCCTCTAACCGTCTCGATGGGCGACTCGCTAAGCAGTCCCGCAACCGGCAGCGGCAGGCGCGCCAAAACCCCTTCGCCATCAACCGCGACCAGACCGCCACCCATCTCGACAATGGCCCTGACCGCAGCAAGCATGCTCTCGTCATCGACCCCGATCACGGCCAGGTTGTGATGATCGTGGGCGACCGTGCCGGCGATCGCTCCTCTTTTTAGTCCAAAACCCTGAATAAATGCTTTGCCGATCTTGCCACTGGCCCGGTGACGTTCCACCATTGCGAATTTCAAGATGTCGCGTTCGACATCGCTGACGGCCAGGCCGGCGACGATTTTGGCTCGTTCCAGCCGGTTTTCCGTCACAACTTGATCCCTCACAGTGCCAATGACATGAACACACTCGCCTTCAGCTTTGATCGAAAAGTCGAGCTCAGCGGAAGCGACGTTCAGGGAGCCGCGCAGGTTGATCGGTCGCGGCTGCTGCCGGGGCAATGTCATGGCGCCGTTTTCGGCGACCAGTCTGCCGCCGCGGAATACCATTTCCGGCAGGAAGTTCTGCAAATCCGAGACGACTACCAGGTCTGCGTACTTGCCCGGCGCGATCGCCCCGTATTTCTTCAAACCGAAGTGTTTGGCGGTGTTGTACGAGCCCATTCTGATCGCCGCTATGGGATCGACGCCGTTCCTGATCGCCAGCCGAATCATATGATCGATCGACCCGTCGTCCAGCAGATCGGCCGGCATGCGATCGTCGGTACAAAAGCAGATGGCGCCCTGATTCTCGTTCGTAATCAGCGGCAGCAGCTGCAGCAGATTGCGCGTGGTAGTGCCCTCGCGAATGAATATCGTCAAGCCGAGGCGCAGCTTCTCCAGCGCTTCTTCGACCGTTGTGCATTCGTGTTCGCTTTGGACACCGGCCGCCACATAGGCATTCAGCATGCGACCGCTCATATCCGGCGCATGGCCGTCCAGCGCCAGATGACGAAACAACTCGATCTTGTCCAGCATGCCTTCGTCGCCGAGCGCGACACCGGGATAGTTCATCAATTCCGCCAAACCCAAGACCCAGGGGTGGCCGAGCAGCTGCCCCAGATCATCGGCCTCCAAGCGAGCGCCCGAGGTTTCCATGTCAGTGGCCGGCACACAGCTGGAGGCCATCACGTACATATTGAGCGTGCCGTACTTGGCTCGCTCCAGCATATACCGCATACCTTCAAGCCCAAGCACGTTGGCGATCTCGTGTGGATCGGTGATGACGGTGGTGACACCATGAGGCAGCACCGCGCGCGCGAATTCCGGCGGTGTTACCAGGCTGCTTTCGATATGCACGTGGGCGTCGATCAAGCCGGGCGCCACGAACTTGCCGTCCAGGTCGAGTTCCTGCTCCCCAGCGTATCCGGAGCCCAGCGCGACCACATGACGGTCGTGAACAATAATATCGCTCTTGTAAATCTCTCCGCTGATGACGTTTACCAGGGAAGCATTCCGCAACACCAGGTCGGCAGGCGCCTCGCCACGCGCGGCCCTCAGACGATCAACGATGGACATGTCGACACCTCCGTTCCGCCATTTCAGCTTTCAGGCCTCGCCGTTAATAAGCTGCAGGGACAGGCTATTATGTCTTTCAATCAGAGCGGGCAAGTCGACCGTGTTTAGTATCCCGTCTTCTACCAGGACTCGACCGTTGATAATGGACAGATCAACTTGCGAGGGCTGACAAAAGACCAGCGCCGCGAGGGGATCTGCCAAGGCGCCGGCCATGCTCAGCGTATCAAGGCGGAAGGCAACAATATCCGCCGACATACCGGCTTCAATACGCCCAATGTCTTGCCGGCCCAAGACGCTCGCCCCGCCCAAAGTCGCCGCTTCCAGAGCTTCCCGCGCCCCGAGCGCCGCGGGATCACCTCCCGCCCGCTGCAGCAGCATCGCTTGCCTGGCTTCGCCCAGCAAGTGACCGCTATCGTTAGAGGCCGAACCATCCACGCCCAAACCTACCTTGACACGCTCGTCCAGCATTTGACGCAAGGGCGCGATACCCGACGCCAGACGCATATTCGATGAGGGGCAATGGCATACGCCTGTACCTGTCCGCCCGAACAAGCTGATTTCGGCCGGATTCAGTTTGACGCAATGAGCGTGCCAAACATCGTCGCCGATCCAGCCGACAGTTTCCGCGTAAGCGCCCGGACGCTGGCCGAAGATTTCCAGACTGAATGAGACATCTTTGTCATTCTCGGCGAGGTGCGTATGCAGATTGACCCCATAAGCACGAGCCAGGTCGGCCGCCTCTCGCATCAAGTCGACCGTAACGCTGAAAGGCGAACAGGGCGCCACCACGATCTGCAGCATGGATTGCCGATCGGGATCATGCCAGGTTTCTATCAAGCGTCTGGTATCGACGAGTATATCCTCTTCGCTCTCGACCACGGCATCGGGCGGCAGCCCGCCTTCGCTCTCGCCCAAACTCATGGAGCCGCGCGCCGCGTGAAAGCGGAGGCCGATTTCCTGAGCGGCGCGTATCTCGTCCTCCAGCCTCACATCATTGGGATAGATATACAGATGGTCGCTACTGGTGGTACAGCCGGAAAGCATTAATTCCGCCATCGCCAGTTTTGCCGAGGTGTAAATGTGCTCGCTCCGCAGGTTTTTCCAGATGGGATAAAGGACCTTGAGCCAGTCAAAGAGTTCATTTTCCTGCGCCAGCGCTCGCGTCAGACTTTGGAACATGTGATGGTGGGTATTGACCAAGCCTGGCAAGGCAACATGACGAGAGAGGTCAATGACCCGATCGGCGCTGTCTGCCGGCATCTCCTCGAGCTTTCCGACAACCTCGATAACATTGTCGCGGACATAGATCGCGGCGTCTGGAAGTTCCCGCCGCCGGGCGTCCATTGTCGCCAGGTATCTGATGTTCTTAAGCAACAAGGTGGTCACAAGCCCTCCGGATAGATTGAATCCACCAATAAAACAATCCGGACAAATCAGCAGGCAATCAAGCCTCGACGCTCCGCCAAGCCGCCTTGAGCGTATTTTGCAGTAGCATGGTGATGGTCATGGGACCGACGCCGCCAGGTACCTTGGTGATAAAGCCGGCTCTTTCCTGCGCCGTAGCATATTCGACATCACCAACATAGCGATACCCCTTCTCGCTGCCGGGGTCCTCAACCGAGTTGGAACCCACATCAATCACGATCGCGCCCGGCTTCAACCAGTTTCCTTTGACGAATTCCGGTCGTCCGACAGCCGCAACGACGATATCAGCGTTTCCAACGTGTCCTGCAAGATCCCGCGTTCGGCTATGGCAGATGGTCACGGTGGCATTGGCGTTGGCGAGCATGAGCGCCACCGGCAAGCCGACAATGTTGCTGCGCCCCACGACTACCGCTCGGGCGCCCTCTATAGTTTGACCCGTTTCTGCAATTAAGATCATCGCCCCGGTCGGCGTCGCCGGCGTGAACGTGGGTTCGCGACCGCGCATGCCCAACTTACCCAGATTCATGGGATGGATACCGTCCACGTCTTTTCCCAGGCTGATTTCATTGAGCACCGCCTCTTCATCAATGTGATCCGGCAAGGGCAACTGCACCAAAATGCCGTGGATTCTGGGATCTGCATTGAAGCTACGGACCGCGTCCTCGACCTCCCTCTGACTTGTCGAACCGGGCAGTATCCGCGCTTCGGAGGCGATGCCTACCCGCTCGCAAGCCCGCCGCTTCATACGCACATACATCGCCGATGCGGCATCGTCTCCAGCAAGAACTACGCCAAGACCGGGCGAGGCGCCGGCCCCCTCCAGGAATTTGCCCGCGGATTCTTTGATCTCGCCCTGAATTCGTGCGGCAATCGCGCGGCCGTCGATGATTTGCGCTGACATAGTCCCACCCTTTCATCGTCAAACTGTGTATCGAGCGATTTTGCCTGCTCGCTTGCTCCGACTTCTCGCTCGCTGCGTCGAGACTGCCCCCAGCAAATATGGAGATTGCGCCGCCGTCCTGCTAAACTTGGGCAAAGCGCCAACTGATCTAAGGATAGCATAGAGTGAAGTCATCCGAGAATCTGCCGGGTCTGATCTTGGTCATGATCGGACCCGGCGGGGCTGGCAAAAACGCCATCATGAAAGCCATTATCGAACATTACGCCAATATTCAGCAGTTGGCAACGGCGACAACGCGCGACATTCGACCGAACGAGAAGCAAGGGCGCGAACATCTTTTCGTCAGCCCCCAACAATTTAAGGCCATGATCGCGGAGGGCGAATTATTGGAACACCAAGAGGTGACCCCGGGGAAGTTCTATGGCATCCCTCGACAAACTGTTGCGGACTGCTTGAAAAACGCCGAAGTGCGAATCGCCGATATTGAAGTCTTGGGCGCCGAGAAACTGGCGCAGGCCTACCCGGAAAATGTCGTTCAGGTCTTTGTCACAGTTCCGGGGGAGACCATTGAGGAGCAAAGCAAAGTTTTGGAAGGGCGCATGCGAGGGCGCGATGATGGCGTAACCGATATCCATCATCGCTTGGAACGCGCCCGGACACTGGAGTTGCCCTATCAGAGACAGTGCGACTACGTCGTGGTCAATGGCGCGCTTGCGGGCGCGATCGCCGCTACTCGAGCTATCGTTGAAAAAGAACTTGCGCGACGGGGATTACTGGGAGCGCCGCAATGAATGAACTTGCCGGATATCATCAGAATCTGGGCGCGCTGCTGGCCGCGGATGGCATTCCCTTGCATTACGGCGATCTTCGTTCAGAATATCACGCTGCGCTTGAGGGCGCGATACTGCTGGATCGCTCTCACGAGGGTCGCATCCTTTTGGAAGGAGAAAGCCGCTTCAATCTGATCAATCGGATGTCGACAAATGAACTATTGGGCATGTCCGTTTTCGAGGGCCGTCCCACGGTATTCACCAACGCTAACGCGCGTATTCTATTTCGAGCGATGTGCTACAACTTGCCCGGGGGCTTGCTGATGATCAGCGAGCCCGGGCAGGGGCAGGCGCTTTCCGACCTCTTGCGGCGCAACATCTTTTACAGCGACAAAGTCACGGTTCGAGATCAATCGCTGACGACAGCTCAATTCGCGATCCATGGACCAAACGCGGGCCGGATTATGGGTCAGTTCGGCGTCGAGTTGCCCCCGCCAGCGGATTGCTTCGCATACGAAATCGCGCTCGATCGTACTAATGCAACGGCGGCGCAGCGCAGATCCATCGTCGGCGGGCACTGGGTCATCATTTGTCCCGCTGCGAGCGCGCTAGCCATACATCGACAGGTTCTGCGTCTCGGCCAACCATTTGCGCTGCAGCCTGCTGGCTCGCTCACCTATAATACCCTGCGAATACGTAGTGGCAGACCGGCCGGCCCCGAATTATCACCCGAATACATTCCCCTCGAAGTTGGCTTATGGGACGAGGTCAACTTCGAAAAAGGTTGCTACACGGGCCAGGAAATCATTGCGCGCATGGAGAGCAGACAGCGTCTTGCCAAAGTGATGGTCAGCTTGGAATTGACGCACCTGGTGAACGCGCCGGCAGCAGTCTATTCTGATGGAAAAGAATGTGGCAAGCTAACCAGCAGCGCCGCCAGCCCCGATGGCGAGATCTTTGCCCTGGCCGTAATAAAGACGGCCGGCGCCCGCCCCGGGACAGTTCTCGAAGTCGGCGATGCCCGCAGGCCCGCTCGTGTGAACGGCTACGCCGGCTTACAACCAGCCTTCATCACCAATTGAACAAATTTGAGCAAGCTGTTGAACCAAGTCAGTGGGGCTGGCGCAATTGGGAAACCTTCAGTTGAGTTGGGGGGGATCCCCGTCAAAAAACAGCGCCCACCAGAGTTCCCAGTTTTCCGGCTCCGGTTCCGTCGTCACGAATTCGACCAATTGCACAACTCCTGAAGGGGCCGCGTCGTTGGTCCCAAGGCCTTGGGGAATGATCAATATTTCGCCCTCGCGGATCATCTTGCCGTCGTCCCGCGCCCAGTATTCCACATAAGCGTCGCTCTTGACATATTTCAATTCCTCGACCAGGGACTGCTGTTCGATTTGCAGATCCGCAATTTCGGCCAAGACCTCAGCGTGGATTCCCTGCAATTCGCGATCCAATTGAATGCGGCCGCTGAAATTAAGCGTCAAGAGCAATCCCAGCGTCAAGATGACTGCAATCAGTATTTGCGCGCTGGAAAAACGCCGACCCAAGAAGCGTCGCTCGTCGCCTTCCTTCGTTGTAAGTATGTCGGGTGTCGCTTCAGCCATCGCGCTTGCTGTCCAGACTGCCGGATCAACCACCATGATAATACAGAACAAATAATTTGCTTTGGATCATCCGACAATTCGGCGAATAATCTTTTATACAAACGCCTTCGCTGGCGCAAGGAAGTAATACCGAGAAAGTAATGCAAGTTTTGCTAAAGCAACGATCTGTAGGGGGGACAGAACTGCTGTGTCCACGCGCAGTGCCATGTCGCCCGAAACTACAAGTCGCGGCGGCCGCGGGCGACCAGATTGGTCGCGTAGGTCGCGTAGACACTGACCGCCGACACTGACCGCCGGTTGCCCCTACAAGGCTCGCTTTCGTTGCATGACTTACTTGGACTCACTGAGAATGCTTGTTATCTTGTGCAAGCGCGACATTCCCGGGAGCCTTTCGCCGGATACGCGCCCAGCGGCTGTTCCCATACAAGCAACGAACTCGACCAGATGATCGAGTTCGTTTGCAGTGCCGAAGGTGGGAGTCGAACCCACACTCCCCGAAGAGAACTACGCCCTGAACGTAGCGCGTCTGCCAATTCCGCCACTTCGGCTGGAGAGCGCCACAAGTATACCCCCTTGGCAGTCAATGTCAATATGGCAATCGGTCGACAATGGCTTTCTGCGGCTCGCCGCCTTTGCTATAATTCGCGGCGATTCCCGTCCGTCATCACCCTAGGACTTTTCATGCGCGCGCCGGTCGTCTGGTCCCTCTCGTTATTGCTGATGCTTGCCAGCCTCGCTCTCACCCAGGGGCAAACTGGGATCTCGGCACAGGCCCTGGGGCAGGCGAACTTGCGCGCCGGCGACAATATCAATTCGGCGCTGATCGGCGAGATCACCGCAGGCACAGCCTATCCCGTGCTTGGACGCAGCCAGTTCTATCCCTGGCTCCTGCTTGGATCGCCAGGAACGACCCGTCCTATCGGCTGGGTATACGAGACGCTGGTCGCAGTCAGCGGCAATCTCGATCGAGTGCCTGTTTCTCATCTGAAATTGGATAACGCGCCGGCGACGGCCACAGCAACATCGATCACGTATCCATCGCCATCGGCCCCGCCAGATGCGAATCCAAGTCTCGACGCAAGCCCCAGGCCAAGTCCAGCCCGCTTCGGCGTTAGCGGAGAAGTCATTGGGGAAGTGAACATTCGCTACGGCCCCGGCATCGACTATCCGCGCGTTGGCGTGGCGCCGGCCGGGCAAGTTTTTGATATCACGGGATACCATACGCAGTTTCCCTGGGTTCGCATATATTTCGAGAGCGTGCCCAACAAGCAGGCCTGGATCGCGCGCGACTTGCTGCGCATCAGGGGCGATCTCTTCAGGTCGCCAGCGATCTCTCAAACGCGGCTGAATCTGCCGCCCCTTAGCCCAACCCCTCCCGCAATCAGCAGCGGCGGCGAGCAGGTTCCGCTCAGCACCGGTTTCCGGATTCTCGCCGATCACTTGTGGAACCTGGTTTTGGAAAGCGGATTCGATCCGCAAACCAGTCGTTTCGGCGCCTTATTTGTGATGGATTTGGGAAGCGGAGAGGCTTTCAGTTTCGGCGATGACATCGCCTTTAGCGGCACCAGCATCAACAAGATCGCCATTCTCACAGCGCTCTACACCCAATTGGAAGCGCCGCCGTCGATCGCGCTGGCGACCGACATCGCCAATACGATGATCTGCAGCGAAAATGTCGCCACAAACCGTCTGCTGAGCATCCTCGGCGGCGGAAACAGCTATTACGGCGCCGAAGCTGTGTCGGGCTTTTATGAAGGGCTGGGCTGGTCGCGTTCCTTCATCACGGCGCCATTTACCACCATCGGTACGCCGGAGCCACCCCCCGGACCAATCAGCCTGCCGAAGACCAGCGCCGACCAGCTCAAAGCCAATCCGGATCTGTCAAATCAATTGACAGTGTCGGAGACGGGCGCATTGCTGGGGAGCATTTATCGTTGCGCCTATCGCGAAGACGGGCCGCTCGTCCAGACATTTGGCAATCGCCTAGAGCCGAGAGAATGTCGGCAGATCCTCCATGTCATGAGCAACAACACGGTGGACGCCCTGCTCAAAGCTGGCGTGCCCGCCAGCACTCGTGTCGCGCATAAACACGGCTGGATTGCCGACACACATGGCAATGCAGCGCTATTCTTCACGCCGGGCGGCGACTATGTCATTGCTATGATGCTCTATCAGCCGGGCTGGCTCAACTTCCAAGAATCGCTGCCGCTGATCGCCGAAATCTCCCGCCACGTCTACAATTACTTCAACCCGGAGGCGCCGCAGCCCGAAATCCGCGACGGCTATATTCCGGAAGCCGGCAGTTGCGATTACAACGGCGATCCATTAGTGATAGACATCATGCAGCCGGTGTGGAACGATTAGGATCGCGACTTTGCACTGCGGGATGATACAGCTAGCGGAACTTGTAATGCAAGTCCGGCAGGTTTCGCAAGCGTTCCGCAGCCTGCTCGGGAGTTATGTCACGCTGCGCTTCGGCCAACATTTCGTAGCCCACCATGAACTTCTTCACCGTTGCTGAACGTAACAGCGGCGGATAGAAATGAGCGTGCAGTTGCCAGTGAGAACCGTCGCGGGTGTCATAAGGCGCGCCATGCCAACCCATCGAATAGGGAAATGACACTTCAAAGAGATTGTCATATCGAATAAGCAAGCGCTTCAGGATTTCCGCCAAATCACGCCGCTCCCGCCTATCCAAATCGGGCAAGCGGGGACAATGTTTCCGTGGCAGGAGCAGGGTCTCGAAAGGCCAAATCGCCCAATACGGGACGGCCACAATCCAGGACTCGTTCTCGAGAACCAGGCGTTCGCGCTTTTCCAGTTCCAGCCCGACATAATCCAGCAATAGCGCGCTCCCGTGTCGCTCGTAATACGCGCGCTGATGCCGGTCTTCCGCGGCCGGGATATCCCCGAGTTCACTAGTCGCCCAGATTTGCCCGTGCGGATGCGGATTGGAGGCGCCCATCAAATCCCCGCGATTCTCGAAGACCTGTACCCATTTGTAACGGCGACCCAACTCCCCCGTTTGCTCCGCCCACAAGTCGACAACAAGGGCGATCTCGGCATGGGACATCTGCGCCAGCGTCAAATCGTGACGCGGCGAAAAACAAATGACGCGCGCTTCTCCACGTACCGGTCGCATCCGCAGCAGGGATTCTTGAGTATCGTCGAGATCGGGCACATCGGGCAACACTGCGGCGAAATCATTCACGAACACAAAAGTGTCGTCGTAGGTCGGGTTGCGTTCGCCATTGGCGCGAAGATTGCCTGGGCACAAGTAACAATCGGGGTCGTAAACGGGTCGGTCCTCCGCTGGCGGTTTTTCCTGCCCGCCTTGCCAGGGACGCTTGGTGCGATGCGGCGAAACGAGTATCCACTCGCCCGTTAGTGGATTGTATCTGCGATGAGGATACTCAGTCGCGTCAAAGACCATGCCCTACTCCCGCAGCCGCGCCCGGCCATTGCTCAAGACCACCGCGTTTCGTTCCAGCGCCCTGGTCTGAAAATGCAACTCGTTCTCATCAAGAGACCAAATCTCGGTTTGCAACGTTTCGCCCGGGAAAACATGCTGAGAAAAACGCGCGCCTATCGAGCGCAATCGGAGCGGCTCGTTGGCGCAGCAATGCCGCAAGATGGCGCGCGCCGCAAAGCCGTAAGTACAGAGGCCGTGCAAAATCGGCTTGTCATAATTGCCAATCGCCGCCATTTGCGGATCGGCATGCAAGGGATTGACGTCTCCCGACAGTCGATACAAGAGGGCTTGGGTCTCCGATGTCCTCTCTTCCTGCACGATATCCGGCGCGGTCTTTGGCGACTCAATCTTTGTGCTGGGACCGCGATCGCCACCGAAGCCGCCCAAGCCGCGAATGAAGACCGACCAGCGCGAAAATGCCAATGTTTTGCCCGATTTGTCAGCGCTCTCACCCTCGATAGTGAGGAGCATGCCGCTTCCCTTGTCAAAGATCTGCGAGATTCTGAGTGAGGTACTAACAGTCCCGCGAACCGGCAAGGGGCGGAGCAACTCCAGATACTGTTCGCCATGAAGCACCATCATCGGATTATAGACAATGCCAGCAAGGTCGCCGGACAAGAAGTGATGATGCAAGTCTCTACTGTAGATGAGCGCGAAGGTCGGGAAAACGGAGAAACCGCGGCCGCTAAGTTCGTAGACGAACTTCAATTCCTCTTGATCCAGGGGATCCGCCGGCGCGCCGATGCCCAGCGCGTACAACGCGACGTCTCGCTCGTCATAGCGGTAAGTGACCGGCTCCAACTCCAAGCCGATCGCTCGATTCACAATATCCAACAATGGCGCCGTCATTGTCCAATGTCCTCACTCCCGATTGACAACATGATATCGGCATAGCGAGGAATTATAACCGCAACAAGAGAGGGCGCGCATGCCCCTGCCGCGCCCTCTTCTAACGAACGACAAGATCTGCTTTAGCCTTTGACCGAACCTTGTGTCAAGCCGCCTACGATCTGATCTTGCAGCGACAGATAGATGATCAAGGTGGGGATCGCGCCGATGATCGCGCCGGCGGCAAAGATGCCCCAATCGCGGGCGAAATTGTCGCTGATGTAGCCCCAGAGCCCGACCATTAGCGTCCAGCTTTCCTTGTCTCTCAAGAGTACGCGCGCCAGCACAAACTCGTTGAAGGTACCCACGAAAGACAAGATGCCGACGACAACCAGAACCGGGCGGACCAGCGGAAATATCAGACGCCAATAGGTCTGCCAATGACCGCAGCCATCGACCATCGCCGACTCGTCGATATCCCGTGGCACGGAATCGAAGAATCCCTTCATCAGCCAGATATTGATACCCATAGCGCCGCCGACATAGACCAGGATCAGTCCGCCCGCCGTGTTCAAGCCGAAGAAGGAAATGTGATTGCCGATTTGCTGCAACATGAGAAAGATAGCCACCATCGCCAACAAGTTAGGGAAGACCTGCACCAGCAGTATCAACATGAGCAAACTGCGGCGCCCCTTAAAGCGAAAACGCGAAAAAGAATATGCGCTCAAGGCCGTCACCATCACCACCAGGAACGAGGTTATCGTGGCCACAGCTACCGAATTGAGCAGCCAGCGCACATAAGGTTTTCGCTCGGTATTGAAAAGCGTATCAAAATTGATCAAGTAACTGGAACTGATGTCGTACAGGGCCTCGCCCGCCTCGAAGGAATCGCCTATATGGAGACGAATATTCTGCACATATCCGTTTTTGGGCGCGCGCAATTCCTCCCGCTCGCCATCCACTTCGACCAGCAAAATCGTACCTGCGCTGCGCTCAACGCGGCTGCCGTTTGGCGCTGCGATCTCCAACAATACGCCGGCTTCCTCTGCCACGACAATACGCGTCTCGGGCAGAGGCGGGACGACGGATTGTGAGTTCATCGATTGGCTGGGATTGAGCGCCGCCGACAGAATCCAGACCACGGGAAAGAGCGCAAAGATCACGGCGATGACCAGAATCGCGATTTGCATCGCCAAACCAAGTGTCAAGGCCGGACGAGGTCTGCCACGCTTGAGATTCTTTTGGCTAGACATTTTCTGATGTCTCCTCCCAGCCCTTGGTCAGACGGAATTGCGCCAGCGTTACGCCGGCCACCAAGACGAAAATGATGATGGTGATGGCGGAAGCCAGGCCAAAGTCGGCGCCGCGCCCGCCGCCGAAGGCGAGGCGATAAGCGTAACTGATCAAGATATCGGTATGCCCGGCCGGCAAGGTGCCGGACTCGACCATAGGCGGTCCGCCTTCGTTATAGGCTTCGATGATGACAAAATTGTTGAAGTTGTAGGTGAAAGAAGCGATGAGCAAGGGACCGACCGCCACCAGCAACATGGGCAGGGTGAGCGCATGGAACTTCTCCCACCAGGTGGCGCCGTCAACCTCGGCGGCCTCGTACATATCGGAGGGGATGGAGGCCAGCGCGCCGCTGCACACCAACATGAAATAGGGATAGCCTAACCAAAGGTTTATCAAGAGAATGCCGAACTTGGACCAGCCGGGATCAATGAAGAAGGGAGGTGGCTGGATGCCGAGCGAGGCGATGGCGTTGCTGATGACCCCGAGATTGGAATTGAGCATGCCCTTCCAGATGGCCACCGAAATCAAGGCCGGTATCGCATAGGGAACGATGAGCAAGGTGCGGAAGGCTTTTCGGTAAGGAATCCTTTCGTTTTGCATGAGCAAAGCGAACAAAAGACCGACAGTAAATGTTGAAACGACGCTCGCCAGCGAAAAGCCGATCGTCCAGGCGAATATGCGCAGCAGCGGTCCGCTGATCGCGGGGCTGGTGACAAAGCGCACGTAGTTTTTAAAGCCCGTCCCGCTGATGAATCCGGTCCGCAAAGTATCGCCGTCGTCGTTTTCGAATTGCCCCGACTCGTAATTGGCGTAGAAGAAGGTCGACGTTTTGTTGTCGAAAACCGCGTCTTCCTCCGCGCGGTAGACATAACGCTGGGCGAATTCGCCCGCCTCCTTGCGTCCGGCTATGCCGATTTGCAATTCCGCCGTCCCAAACGTCAGTTCCTGCGCCTGGCGGCTGGCGCGCAGCGCCTCGCCGCGATCCAACCGGCGATAGCCCTGATATTCCCCCGGCAGGTCGGCGCCCGCCGCTACCGACCTGACCGCCTCAAATCCGCCGAGGGTCGCGAAGAAATAGCCATCGTCCGCGTCGGTCAGCCAGAGCGCATAGTCCCCGGCAGCGTTCTGATAAAGGGCCCAGCCATAGACCTCCCCCCCCTCCGGCAAGTACGTCTCCCCCGCAAGCAGATTGAGCACCTGCTGCCTGGTCAAGAGATTGCCGTCGCCGTAATTCGTCAGCGATACATAAACCGTATAAATGATCGGGAAGACCACCATCAGTCCCATCAATGCCAGGGCCGGTGATATCCAGCGCAAGGGATAGAGATCCCCGCGCAGGTTGATGACATTGACGAGCAAGGTGATAACAGCAACGGTGATCGCCAGTTCCCAAACGCCATCGAGGGCAAATACGTACACAAGGTAAAAGGCCATGGCGTCGAGAACAGCCAATCCCAGGTAAGTTGCGGCAAGGCGCAAGATGGAGCGCGTACTGAATTCCGATCGTTTGGCCTTGCCGTCCCGCAGGAGTGTCGCCATAAGTTGCGGCGCGCCTCGCCAGCGACGAGAGTCCGCCTTCCTTTCCACTATGACCGGCCGGAAACGCAAACGGGGGAGCCCGCTCTTGGGCATTCCCCCGTCATGTTAGGATTCAACTGTTGCGCCGGGCTAAAAAACGGCGCGGCTTATTCCTCACCGGCGATCAGCGCGCGGATTTGCTCGCCCGCGTTGGTGAAAGCTTCTTCACCGCTTAACTCGCCGGTTCGCACCAATTGCATGGCGTTGCCCCAGGCGCTCCAGACCGACGACATCTCCGGAATGGCGGGCATCGCCAAACCTTCAGTTCCCGCCGCGACGAAACCAAGCATGATTTCGTCTTCGATGCTATCGCGTGTTTCCAACAACGCCGGCGGCCGCGGATCCGCGCTATAAATCGACGACATCGTTTCGTCAGTGGCGATGTAGTCGAAGAGGAAGGCTTCCGCCAGCAGTTGGTTTTCGCTAAAGGCGCTGATCATGAATCCTTGAACGCCGAGGAAGGGCTTGCCACTGCCGCCGGGACCCGCGGGAATGGAATCAACCACGAAGTTCACGCCCGATTCTTCGATACGCGGGATCGCCCAGGGCCCCGTGATGATCATGGCGGCGTCGCCCGTTTCGAACATGGTATGCATCACGTCATAGTCAATGCCGCTGGGCATCAAACCGTCCGCCCCATAAGCTTCGAGATACGCTGCAGCCGCGATGGACCCTTCGCTGTCGATACCAACATCTTCCGGATTGTAGCCCTCGTCCGTCAAACCAAAGACGTAACCGCCAAAGGCGGACTGCAACGGGAATAAATGATAGGGATTGTTGTCGAACATGACAAATCCGTATTTCGACGCGCCGTCGGCGATCAACTGTTCGCTCACCGAACGCACATCGTCCCAGGTTGCCGGGTTATCCGGCACCAAGTCGACATTGCGCAGGAAAGCGACATTTTCCGCGGCGTAGGGCAAGCCGTATTGGACGCCTTCATAGACAAATGCCGACAGCGCCGCCCCCAAGAAATCATCCGCGACATCGGAAACGTCAATTTCGGCCAGCAGGCCATTTACAGCCAATTCGCCTAGCCAGTCGTGGGCGCCGATTATCATATCGGGACCTTCGCCAGCGGGCGCAGCCGTCTTGAATTGATCACGAATATCGCCAAAGCCCAATTCGTCTACGCGCACGGCGATGCCGAACTCTTCTTCAAACTGCGCTCCCAACTCTTCCAGTATCGGCGCCCGCGTATCATCGGCCCAAATGACCAAGCTGTCGTCTTGCGCCGAAGCGCTTAGCATTGCTGTGACCAGGACTATTGCTGCTACAATCACTCTTATAAGCTTCATCATCATTCCCTTTTCGTATAGGATTGAGTGCGAATTCATCACGATTCAGCATAAAACAATTGGCTGCCGACTGTCAAATCCTTAGTCGCTTTGCCGGTAGCGCATCCGAGCCCGAACTATTCCTGCGGCGAAATCAAGCGTAGATACTCCCAGGTATAAATGCCTGTCTCGTGGCCGTCGTCCCAACGCGGTTGCAGCGCATAATTGCCCACCGGGCTCAAGCCAGTTATCGTGTACGAGCGCCGTGGCGTCAACTTGAGAAGATCCTCAGGCGCATTCGCCATCCCCATATTGGCATGACCGCCGCGACATTCGACGCAGGGACAAGCCTCCCGCAACTGCGACAATGGATACTGGCTCCTTAAGCCATCATCCCATAGGATCTCGAGAGTTTTTTCAGATTTGTTCAAGGTGACGTTTGTCGGACGAAAAGACATTTGCTCAACTCTCAACTCAGAAGATAGTTTTCAGATTATGAAACAATGAGGGATTAAGCCTTGACGCGCGGCCTAATCGCTTGAACATATAAGAAATACTAGCGTTTCGAAGAGAAGCGCGCCCCCGAAACACAGCGCGTTTCCAACCCGTTTGCCCTACAGCTTAGCTTTGATACAATAGCATTATCAGTCTCGCCGTTCAAGCAATGGAGCCTCGTGCATGTCAATCAAATCACGCTTGTTCTGCCTCTTCGCTTTGCTTGGAACCCTGACGGCGTGTCAGGGACAAGTCGTCACAGAGCGTGTGATCATTGTAACAGCGACCCCCGACAGTGGCGTCACGGCAACATTTGAGGCGGCTAAAGCCGCCACCGAAGCCGCGCCGACGGCGACTCCTACGCCGACGCCAACGCCCAATCCTTTCCCGACACCGGTCATCGGGGCAATCTATGTCGCAGAACAGCGATTTGAACGAGGTTGGATGTTATGGCTGCAACCCAATCAGCAGATTTGGTTGCTGACTGTGAACGACAGCGATGAGCATCTATGGTCGGTCTACGATGATGTTTTTGTCGATGGCGATCTCGAATCCGATCCCGAGATTGTCGCGCCGGAAGGCAAACAACAGCCTGTCCGGGGATTCGGCAAGCTTTGGCGCGAGAACCTGGAAGTCCGTACCGCGATTGGCTGGGCACTGGAAGACGAACTGGGTCATACCACGAGATACGAGTATCACCATGGCGGCGCGCTGGGCGCGGACAACCAATACATCGCCGGACCCGGATATCACCTGGTCGAAAGTCTCTACGGCGATACCTTTAGATTCAATGAAATTGACTCTACCTGGCAAATCGTTGAGTGATTGCGCTATGCTGCCCCGCCATATGCGGGAAACCTTGTAGGCGGATCTCCCGTAATCTGGTTGACGGTCAATCGCGATATCAACATCCAGAGGAATGTACATATGCGGAACATGCCTAGCTACGAGATCGACGCCGCCTCTATGTTCGAGTTCCACATGGCCGCCGATGCCCGCATGAGCCGTACTAACTACGTTGACGATCAAGCCTGGAAGCTCGATCTCGGCGGAAAAAACCGCGCGGCGCTGGCCTTTCAAACCCAGTTCGGCGGCCGCGCCGGTTTAGTGAGCATCGTCCCGATCTGGCTGACCGGCGGACATCAGGTCTATCAGTACCAGAGTTACCATCACCCGCCTGTAGCAACCCATTTCGCGCCCAATTTTCTGGGAATCCGGGCGGAAATCGCTCCCTGGCTGGAATTAAGGGCTCGCTATTGGGTGATGGAGTCAAATGCCGCCGGCTGCGAGTTTTCTATCAAGAATCATAAAAGCGAGGATCTTGAACTCCAGATTGAGCTATTTGCTCACGTCGTAATCAACGGACGAAACAAGAAGCTCAACGTTTTGACCATGGGCGATTACAGCCTGGCGCTGCATTTGGGACAAATCGGGGACATAAATCCAGTGCTCACGCTGGAAGGCGCCAGCGTGGATATCTATGGCGGCAGAATCTCGAGCCCCAAACTCGGTCGCAGGCTGGTCTTACCGGCGGGCGAAACAACTCGCGTACCCTTCGTGGTCGCCGGTTTGCCAGATATGCGCGATTCACACAGCGTCACGATGAATTGGCTGGCCAGGCCCTGGGATATCTATTTCGAGAAAATAGACGATCTTGCCGGGGCGATCCCGCGTATTCAGACGGGCGAAAAGAGTTGGGACAGGCTCCTGGATCTGTCCTACAATTTGCTGCTTCAAGCGCGTATGGGGTCAAGCGATCAGCTAAGTCATTCGTCGTTGGTTGCCAACCGCGCGACCAATCGAGGCTGGAGCCGGCGCGGTGATGGCAGAGATCATATTCGCGCCTGGGCTGGCCAAGATCCTACGCTGGCCTACCTGGCCGCGACGGCCGCCGCCAACATCGAACCCGATTGGGCCAAGGGCCTCATTCATAACTATCTGTCCACGCAGGACGATACCGGTTTCGTGGATCGGCAGCCGGGCTTGGCCGGGCAAACTCAGGGCCTCATGATGATGCCCCTGCTTGCGCGCATGTCCTGGATTGTCTATGGACTGACAGAAGACCGCGATTTCCTCGCCGAAGTTTTTCAGCCTTTGACCGCATTCTTCGCGCGCTGGCTGCAAGAGGACAAGGATGCCGACGGCGTGCCGGAATGGCGATCGGAACGGCAAATGGGCTACGTGGCCTTTCCCACCTTCGGTATGGGCCAGGGCTGGGCGCAAGGCGCGAAACTGGGGGAAATGGAGACGCCCGATCTGCTGGCATATTTGATCTCGGAAGCGGACGCCCTCTGTTCGATAGCGCGGGAACTTGAGGACGAAGACGCCCAAAATGAATTAAGACAAAGATTGAGCGACCTGCAAGATTCCCTGGAAGAATTCTGGGACGGGGATCGCTATACCTACCGTGATCGCGATTCCCACCTGACCAGTGACTCGGTCGAGTTGCTGCGACGCGGGCCGGGCGACAAAATCCATATAATCGAGCGATCGCTCCCGGCACCCGATCGCGTCATGGTTCGCGTTGTCGGCGGCGTCAGCCAGGTACCGCGCATAAGTCTGCGGCTCACCGGGCTGGACAGTGACGGCGAGGATTGCGTCATCGACGCCGATGTTGACGCATTTGATTGGCAAAATCGCCAGGGCGTCTATACAACCCGCCAGGCGCTCTCCTTTGTGGGTACGATAGAAATTGAGGGCCTTAGCCGAGTCTACAAAGTTTACGCCAAGACAATCGACAGCAGTCGTCTGGACATCAATCACCTGCTGCCGCTCTGGACCGGGCTGCTGGCGCAGGATCGCGCTTCGGCCCTGGTCGAATGCGCGCTGGACGAATCGCAGTTTTTCTGCCCGAACGGGATTACCATGGTCAGCCAGCGCGATCCGAATTTCGATCCCTCCAATGCGCGCGGCGGCGGCGGCATATGGATGTATTTCTTGTCCTTAATCGGCGAAGGCATGGTCAAGTGCGGTTTTCATCAGGAAGCGACCACCTTGGTCAAGCGCGTCTTGAGGGGCCTCTCCCAGGTGCTGGAACGCGACGGGCACTTGTCCCAGTTTTATCACACGGAAGAGATTAAGGGTTTTGGCGAAGACCATCATATCGGCGGTATCGTTCCACTTAAGCTATTTTCTGACGTGATCGGCGTACGGATCTTGTCGCCGCTGAAAGTTTGGGTCGGCGGACCCTTCACCTGGGAGCAAGAGGTCAAAGTAGAACAGCACGGCGTCGTCGTCACTAGAAACTCCGACGGCATTCAAATCGACTTCCCTTCCGGCTACAGCCTGTCATTAGCCGCTCACGCCGAGTGGCAAGCCGTAGAAGATCAGACGCCGGTCGCGCCGGTTGACGAGGCGGACGAACTGCCCGCCCCTCCGGAACTTGATGCTGTTTCCGAAGGCGACGACGAACCGAGGATACAGATTGACATCGAAGCTGGGGGCGGAGGCGACACTGCAAGGAAGCCGGAAGCGAAAGGCGGAGCCGACGACGACGACATCGAGGAGCCAGCGGCGCAGTAGGCAATGGCGCATCCCTGAAACGCCTGCCCGCGCCTAAACAAGCCCCGCGCGCGGGGCGGAGCCCGCTCTGTCATACGGGTTACTGGCCCCGAGCGAAAACCTGACTACTATCTATCGAGAAGGAAACATGATTCAGATTCGCCGCGGCGCGCCCTCTCTCGATTCTCGGGAAACCCCGGATGCGCCGCTGCAATGGCGCCGGCTGCTGGCATATTTGTCCCCGTACAAGCTGCGTCTGCTTATTGCCAGCGTCGGCGTATTGCTAAGCGCCGGGTTGAGCCTGGTCTTCCCGGCCGTCATGAGCGAGGTGGTCGATTCGGTCTTTGAGCAGGCTAATCTTGCCCTGCTCGATGAGATTACGCTGCTCTTGCTGCTGGTGTTCTTGGTCCGCTCTCTTGCCGCCTTCGTACAGAATTACAACTTGAACTATGTGGGCGAAAAGATTGTCGTGGACATCCGGCAAGCGCTTTACGCTCACTTGCAGTTTCTCTCAATCAGATTCTATACCGATCGCCGCGTCGGCGAATTGGTCAGCCGAATCTCCTCCGACGTCACCGTCGTACGCACGGTCTTGACCGGCAATATCAGCACGCTCTTGCAGCAATCCCTGACACTGCTGGGATCGATAGGCATCATGTTCTGGCTCAATTGGCGCCTCACCCTGTTTATCGTGGTGCTGATGCCGATCATCGTCGGCGTCGGCTTCGTTTTGGGATCGGCGATACGCCGCATGAGCACACGGGTTCAGGACGAAATCGCCGGCGCCACCGTGGTCGCCGAAGAAGTCTTTCAGAACATCCGCGAAGTTAAGAGTTTCGTCCGTGAAAACTATGAGATTAAACGCTACAACCGGGCCATCGAGGTCGCTTTTCGCGCCGCGGTCAAGTTGCTCACCGTTCGCTCGATTTTCGGTCCCATCATTGGCTTCTTCGCCTTTGCTGGATTGGCCCTCATCTTATGGTTCGGCGGGCGAGAAGTGCTGGATGGCAGGCTGAGCGCGGGCGAACTAATCGCCTTCCTGATCTATGGTTTGACCGTGGCGGGCAGCTTCGCCGGGTTGATCAACTTGTATTCGCAATTCCAGGAAGCGCTCGGCGCGACCAAACGCGTTTTCCAGCTTCTCGATACAGCGCCCGATATTCAGGACTCGGCGGCCGCGAAAGAACTCGTCAATGTTGACGGCAGCATCTCCTTGCGGGACATCAGCTTCTCGTATGAGAAAGGCAATGAAGTGCTGTCGCGCGTCAACCTCGATGTCAGCGCCGGCGAAATTGTCGCTCTTGTCGGACCCAGCGGCGCCGGAAAAAGCACCCTGTTTAACCTGATCCCGCGCTTCTATGACCCGGATGCCGGCGTCATTTCCATTGATGGACATGATATTCGCGACCTGACACAGAGCAGCTTGCGGCGGCAAATCGGCGTCGTGCCGCAAGAGACTTTGCTCTTCGGCGGCAGCATACGCGAGAACATCCTCTACGGAAAGCTGGACGCGGACGAAGAAGAATTAATCGCCGCCGCCCGCTCCGCTAACGCGCACGACTTTATCAGCGCCCTGCCCAAGGGCTACGAAACGATTGTCGGCGAGCGCGGCGTCAAACTCAGCGGCGGGCAACGGCAACGCGTCGCCATTGCCAGAGCCTTGCTCAAGGACCCGGCCATATTACTCCTGGACGAGGCCACCTCCAGCCTGGACAACGAAAGCGAACAGTTGGTCCAGGATGCCCTGGGCAAGTTGATGCAAAACCGCACGACCTTGATCATCGCCCACCGCTTGAGCACGGTGCGCATCGCTCATCGGATCGCGGTACTCGATGCGGGACGCCTGATCGAGTTGGGCAGTCACGATCAGTTGCTAGCGGGACAAGGCCTGTATGCCAAGCTCTACGAAATGCAGTTCCGTGAAGCGGATCTGTTTTCGATGGCTTAGACGCGCAGATTCGGGAAAGCGTCTTATGAGCCCCCTCTTGTTCCTGCTTGCTTGCGCGGTCGCATGTTTATTCATCTGGTGGCTGCTCATAGAGACCGAGGGCGTTTACCTCGGCAAGCGAGCCGTCATCTGGCTTTACGATCTCTATGCCCGTCGTTACGACCGCGTTAAACAATTCGATGAGTATTCGGATCAACTCTTGCTGGCGGAGCCGCTCCTGGATCGCATCAGTCCGCAGGTTGATCCGTTAATTCTGGACCTGGCTACTGGTAGCGGGCGCTTGCCCCTGCTTTTGGCCCGCAACGGGCGCTTCCATGGTCATGTGATCGGACTGGATCACAGCCGCAAAATGCTCGCTGTCGCCGGGTCGAAGATCGAGCAGGAGCGCTTCCAAGCATTCATATCCCTGGTCCGCGGCGATGCCATGGACCTGCCCTTCCCCGACGGCGCCTTCGACGCCGTCGCTTGCCTGGAGTCCCTGGAATTCTTTCCCGATCCCGAAGCCGCGCTGGCGGAATTGGCCCGCGTGCTTCGTCCGGGCGGGGTCCTGTTGACCAGCAACCGCATTGATATGCGCTGGATGCCCGGTCGAATCGTCAGTCGCTCGCGATTCACACAGATCTTAAATGCCTGTGGTATGTTGTCAATCGAATTTGAAACCTGGCAGGAAGATTACGATAAAGTCTGGGCGCGCAAAGCGGGCGGAACCGAATCGCGAAGGGCCTCTGCGCGCGAGCCGAATGCCGGATTGCGAAATCACCGTTAACCTGGGGGCGCTACTTTGATAGAATCCGAAACCGCCTGGAAAGCTTAGCTGCAAAGAGATGCCGCTCTTGAAACAACTCAACAAAGAACTGGAACAGCTAATTGAAGGAGCGCTCACGCGCGCAATTCATAGCGGTGACTTGCCCCAATTCAAGATTCCGCCCGTGCCGGTCAGCCCGCCAAAACGCGCGGGACAAGGCGATCTCTCCTACCCGGGCATGAGCCTGGCCAAACTGGCGCGCAAGAATCCGCTCGAGATAGCCAATCTGATCGCCGCGACCCTCCCGGGGGTGGACTTTATTGACAAGATCGAGGTCGCGCCGCCTGGATTCATCAATTGCTTTCTCAGTGAATCGTATTTGAAAGGGCAGGTTGACCGAATCATCGAGGAGGGCGAAGACTTCTTCCAGCTCGATATCGGCGCCAGCCGGGTGGCGCAGGTCGAGTTCGTCAGCGCCAATCCCAGCGGGCCGATCACCATCGGCCATACCCGTAACGCCGTTGTCGGCGATGCCATGGCGCGTCTGCTCGAGGCGGCTGGCTATGACGTGCAGCGCGAATATTATTACAACAATGCCGGCAACCAAATGATCGTTCTGGGCAAAAGCCTGATGCTGCGCTATCGGCAGCAGCTCGGCGACGACATTGAGTTCCCTGCCGACTACTATCAGGGCGAATATCTGGTCGAAATCGCTGCCGAGCTAGCCGAAGAACATGGCGATGCCCTCAAGGAGACCGGCTGGGAGAAATTCAAGGATATCGCCGAAGCGCGCATGTTTCAGTGGATCAACCGGTCCCTGGCGGCGATTGATATCCAACATGATCGCTTTTACAACGAGACATCGCTCTTTGAGTCGGAGCAGATCTGGGCTGTGCTGGAAGAGCTGCGTGACAATGGCCATATCTACCAGTCGACGCATTGGGAAGGCGCGGACGATGAAGAAATTGCCGATGTCGCCGCCAAGGGCTACCAGCCGGCGACCTGGTTCCGCAGCACGACATTCGGCGATGAAAAGGACCGCGTCATGGTTAAGAGCGATGGCGCGCCGACATATACGCTGCCCGACATCGCCTATCACCGTGACAAGCTGGAACGCGGATTCGACATCGCGGTCAACGTGCTGGGCACCGATCATTTTTCCCAGGCCCAGGTGGTCAAACATGGCATTCGCGCGCTGAATATGGACCCGGAACCGATCCACGTCATATTCATTCAGATGGTGCGGGCAGTGCGCAGGAATCAAAAAACGGGCGAGTACGAGAGGGTCAAGCAATCCAAACGCGCCGGGGACTTCGATACCCTGGACGAACTGGTGGAGATGACCAGTGCCGACGCCGTGCGCTACCATATGCTGGCGCGCAGTCCCAATTCGCAACTGGACTTCGATGTCGACCAGGTCGTGAAGCAGTCCAACGAGAACCCGGTATACTACATTCAGAACGCCTACGTCCGCTGTGCCGGTATCTTCCGAGAAGCCAAGGAGCGCGGATTCAACGATGACGACGCCGACATGACCTTGTTGGGAGACGATGAACTCAAGTTCATTCGCAAGGCCTTGGAGCTCGGCAACGTGATCGAACAAGCGGTGACACATTACGAGCCGCACAAGATCGCCTTTTTCGCGAGCGAGCTCGCAGCTGTTTTTCATCCGATCTATGATCAGGTGCGCGTATTGCACAGCGAGGTGCCAGTGGACGTTGCCAAGGCTCGCTTGCGCTTTTACCGCGCCGCAGGCGTCGTGTTTTACCGCCTGCTGCGCCTGATGGGCATGTCCGCGCCAGAACGCATGTAGCCCGCGGCAAAAGGACAAATTATGGGACTGAAACCGGACCACTGGATCAAGAAAATGGCGCGCGAGCAGCGCATGATCGAACCCTTCGTCGACCAGCAAGTTCGCGACGGCTCCATTAGCTATGGCGTTTCTTCCTACGGTTACGACCTGCGCGTCTCGGACGAGTTCAAAATATTTACCAATGTGCATTCGGCGATTGTCGATCCCAAACATTTCGACGACGCTTCTTTTGTGGACTTCCGCGGCGATGTTTGCGTCATCCCGCCCAATTCTTTTGTATTGTCGCGTTCGGTGGAATACTTCCGCATCCCGCGCAATGTCTTGACCGTCTGCCTGGGCAAATCCACTTATGCCCGCTGCGGCTTGATCGTCAACGTGACGCCCTTTGAGCCGGAGTGGGAAGGCTTCGTCACCCTGGAAATCAGCAATACCACCCCCTTGCCAGCCAAGGTCTACGCCAACGAGGGTCTCGCCCAGGTCTTGTTCTTCGAGGCCGACGACGCCTGCGAGCAGTCTTATGCCGACAAAAAAGGCAAATACCAGGGGCAAACCGGCGTCACGCCCCCGCGCATGTAAGCGCGGAGCAATCGCTTCAAATTATATTTTCACCACAAGACACGATTGCAAGGTGGATGTAGGGGCGAGCCTTGGCTCGCCCACCGCTCCGGCTAGGTTTTGCGGGCGACCCGCCGACTATTATTACGGAGTTGCATGACTTTGTTGGTCCTACTTCTGCGGACGATCTACTCGATTTATGGAGTCAATGTATCGAATTCAGCACTAAGTATCTAATTCGGAGAGCGTGACCCTCCCCTTCTCCCCCTGTGGGAGAAGGGGCCGGGGGATGAGAGGTGCATTCCAACCGACTTCGATACACTACCAAGCGAAGTCAACCTTGACGACTTCACCGCTGTGCGGCTATTATCAATATATTCAGGGCGATTAGCTCAATTGGATAGAGCGTCCGGTTTACACCCGGAAGGTTATAAGTTCGAGTCTTATATCGCCCACCATGGAAATATCTGACAGGTTCGCGAGTCGAGCCTGTTTTTGCGTCTCGACCGGATGGAAAGCCTATGCGGCTTTGGGCAGGCTGCAAGCGCCGGTCCGCGCTGCTTGTCAATCACTTGTTGATTGTCTACAATACGACAAATTGAACGGGCAAAGCTTCGGTGGAGATGAAGTCAAGCAACAGCACCCTGGAAGTGCGGAACCTGCGCACCTACTTTGAGTTGCCAGAGGGTACGCTCAAGGCGGTTGACGGCGTCGATTTCAATATTGCCGCTCATCAAACTGTCGGCATCATTGGTGAGTCGGGCTCCGGCAAGAGTGTCACCGCCCAGTCTATCCTTCAGATCGTGCCGCCACCCGGCACGATTGAATCCGGCGAAATCCTGTTGCGGCAGAGCGACGGCGCCATCGTGGATCTGCTGCAGCTAGACCCGCGCAGCCGGGAGATACGCGCCATACGCGGCGCGGAGATCTCGATGGTTTTTCAGGAACCGATGACCAGCTTGTCCCCGGTGCATACGATCGGGAAACAAATTATCGAGGCCATCCTGCTGCATATCACCCAGAACAAGCGCGAAGCCAAAGAGCTGGCGCTGGACATGATCAACCGCGTTGGTATTTCCAACCCCGGCCAGCGGTTTGACGAATACCCGCATCAATTGTCGGGCGGCATGCGCCAACGCGCCATGATCGCGATGGCGCTGTCTTGCAGTCCTTCGCTCTTGATCGCCGACGAGCCGACTACAGCCTTGGATGTCACGGTTCAGGCGCAAATCCTGGAATTGATGAAGGAGCTTCAAGAACAATTTGGCATGGCCATCATGTATATCACCCATGACCTCGGCGTGATCGCCGAAATCGCTGACGAAGTGAACGTGATGTACCTGGGGCGCGTGGTCGAGCGCGCGTCTACGATAGAATTGTTCAAAAATCCCATGCACCCCTACACGCAGCGCCTGCTGAAGTCGATACCGCGTCTGGGCAGCCGTGGGCGTGGCCGCCTCGATGCCATCCGCGGGAACGTGCCCGTGCCCATGAATCCGCCGCCAGAATGTGGATTCGCCTCCCGCTGCGACGAGTTCATCGCCGGTACCTGTGATGCCGCTGTACCCGCCCTGGTTGATATGGGCGAGGGACATTTTGTGCGCTGCTACCTTCACAACAAAGAGAGTGAGCCGGTCTATGCTTGAGGGGATGGAAGTACCCGCAAAAGCGCGGAATGATGAAGTTCTGCTCGAAGTTCGGGATCTGAAAAAGCACTTTCCCATCGAAAAAGGCTTCCTGCGCGCCGTACATGGGCATGTCAGGGCAGTCGACGGCGTTAGCTTTCAGATCCGCGAGGGCGAGACTTTCGGGCTTGTCGGCGAATCCGGCAGCGGCAAAACGACGCTCGGGCGCTGCATTGTCCGCGCGATAAATCCCACCGAAGGACAGATTATCTTCCGCCTTCCCGATGGGGAAGAGGTTGATATCGCCAGCATGGAGAAGAAGGAGCTGCGCGAGGTCCGCAGGCATTTTCACATGATCTTTCAAGACCCCTACTCCTCGCTGGATCCCCGCATGACCGTATTGGACATCATTGCCGAGCCAATCCGCAATAACAAGCTGCTGGCGGGCAAGCGCCAGATTCAAGACCGCGTGCGCGAGCTAATGGATCGCGTCGGCTTGGATATCCGCCATCTTAACCGCTATCCACATGCCTTTTCGGGCGGGCAGCGCCAACGCATCGGGATCGCGCGTTCGCTCGCGCCCAGCCCGCGGCTGATTGTCTGTGACGAAGCCGTCTCCGCGCTTGATGTCTCGATTCAGGCGCAAATCCTGAACTTGCTCGAGGATCTGCAAGAAGAATTCGACCTGACTTATCTGTTCATCGCCCACGATCTTTCCGTGGTCGAGCATATTTCCGACCGCGTTGGGGTTATGTATGTGGGACAACTGGTGGAAATGGCCGCTACCGAAGCCCTATTTGCGGATCCTAAGCATCCCTATACGGAAGCCTTGTTATCGGCCGTCCCGACAACCGACCCCGAGATCAAGATGGATCGTATAATTCTCCCCGGTGAAGTGGCGAACCCGGCTGATCCGCCCTCCGGCTGTTATTTCCATCCTCGTTGCCGTTACGCGCAAGACATTTGCCGCGAACAGGAACCGGCTTGGACCGAAGTTGGACGGGATCACTTCGCCGCCTGCCATTTCGCCGACGAGCTGGATCTGCGCGGCGTGGAATAGCGCATCCGATGGACTTCCTGCTTTTCTTCGTCCTTGCTTCGCTGGCGGGCGCTGCCCTGGTCGCATTTGTGATTGTACAGTCCACAAACCGGGCGTCGCATAAGGCCATCACCAGCTACTTCAAGGCCAGCGAGTTTATCCTCGAACATCATCGCCCGCCACCAGAATGGATCATGACCGCGCCGGGGAACTGGCTGAAAGCGCGATCGATTCGTCCTATCGGCAAGAACGACGTCATGGCGCGGCTCGATGAACTCATCGAATTCTTCGAGAATTGCAGCTTTTTTGAAGACGAGTTCGCCCGCGAACAACTACTCCTGCAACTGCGCCAAGAGCGGGAAGACTGGGGACGCAAGCTGCAGATCTAGTTTAACAAACGCCCTTGTCATGTAGTTGCGGGATTGCTATTCCTTGTAAGGCTTGTGGGGAAGCTTGTTTCGACCTGGCATCAACACGTATTTTCTGACGATGCCAGTGTAGATAATTGCTGTTTTCAAGCGAGTTCACTCTACGTTAGCTCCCCCTCTCCGTTGCTACGGGGAGGGGGCCGGGGGTGGGGTAGAAAAAGCGCGTTAGCATGATCCAGTGCCGGACAAACCTTACAGCTTTGATCCCTATTCCAATTTGAGGATGCCCCACATGCCCAATTCGGGAAGGATAATTGAGGTTCCGTCATCTGTGCCTTGGCAGTCAATAATGACAGGCTCCTTGCCCGGCGCGAAAAAGGCGGCACGTGAAAATGACCGTTTAAGCATCGATTGCGCGATCGTCAGTCGCAGATCGCGAACGGTCTCGAATTGGTCGCTTTCGGCGTCATAATTGCTGTTGAGCAGATGCACGATCAGGGGCGCGTCTTGCGCGCCGGGCTGGCGCCTCGGCAAGACAGCGATGTTTTCCGCGCCAGTGACGCCGATGTCCTGGCCCGCCTTCGCCAACAAGTCCGCTGCCTCTTCCCAAGTCACGAGGCGATCGCCCACACTTTGCAGCTTGGCTTCCTGCTCGGCGGTCAAATGTGACGGTTCAAAACGGACAAGCGCGCGATAAGATGACAAATCCGCTTCCAGCAAATCGTCTTTGATCCATTCATCACCCGCCACAATAATGCGATATGGCAAATTGGCTTCGCTGAGCGCGATACAAGCTTTCACAAGCGCCGTTCCTGGCGCGCTGCGGTTTTGACCGCCCAGGTGACCGCTGCCGAGTTGATCGCCCAGGTATTGCCGCACGGCCTTGTTGCTGAAAACGAGCGCGACCGATGCCACAGATTCATAGTCATCAAATAGCGCCGGATAGTCGCGTACGAAATGATAGAGGTCTTCATAGTCGCCCGGCTTGCTGTGATACCAGCGATCCGGCTCGCCGCGAAAGCGCAGCGTCCACATTTTCTCCGGCGCCATGAAGACGTGTCCATGCGCATAAGCTTGTGCGATCCACAGTCGAATATGCCCGGGACGATCTTTAATCCGGCAAGGTTCAAAGGCGCGCGGAACGCCCGTGATGGCGACGATGCGCTTGAGAGCGTCGGCGAGCTTGAAAGTATAGATTGGCTCCGTCGGCAGGACCTCGATCTCGGGCGCTTGGTACTCCATTTCATTGGTGTAGAAGTCATGCGCGTCGACGGCATACATGAACTCGGCCCAATAATAGGGCGAATTCGAACTCATGGGCACAGTGTCGTCAAATTCCCGCGCATAGCGCTTGAATTCGCGAAAGAGCCGGTTTATCTCATTCCACTGGAAATCGAAGTATTCTTTTGCCAGCGGAATGACAGGCGGGAATGCCAAGATTCGCGCCCGATACATGTCGTCCGTGATACCGCGTTCCCGCAAGTAGTCTCCATAGTCGAAGGTTTCGAGATCGCCGATGCCCCCCGACATGATCTCCTCTTCACTCAAGTTGGCGCACAGGTAATCGCGAAAACCCGCCATACAGTGCCGGCAGAAGCAGCCGCCATATCGGGCATTCAAGGCGCCGATGGTAGGAATGGCGGAGTCAATCATCAGCCAGTCCGTCCCGGCTTGCATGACCCGCCGCAACTGATACATCAGATAATGCTGGTATCCAGGCGCGTTTGTACAATAGTGGTACGAGGGATGTCCCTTGTAAGTGTGCTCCCACCAAGTGATCGCCGGCCGATCATTCAAATCGCGCACGGTCGATTCCATGAAATTGGAATCAAAATCGATCATGCCCATCCAGTCCGCATCCAGTTCCACGCGGCCTTGGAATTTGACGCCGCAGCGATGCGCCTCGTCGACATCCCGCATCATCTCTTCATCCGGCGGCAGGCCTCGTCGATCGGGTTCGGGCAAGAAGCCCCAGCCCAGCCCGGTCGCGCGATATCGTCGGTATACCTCCATGCTGCAAGGTCGCGTGATCAGCACATCGGATCTCTTAAGCGTCATCGCCCTACCCCCTTGACCTACAAACGACTTATGTAGACATAATAGGCGCCTCGCAGGCGTCGCCGCAGCGGATTGCTCAGCCAAGTTTGCAACTTGGTCTGCCCGGCATCCAGTTCCACAAGGAATATCACGCTCCTCGCATTTTCCTGGCAGACGCGCGCATATTCGACGCCGTCGATCTGAAGGCGAGCGCTCGTGGCGCCCGCTGGACAATCGGCTTCGCGCGGGTAAGCGCGCAGTTCAACCTCGTATTGACCGGCTTCCCGGACGTCAATCATCCAGAAGCCGTTGGCATCGTAAGCTGAGTCTGAGATCCAATCTTGGCGCCAGGGCACCCTGCCCGCGGTTGGATGCCAATCGCGGGCCGAAAGCAGTACAGGATTCTCGTGAGCAGTGCCGATTGGAATATGGACATATCCTGAAAAAGGCTTTCGCAGGCTGTCCCACCAGGTCTCGTATTCGCCGCGCAATTCCCGGAGGACATGTGGATGCTCGGATGAAATATCGCGCTGCTGTCCCTGGTCCCTGGCAACGTCATACAACTCCGTCCCGTTGATCAATCGCCAACCGTCGCGCATCACGACACAGTCGCGCCATTTCTCCGGCCGGTCGGGCTGCAAATGAATGAACAAGGTTCGCCCGGCGGAGCGATCAGATTCGCCCTGCATTTGTGACGCAAGACTTAGGCCGTCGAAGTCAACTTCCCCCTTCAATTCCAGTCCGCAAAGCTCGATCAAGGTCGGCAGCATGTCGACATGCGCCGTCAGCGAATTGACTAGTCCGCCCGCGGGAAGTTCGCCCTTCCAGCGGAAGAAACAATTGACGCGGTGGCCGCCATCGTACATGGAGCCTTTCTTGCCGCGCATGCCCGCGTTGTAGCCTTCTCCAGTTGCGGGATCGAAACCGGCCGCCGTACCGTGATCGGCAGTGAAGATCACGATCGTGTTTTCAGCGAGCTGCAGTTCCTGCAGTCGCTGGAACAATTTGCCCATGTTTTCGTCAAAATTCGCGATCATGCCATAGAAGTTGGCGCGGTCTTCGGGGATCGCTAAACCTCTGTAGGGCGCCGCGTATTCTTCGGGCACGATATGCGGCGCGTGCATGGCATTCGTAGCCAAATAGACAAAAAAGGGTGAATTCGGGTCGGCTTCAATGAATCGAAGCGCTTCGTCGAAAAAAACGTCAGTGCAATAGCCTTGATAACGGACGGGCTCGCCATCTCGAAAATAACAGTCATCCATATAATTGTTGCCCCAATAGTCTGGTAGCTCTCCCACCCCCCCGCCGCGATGACAAAGGACTTGGTCGAAACCTCGAAATTGCGGCGCAAAAGGATAATTGTCGCCCAGGTGCCATTTGCCGAACATGCCGGTACGATAGCCGTTCGCGGAAAAGACATCCCCCATCGTCATTGCTCTGGGATCAAGGAGATGACGCCCGTGAATCACATGCCAGACGCCGTTTCGCGAAGCATATTGACCGGTCAAAAGCGCTGCCCGGGACGGGGAACAAAGCGGATCATGATGATGATCATCCAACTGAACGCCGTCGCGGGCCATCTGGTCCAGATTGGGCGTCCTTAGAACCGGATTGCCATGGCAACCGATATCGCCGTAACCTTGATCATCGGTGATAACAAGTACGACGTTTGGTTTGACGGGCATTTGTCGGCTCCCATGTCAGATGAGGTTTAGACAAAGCCCCGCGGCTGATCATCGCGCTGCCAACGGACGATGAAATCCCAGGGCTCAGCAATATCATGCAAACCCAAGGGATCGCGCGCTTGCCAAGTCGCGTGCGCGCTGTAGGTGGTGACATGGCTCAAGCCCCAAGTCAATCCGCACAGTGGATGCTCATCGTCCTCCGCATTGAGGCGCAAGGCGCCCGCGGCTTGCGGCGGTTCGACGATTGTCGATTTGACCTCAAAGTTGATGCCGTCCGAGGCAAATTGAATCGTATTCTTCTCTGGCCCGCAGCGGGTAATCAGGGCGCCAACGCCGCCCGCGTAATTCCAGACCATGACTTCGTGACCGCTGTTGGTAATTGGGTTTAAGGGCGACTTGGCGTAGGGTCCCAAGGGATGATCGGCGGTAGCGACGCCCCATTTGGATTCCATATTGCTATGGCCGATTCCCTCGCCCTTGAAATATAGCCAGAACCGATTCTCCCGGAACAGCAGGGCCGGATCATGAACGCGCAAACTGTCGAAACTTCCTTTGACCGTCGCTTGTTCCGGATAGGCGCGACTGTCCACTTCGCCCGAGGGATCGGGCTCGACGACGGGCGCCGGGCTCTTGGTCCAGGGTCCCGCCGGATGATCCGCCCAGGCGATGGCGATCGCTTCCGGCGTACAGCGAAAACTGGGCGAGCGCGTAACTTGATAGACCAGGTAATAACGGCCGTCATGAGCCAGGACATCGGGCGTGAAAACGCTGCGCTCGTCGTAACTGCCGGCGGGTCCCCTTTCGACGGCCGGTCCTCCCTCTACCCAAGTGTAACCATCAGCGGAAGTGGCATACCAAACATCGCATAGATCCCAGGGCATGGCGGGCAAGCTGTCCGTCGCTCGTTCGTGACCGACCGGCACACAGGGGTGCGCGGCCCGCGTATACCAAACGTAATAAAGGCCGTCGACCTGGACAATGCAACTGGGGTCACGGCGGACGATGCCCTTCTCGTATCCCAAGCCCGGCGCTAACTGGTAGCGGAATTTTGTGAACCAGGGATTATGTTTATCCGCCCCGGTAAAGCGTTCCATCGCCGCGCTTTTTGCCATTGTCTTCCTCACCGCAAGTAGAATATGTGGCATGACGATTTCGCCATGCCACATAGCTTTCGCGCTTTGTTTGTGAGGTGTTAGCTACCGTCTTCGTAGTACCATTGTTCGGGCATGAACATGACCCATTGGCGGTAACTGAAGCTCCAGAGCCCCTCGGTATCGTTGGGCGGCGTGTTCTTGAGCGTCTTCTTAAAGAGCAAGGGCTGCGGCGGACGTTGAACCGTGCCAATCTGGTAGAGGCCTCGGAAGGTCATGTCGTGGAATTGCTTGCCGATCTCCAGATAGGAATCCGAGCCATAGGGCTGCTGCAACCAAAGCTGGCTGAGATCCCACAGTTCTTTGATGTCTTCAGGTGGTTCGGTCCCCTTGGCTCCACCCGAATTCAGCCAGTCGAACCACTCCTTCGAGCCGGCGCGCGCGCCCCAATTGGGACGGATATTGCCGATCGCGCCGGAGAATTCTCCAATATCGACGATGTCCAACCCCCAACCGGCGATGTCGTGGCCGCCCGTGCCGCGCAATTCGGTATACAAGCCGCGTTCGATCAACTTCAACTGGGACTTGACGCCAACCGCGTTCCAGTAAGAGACGACCAATTCGGCGATCTTGCCCCAAGCCTCTTCCGGAACAGCTACCTGCATGTTGATGAACAGAGTCTCGCCATCGGGACGCAGACGAAAACCTTCGCCATCGCGTTGATCCAGGCCGATTTCATCAAGCAGTGCGTTAGCCCGGTCGGGATCGTATTCGGCGAAGTGATCGGTCATCCAAGGCTCGTAAAAGTTGGAGTCCGGCGTCGGCGCCGATTGTGATGGCGTGGCCAGGCCGAAGTAGATCAATTCGTTGATCTCGTTACGGTCGATGGCCACCGACATCGCCTGGCGGAAGCGCACATCGTTGAAGATCTCGCGCATGACGGGATCGGGATGCGTCAGATTGAACATCATGCTGTATTCGTTGCCGCGGTTATACGTGACCAGAGCGACGCGATAATTGCCTGCCTCTTCGTTTTCGCGGTAGGTGGGGACGCTGAGCAGTTTTCCCCAGCCAAAGTGGCTGTATTCGCCGGCGATAGCGCGCAGGTCTTGCACCTGGAGATCTTCCACCAGGACGCGGCGCAGCCCATCGGTATAGGGCAACTGATTGCCCGCGATATCCACCTTGAAGAAGTAGGGATTGCGCTCGAAGTTCTTGTTGCCGAAGGAGTCTTCCCCGACATACATAAATGTGTTCAGGGTCGGTATGCCGACCACGGTATCGGTAGCGGTCGTGCCGGTATTGGTATTTGGCCGCAAGCGCGCGTTCAACATCTGCGACCAGCCGTCAAATCCTTCGTCTACCGCTAACTTGTCCGCATCGGGATTGTATTTGATGTGGAACTGCTTGAAGTAATGCGCGGCGCGGAAACCGCGATGGCGCGGATTGCTGGCCATGCGCACAATCATCGAAGGATGCGGGATGGCAAAGGTATAACGCACCGTGGTTTCGTCAATGACCTCCAGTGTGGGTTTTTCGCCGCCGGGGCGCCATTCGCCGGGAATGCCGCCGGTTACGTCTTGGTCCCAAAGAATGTCTTCGAACCAGAATCGGAAGTCTTCAGACGTGAAGGGATGGCCATCCGACCACTTGTGCCCTTCGCGCAGGTATACGGTCAACTGCGTTAGATCGTCCGATACCGTATATCCGGACGCGATATTGGGAATGATCGACTGTAGATCGGTGTCGATGGTGAAGAGCTTCTGCATCACCATTTCCGAGACATCCCAGCCGCAGCAGGTCGGGCTGGTTGCCGGACCAGCCAGTTCGCCGCCATAGACGCCGATCGCATCGAGCGGCTCGACAACTACCGGCTCATCGGGCAAGCGTTCTTCGACCGGGGGCAACTCCCCGGCCGCCACGCGGTCCGCCAAGAGCGGCGACTCGCTGTAGGCGCCGACCATGTTGCCTGTTGCGCTCTCGTAGGCGCTGGGCGAGCCAAATTGCTGGGGGTAGGTCTTTTCGCTGATGCTTTGCCCGAAGGCAAGCCCGCTGACCGCCAGAATAACAAGAGCCACGAGCAATAGTCTTGCCAGCTTCATATTGTTTTTCCTTTCATCCTGAAACCAAAAGGGATTGACAGTATACGGCAATCCCTTTGCTCTGTCACATATTGGGGGCTTTACATGCCGCCTTCAAAGTACCATTGCTCCGGCAGGAACAAGACCCACTGACGATAGCTCCAGCTCCACTGACCGGTAGTATCGTTCGGAGGCGTGTTCTTGAGGTTCTTCTTGAACAGAAGCGGTTGCGGCGGGCGCTGAATCGTGCCGATCTGATACAGCCCTTCCATGGACATCTTGTAGAATTGCTTGCCCAATTCCAGCCATTCGTCGGAACCGTAGGGCGAATCAAGGAAGTCTTCGCCGACATTCCACATATCTTGGATCTCTTGCGGCGGTTCCATACCGTTCTCGCCATCGCTTTGCAGCCACTGCCGCCAGAGATGACCGGAAGCGCGGGCTCCCCAGTGCGGACGCAGGTTCGTCAAACGGGTAGCCACTTCACCGATATCGACAATGTCCAGGCCCCAGGCCGCCATGTCAACCTGGTTGCCATTGCGCAATTCACGATACAGGCCAATTTCGATCAGCTTGTAATTGGTCTTGACGCCGACAGCGTTCCAGTAGTCGGTCACCAATTCGCCGATTTTGCGCCAAGCGTCTTCCGGTACCGAAACCTGGAAGTTTATGAAGAGCGTTTCGCCATCCGGGCGCAGGCGGAAGCCATCGGCATCGCGCTGGTCGAGACCCATTTCGTCGAGCAATTGATTCGACAGATCGGGGTCGTATTGCGCGTAATTGCTTGTCATCCAGGGTTCGTAGAAAGCCGACGCCGGCACAGGCGCTGCTTGAGAGGGATTGGCCAATCCGAAGTAGACCAATTCGTTAATCTCTTCGCGGTTGATGGCCACGGACATGGCCTGACGGAAACGAATATCCCAGAAGATCTCGCGCAAGCCTTCATCTTCCGTGGTGAAGTTGAACATGATCGAGTATTCGTTGCCGCGGCTGTATTCGGCCAGCGCGGTACGGTAGTTGCCGGCTTCTTCGTTCTCGCGATAGGTCGGGAAGCTCAAAAGCGTACCCCAGCCATAGTGGCTGTATTCGCCCGCGATACCCTTCAGATCCTGCACTTGCAAGTCCTCAACCAAAATGCGCCGCAAGCTATCGGTGTATGGCAACTGATTGCCATCGACATCCACCTTGAAGAAGTAGGGATTGCGTTCATAGATCTTGTTGCCGAAGGAATCTTCACCGGCGAAGACGAAGGTGTTCAAGGTTGGCGCGAATGGATCCGTCTCTGAACCGAGATTCCAGGTAAAGGTATATGGGTTGCCCTTGGCGTTGAACATCTGTACCCAGTCGTCGAAGCCCGATTCCTCCGCCAAGGCATCCGCATCGGGATTGTAGTCGATATGGAGTTGCTTGAAGTAATGCGCCGGGCGGAAGCCGCGGTTGCCAACCTCACTGCCTAATGCAACAACCAGGCTAGGATAGGGTTCGGCATAGGTATAGCGCACTGTCGTCTCGTCAATAACTTCGAATACCGGCAATTCGCCACTGCGGGCCCAGGGACCGCCAGGCGAAGGCGTCAAATCGCTGTTCCCGAGGACATCTTCGAAATAGAAGCGGAAGTCTTCCGTTGTAAAGGGCTCGCCATCGGACCACTTGTGGCCTTCGCGTAAATGAATGGTATAGGTCCTTTGGTCATCCGAGATCTCAAATGCTTGCGCGATATTGGGGATGATACTGGTCAAGTCGGTATCGATCGTGAGCAGCTTCTGCAAGCGCATCTCCAGCGCGTCCCAACCACAGCAGGTCGGATTGGTCGAGGGTCCCGCCAGTTCGCCGCCATATTGGCCCACGGTCTCCAGGGGTTGCACCACCAAGGGCTGGGCCGGGAGCCGCTCTTCAACCGGCGGCAATTCGCCGGCTGCAACGCGCTCCGCCAGCATAGGCGCTTCGCCATAGCTGTCAATTGTGTCCCCGGTAGCGGCGGTATAAGCATCGAGGTCAGCATATTGGAATGGATAGACTCGCTCGCCCATATCTTGCGCGAGCGCGCCCGTCGATACCAGCAACATGCTTGTGATCAGCACTAGAAGAAAAATGATTCGTTTCATGGAACCTGTCCTTTCAAGAATTGGACTATCAAATGCGATTACCACTGGAACATCCTGATTCGCCCTTCACCTCCTCGCATCACGCGTTTTCCCGCATAGGTCGTACCAAGCGCGCCACAAGTAAACCTTGCAATGTATATTGTCCATTGTTGACAATTCAATCGCGTTTCTCCAAAGTCCCTCGATCATGATTCCATCAAGTCACTTCAAACTGACGCAGCGCATCGTGATCAAAGGCCACCCCGTGCCCGGGATCATTCGACGCTCGCATGACGCCGTCATTCAACTCGGGCGGATTTTCCATAAAGCGTTCCAGCCCAAAGCTGTGTACCTCCAGGTACGAAGCATTTGGAATCGCCGCCAGCAAATGCAAATGGATTTCGTGAAGGCCATGCGATGTCACGCACAGGTTGTGCGCGTAAGCCAGCTTCGCTACCCGCATCCAGTTTGTGATGCCGCCTATGTTCGAGACATCCGGTTCTGGGAAGGCGATCATACCCTCCTCAATAGTATGCCTAAACTCATACACCGTATGCAAATTCTCGCCTGCCGCGACCGGTAGACCACCCTCCCTGGCTATGCGCGCCATGCCTTTGTAGTCGTCGGGGATCGTCGGTTCTTCCAACCAAAAGACATCGTAGTCGCGGAATTTGCGGGCAGCCTTGATTGCAGTTTCGGCCGTCCAGCGCATGTTGGCATCGACCATCAAGGGCATGTCGGGACCAATAAAATCGCGCACAGCGCGGACGCGCTCAAGGTCTTCGCTAAGCTTATCACGTCCGACTTTGATCTTGATCGCTCGAAAGCCTTTGTCCATATTGCAGCGCGTCTGCTCTAGCAGTTCCTCAGGTCCCAATTGCAAGTCAATGCCACCGGCATAAGCGTTTGCTCCCCCGGAATGACCGCCCAACAGTTTCCAAAGCGGCGCTTTTTCCTTTTTGCCCTTGAGGTCCCAAAGCGCTATATCTACCGCTGACATAGCGAAGGAGACCAATCCGCCCCGACCGACATAATGCGTATGTCGCCACATCGATTCCCAGATCTGCTCGATGCGGTCCGCGTCTTTGCCCAATAGCTGTGGTTTCAGGTCGACTTCAATCAAGGCGCGAATTGCCGTGCCGCCAACGCCGATGGTATAAGTGTATCCACAACCCTCTAGCCCGGATTCGGTTGCCAACCTCACCAAGACAACCTCAAAGTGGGTCATCACCCCATGAGACGCGTCCGTCATGGGGTGGGTCAAGGGCAAGCGATAATGGCGCGTGTCAATACAACGAATGGTTGTCTTCATAGACTTCTTACAATTATTCCCTGGTCCCTATCGCGACCGCCGAGAACACTCCAGATTGGTAAAGGGCCGTTGGCGCAACGATCCCGGACTGCTAGAGAAATTATTCAACTTACGAGCGATTGTCAAGTGTACATTGTTGACAATTTTCAGCATCGCTGTTAAACTTTCGTCGTGTTTTCCTGGGTGCCCACCTGATGAAAAGTTACGTATTTCAACGCTTTATCTACATGATTTTTTTGTTGTGGATGGTTTCTGTGGTGACCTTCATCGTCATTCAGTTGCCGCCCGGCGACTATCTTTCCACATATATTGCCCGCCTTGAACAAAACACTGGCGAACAACTTGAAGAAGAGATCGTCGAGGCCTTGCGCATGCAGTACGGATTGGATTTGCCGCTGCATTTACGCTACTTCAAATGGTTCGGTCAGGTGCTGAATGGGGAGTTTGGCTTTTCCTACGACTATCAGCAACCTGTTCGCGATCTGATCGGCGAACGGCTGATTTTAACATTCACCATCGCTATTCTTAGCGCGATCTTTACCTATGCGGTTGCCATTCCCATTGGCATCTACTCGGCCACCCACCAATATTCCGTCGGGGATTACGTGGTATCTATCGTCGGTTTCATCGGCTTAGCGATTCCCAACTTCATGCTGGCCCTAATCCTCTTATACATCGGGTTCAAGTCCTTCGGGCTGAACTTGACCGGACTCTTCTCCCCCGAGTACTTGTACGCGCCCTGGAATCTGGCAAAAATCGGAGATCTCGCCCTGCATCTTCCTATCCCAATCATCGTCGTAGGCACGGCGGGGACCGCTGGCATGATTCGCGTCTTGCGCGGCACCTTACTGGACGAATTGAACAAGCAGTATGTCATCACCGCCAGGAGCAAGGGAGTGGGAGAAGTTACGCTCCTTTTCAAGTATCCAGTCCGCGTAGCCCTGAACCCCATCGTCAGCAGCCTGGCTTGGCTGTTCCCCTCTCTGATATCTGGCGGGACAATCACTGCTATTGTGCTGGGCTTGCCAACAGCGGGACCAATGCTCTATCGCGCGCTCATCACCCAGGATACATTTTTGACCGCGACCTTGTTGATGTTTGTCACCATCTTGACGGTGATCGGCACAACTGTCTCCGATATTCTGCTGGTGATCGTCGATCCGCGCATACGCATGGAACGCGCCGCAAGTTGAGAGGAAAATGATTTGTTGCGCTTGATTGGCTGGAAGCGGCCGAAGGAAAAGCTAGGAACAGCCGAATTCAATGAGGCCTATTATCTTGCGTCGCAACGGCAACTGGTTTGGCGCAAGTTCCGCCGGCATCGCCTGGCCATGTCCTCGCTGATGGTGATCATCTTTTTGTATTCGCTGGCCATATTCGCGGAGTTCTACACCATCAACGACTACCAGAAGCGCCACGTCAAATATGCCAAAGCGCCGCCGCAAGCATTGCATTTCATTGACGAGGCTGGCAATTTCCACCTGGTTCCCTTCATTTATCAGCTTAAGCAGGAACTGGATATGGAAACCCTGCGGCGGAATTATACGGAAGACAGGTCAGAACGCTATCATTTGAGATTCTTTGTAAAAGGATTGCCATACAAGCTGCTGGGCATATTTGAGACAGACATTCATTTGCTAGGTGTTGACGCGCCCGCCGTGTACTTCCCTTTTGGCACGGACGAATTGGGGCGAGATCTGTTCTCTCGCACGATTGTCGGCGCCCGGATATCGCTCTCCATCGGCTTTATCAGCGTCGTGATCAGCTTTTGCTTCGGCTGTCTGATAGGCGGCATTTCCGGCTATTTCGGCGGCAAGGTTGATGTCGTCGCGCAGCGCGTCATTGAGTTCATTGTCTCCATTCCACAGCTTCCTTTATGGATGGCGCTTTCAGCGGCCTTGCCCCCCCAATGGTCCTCCATACAAGATTACCTTGCCATAAGCACAGTTTTGGCGGTGCTCAGCTGGCCGCCGCTGGCGCGTGCGGTGCGCGGCAAACTGCTGGAATTGCGCGAAGCCGATTTTGTCATGGCGGCGCGTATCTCCAACATGGGCGACTACGAGATCATTGTCAAACACTTGCTGCCCTCGTTCGCCAGCTTTCTAATCGTCGTGCTTAGCTTGTCCGTGCCGGGTATGATTCTGGCCGAGACCGCATTGAGTTTCCTCCAAATAGGGATCCGGCCACCGGCTGTCAGTTGGGGCGTGTTGCTGCAAGACGCGCAAAACATCCGTGCTTTGAGCCAGAGCCCCTGGTTGCTGATTCCCGGCCTCTTTGTGATCGTGACCGTATTGAGCTTTAACTTCCTCGGCGACGGACTGCGCGACGCCGCCGATCCATATAAGCAGTAGCGCCTTCGTTTATCCAAGTACGGGGTCAGACCAAATGCCCGCGATTGAAATCTATCGCACCTTGCCAGAACAAATCGCAGCTCGCCTGCGACAAGATGTACTGTCGAGCAAGCTCAAGCCAGGCGATCCCTTGCGCGAGATTGACCTTTCCGAACGATTCGGCGTCAGTCGCGGTCCCGTGCGCGAGGCCTTCCGTCAATTGTCACAGCAAGGTCTGCTGGTATTGGAACCGAACAAGGGCGTTCGCGTGGCGCAAAATCCGAGCGTGGAAGTGCGCCCCTTGGTCGTCGAGCTGCGCCGCAAGATCGAGGTTTTCGTGCTCGATAGTATTTTCGAACGCATCACCCCGGAAGATCTGGAAGACTGGGATGCCATTCTGGCTGATATCAAGGCAGCTTGCGAGTCCTCCGATGTCGATGCCTTGACCGAACACGATCTGCGCTTCCACCAGGCAATCATCCGCAGCCACGATGACAAAGACCTGTTCGCGCTCTGGCAGCCGATCGCGATGCGAATGATGATGCGCTACAATCGCCTCGACGACATCATGGAGAGCTACCGCGAGCATAAGCGCATTCTGGACGCGATTCGCGCGGATGACAAACAAGTCGCCATCAAGGCGCTGGAAGACAATATACAGTAGTCGGCTCAGTATGATTTCCTGTGCTTCCGCATTCTCGATCAAAATTACCAAGATGTTTTGCTCGAAAGGCAGCAGCCGCTATCGACTAAAAACTTTGCATTAACGAGGGTAAGCAATATGGCGCAAGCGACATTCTATGAAGGCGATCGAAGGATTCGCCTGGGCGAAAGCGAGCCGATCAAACCTGGACCGGGTGAAGTGCAATTGGGAGTTTCCCATTGCGGCATCTGCGGAACCGATTTGCATATATTCCATGGGGCCATGGACGGCCGTGTGACGATGCCCGCTGTGCTGGGCCACGAAATGTCCGGTACGGTAAACCAGGTCGGACCCGGGGTCGACGATTTTGCCATCGGGGATCGAGTCGCGGTAATGCCCTTGGCGCCCTGCCATGATTGCCCGGCCTGCGCTGCCGGACATAGCCACATTTGCCACAATCTTAACTTCCTTGGCATAGACACGCCGGGCGCATTTCAATCCTATTGGACCGTGCCCGCCGAGACCTTGCACCCCTTGCCGGGGCACTTGTCGCTAAAGCACGGCGCCTTGATCGAGCCGCTGGCGGTTGCCTGTCACGATGTGCGCCTGGCGGAAGTCAAACCGGGTGATCATGTGGTTGTAGTGGGTGGCGGACCGATAGGCATGCTGGTTGCGCTGGTGGCGAAGCAATATGGCGCCGAAGTAATCGTTTCTGAAATCAATCCATATCGTGTGGCACTGGCCCGAGACTTGGGCTTGACAGCCGTGAATCCGGGGGAAGTTGACCTGGTCAAGCTGGTCATGGAAGAGACGAAGGGTGCAGGAGCCGACATTGTCTTCGAAGTATCAGGATCGGGGGCGGGCGCCACAGTAATGACCGAATTGCTGCGCACACGCGGTCTGGCGGTGGTCGTTGCCATCTTCGCTCAAAAGCCGGAGATAGACCTGTTCCGGTTTTTCTGGCGAGAGCTTCGTTTGAAGGGCGTGCGCGTATACGAATCGCGTGATTTCGCCGATGCGATCGCTTTGGCAGCCCAGGGCGACCTGCCGCTTGATCAGTTGATCACCGATATCCGACCGCTCAGCGCCTTGAAGTCGGGCTTTGAAGATATGGAACGCGGTGGAGAAGTTATGAAGATACTGCTGGAGTTGTAAATGAACGTACTCGATCAGTTTCGTCTGGATGGGAAAACGGCGCTCGTTACCGGCGCTCGCCGGGGTATCGGCATGGCGATGGCGGTCGCCCTGGCGGAAGCGGGCGCGGATATCATCGCTGTCAGCGCCAACATGGAAGCGAGCGGAAGCGCGATAGAAAAAGAAGTGAAAGCCCTCGGCCGACGATTCGCCGCTTACCGCTGCAACTTTGCCGACCGCCAGGACCTGTATAGGTTTATCCAACGAGTCAAAAGCGATCAGCCGGGCATAGACATCCTGGTCAATAACGCCGGCACAGTGCTTAGGGAACCGGCCGAGCGGCACCCGGACGAATACTGGGACAAGATCATCGAGACCAATTTGAGCGCGCAGTTCGCGCTCAGTCGCGAGCTGGGCAAGGACATGCTGGCTCGCGGCAGCGGCAAAATCATATTCACCGCCTCACTCCTTACTTTTCAAGGCGGGATCACGGTGCCCGGATATGCCGCCAGCAAGGGCGGCGTCGGCCAGTTGACCAAAGCGCTCGCCAATGAATGGGCGGGACGCGGCATAAACGTCAATGCCATCGCCCCGGGCTACGTGCGTACTGATGTTACCGAAGCGCTGCAAAACGATCCGGAGCGCTACCAAGCCATTTTGGAGCGGATTCCGGCTGGGCGCTGGGGCCATATTGACGACTTCAAAGGGCCTGCGCTATTCCTCGCCTCCCCCGCTTCCGATTTCGTCAACGGCGAAATCCTGGTTGTCGACGGTGGCTGGATGGGACGCTAGCCGCGGCGAAAGCTAGTAGTCGCCTAAGTTCCTAATGTAGGTTTGTCAAAATCCGCTTGTTCGGCCAGGATGCGCTGGCGCCATGCCTCTGGTAATTTAACCTCAGGCTGGAACCAGGCCGCCTCGTGCCAGTGCAGGTTGCTGCGCTTGAATTCAGGTCTGTCGGCATCGCGCGACAAGGCGCAGTCGAAGCGCACAATGTATAAGCCCTTATTCGTATTCGGCGTCTGCGGAATGATATGACTGAGGCCCCAGGTTATGCCGCGCCCGTCGCCGTTATCTGCAAAGGCATCGGGGCAGAAGGGACCGGGCGCGTGAGGCGACAGTTGCACATGCGCCCTTGGCTCGAAGTTCAGCCCGTCCGGAGCAAACTGTATGGTATCTTTCTCCGGCCCATCCTGGATGAGCAAGGCGGCGATGCCGCCTTCATAGGGCCAGAGCATCGTCTCATGACCCGAATTGCTGACGGGATTGAGTTCAGATTTGATAAATGGCCCCTCTGGATGGTCGGCGATGGCTACGCCTTGCGCCCGCAGCAGGTTGCCCGGCGACTTATCGGCCGGCGAACCCTTGTAATAGAGCCAGACCTTGCCTTTGTAAATCAGGGGATAGGGATCGTGAATGGCGCAACTGTCCCATTCGCCGGGCTCGCCTTGCGGGATCACGGGTCGATCGAGCCGCGTCCAGGGCCCATCAGGCCCGTCTGACCAAGCAACACTTACGTTCACGCAATCATTCTCTCGCCACATGGTGGTAAAAGTCTGGTAATAGAGATAGTAGCGTCCATCAAACACCAGCACATCCGGGGTTGAAAGCGAGCGATCGCCGTAGTTGCCCTTGGGCGGGCGCGCCACAGCCACACCTTGCTCCTCCCAGTTGAAGCCGTCTTTTGATGTCGCATAACAGATATCGGCGAGATCCCAGTCAACAACCGGAATCTCGTCATTCGCTTTGTCGATGTGAAAGCGCCCGACGGGCATGTATTTACTGCGGCGCCGGGTATACCAGACGTAATAGGTCTCGCCAATTTTGAGTACTTTGGAGGGATCGCGCCTTGATACAGAAAGCGCACTGTCGTCAATACCGATGCCGGTAATCGGCGAGTATCTGAACGTCGTATAAAACGGGTTGCCAATGTCTTGCTCTGTCGTCCACATATCATATAGGCGGTGCGTGGCTGCGCTCAGCGGTCGGTCGGTCGGCTTCTCTTTCGGCAAAAAGCTTGGAAACGCGGATGTCGCTTTGCTTTCACTCTTCATGGGATCTCCTGGGACGAAAGTACGCGAATACCCTGCAAGTTTTGCGCTGGCTAAGGACCAACAGTATAATATGTAAATTGTAGACAATTAACATTGGCCTGTCAAACCCATAGATAGTGTATATTTTTCGGTTGAAATCCAAATGAGCCATATCCAATTTCACCACAAAGACACGAAGGACACAAAGAAAAGGCGTGTTTGCGCGATTCTCGGTGGCAGGGCAATTGCATCAAAATGAGGCGACTGAAATGGTACGAAATTGGACTGATTATTAACCACCGAGGGCACCGAGAACACCGAGAAAAGCAAAGTTCATAGCTTATGTCATGTTTCAGGCTTGCTTTTCAGCCACAGATGAAGTTGCACTGGCGACTTTGCCGTATTCAGGCGACGGAATTAGCGGGAAGGTCGACAAACGACGCTAAACTCGGTGCTCTCGGCGTCCTCGGTGGTGAAAAATGATTTGATGCGATTGCCCTGTTCTCGGTGGTCGAGTTTTTTCTTTTTCAACCGACTTCGATACACTACTGTGGTTCCCGAGTGGTTCACGCGAGCTAAGATTTTGGGCCGACATGTCAGGAGCACTTGACGATGGAAGCGGACTATATTGTAGTGGGCGCGGGTTCCGCAGGTTGCGCCCTTGCTTACCGATTGAGCGAAGACAGCAGGCACTCGGTGCTTTTGCTGGAAGCCGGCGGACCCGACCGCGAGCCGGATATTCATATCCCGGCGCGCTTTTCCAATCTCTTCCACACCAATCTGGACTGGGACTACGAAACCCTGCCGCAGCCCGGCCTCAACAACCGCCGCGAATATGTGCCGCGCGGCAAGGTTTATGGCGGCACCAGTTCGATGAACGCCATGGTCTTTCAGCGTGGACATCGGGCCGATTACGATGCCTGGGCCGCCGGGGGCAATCAAGGCTGGAGCTACGCGGAAGTACTGCCCTACTTCCGTAGAATGCAGCACCAGGAACGTGGAGCGTCAGAACATCACGGGGTTAACGGTCCCATCAATGTAGCCGATCCGCAGGATCCCAATCCCTTGAGCTCGGCTTTCGTCGAGGCGGCGCTCGAATTGGGATTCGCGCATAACGAAGACTTTAATGACGGCGAGCAAGAGGGCTTCGGCCTCTATCAGATCACGCAAAAGGGCGGCAAACGACATAGCGCCGCTGTTGGCTACTTGTACCCAGCATTGGAACGGGACAATCTCACCGCCCTGCCCTTTGCGCATGTAACCAAGCTGCTCGTCGATGGGCTTCGCTGCGCCGGGCTTGAGTACAGACACCGGGGAGAAACTGTAACCGCTGCCGCGAACAAAGAGATTATCCTTTGCGGCGGAGCGCTGAATTCGCCGCAGTTGTTGCTGCTTTCCGGCATTGGCCCTGCCGGACATCTTTCGGAAATGGGCATCCCAATGGTCATGGATCTGCCCGGCGTCGGTCAAAACCTGATGGATCACATGCAGGTGCCCGTCGCCTATCATTGCAAAGAGCCGGTCAGTCTTGTCGCCAAGGACGACCCGCTTCAAGTCAAGCTCTATAACGAAAGCAAAATGGGGCTGCTCACCTCCAATCTGGGCGAATCCGGCGGATTCGTACGCTTGAAACCGGAGTCACGCTCGCCGGAACTGCAATATCACTTTGGACCGGACTGGTTCATCCGTCATGGATTCGAAAGTCCCAAGGGGCACGGTTTCACTATCCTGGCAGGATTGGTCGCCACAAAAAGCAGCGGTCAACTCAAGTTGCATTCAGCTGATCCCTTTGCGCCGCCCTCAATAGACTTCGGCTGCTTGAAACACGATGACGATGTTGCCGTTTTGCTTCATGGCGTCAAGCTGGGGCGGGAGCTCGCTGCCACCGACGCCCTTGACCGCTATTGTGGCGAGGAGTTTCTCCCCGGCGCTGATGTACTTTCCGACGAGGCGTTGATTCATTACATTCGTGATTTCGCAACTACCATTTATCATCCCGCTTGCAGTTGTCGCATGGGCGGCGATCCTATGTCTGTCGTCAACGATCGCCTGCAAGTGCATGGCCTTGAAAGCTTGCGGGTAGCCGATGCCTCAATCATGCCGTTTATTGTCAACGCCAACACGAACGCGCCCTGCATGATGATCGGCGAGAAAGCGGCCGATCTGATTCTCAACGAAGGATAACATAAGGATGCAAGATGAAAGCGAATGACAGCGACAAGCTGCTGCTGCCGGGCGAGCCGACCGCAGCAAAGCCGACCGATCGCCCGCTGAGCCGGGCCACGCATCGGCTTTACGACAAGTGGGGTCGTTTTCAAGACGCCACCAACGAGTTCTACACGACCTTCAAGTACAGCCGTATTTCAGGCATCGGCAAAGAGGAAGGCGTGACCCGGCGCGATCCCACAACGGTACTTCGTATCGATGGGACTTATTTCGTCTGGTATACGCGGCGGGAGACCGACAAGGACCGGGATCACAAGAACATGCCGCCCTTTCGAGAACAAACATGGGATACACCGGTCTATGACTGGGACCTGGCTGAAATCTGGTACGCCACATCGCGAGACGGCTTCAACTGGCAAGAACAAGGCGTCGCCGTCGGCCGCGGTCCACAGGATGCCTACGACGGTCGATCCGTATTTACGCCCGATGTGCTGATGACGAATGACAGATTCTATCTCTATTATCAGGCGGTAGATTACCCCTATACCCACCGGACGCGCAACACAATCGGCATGTCATGGGCGGATTCGCCTCATGGTCCCTGGCGCCGCGCCGAGGCCCCGGTATTGACGCCGGGGCAAATGGGCGAGTGGCTTGGCGATGATGATTCCGACGACGTGATCCGATATGGAGATTGGGACAGCCACAAAGTACATGATCCCTTCATATTGCTGCGGGATGGGAAGTATTGGCTCTACTACAAGGGGCAAGCAATGGGCTGGACCACCAAGTATGCCCAGGGAATCGCCTGGGGACTGGCCATTTCGGAATCGCCCGAGGGACCCTTCATCAAATCAACTTTAAATCCCGTGACCAATAGCGGCCACGAAACCTGTCTCTTCCCCTATGGCGAAGGGGTCTTGGCAATTTGCGGACATGACGGTCCGGAAAAGGACACGATTCAATATGCCCCGGACGGGCTCAACTTTGAGGTGGTCGCCCATGTGGTTCTTCCGCCCCTGGCGGCAGGTCCCTTCGCGCCTGACTCCTACAGCGACAGCAAAGATGGCAAAGGCATCACCTGGGGTCTGTCGCATATCGCCACCGAAGAGTTAAAGGTCGGAAATTCCTATCTCCTCCGTTTTGATTGCAACCTGCGCCGCCATCTGGAACGTCCCGGCTTCCGCGCGACAAACATACGTTATCCCGAGGAAGTATTCTTTTCGCCTGATATCGAATTGAATGAGTTGAACAAAGCTGCGCGTACCTTCAGCAACGAACCGGAGCGCCCGGACGAATCTCGGCCGTCGAAGCCCCTGAGCGCGGCGACGCGGCGCGTTTACGATACCTATGGCATATACAAAGACCAGCGCAGCGACTTCTTTTCGGCCTTCAAATACTCGCGAGTCACGGGCATCGGAAAGGAAACCGGCATCACCAGGCGCGATCCGTCCAAGGTGATCAAGGTGGGTGATCGCTATTACGTTTGGTATTCGCGCCGGCAGACCACTGAAGACTGGATGGGTATCGAAGCTGCTACCGAAACCAGACCGGCCTGGGATTGGGATATGGCAGATATTTGGTACGCGGTGTCGCCCGACGGATTCCATTGGGAGGAGTGTGGACCCGCTGTTCAGCGAGGCGCAAAAGGCGCTTACGACGATCGCGCGGTCTTCACGCCGGATATCCTTGTCCACAAGGACAAATACTATCTTTATTACCAAGTCATTCAAGGTATCTGGAAACACCGATCCCTACACCAGATAGGCATGGCCTGGTCCGCCTCGCCCGAGGGACCCTGGACCAAATGCGAGGGGCCAGTCTTGAGACCCGGGCGGCGAGGAGACTTTGTCGGCGATGCCGATGATTCCGACGCCATCGCCGGCTTCGGCGATTGGGACTCGCACAAATTGCACGACCCCTACGTACTGCTTTATCGCGGCGAGATCTGGCTCTATTACAAGGGCGTCCAATTCGGAAAGACTTATCGGCACGATCTCGGCATCGGCTGGGGAGTCGCCACGGCGAAGGATCCCGGCGGTCCTTTTGTCAAGTCCCCGCTAAATCCGGTCACGAACAGTGGTCATGAGACTTTTCTCTACCCCTTTCGCGAAGGCATCGTCGCCATCACCAGTCTCGAAGGACCGGAAAAGAACACGGTTCAATTTGCCCCGGACGGCTTGAACTTCGAGGTTGTGGGCAAAGTCTCGGTTCCGCCGATCGCCGCCGGCCCCTTTGTGCCCGACGCCTTCGCCGGCAGCGGCGACGGTCGTGGCGTGACCTGGGGACTATCACATATCCACCATCAGAATGATGGGCGCATGGCCAACAGCTACCTGGTCCGCTTCGACTGCAATTTGAGCCGTGATATTGACCGCGCGGGTTTCTATCGCGCCTGGAATTACCGTTTCCCCGAATCAGTCTATTTCAGCGAGAACTTTCGCTTGAATGACGCGATGAAATCCGAAGCGCTCAAGCTCAGGCGTCGAATCGACGAAGACACAGCTTGCCTCGATTAGCCCGTCTACAAGACTTGTCCGCTACTCAATTTGTGGTGAAGAAAATGGACGCAAATACCCGTCCGACAGCGAGAAAATGACACCATTTGACAATCCAAACCACACAATATGGACAAGCCTTGTAGGGGCGACCTATCAGGTCGCCGGCATTCTGACCAGGAACGGTTGGATAACCGCATTGAAAGGATAAAAGGAACTCTTTTTCATCACTGCCGGACAAGCCTCACAGCGGCGACAAGCGGAATCGAGATAAGGGGCTAGGTCATCAAGACTTTTGAGCGACCAGGCTGAACATTAAGGGAAATCCTCGCGGCAGATGTTCTGGCATGCCAAAGCGTCGGTCCCCGAGTTCCCGCATATCGGCCGCGGGCTTGAATCCATTAAAATGCGAGTATTCGCGAAATCCGCCCAAGGTAAGACCTGCCGAGATCAAAGCCGTGATCACGTCCGCCAGGCTCCAAAGATATTCCACGCCGGGCTGTGGATTGACAAAGTCTTTGACCCCATCTTGCAATTCATCCGTCTCGCCTGTCACGCCGGTCATGGCGACATAGTCGCCAATGCCGGACTCGAATTCGACATAGGAACCGCCCATATAGTCATATTTCAACTGCCAATCCTCGCCAAACATGCCAAACGCGGGATGGAAATCGACGAAGACAAAACGCCCGCCAGCCTTCAGACATCCGTGGATGCCCTTTCCCCAAGCGTCCAGATCCGACAACCATACCAAGGCGCCATAAGACGAGAAAACCAGGTCATACTGAGTCCGGTTGTCCGTGAAGAAGTCGTAAATGTCGGCACGGATATACTCCGCCGGAATGCCGCTATCGCGCGAAAGCTGCCGCGCGAAGTCTATCGCCTCGTCGCTGATGTCAACGCCGGTGACGATAGCGCCTAGATGATTGGCGATACTCAAGCTGTCCTGACCGCAATTGCATTGCAGATGTAGCAGCGTCTTGCCAGCAATGTCACCCAGCAGATGTATTTCTTCCTCAAACAGCGTACTGCCCCCGGACCGGAAGAAGGCAGCCTGATCGCCCTTGTGGCTGTTGTGCGCCTTGGTCGCTTCGTTCCAGGACAAGCGGTTGATTTCGTGATGGACCTTGTTCGGCATGCTATTTCCTTCTACACAGGATAATATGACCAACCTGAAGGATCATTCTAGTTCCGCCGCATAGCCCTTGCAAGCCGCTCAACCCGGCGAACATCAACTGCGCGAGTCGGATATCTCAGCAGTAATTGAAAGCTTTGCCATAAGAAAGAAATCGTCGAAATAATCGAAACTGTGTAGGGGCGAGCCTTGGCTCGCCCACAATTGCCATAGATTAACAACCATATGCGGCATAACTTACTTGGTTCTGCTTCTGTCTTCCCCAATAGTGTTATGATATTGTATGTCGATTGCCGTCTTCGCGACAACAAATGCGCGCTTCAAGGGACTATGAGCACACTCTTGCGGGGCTATATCGATCCGGATGAAAATCGCGAGGCAAATCGCAAGCTGCCGCGTCTCATGGTGGAAGGCTTGCTTCTCGGCGGCACCGGGTTGGGTGTATTCGCCCTCATTTTCGAGATCGCCGCCGACGCCTTTAGCGTCGCCGCCTATCAGACGCTTTTGGCAATCCACGGCGCCAGCGGCTACCACGATATCGCAATCCTCGCCTTTATCGTCTTGTCCGCCATGTTGTTCTTCGGGATCGTCCCGGCTTACAAAGCCGGCGCTTACATTCGGCCTACTGCCGGCGGCAGCGGTCCCCTGGTCGAGGCAATAGGACCGGGGCGGCTGCGCTGGCTATCCTGGCTCGGTACCAGCCTGTTTTTCCTTGACGCAGTGCTGACTATCATCATTTCTTCAATCTCCGCTGCCGACGTGCTGATGCTGCTCTTTCCCGAATTCGCGCCCTATCGCATCTTGATCGCCGAGATCTTCGCCTTTTTCATCATGACTGTGCTGGTCGCGGTAGGACCCAAACGCGCCGTGCCGCTGTTCCTGCTGGGAGGCGGCGCCTTCACCATCTTTACCATGTTCGCCCTTACGCTGGTTGGTTATAGCGCGCTGGCCAATCCGGAATGGGCTTTCTTGACCAGCGGCATCATTCACCGGCTGGAAGAAGCGCAAGTCGTCGAGCACGTTGTTCGCGCCGTCGGTGATGCCCCTGCCATCGGTTCCGTGCTGTTCTTTCAGTTCTTCTTCCGTTCTATGAGCAGCGCCATGCTGGGGTTCTCCGGCTACGAGGTCATCCCCGCCAGCGGCAAGCACGCCGCCCGACCCAAGTGGAAAGTCATCAACACCGCGCTCACGCTTGCCGCCATCTTTCTGATCGCGACCGGCGTGCTGCAACTCGCCGCAGCCAAGTCCTGGGACATTCCCTCGACCGAAGGCTACAGCACGCTGCTGATCGAATACGAAATCGTTGCCGCGCAAACCTTTGGACGTGGACTTCAACCCGAAGACGCGCCGGTGCGCTTGCGTGATCTGGAAGAGGCGGAGCGGATCTATGAACAGCGCCGGCACGAGGCGCAAGAAGAAGCGCTGCTGGGCGGAGAAAGCGGAAGACGGGACGTCATGGCGCCGATAAACCGGGCGGGCGAGATTCAGTCCATAGCGTCGGACCTTGCCATTGCGAGGGCTTTGGAGCGCGCCTTGGCTGGAACCGATGGACAAGGGATTCTGTCAATCGCTGCGCTGCTGCTGGCGATTATCTTGTTGCTGGCGCAGGGAGGCGGCTATGTGGGAGGCGCGGCCGTAGCAGCCAACGCGGCCCGATTAGGCAGACTGCCCGGTTTCTTCGCCAACGATCGCATCGGCATTGCGGTCATCTGGGGCTTCGCGGCCGCATGTATCCCGCTGATCCGCGAAGTTGTCGTTGTCGAAGCCTACTACGCCTTCGGTTTCGTCAGCGCTTTCATCATCACCAGCACCACCGTTTGCTTCGCGCGCGATGACGCCTTGCAGGACCGCGGCATTGAGCCGGGCTCGCCCGAGGCGCGCTCCCTGCGCTTTGCCGGCTTGAGGGGCATGATCGCCAGCTACATCATGGGCATTGTGCTTATCACGCAGAAGACCGACGCCCTTGGCCTGATTGTCGTCGTCTCGGTATTGCTGACGCTCTACCAGATGGTTTGCGCCTATGGAGGCGCCAGAAAAGATCCGGCCAAGCTACAAGAATATTCGCCGGTCCCCGATTCAAAGCCGGACTATGAGAGCGGTATTCAACGCGCGCATGACAAGGCGCGGACGCGCGGCGTCATCGGCCGCGTCAACGCCTTGCTGGAGGAAGGCGCTCTGGTGAAATTCAACGTCGATCATCAACGGATCGAACGGCTCGTCACGCATGTGTATAACCTGGAACCTGACGCCTTCGCTCAGCAAGTTGAAGAGGCGCAATACGACGACGACATCGCCCATGAGCCCAGCCAGGAACTGGAAGCGACCTACGACAAATACTTCAACGCCCGGGATGAAATCTTTAATACGATCGAGTCCTATTCGCATTATGGCATCTTCACATTCATTGACAAATACTATGCCAATTGGGTGAACGAAGAGCATGGTCGAGACGCTGCCGAGGTACAAAAGGCGATGATCAGCCTGCTATTTCCCATGACCGACGATGAGATCATTTGGGAGCAATATCAGAACTACGCCTGGGTAAAGCAACCCGAAGCCATCTGGCAGTTTTGCCGCCAGCGCTACTCCTGGGCCAAGGACCAGTGGCCGAACCTCAGCAGCCGCTTGACAACTGTCTGGACATTGCAAGAAATGGGATTGATTCCCGACGAGATCGACATAACCACGGTTATCTCGGTCAACGCGCGCAACGACTTGCGAGAAGTAAGGATTCATACGCACGGACCGGAAGAAGAAGACGACGACCAAAAACTGGAAATAGACGAAGAAGACGATACAGCTTCCGGCGAATGACCGAAAAACGCGGGCAATGCATCCATTTCGGTTGGCAATAAAGAACAACAATGCGCCATCCTTGCTTGCGGCTGCCCGGATGTCTATAATGGAACGATAAAAGAGTTGAGACAGTTGTTGCAAATGGAAGACCTGTCGCAATTCGCAGCGTCCGTCGTGCGAGAAAAACAATCCCACGCGCCGCTTGATAGTCGTGAAGAAGAGGCCATGCGCCTGCGCGTAAAGATCGCCGGCGTCCTCATACGGCAAAGCCGCCTGGCTGCGTCGCGTTCAATTGAAGACTGCGCTACTCGTTTGGGGGTGTCGCCGGAATTGGTAACTGCTTGGGAATACGGGGATGACGTACCAAGCCCGCCACAATTGGAACGCTTGGCCAGCTATTTGAATGTGTCAGTCAGTACCCTTTGGCAAGATCATGAGCGGATCGAATCAGAGGATGTCGCCGCTGGACATGACCAATTCCTTGCCTTGCGACAGCGCCTTGTCGGGGGTCTATTGCGCGTCGCGCGAGATCTAAAGGGAATAAGTATTGAGCAGTTGAGTGAAATGACTGCGATTGACCGGGGCCTTCTGCAAGCATACGAATACGGCGAGCGGGTGATTCCGATGGACCATCTGCTGGTCTTGGCAAACTCCCTCGATCGTGACCTCGAATACTTTCTGGAGAGCGGATACGCGCTGGACGCGGAAACCGAGGCTGAACCGGCAGCGACCGCGCCGGTCGCCAAGGGCGAAGACAAACGAAGATTCCCCGTCGATCAGAAAACGCAAGGCATTATCAAGCTGGCAGTCGCGTTTAGCCAAATCCCCAGTGAAGAACTGCACAGAATCGCCGATGCCTTACTCTCGATCTCCAGAGCAAAGTCCGGTTCCAACGGTGCTTGATCCGCAGAGCATGGCGCGCGCCTCTATTTTGATGACTTGCCTTGCTTATGCAAGGAGCGGACATGTTTTCTTGCGTGAGCGCGCTAGACCTTTTCCTTGCCGCCGAGCGGCTGTGATTCGGCCGTCAGTTATGACCGCCCGGTCCTGAGATGCCCTTGCCCAGAACAACGGTTGCCAAGTTCCATCAATTGCGACTCTTCTTGCTGTTAGTCGCTTTAATGTCGAGCGTCTATCTTTTGACATATCGCGCTCGCATCGAATCCGGCGATACCTTGCGCGCGCTGGACGCGGTAACCAGCCAATCACGATATGGCGACTGGCTGATGGACGAATCCGCCTGGTTCAAACCGCCGCTTCGTATTCGACAATGGTTCGACCTTCCGCTCGGGGGCTATGATGTCGAGCAGAGACTGAACATTCATCTCGCCATTCCCTTGCTCAAGCTGGCTGAACGGCTGCCGCGGCTGGGGAATATCCATACGGTCTGGTTGTTCAACATAATCGTCGCGTCCTTGACCGTAGGCTTGCTATATCTGTGTTTGCGGGCCATGACCTATAGCGACAAGGTGTCAATAGGGGTCGCGCTGGGCGCCGGCATATCAAGCAATCTCTGGGCATACAGTCAGACAATGTTTCGCGAGCCCCTGGTAGGTTTTTTTCTGCTGCTCGCGCTATATCTGATTCGACTTTCTATGCGCCCGTCGATTCTTCTGCGACTTGCCGGGATTGTCGCTGGGCTGCTTGCGCTTTACCTGGCAACAGAGACCAAGTACTCGGCCCTGGCGGCATTGCCGGCGCTGGCTGTCTTCGCGCTGCCGTCTCACCGGCGTCTGGAATCAGCGGCGATGCGGCGTCTGTCTTGTCTGGCGCTTGCGCTTCAAGTTTTGTTATTGTTGGGGCTGATGTTCCTTCAGCCCCTTTCACAGCTAATTCACAGTTTCTACCCGGATCTGGACCCCGCCGACAGCTATTTCTCCTACGCACTGCGGATATTCCTCTTGAGCCCCGGTGGCAGCGTCTGGGCCACGGCGCCTCTGGTCCTGCTCTCAGTTGCGGGTAGTGTCGCGCTTTTGCGACAAGGCAAACATCGACTTGTTTGGACTGTCTGGCTCTTAACCATCGGCTACTCCCTGGGACATGCCCTGCCCACTGGCGAGCACTGGTTTGGCGGCTTGAGTTGGCCGCCCCGCTTCCTGGTGCCCATCCTGCCCATTCTGATGCTCGCCTCTGCACCCATCCTGCAAATCGCCGAAAGTCCCCGCGGCAAATGGTCCAGACTGCTTGTCGTCGCCCTAATCTCTTACGGCATCTGGATCCAATTCAGCGCCGTGTCTTTGAGCCTGGCGCATTATACGGAGACCCTGCCGCCGGAATCCGGAGGAATTTCGGAGTGGGAACCCGGACTGACACAACCGCGTTACTTTCGCTGGGTAATTCTGCCGGGACGCTGGGCGGATTTGGGCATTGACTTCGTCTGGATTCGCGCCCGCGCCTTCTGGTGGGCTATTGGATACGCCCTGTTCAGCTTGCTCCTTGCCCACGCCATCATGACAGTTCTTCGCCATCCCGGCCGCCGCTATTCCCGCCTGGCGCCGCTCTTGGCGCTCCTCGCCCTGCCCCTGCTTATTCTCAATCTGGGCTCGATTTATCATCGAGATCCGCTGACGCGTTCGCAAAGTCCCGCCCTGCACGACGCGCTCGACTATCTGGCGGGTGATGCCCGAGCCGGCGACCTTTTGCTGCTGCCCAATAACCTCTACGGCGGCTTTGTATTGAATCACCTGGATTCGCCCCGCCCGCGACCGATTATTATGCCCCAAGCCCTGGCGCAGGCGGCGAGCGATAAACAACCCGCGAAAGTTACATCGAACAATCCCAACGACTGGTTTGACATTTTCACTGTTCGCGCCCTGCATCATCTCGCCGAGAAACATGACCGCCTCTTCCTGCTGGCCAATACCAACGCCTTCATGCCCTGGAGCTTTCGACCCTACGAGCGCTACCTTGCTTTGCATTACTATCCTTTGAGAGAAGTTGCATTAGACGAGCAGGACGATACCGTCCGCCTGCTCGAATACAGCACAAGATTCGCAGCGCCGAACCCAATGTCCATCTACGCTGCGGAAGTGCCGACGGATCTGGTCTTCGGCGACATGCTTCACCTGCGAGGATTCGCCATACCCGGCGGGGATGTCTATCTCCCCGGAGACAGTTTGGAGATGTCTCTACTCTGGCAAAGCGAGCAAACTCTTGGTCACGACTATACGGTAGCCTGGTTTATCGCCGAGTCAGAAACCGGTCAGGTCGTCGTCCAGGGAGGGGATTCCGCTCCGCAAGCCGGGTTTGCGCCCACGTCTGCCTGGCGCGCCAACGCGCCTGTCTGGGACAACCGCGCCCTGCGGCTGCCGTCAGACATGTCGCCGGGCAGTTATGAAGTTTGGATCGTCGTCTACCGGCACGATCCGACAAACGGAGACATCCTTCGGCTGCCAGTGACCGGACGCAACGCCGCTGACGACAGTACCGTCGGCCGCTTGCCCCTGAACATAGTAATTGCAAGTAAGTAATGACAATCAAAAACCGGGACGAACTGCAGCGCCTTTCACGTTCAGCGTCGGCGGGCTGTGTCGAAGGGCTGTGTCCACGCGCCCTACACGCCCTGACCCCTACAAGGTTCATATATAGCGAAAACTGTAGGGGCGACCTATCAGGTCGCCCGAAAATCACCGCAATAATATCAAGTTTTGCGGCGATATCACGCCCGATGAAAAGCTTTCCGCTCCTTAGCGAAGCATCGGAGAGGGGGAGCGCGTACACTGAAGGTAGGCTATTATGCTCATTCTTGTTCTATTCTGAGATTTTTCCCGCAAATTCATCGTCGAGTCACCCTTCCCCATTGCAATGGGTAAGGGCCGGGGATGGGGTAGAAAAACATGTCCGCTCCTCAGCCGTTGCTACGGGGAACAGGCCGGGGGAGTGGGGTTGAGCAATGGCGTTTTCGCATTCTCATTACTTAACTGAGGACGCGGAGAGCAACAATACTATAGAATTATTCTCGGTGCTCTCGGTGCCCTCGGTGGTTAAAGCTTTTGCTGCAATCGAAAAGGATACACTACCCCCGCGATCGCCTATGTTTGAATCGCGCAGGTTCATATACACTAGCCCTTTGGCAAGGTCGGCAACTGAGGAGATTGGATGTCTGCCGAATTCGTCGTTGAAACTCCGATTAAGACCAATCACACCAGCGCATTCCGATTCATACTTTCGCATATTCTCCGGCATCCGATTGCAGCGGTTCTACTGGTGGTCGGCGCCTTCAGCAACGCCTTTCTGGCCGGCGTCGTTCCTGGCTTGGTGGGCAAGGCCTTTGACGCGATCTTGCTCCTAAACGAGGAAACCCCGAAGCTGGTGCTCAACAGCGTTCTGCTCATCATGGCGTCGCAGACTCTGCGCTCAATACTGCAATTCATGCGCAATTTCTCTGCCGAGGTATTTGCCCAACGCTTCGAGCGCGACGTTCGCGACGAGCTTTACGCCAGCCTGCTGGGCAAGAGCATGAGTTATCATGACACGCAGCCGGTCGGCGAGACCATGGCCCGCGTCACCAACGACGTCCGCGAAATGAATCTGATGATGAATCCGGGCATCAATTTGACGATAGGCGCCAACATGTTTCTCATCACGCCCGCCATCTTTTCGCCGGGTATTCACCCGCAACTCATCCTGACGCCGATGCTTTTCATCGTGTCGCACATCCTGGTTCAGATCTACTTTGTACGGCGCTTGCATCCGATCGCGCAAGATGTTCGGGGCAGTTTCGGCCGCATGAACGCGCGACTGGCGGAGGCCTTGGAAGGCCTGGAGGTCGTCAAAGGCGCCGCGCAGGAAGGGAGCGAGATCAAGACATTTGAATGCTTGGCGGACCGTGTGCGAGACCGATTCATTGACCAGGGCGAATTCGAAGCGCGTTATTTGTCCGTGTTGCTCTTCGGACTGACCTTCGTGGCAGCATTGATTCATGCCACCGCGCTCTTTCGCGCTGGCGCCATTGTCGAAGGCGAAGTGATCGCCTTTCTCGGCTTGATCAATATCTTCTTGTTTCCCGTCTTCATCTCCTTGTTTTCGACATCCCGTATCGCCTCCGGTTATGCCAGCGCGGAACGCATTTTGGAGGTCCTGAATTACCGGACCATGCTGGATCGAAATCCGCGCGGATACAGCGGGAACGTTCGCGGCGCGATCAGCTTCGAGAATGTAGACTTCACCTACGGTAGCGAAGAGATCCTGCGCGACATTACATTCTCGATTGAGCCAGGACAAACAGTCGCGATCGTAGGCCAAACCGGTTCCGGCAAGAGTACGCTCAGCAAGCTGATTAATCGCATCTATGATGTCAGCGGCGGTCGCATCCTGGTGGATGGCGTAGACCTGCGCGACTGGAATTTGCAAGACCTGCGCTCTCAGATCAGTATTATTGAGCAGGACATTTTCTTGTTCAGCCGCTCAGTTGCCGAGAATATCGCTTTTGGCATGAACAATGTCGATATGACTCGCATCGTCGATTCGGCAAAGGCCGCCCAGGCTCACGAATTCATCTCCTCCTTTCCCGCCGGATACGAGACAGTCATCGGGCAGCGAGGCATGACGCTTAGCGGCGGACAACGACAGCGATTGGCGCTGGCCCGCGCCTTTCAGACGGATCCGCCGATTCTCATTCTGGACGACAGCACCAGCGCCATCGACAGCGCTACCGAAGACAAAATCCAGCGCGCGATCTGGTCGGCGGCCTGTGGTCGCACGACCCTTCTCATCACCCACCGCCTGTCACAGATTCGCTGGGCCGATCACATTGTCGTCCTGCGCAAGGGCCGAATTGTCGCGCAAGGCAGTCACGAGCGCCTGATGAAGACCTCGCGCTCTTATCGTCATATCTTCGATCGCTATCACGAACATCCGTCAAATCTGGCGCGGGCGGGGGATTGACATGGCGGCGGTTTTCGGTGGTCTGCAAGGCGATTCCTACGACAGGCAATATACCGACGTCTATCTCTTTAAGCGCATAGGCCAATACCTGTCCCATCACAAACGGCTAGTGCTCTTGGCTCTGCTGGGATTCCTCGTCGTTGGCGCGGCGCGCGCGGTTCGTCCCGTCATCATCAGCGCCGCTGTTGACGAGCTGGTCAAACACAGCGATGTACTAGGTTTTCTCTTCGTAATGCTGGCCGCAATCGCGATTGGCGAATATATCTGCAACTACGGCAGGCGAAGATTCACCGTCGATGTGATCGGCAAGATCGTGGCGGAAATGCGCAAAGACGCCTTCGCGGCCGCCATCGATCGTGATCTCGCCTTTTACGACCGGCACAAAACCGGTACTGTCGTCAGCCGTATCACCAGCGATACACAAGAATTCGGCGATGTCATGTTGCTGGGTAGCGAAGTCGTTTCTCAGTTTCTTTCGGTCATTATCCTCTTTCTCGCCTTGCTAACCTACTCTGTCGAGTTGACCATCGTATTGCTGCTGACCATGCCCATGGTGGTCATGGCTTCCCTGCTCTTCCGTTATTTGGCGCGGATTGTCACGCGGCAAGGCGCCCGCGCCATGGCCGTCGTCAACGACAATATTCAAGAAAGCGTGACGGGCATCAGCGTCGCCAAAAACTTTCGACAGGAGCAAATGATCTATAGCGAATTCACCCTGGTGAACAACTTGAGTTATGGCATTAACCTGCGCAAGGGCTTCGTGATGTCCCTGGTTTTCCCGACGATGGGCGTACTTTCGGCGCTCGCGCTCTCGATCATCGTCTGGGTCGGCGCAAATTCCGTCATCGGCGGCGCCATCACCGCCGGCGCCTGGTTCCTCTTCATTCAAGGCGTCGACCGCTTCTGGTTCCCCTTTATGAACCTGGCCTCCTTCTGGAGCCAGTTTCAGCAGGGCCTCAGCGCTGCCGAACGCATCTTCGCTCTGATAGACGCGGAAAACACGGTCGCGCAAGTCGGCAACCACAAACTTAGCCAACTTGACGGGACCATTAAGTTCGACAATGTCAGCTTCGCTTATGACCGTGGCGAGCCTGTTCTCAAAGATTTTGACCTGGAAATCAAGCCGGGCGAAAACGTCGCCTTTGTGGGTCACACCGGCGCTGGCAAAAGCTCCATTGCCAAGCTCATCACCCGCTACTATGAGTTCCAGAAGGGCGCTATACGGATTGATGGCCTGGACATACGCGCGCTTGATCTCAAATCATACCGCTCCAAACTGGGGATAGTGCCGCAGCAGCCCTTCCTTTTCAGCGGAACTGTCCTGGAAAACATTCGCTACAGCAATCCAAATGCGACGCTGGAAGACATCAGCGAGATCGCCCTGAGCATAGGGGACGGCGAATGGCTTGACAGCATGCCGGAGGGCTTGGAAACCGATGTCGGCGAGCGTGGCGCGCGCCTGAGCATGGGGCAGCGTCAGTTGGTCAGTCTTTTGCGGGTGCTCGTCCAGAAACCGTCCATTTTCATACTGGATGAGGCGACAGCCAGCATAGACCCCTTTACCGAGTCACAGATACAAGATGCGATTGACCTTATTCTTTCGCGCTCTACGTCAATTCTTATCGCTCATCGTTTGAGTACCGTGCGCAGCGCCGACCGGATCATTGTCTTGCGCGACGGGGAGATCATTGAAACGGGAGACCATGAAGATCTGATTAAGCTGGGCGGCCATTACGCGGATCTTTACAATACCTATTTTCGGCATCAATCCCTGGACTACGTCGAGACCGCCAGAGAGATGTTCGCCAAAGCGGGGGGCTAGGGATGCGCCACATGAGTCTGTTGAAATACTGCCCCCTTCCCCGACCGGCTCCAGGGCGTCTACGCGCGCAACAGGACTTGACCCCTACAGACCTATGTCTGAGTCCGCAGGGGCGTCCTATCAGGTCGCCCGAAACATAGCCCTCTCTGCTGCGGCCTTGCAGGCGTCCGCGCAAGCTCCCAAACACATACACCGCAACATAAGCCCCTCTGTGCCTCTTTTTTGATAAACCGCGATCTGCGGTAGCCGAGCAGGTTTATTATTTTGTGTGAGCGCGGTAGCCCAAATTCGCCGGTTACGCGCCGAGCGGCTGTGGTGAAAAAACCCCATACCATCCCGATATGGTAAGGCTCATAATTGTACAATAAGGGTCTTGACAATTCAAAAAGGTTCACATATCCTCACAAAGTCAAGTGCTCAAACTTCAATCTGACCAGAGTTGCGCTCAGGTCGCCAGACCCGCAAATCCAAAAGGGACAAACCTTTTCCACGAAAGCGGGCAAGTCTACAATGCTGCAGAGCGTCGTAGCCAGATTCCCAAATCGTGAGTCTGCCTTCGCTCAATCCATTAGGAGATCAAGATGCTCGCAAGACCATTGCCAGATACTGAACACGCGCTCGTGGTCAGGAACATCACCAAGTATTTCCACTTGCCGGGGCCGCCACTTTGGAAGCGTCTGCTCGGGGCAAAATATGAACTCCCGACGCCAGATGACCTGCGGACGGTCAAATCCGGAGACAAAGAACCGGTAGTCGCCGTCGATCATGTTACCTTTGCCATCAAACGAGGGGAGATTTTCGGAGTGCTCGGCCCGAATGGCTCGGGCAAATCGACTTTGATTCGTCTTATCTCAACGCTCCTCAAAGCCGACAAAGGCAGCGCCGCTGTCTTCGGGATCGATATCGACGAACACGATATGGCAGTCAAACAATTGATCAGCCGGGTTTCGGTAGACGCCGCGTTTTTCAAGAAACTGAGCCCAATGGAGAACCTGCTCTACGGCGCCAGGCTCTATGGCGTCACCGGCGCCGAAGCCGCTGTGAAAGCCTACGAGATCATGAGCCGCCTGGGCTTGAAGAAGTCCTCATATGACGAGCCTATGGAAGAGATGAGCCGGGGCATGCAACAGAAAGTGGCGATCGCGCGCGCATTCCTGACATCGCCGATTCTGCTATTGCTCGATGAACCGACAACCGGCCTGGATCCGCGCTCCAAGCGCGAAGTACACGCATTCATTGAGGAACTGCGCGATGCCCATGACGCCACCATTTTGATAACGACGCACGACATGGAAGAAGCCAACATGCTTTGCGATCGCGTCTCCGTCATACACAACGGCAAGCTGGTCGCCACAGATACGCCGGCCAATCTCAAACGCAGCATCGCGCGCAATGGGTTTCAACCCACGCTGGAAGACGTCTTCATGGTGCTGACCGGCGAGCAACTGGTGGACCGAGACAACATGGAAACGCCGCTACTGGAATAGAAAGGCTCTACTGATGGGACAGACCTTACGGCATGGCTTCGCCACTCTGCGGCTTGAGGTCTTGCAATCCTACGCGTTTTTGGCGCGCAATTGGCATCTGACCAGACGCTATTGGGGTTGGGAAGTCGTCTGGTTCTTCTATTCGCTGACGACTGCGCTCTCGGTCATATTCATCGCCCAGGGCGCGGAAGCCTTGACCGGCACGGCGCCAGGTTTCGATGTGCAGTACCTGACGATGTACCTGATCATCGGGACCCTGGTTTGGCATTACTTGTCAAACATTTTCATGCTGACCAGCGAGGTGATCGCCTGGGAGCGCTGGGAAGGCACCATCGAATACACCTTGATGGCGCCTGTCAAGCGTTGGGTCCACCTTGTCGGCCAAACCGCCTATTCATTGATTTACAGTCTGCTGACGGCACTGATTATTGGCGGGACGACCGCGCTCTTCTTTCAGTTGGATCTGTCCCGAGCAAACCTGGCTGGGGCAGCGCTAGTGATCCTGGCGGGCAGTCTGTCTCTAATCTCGATCGGTATAGTAGCGAGCATTCTGCCCTTGCTCTACCCCGAGCGCGGCGCCCAGATGACCAGCGTGGTTCAAGCCTCGTTTTTGCTGATATCGGGCGTCTATTATCCGATTACGGTCTTGCCGGAATGGATGCAATCGATTGCCGTGTTTTCTCCAATCACCTACGTGCTCGATGGCGTCCGCGCCGCGGTTCTCGATGGAAAACCGGTATCCGAACTAATGGCCTTCATCGTCCCGCTTCTGGTATTGGGTGTGGTCCTGTTGCCTGTCGGGATACGGGCCTTCAAGATGGCGGAAGATTACGCCAAACGCAGCGGGAAACTCAAGCGGGTTGGATAGAATCGCCCTTCTTGCAGGAAATTCGCTGATGTCGCTACTTGCCACTGGCCACCCGTCGTTCTTCCGGCACTCGTACCTCGATCTGACCGTTGCGAATGGCGATGCTATACGACCTGTTCGTACTGGGTTGACCCGGGTCTTGTCGAATGATCCACTCGTTGAGGCGGGCGCAAAATTCCGCGCTCAGCAAGAATATCGCGGCGATAAGATTTGCCCAGAACAGCAAAACAATCGCCGTTGCGATACCGCCGTAAATGAACTGGAATCCGGCCAGGTTGTTCAGGTAATACGCGAATCCCGCCTTCGCTAATTCCCAGCCAATGGCGCCAAAGATCGCCGCTGGCAATACCGCGTCCCAATGCACAAAGCGCGCGGGAACAAAGCGGAAGAGCATAGCGAAAATCACAACATCAAGACCGATCGGCAAGAACAAGCTGCCCACAGAAACCCAAAGGCTCGGTTGATCCAGCAGCAGAATCGATACCAGCCTCAATACGCCGGATGTCAGGAAAGAAACGACCACCAGAATCACCAGCGTGATGCTCATCAATACCGCTAGTACGCGCAAGCTCCAGATGCCACGTCGTTCGGGCACGTCGAAAATCTCGTCCAGCGATGCGGTGAGATTGGAGAAGAAGGTCAACGACGACCAGATCAGCGCCAGAATGGCGACGACGCCGAAAGACCTGGCTTGCTGCAATGAATCGTCCAAGACCTCTTGAATATAAGTGACCGTTTCTGCGGGCAACAAACGGCTCAGTCCATTCGCGATCTGTTCCTGGGCGACGGCTGGTTCCAACAGCCCGCTCACAACCACAGCCACCAGGAGTGTCAGCGGGAATACCGAGAATAGAGAATAAAAGGCCAGCGCAGCCGATTGACGCGAACCGTATCGGCTGAAATTGCGCAGCGCCGTCAGAAGGACATGAGGCAGTTCCTTGGTCGACGCGCGGCGAGCGGCCCACCAGTTGCGCATGGGACGAAACAGTCGCGACATCAACTCGCGCATTCGGGCTCGACCTCACTCCTTGAAATCACCATACCGCACCCTTGAAGGAACTGAGCGGGCAATAAGGATGTCGTTCATTGTTCTGCCGCATGTCATTTACCCTGACGGCGCCGGTTCTTGGAGTTGCCATGCGTCTAAGCAGAAATCAGCCAAATCAATCTGACACTACAGACCAGGACCGCCGCGAAAGCTGCGAGAAGTTCGCCCCAGGCGTGATCTGCCCCAGAACAGCCGCTCCGCTTGCTCCGGTAAAAGCGGGCATGGTCCCCGGGCGGCCGTGCCAGGATTCATAAGCCAATACCGCGAATACGAGCGCTTCCTTAAAGTCGCTGTTCATACCAATGTCTTCATGACTCAATACGCGCGCCGGCGCCAACAGGTCGCGCAACATGGCCACTATTACCGGATTATGGCGTCCGCCGCCGCCAATAATCACCTCCTGAACAGGTGCGGGAGCGAATCGCCTGTAGGCTTCTGAGATATTGGTAGCGGTCAGGGCAGTCAAGGTGGCGATGATCTCAGTCTCGCTCAGACCGCGCGCCGCCGCCTGGGCGACTAATTCCAGCGCTGCCGCCGTACCGAAGGTTTCCCGACCGGTGGTCTTCGGGTATCCTCTCTGATAATAGGGATGCTGAAGTAAGACCTCCAACCATTCTTCGTTCATCCGACCGCGTTTCGCAATCTCGCCAGCGTGATCATAGGTGAGCTTGCCGCCGCTAAAATGGCCGACGGCGGCATCCAGAAGCGCGTTTCCCGGACCCGTATCGAAGGCGATTGGCCGATCGCGCTCGTTGTTGAGCGGGGGCAAGAAAGTCACGTTGCCCATGCCGCCAATGTTTTGTATGGCGCGCCAATATCGCGGATGTCGGAGCAAGAGCCAGTCCACATAGCTGGTGAGCGGCGCGCCTTGTCCGCCCAGGGCGATATCGCGAGCGCGAAAATTGCTTATGGTCGTGATACCCGTTCTTTCGGCGAGGATCGCCGCTTCCACGATTTGCAGCGACGCGCTTACCCGCCCGTCGGGGCGCACGTTGTGCCATATTGTCTGACCGTGCGATCCGATGAGGTCAACGTCTTCGCGACTTACGCTTGTCTCGGCGATCAACTGTATGGCGCTATCCGCGAATACCTCCGCCAATGACACGTTCAGTTCCGCGATCTTATGCACACGGCTTCGGTCGACATCGCAACACCCCAGGATAGTTTCGCGCATGGCGGGCTCGTAGGCGCAGGTGCGTCCATGTATCAGGCGTGTTTTCAAGTCGCCCGGGACGCCCTCGATTTCAAAGAGGGCCGCGTCGACGCCATCCGCGGAAGTGCCGGACATCAGACCGATTATGAGCACGTGACCTGCCCCGCTGCTTCGTTCAATTATGGCTGCATTCTAGCACAAGGCCGCGAGGACAGAGCGCAATTCGTCCTCCAATACCCCGCAAGTTGCCCTGATCTTGACCCGTTTTTGAGTAACAGTATAGATACAGTATGTATACGGGGGGGGGGGGGTACCCCCTTCCAAGATCTGAGGACATGACAGTTTTTCGTTGG
>WTGF01000123.1 GCA_011525385.1 Chloroflexota bacterium | reverse complement strand
CTAGTATACTCTCTCAACTAGGTGTCCAGTTTTTCGAGACCACTACAGGGTTGGCCTTGAGATATGCCGATATTCAAACCTGTCGCCTCCTCAGTGTTGGGCGGGAAGATCGAGGGGGCGCTGGGCCGGGGGATGGGGTAGAAAAAGCGCGTCAGCATAACCCAGTAGCCGACAAGCCTAATAGTCGCGCTCGATGACTAAATTGGCTAGATTGACCAATTCTGCTTTGTAGTGCGAATTGGGAATGACAGCAAGCTGGACAATGGCGTCTTGCACAAGCAATTCAGCCTGTTCGCGCGCCTTTGCAATGGTATTGCCTTCCAACAACCGGCGCTTGATTCGATCCATCGGATCGTCGATGTCATGGCTGCCGTTGCTCGAACTGTTGCCGGCATCATTCAAAGCGACCGCAACGCCTCGACCTTGTTCGAGATCAATACCGGTAGATTTGCCAAGTGTGGACTCGTCGGCGACCAGGTCCAATATGTCATCAACTATCTGAAAGGCCATGCCAAGGTTGAAGCCGAAATTTGACAACGCGGCAACTGCATCGCTGCTGCCGTTTGCCAGCTTGGCTCCGATAATTCCCGCTGCGCGGAAGAGCGCCGCGGTTTTGAGCGCGATAATGCGCATGTAGATGTCGCGGGTGAAAACCTTGTCTTTCACGGCGCTTGCTTGCAGGGTTTCACCTTCAACAAGAGCGGTCGCTGCCTTGGCCAGGTCAACATTAAGATGCTGATAAGGCGCCATCAATTCGTAGACGGCGGTGAACAAAAAGTCGCCGGTCAAAAGCGCGAATGTGCGCCCCCAAATGGAGTTCACCGACGGACGTCCACGTCGCACGATCCCATGATCATTGATGTCATCGTGCACCACGCTCGCCGTATGCATAAGCTCGACTGCGGCCGCAGGCTTGGCCACGAGTTCCAGGTCATTGCCACCCAGCGCAAGATATGAAAGTAGCAAGAGGCGCGGACGAATCCGTTTGCCTCCGGCGCTCAAGATATGTCGGCTGGCGTCTCTTAAGACCTCTACCTCGCTGCTCGTCGCCTGATACATGGCTTCTTCGATAGATGTCAGCCCTGCATCGACAAGCTCGCCAAGGCTTGCTTGATCCACCGCCCAAGCTGTCATGTCAAGACTCCAAGTCACCAATTGTGAATTTCAGAACTATCTAAATGTATTGTACAAAAAGAACGAAATTAGTCAAGCAAATTACATGGCATCAGCGCTTGATACGGCGAGTTTGCCTGCTTTTGATGGTTTTTGCAACGGATTGATTGATATTTTCAGGGCAATCGCATCAAATTACTTTTCACCACATTGGCACAGAAGTAAGACCAACTAACTCATGCAAGTCCAAAATAAAACTTGGCCGTAGGGGCGAGCCCGTGGCTCGCCCGCAAAATGGAAACATCTACTTGGGCTTTCTCGGTGCTCTCAGTTGCCCCAATAAACTAATGCGAAACAACCTCATTTGTAGCGAAAGTTCTGGATGTAATCCCAGTCCCGCCGAATGCGCTCCCCCTCCCTGATGCTTCGGGGAGGGGGCCGGGGGTGGGGTTGAATAAAGGCGTTTCCAAGTTTCTCATCACTTTCTTGGTCCTACATCTGTGTCACTGTCGTTAGAATGCAGTTCGTGCAATGTTCATCACAGCGCATACTCATTTTGCTGCAATTGCCCTGTTGCAATTTTCGGTCCTGACATTAGCGAGAATGAGCAGGCTAGATCGGATCCAAACACTTGCCAAGCGTCTGGCACAGTTGTGAAATATGCAGCCGGTCGTGCTGCGCCGTGAAATATGCCATTTCCAGCAAATTGGTTAAGCCGAAAATGCTATGCCGGGCTGGTCTCAGCCAGTCCTCTGGTCCCAACTCCGCGATCAGTTCGAGGGTGGACAGTCGCTTCTCTCTGAATTCCTCGGCTACCTCCTGGGGCCGGTCACTGCAGGTTGGCATGTCAGGTCCCGGCGGGGGAAGCGCGCGAATAAAGGGATTCTCGACTCTCAAGATCTTTTGCAAGCGCTTCTGATGAACTGCGGTTTCCGTATCCGCCAAATGGCAAAGTATTTGTACGATAGACCATTCATTTGGATCCGGCTTCTGATGCCATTGATGCTCTTTCACTTCGCTCAGCAAGCCAAAAAGGGCTCCAAGATTGCCCAAGAACTGCGGCTTTAACATCGTTTCCCGCAGTGGGCGCCCACTATATCGATGCTGCCATCCAGCAAATTGAACATGTTCCAGCAAGGCTCCTAAGGCGGTCGCGTTTTCAATGGGCCAGGTGTGAAGTCCAACGGTCTCGGCAGGCAGATTATCGTTTTGCCGGTTGCCGCCTACCAGAAGGGCTTCGTCGGGCTCGATGCCGATACGAGCGATCAGTTCGGCATAAAACGCCGGATCGGCTTTGGCGAAATGCATATTCTCGCTGGAGCTAAGAAAAGCGAATGATTCGATGAAATCGCCCAGACCAGCCCATTGCAGCACTTGCACGATAGCGGCTTCTCGATAGATAGGATTGCTGACGACGGCAATTGCCAGCCCTTGGTCAAGCAGGGCTTCCACTAGTTGCTGCGCATCTGGCGCAGCATTGGCCACACTGCGCGCCTGCCCGTATAACGATTGATGGAGTGACCCAAGCTTCGGCTGAAACTCACTGACGGGGACATTCACGTCCGCGGCGATGCTCGACGTCATTACCTCGTCGTTTGAGGACACTATATCACGCTGGCCATTCAGCTTCTGAATTGCCCTGTGAAAGACGCTGTCCGCGCTTTTAATGCCTGTTTGTTCTTCCAGATGCTGTGCGAAGGCGCGTCGGAAGGTCGCGGCGAACTGAGGGCCTGGGTGGTCCAGCATGCTATTGTCGAGGTCAAGCAATACTGCCTTAATCATCGCCGTTTTCCAGCGCTTTTCGGAAAATGTCCAAGCCTGGATGATCGTCCGGGCAGCCTACATAGGGATCGACTTTTTCTCCATTCTTCAAGCAGATCGCGTCGACTTCTATGCGGCGCATCAATCCCAGTAGTCCAGCTCGAATGGTAAGTGTCAGTTCTGTGTCGCGGCTGGCATTTGCCAAAAGGATATCCGGAACCGGGCATTTGGCGCAATCTTTAGGATGCCAATCCAGCGAGTCGGGGTTTTGCTTTGCCAGGCGGCACTCTTCTACATCGCGTGTATGTCGATTGTAATCAGCATAATAATGCGGACATTCGCGCCCGGCCGGGGTTATCATAGGAATCCCTCAAGTAAGGTTAAGCCATTGCCGCGCAGTTTGCGGCAAGTTATCCAGGGAACCGTATCTTATTGTGCATTCTGGCAGCGATTCAAGAAAGCTGGCTCCATAATTCTTGCTGATGACCCGTTTGTCAAATACGGCGACGATGCCACGATCACTGCTGCTGCGGATCAAACGACCGAACCCTTGCCGAAAACGAAGTATGGCGTCCGGTATGGCATATTGTTGAAAGGCGTCGTCGTATGCCTCCGAGCGTGCCGAGAAGATCGGATCAGACGGTACCGCGAAAGGCAGCCGCGCTATGACGACTGCGCTTAGATCTTCGCCTGGAATGTCAATACCTTCCCAAAAGCTTCTCGTACCCATGAGCACGGCGCGCTTTGCCGACTTGAAGCCTTCCAGAAGAGCGTCGCGACTCGTGCCAAAACTCTGATCGTAGACCACAATATCCCCCAGTCTTAGCCTGGGCGTGATCGCTCTTGATGTCTCGCGCAATTGCGCGTAACTGGTAAAGAGCACCAGAACGCGACCTTCTAATTCAGCGGCCAGCTCAATGATGCCGCGTTCTACCATCTTTTGATAGCCGCTGCGCTGGTTCGGTTCCGGTATGTCATCCGGAACGTATACCAGTGTCGATCGCTTGTAATCAAATGGCGATCCTAAAGCCATGGTCTCGTAGTGATCCGCATAGAGACGCTCCTTAATGTGATCGAAATTGCCCTGTGTCCTTAAGGTAGCGCCCGTCAGAATGATGCTCTCTTTCCGCTGGATCAAGAACTCTTCCATCAAGGGTCCGACGTGCAGTGGAGAAATGTGGATACGCAATTTTTCCGCTTTGTCGCCGGGCGTGACGGAATACACCATGTTGCTGTCTGGATCGAAAGTGAAGTGTTCGAGCTGATCGTGCAGGGTATTTAGAAAATGAAGATGCGAACGAATTTCACCGCGGTAGTCATCGAGGTCAGGGATCCGATATTGTTCGTAACGCGGCAAGGCGCGTGCCAAATGACCCAGTGCGTCGGCGACCGCCAGAAAGTACTCGGCGAGTTGCTTCCAGGCAGTTTGCGCGTTTACGAAACTTCCGGAATCGCGATGCGTGTTCAGCAGGCGCATTTGATAGCGGCTGCCACGGTTGTAATTGGCGGCAAAATCATGCAATGCGCGAAAGTACCTGCGTACCTTCGTATTCATGATGCCAAGAGTTTCCGCCGTATTTTCGACAAAACGCTCAAGCCTGGCGAGATCCGTCGCCGCGACGGCAGTTCTTGCAGCGGACAGCAATCCTCTCAATGTGCTGCTTCTTCCGGCGCCGATTTCGCGCAGTCGAGTAAGTATCAGATGTTCGTCTATCCGTCGGCTGAGTCCGTCAGTGATCGCGTCTTCAAGATGATGCGCCTCGTCAATGATGAGGTTCAAGTATTCGGGCAGTACGCGATTGTCGATATTCGCGTCCGCAATCAGCAAGGCGTGATTCGTAATCAGAATATGTGCCTTTTCCGCACGGCGCCGCGCTCTATAATAGGGGCAAACGCCATTCATTTCCGAAGCGCATCGGAGGGTCGTGCAATCTTCGTCTTGGGCGCTCAGCCGCGTCCAGGTATTCCACTCGCCGGCTCTCAAGTTCAAGTCCCCGCGATCCCCGCTGCAACCATTCTGCATCCAGACGAGGACCTTGGCCAGCGTTCGCAACTCTTCCAGGTTCGCTGGCTTGCGCCGGCGCAAAGTATCAAGTCGACGAGGACAAAGATAGTTGCCGCGTCCCTTCATAATGGACGCGCGCAAATCGCGCTTGATAAGCTCGTGAACAATCGGCATATCTTTGTTTAACAACTGCTCCTGCAAATTGATCGTATGGGTCGAGACCACGACGCGTTGATCGTTCCGGGTTGCCCAATGTGCCGCCGGAATCAAATATGCCAGCGATTTGCCGGTGCCGGTCCCGGCTTCAATCATGACCTGATCGCCTTCATTCAGAGCAGTCGCAACTTCACAGGCCATTTGCGCCTGCGGTCCGCGCGGCTCGTAGTTAGACAAGCTTGACCCAAGATCACCGCTTGCGTCAAACATGCTTCGGACAAGATCCACATCTACTTTGCTGTGGGACGCCTGGGAGGGTTTCAGTGGTTTTCCGGGGGGCTCCTCCGTGAAGAAAGGCGAGTTAATACGCCCGTCTAGTCCTGACTGGAGCGATTCCGACAGCGCCGATTGGAACAAGGGCAATAGATCCCATTGCTTGGCGCCGGCTGCGCTGACGATTTCGGCCAAAATCCTGTAGGGCAGACGAAGCAACTTCTGCCACAAGGTCCAGTATAGCTGCCCGGTGGCGGTGGCGTCGTCCAGGGCGCGATGGGCGTTTTTGATTTGAATACCGGCAGCCCTGGCCAGGCTGCTAAGATTATATCGAGGGGCGGAAGGCAACACGATAGAAGCTAACTCGTAAGTATCAATGACAGCGTTTTCCGGGAGCAAGCCGTGTTTGTGCATGAAAGACACATCAAAGCCGGCATTGTGAGCGATTACCGGCGCGCTTCCAAACTGGGCTTCAAGCTCCCCCAGGATATTCTCGATTGGCGGCGCGTGCTGGACGTCTTCCGGGTGAATACCTGTCAAATGCGTGATTTCTACCGGGATGGGTCCTGAAGGTTTAACAAAAGTCTGATAACTGTCGATGAGTTCCCCGTCATCGAATCTGGCAATGCCAATCTCGATTATTTCACTTGTGGCGACGTCAAGGCCTGTCGTCTCCAGATCAAAGGCGATCAATTCGCCATGCATGGGTGTCTCCCATCCAATGCCATTTTCAAGCCGCTAAAGTATAGCACAGTACCACCGGACGTAATTGTCCAGCGCTTGAGGCGCTTTTCAGATTATTGGCAAGTCAAGCGATTCGTTGCCCGGTCGAAAGCATGACCAAGCACAAAGACACAAAAAACAGGGAGTAAATGAAGCATATCTCTGTGTGCTCAGTAGGACTAAGCAAGTAATGCAACTCCAAAATAATGGACGGTGGTAGGGGCGACCAATCTGGTCGCCCGCTGCTGCCGCGACTTGTGGATTCGGGCGACATAGTATACCGCCCATGAATATAGCGATAAAATCGCGGCCGTTTCAGCGCCCCTCGGTGTCGAAGGGCAGTTTCGGCGGTTAGTGTCTACGCGACCTACGCGCCCCGCGGTGTCATCGGTGCTTAAGAAAAATCTGCTGCCATCCGGCGATGTCATGCACTACCATCGGAGCATCTGTTCAGATTTGCTCGCGACACTTATTCGGATGAATCTTCTCTTGCTTCGTCGCTGGCTGCTTGTTCCACGGATTCCTCAGTTGCAGCGACCTTGGATTCCGCCTGCCTGAAGAGAGTCTCCAGTTGTCTGCGCCGGGCGGGCAGGTCGGCTTCTTCAATGCCAACGAATTCTTCGACTTCGAAGAGTTGCCAGTTATCGTCGGAGAATAAGCTCCAAAGCAGGGACTGAACATTAATGTCGGTCAATGCCATTTCCTTTGCCAGTAGGCTGGCTGGACGCGACAGCCGGTATGTGCCGTTTGCTATTGTATCGGCGCTTGGCGATACGCAGCCAGAACCCGCATCAACACTGACAAGATGCACATTGGATTGTTGCCTATCCAGCACTGCCTGGTAATCCGGCCATGCCATATAGGTAAGCGAGCCTTCCACGTTCCCTACAGCGGCCGCCCGGTATAAGTGATCGAAATCCTGTTCAGTATCGCGCCTGATAGGTGGCGCTGTTTCGTATATGCCTTGTAGCAGAATGTCCGCATAGCGATCGACCGTCGTCAAGCCGAAAAGCGTCATTGTCTGTTCCGGCATAGACGCGTCGACGTCACTCCAGGCCATGACCCTGTTTGTTGAAGATGCATTCCAAATCGAATCGATCTGGTCCAAGGTCAAGCACATAGTCTGTCGATCCGCCTGATTACCCAGCAGTACCGTTGCGTGACTGCCGATATCGATGGAAACTGTATCGACTTCGCTCTCATCGCAGGCCGTCATATCGAGCGTATGCGGCGGAGAGTCGAGGATCGCTAAATCAACTTCGCCAGCACAAAGGCTTGCGAGACCCGCTGACTGTCCAACGGCATTGATGCTGACTCGAAGTTGGGCGCCGTCTCCAGACAAGCGGGATGAGACGCGGTCCAGCAACTGATAGGCGTTAGCTGAACCGCTGATGTTGACATCACCGGTTAACCCTTCAGGAATCTCGAATGCCGTCTCGCCACCGCCAACGGCAAAGGTCGCATCGGGATTACTTAGCATTCGCGCGTTTACGTCATAGGTCTCCCGTGTAACCGGGGTAAATCCAAAACTCTCGATAGTGCCCGCGGATTCCGGACTTATCAACACTTGTACGAATGCTTCGAGGGCTTCCTTCTCCGACATGCGCTTTCTATTGACGTACAAAAAATAGGATTGCGCGAATGGATAAAGGCCGGACTCGAGATTCTCAGCGGACGGGCTGACACAATTGGAATCATCGGCGCTCTTGGTCTCGAGCACTTTGATTGGCTCATCGCCTGCCAAGTCAGGGGTAAAAGGCAGAATTGCCAGCGCGCCTTCGGCGTCGCCGGCTCTTGCGACCGCGCCGACCACTGAATCATAAGTTTCGACGTCATTGCGTAGCTGATCGCCCACGATATTGCTGTCAGCAATGGCGTACTCAAGCGTATCCGTATCTGGGACAAACATCACGACAGGAAGCGTATCTGTTTCCGGAGCGTAGTCTGCCCAATCGGAAGCTTGATTGCTGGAGGACGGTTTCAGAAGAGAATCAAGTTCGCTGCTGGAAATACAAGAAACTGGTACTGCATTATGCGCGGCGAAGGCAATGATTTTGTGCGCAAAAAGGAATTCGCTGTGAACAACTTCATTGGACCCGCAGATCAAGTCTTCGGCAGAACTGATCGCGCGCGACGCCACAGCGATATCAATATCTCCGTTACAGAATATATCGATTCCTTGGGACGTGCCTTTCGCAGAAATACTGAGGGACTCTATGTTTGCGGCTTCGCCCAAGGAAACCAAGACTTCACTCACGATCCTCGAGCCGACGATCGAAATTGCGTCGTCATCTTGAGCGATGGAGAAATTTGCCGTCCACAAGAGCGTAAGCAAGCAAAGCAAAGCGAAGCGATTGCGAAAATGTCTCATTGAGCGAGAACTCCTGGCGCGTTCCATAAGTTATCCCAAGGATTGTACAATTAGGGCACTGATTGTAAAGTCATAGTTTGTGCAGGTCTTGACACGGGCAGCGAGAAGAGGGTACTGTATCGAATTCGGTCGAAATTCAAATGAGCCACATTCAGTTTCACCACACGAGTAATTCCAAGAAAATAATGCAACAAATTGCAAGGTGAATGTAGGGGCGAGCCTTGGCTCGCCCGCCGCTCCGGCTAACTTTTGCGGACGACCCGCCGACTATTAATTTGGAGTTGCATGACTTTGTTGGTCCAACTTAGACACGAAGGACACACCGAAAAGGATTATTCCGCAAGCAATTAGCGGTGTCGATGAGCAGTGTCAGCGGTCGGTATCTACGCGACCGGCGCGCCCCTAGGTGGTCAAGCTTTTTGTTTCAACCGAAAAGGATACACTGCTGAATAGCAATACAAAGGTCAAATTATCTTGAGCGCTGTAATTCAGAGTGTTTACGAAATGCTCGGTGGAGAAGAACCGATCCGCAAGATGGTCGACATCTTTTACGCCAAGGTCTATCAAGATCCCGTGCTGCGGCCCATGTTCCCCGACGACATGGAGGAGAGCAAGCGTCGCCAATTCTTGTTTCTGGTTCAGTTCTTTGGCGGTCCCAGCTTGTATTCGGAAGAACGTGGACACCCGCGACTTCGTATGCGTCACTTCCCCTTTGCCATCGATCGCCGTGCGCGCGATCATTGGTTGGGGCACATGTTGGAAGCGATTGATGAAGCCGGGGTCGACGGCTTGGCGCGCGAGCAGATGCGTGAATACTTCGATCGTGCCTCAGCTTTTCTGATCAACCGTCACGACGATATTCAGCTCCCAAAATAGCTAAGCGTTATTCGGCCTTCAAAATGTATTTCACGAATGCTTCGGCCGTCCAGGGCAAAGCCGGTTTAAAGAAATGCTCATGGATGGCGGCGGCGAATACTCTGATTTCATATTGGGCGTCGCGCGCCATGCGCAGGCGCAAGAACTGCATGAGATTGTGCGCGTCGATCTTGGTGACCCAAGTGTAATATACGCTGAAGCCGGGCAGGAACAGACGAGCCATTTCCTTGGAAACGCCCTTGTCAAGCGCTTCGCTATACAACCGGTATCCCTCGTCATAATGTGCGAGGAGCTTGCCCGTCAGGTCGTCGTTTTCTAACTCATCGAGAACGCCCTCGCTAGCTTGCTTATTGTCCGTGCTTTGTTTGCGCCAGACATCGGGTATATAGAAGTCGCTCTCTTGGAAGGGCGTATAGCGCCCCGATTGCGCATTCATGTTCCAGGTGCGATGACGGACCCACTGCCACCAAGTCACCAGCGGAGCGCGCACGCGAAACTTGAATTCCACCATTTCAAAGGGCGATGTATGGCGGTTTCGCAGCAAATAAAACAACAGTTTCTTGTCGCGATCGTCTCCTTTGCTTTCGCCCAGGAAGCTGACGCGCGCGGCATTGACAATGGCCAGATCGCCGGAGATATCTGAATCGGGATGCGGCATCATGTCGACAAGTTCTATCCATCCCTTGTCGAGGACGCCGACGCGCTTTCCTATCAAAGATTGGGACATCTATCGCTCCCGGTCTTATGCATCATGGCTATACAGAAGTATGACCAGCCAACTTATGCAACTCCAAAATAAATGTCGGTGGTAGGGGCGACCCATTGGGTCGCCCGCCGTCCTTAACATCGATTGCCCCAACGACCTTAGAAAACGGGACATACAATCTGCTCGCCAAGGCCGCCCCCTGCAAAATCCATTCACAACGAAACTGCGTAGGGGCGAGCCTTGGCTCGCCCACAACGTGGAAACATCTGCTAAGGCTTTCTCTGTGCTCTCAGTAAAACCAAGTTAGTCATGCGATTATCGCAAACCACCCCCCATCCCCCGGCCCC
>WTGF01000078.1 GCA_011525385.1 Chloroflexota bacterium | reverse complement strand
AATCTGCGCCTCTGTGGCGAATCCCCCGTACCGAACCCGCAACGCGCCACGCCCACACGACCTGCCAACCCGCCCGCCCAAATCATACTCCTCGCTGTCCTCGCTGCCCTCGGTGGTTAAAAAAAAACCGTACCAAAAACGCGACCATTTAGTCGCCTTTGCATAGAATATCTGTGCTACTGTACCTTTACAACGCAAACAACGAAAGGAGCCCCCGCCATGCCAGCAACCTACAGCCTCGATACCAAAATCGAGGCTCTCAACCTGCTCGACCAACTCGACGGCGACTTCCGCCTGGTCAAAGACCAACTCAAGATCCCCCTCAAAACCTTACGCGGCTGGCTCGTTGACCAGGACAAACTCCGTCGTCGCTTCGAAGACCGACAATTCCGACACTTCGCCAACATCAAACTCGAACTGCTTAAAGACCTGCTCGAAACATCCCGCGACTTCATGAAGCAACTCAAGTCCGGCCAGCACGAGGACCTCACCGTCAGCCAACTTGTCTACACCCTGTCAACCCTGCTCAATCAAGCGAATCAACTGGAGGAAAGCTTTGAAGACCTGGCGCCGAACACCCAAATGGAGACAGAACAATCCAACCGACTCAGACATGTCGACCACGATAACCTGCAAGATGCCCCACCCCGGGCAACTGGAAGTCCTGAAAAGCCCCGCCCGCTTCAAGGTCCTGGCCTGCGGCAGACGCTGGGGCAAATCGCAATTGGGGCTGATCTCGATCCTGAAAGCGGCCCACCTGGAACACAAGCGCTGCTGGTGGGTCGTCCCCAAATATCGGACGGCGGACGAGGAAATCTGGGGCGAGCTGGTAAGCGTGGTAAAACACCTAAGAGGCGTCGCCATAAGCAAAAGCAAAAGGCGCATCGAACTGCCAAAAGGCGGCGTGATCGCCATCCGCAGCGCCCATAATCCCGACAACCTGCGCGGCGCCGGACTCGATTTCGTTGTGCTCGATGAAGCGGCGCGCATGCCGGCCCATACCTGGCACGATGTCATCCGTCCCATGCTGGCCGACACCCGCGGCGGCGCCCTCTTCCTGAGCACGCCCAACGGCCGCAACTGGTTCTGGGAGCGCCATCGCGCCGGCCTCGACCCCCTGCAAGAAGAATGGGCTACCTTCGATTTCACCACCGCCCAATCCTGCCTGGTCGACCCGGCCGAATTGGAAAGCATCCGGCAGAACACCGCCCAGCATATCTGGCAAACCGAATACGAAGCCGTATTCAGCGATGACCGCGGCCAGGTCTTCCGCGGCCTCACGGACGCCGCCGCGCCCGCGCCCTATGACGGGCCCCAGCCGGGCCATAGCTATGTCGCCGGCGTCGATTGGGGCCGCAGCCGCGATTACACCGCCATCGCCGTTCTCGATGCCAGCAACAACAAGATGGTGGCCCTGGAACGCTTCAACCAGGTGGGCTGGGAACTGCAGCGCGACCGCCTGTCCAGCATCGCCAGGAAATGGCGCCCGCAAGTGATCTGGGCCGAAGCCAACAGCATCGGCGAGCCCAATATCGATGCCCTTGTTCGGCAGGGCCTGCCGATGCGCCGCTTCTACACCAGCGCCAAATCCAAAGCGCCGCTGATCGAATCCCTGGCCCTGGCCATCGAGCAAAACGACATCACCCTGCTCGATGATCCCGTGCTGCTGGGAGAACTGGCCGACTACAAATTTGATCGCCTGGCCAACGGCGGCTATCGCTACGGCGCGCCCTCCGGCAGCCACGATGACACCGTCATCGCCGCCGCCCTGGCCTGGCACGGCGCCCAACACAGCAGCCGCATGCGCATCGACTTCGCCTGACCGCCGTCACAAGATCCCTGCGCCTTTGTAGGGGCGAGCCTTGGCTCGCCCGCCAAAACGCAAAAAATGTAGACACACGCGCGACAATGCCGCCGCCCACGTAAAATACCTTGCATCTCGCCGTGTCTAGCTCCCCCTCCCTGATGCCTCGGGGTTTCCGCCCCCCGCTTAGCGGGGGGACCGAGGGGGGCAAGGGCCGGGGG
>WTGF01000006.1 GCA_011525385.1 Chloroflexota bacterium | reverse complement strand
TTCAAGGCCTTTGCTCTACCCTGCTCCCCCTTCCCTAATTTATTGGGGAAGGGGGCTGGGGGGATGGGGTACTACATACCGCCGCCGACCATGCCCCTGGCGCGCCAATCCGCAAAGATTTCTTCAATGCGCTCATGCGCTTGCGCAACGGCGTCTTCCGCGTTCATTTCACCCAGAGCGACCTGGGCCACCATATTGGGAATGATGCTTTCCGCGAAGACCTGGCTGATGGCGGGATTCGTGACGCCCGGGAAGCCGAGGTGCACGGACCAATCGTTGACCGTCTTCAAGACTTCGAATTTGTTCGGCGGCTGCGAACCCCAGGGGTCCTCTTCCAGCCAGCCGTCAAGCTCGGGAACGGTGCTGGCGTGGCAAGGGAAGTTGTAGAGTTCGCTGTAGTAGGTCACGTCGCTGTAATTGGCGCTGTGGTCAAGGATGAATTGCTTGGCGGCTTCCAGCTCGTCACCCTCAACATACTCGGGAATGACATAGATCTGCCAAACGTGCGAGGAAGCGTAGGCGCCGGCGGGTCCCGCGAGCGCGCTGGTGAAACCGATGTTGGCGGCCGCCGCCTCATCGATTTTCTGCAAGCTGCGATAGGCCGAGTTGGAATTGAGGATATAGCTGACTTCGCCCGCGATCAGCGCTTGATTGTTGCTGGCGGCGGTCCAGCCGAAGACCTCGTCGGTCATGGCTTCGTTCTGCAACTGCGCCAGATATTTGACGGCGGCGATGGTCTCTTCGCTATTGAGCACGACATTTTCGTTCTCGTCCTGGACGCTGCCGCCGAAGCTCCAGATAGCGGCGCGATTGGCCATACGGCTGTCGAGCTCGGGGCTCATGCCGATACCGACCGGTATGCCGGTGGCTTCAAAGATCGCGCGCCCGCCCTCGAGCAAGTCGTCGTAAGTCTTGGGACCGTCGGGGTAGCCGGCTTCGGTCCAGAGCGCGATGTCATAATCGCCCGGGTCGGGCACGTAGCCATGCGTATAAGCGTAATAGGTATCAACAACGGGCAAGTAGGATGCCGCCTGACAAGTGCTGGCGCGTTCGCCGAACATCTCCGACGCCTTGGCGTTGAGATCGCCCAGGTCATGCAATCCGTCAATATAGCTGGCTGGCGAGAACAAGACCTCGACGATGGTGTGCCCTTCGCCGGCGTCAATCTCGGCGGCAAGCGTCGAAAACAGTTCGGTGAAGTTGACATGATCGACCGTCACGCCAACGCCATTGGCTTCGCCCCATTCCGCGGCGTAGGCGTCGAACCATTCGTCGTAGCGCGGCACGAAGTGGCTCCACTGCAGCAAGCTGATTTCAGTGCCCTCTGCGTAGCCGCCTTGCGCGCCGGCGGAGAACGTTAGGGCAGCAAATATAACGAGTACCATTAGAGTTCTGATCAGATGTTTCATCAAAATATCTCCTGATATTTGTAAGGGATTGCGCGAAAGCCCGAAGGCTTTAAGACAGGCTTATTTTAGCCAACAGTTTAGCGCTTGGCAATAATTCTTGCGCTTCGCAACTCAAACAGCTAGGCATCGTTGTCCTGGTCCCCGCCACCGATCAAACCTTGCGCGCGCCAAAAAGCGAAAATCTCTTCAACGCGTTCGCTGGCTTGCGCCACGGCATCCTCGGCACTCTTCCGCCCCAACGCGACCTGGGCGATCATATTCGGGATGATGTGTTCGGCATAGACTTGCGCGATTGCCGGGCTGCTGACGCCCGGATAACCGAAATTCACCGAGCGGTCTATGGCTATTTTCAAGATCGCGAACTTGTCCGCCGGGACAGAACCGAAGGGGTCTTTTTCCAGCCAGCTATCGAGTTCCTTGACGGTAGCGGGGAAGCAGGGCAGATTGAACAATTCACTGTTGTAAGTTACTTCGCTGTAATCGGCAGTGAAGTCGAGGATGAATTGTTTGGCGGCTCGCAGTTGAATGCCCTGGACGTAAGTTGGTATGACGCTGATTAAAATGTGCGTTCCGCCGAAGGCGCCGGCTGGTCCTAGGAGAGCCGGGCTAAAGCCGATATTTGCGGCCGCGGCTGGGTCGATTTTTTGCAGGCTGCGATAGGCCGAATCGGGATTTAGGATGAAGCTGGCTTCACCGGCGATGAGCGCCTGGTTATTGCTGGCGCCTGTCCAGCCGAAGACTTCGGCGGTCATGGCTTCGTTTTGTAATTGCGCCAGGTATTTGACCGCGGCAATAGTGGATGCGCTATTCAGTACCACATTCTCATTTTCGTCTTGAACGCTCCCGCCAAAGCTCCAGATCACCTCGCGATTCGCCATTTCACTATCGATCTCCGAGCTGATGCCGATCCCGACCGGGATACCAGTCGATTGGTAGATTGCTCGTCCACCCGCGAGCAAGTCTTCATAAGACTTGGGTCCATTCGGATAACCGGCCTCCGTCCACAGTTCGATGTCATAATTGCCGTGATTTAGGGAGTAACCAGAGGCAAATCCATAGTAGACATCGACAAAAGAGAGATAAGTTATCGCTTTGCAGTGATCGAGTCGCTCGCCGAACATCGCCAGCGCTTGCTCGTTGATGTCGCTTAAGTCCTGCAAGCCCTGGATATAAGAAGCGGGTGAAGAAGGCAATTCGATTATCGTATGTCCCTGGCCGGCGTCAATCTCGGCAGCCAGCGCTGACGGCAATTCTGCAAAGTTGACGCGATCAATGCTGACTGCAACATTGTTGGCTTCCCCCCAAGCTTGCGCCCAGTTGTCAAACCACTCATCGTAACGCGGCACAAAATGCTGCCATTGCAATAGACTGATTGCCGTTCCCCCCGGGAAAACGTCTTGCGCGGTAATTGCGCCGCGCAAGGGAGCAAACAGACTCAATATGACCAGCAATTTGATTACCATTGTCATTCGTAGTCTCCTTAGGGATTCATGCAAGAGAAATGGCTGGGGAGGCTATCTTAGCCGAGACGAGTCTAGCTGACAACGATTCTGATTTTGACGTGAGAGGGACGGCAGGAAGCGATATGGCGAGCGCTTTAGTATTGAGACTAAAAGGGAGGCATATAAACTAAGAGTGCCGAAGTGACAGATTACCCGCGCTTCACTGTCATTTTGCCGGGGTATCTGAATTGATCTCGTACAGTGCCTTTGGCGACGTTCCCGGCCGTGTCACCAAGGCGAAGGGTCAAAGGTAACCGCCGGGGCACTTCTTGTCGTAGGGTGCAATCCGCTTGAAGGTCTCCTTGCCTTCGGGCTTTGGTTCGGGAGTTTCGCTCATAGTGGAATCAATCTTCGCGCGCTTCATCGCTGAAAGCTATTCCTGACTCGCGTTTTTTGCGTCGAAATCGGCCACAAAGTCAAACTCTTCGACGGATGGTATTCGAAAAGTAAAAGTCGTTTTACCGTTAAAATTCGTAACGGCGAAGTCTCCAAGAGATATGATGTCCATTCCGATAATGACATCATAATTGGCTAGCGGGAGCTGTGCCACGGGTCTTCCAACGATCACTACGCCGTTGGGCAGTTGTAGATTCACGTAGTGCTGAGGTACGTCGACTGAAACGCCACCAGCATGTCGGATCGGAACCAGAGCCTCCGTTGGCAATCCTAGGTCGGTTACCACACGCTTGGTAATGGCGCTGACGGTGGCACCTGTATCCCAGAGGCACTCGTATCGTACTTCCGCCGGTTCCGGTCCGCCCTCGGACGGGTCCCACGATGCGGATACCGCGCAGGGTGTTATCAGAGAGCGCGCGACTCCCCCATATTTTTTTGTGTAATTGAACTGGAGAGGAATCATTCAAACGTCACGAGTCCCGGTGTGTGAATGATGCCCACAAGCGCTTCTGTACCAGCCCTGATCTCCTGTATAAACACGCTACCCTGCTCATGCTCCAAATATAGAGCCTTGGCGGCCGCCATATAGTCGCTATAGAATCCAAGAATCTGGGTACCCTTTATTGCAACGTACTCGCCAGGGTGTTCTCTAGCCAGGTCCTCATGGATGGTTTGAAAATGTTCGTACTCTTGCCGTAGAGGCGCTGACATGAGATGCTCCTTATACGCTCGCCACATGTTCAGGACGCGACAAATATATCAGTATACTTGATTCTAACCTCACTTTTCCTTGATACATGAGACCACCTTTATCCAATCTTGGAGAATATGTCAAGGAATTTGGTTCCAGCGCGACGTATGTAGGTAGCGTTTTCCTTCCGTAATATCTCAAAAAAGCTTGAGTTGATGAACCGGCTGTCTGCCATCCAGCAAGACATACTTTGCCAGCTTGTCGGGAGCGCGAATGCCGATCCGCTTCAAATGGATGAGTTCGCTTAGTTTTCCGCGCCTGCGCGAGCGAATGATCGATTCCGCGCCGACCCTGCCGATACCCGGCACGCGCATGAGTTGTTCGCGCTCGGCGCGCATGATTTCGATGGGTTGATGCAGCAAGTGCTCATCAGCCCAGGCTTGCTTGGGATCGACATCTGTGCGCAGGTTGCCGTCGCGCAGGAAGGGCAGTTCTTCGACATCCCAAGTGTAGTCGCGCAATAGAAAACTGGACTGATAGAGACGGAATTCGCGTATGGCTTCAGTCGCTGGCAGGTTTTCGAAAGGCGTCCCGGGTACTGGGCCAAAGGCGGAATAATAAACGCGAGCCAGTTTCGCTTGATCGTAAAGCTTGTCCGTCATGGAAAGCAGCTCCAGGTCGGTATCGCCGACAGCGCCGACCACAAACTGAGTTACGCTGCTAGCCAGCTTCTCATGCGGATTTTCCGTCCGGATCCGCTGTGCCCACTGCAGCATCTGCAGTAGTTCCTCGATGAAGACTTTCTTGGGCGCCAAGTCCGCCAATCGGGCGCTGGTCGGCGCTTCCAGGTTGACCGAGACGCGGTCCGCCAATTGCATGGAACGATAGAGTTGATCGTATTCGATACCCGGCATGATCTTGAGATGGATGTAACCGCCGTAGCGTTGCTTGTTGCGAATAATGTCAGCCGTATCGATGATCTTGTCCTGCGTGGCGACGGAGCCCTTGATGATGCCGGAAGAAAGAAACAAACCGTCGACCTTGCCGGCATGTTCCAGGTCCTCAAAGGCCGATGCCATTTCATCGGGCGAGAACGTAACCCGCTTTGTCTTTGCCCGTCCAGCGCGGAAAACGCAATAGTTGCAATTGCGCTCGCAAGCGGTGGTCATCATGCTTTTGAGCACGGGTTTCGGTCCTTTGGGCGTACTGAGGTTGGCGATGCAGCCGCCCAGGTTGAATTCCTGCTTGCGTGCTTTACGGATGCGCTCGGCATGGGGGCGATCACCCGCGGGTTCATGCAAGGTGACATCGCCCATTTGGGAGAGTTTTGTCAGTGTTTCGGAAACCAGTCTACCAGCCATAATGCCAGTATACAGAACATTAGTTCTAGTGTCAAGCACAAATTCCGGGGAATTTACCTATTGAGAAACTGTAACGGTATTAGAGCGTTGCAGGTTAAGTCAAAGCTCGACTTATCAACGATTGCGAAGCCAGTCAAAGAGGGTTTGCTGAGTGACGATTTGCACCTGTGGGGCCAAACCGTGCTGAAGGCTATTATCCCGGTCAAAACGAACGAGTGGTTCAAACTGAGCTTTGTCTAGCAGGATGATGAAGTCATAGCCAGGGTAGGCGCTATCTCTTCCGATCGCCCGGTCTCGTAGGTCCTGTACGATTTTGGTCGCGATATCGGTCTGTTGTTTGCCCTTTGAAACCAATGCGATTCCGCGCTGTTCCAATCCAGTGGGCAACTGAAAGAACAGGATATGAGCCGGAGCCGGCGTCCAGGTTAGTCTTTCTCCCCAGGCAAAACCCAGATCCAACAGATATGCCTTGAAAAGCCAGTTCAGATGTTGAGGCGCGGGTTCTTCTAGCTGGTCGTGGCTCAGGGCATTGACCCAGGCGTAAAGCTCCGCTTCGCTGATATCAAAGTCGTCATCCGCGTTTGATTCTTCGACGTCAAGCAACAGGGGTTGTTGGATTCTCAGCCAGTCCGGAGCTTGATCTTGTATGGCGCTCAAGACGGCGGCAAATACATCGTTGAAACCGGGATTGGCGTCAATCTCGACAATGTTTTCGCCTTTGCCGCGCAGCAATTGAACGGCGGCTTGATATTTGTCCGCGCGCTCGACCAGGTTCTTTTCAAAGAGTTCGCGATCCGCCGGGCGATTGCGCAGTCGAGCGTAACACTGGTGCGGGCTGACGTTGAGAAACAGTGTCAGATCGGGCTGGCGCGCCCAGCGATTCAGACCTTCAATATCTTCCATACTCAATCCGCCGGTCGATTGATAGACCAACGACGACATCACGTAGCGATCACAGATGACGATGCGCGGCTCGCTACCGGCCGAGTAAAAGGGCTCAATCATCTGGTCAATATGGTCGGCGCGGTTAAGCGCGAATGCCAAAGCCAATGACAGAGGGCTGACTTTGATACGCTTGGTGAGGGCATTGCGAATGTACATTCCGGCGGCGGACGGGTCATGCGGCTCGTATGTGAGGGCGACATGATCCTGGTGTGTCTGCGACAAAGTTGAGAAAAGCTGCCGGGCGATGCCCGTCTTGCCCGCCCCGTCCAGCCCTTCGATTACGATGAAGAAATTGTCGCCCGCCATCCGCCGTCTCGGTCGCAACGCGTTAAATTGACACCCTAGCATACCCGCCGCTAGCATGACTGACAAGCGGCGAGGCAATGCGTACTGTATCCTTTTCGGTTGAAATTCCTTTGCAGTCTTCGACATGAAAACCAAAGCCCAAAATACTAACGATCTGGTAGGGGCGACTCACCGAGTCGCCCGATATTCATTCAGTTTCCACGCATCGGGCGACTCGGTGAGTCGCCCCTACCGGCTGTTAGGTGGTGGTTATTGTTTATTTCAACCGAAAAGGATACACCTCCAGGCAATGCCGCGGAGAAAGCACTATAATTGCAGATGGTCTTATTTGGACGATGGAAAAAATCGGTGCGCAAAGTTCCGCAACCGTCAAGTCGAAAACAGTCCCGGCGTCAATTCCTGAGCCGCATGGCGGCGATGGGCGCGGCAGGGGGCGCTTTGGCGGCGGGCACGTTGATCGCCGGGCTGCGGGCGTCGCGGCCGCAGATCCTTATTCTGCCGAACGACGGGGATTCGCCTGAATTGCAGCCGGAGGATAACCGACTCAAGATCGTCAGTCGGGGTGAGTGGGGCGCCTTGCCCGTGGATCATAGCGCCCGCAATGAAAATGGATTGTACAGAAAAGGGGGAAATCCCTATGGCTGGTACGTTTATCCCGCCCCGCTGCGCGAGAGCTATCAGACCCTCGTGATCCATCACAGCGCGGTTTATGAGGCTGACGGACCCGCGACATTGTCCGAAATACAGCGCTTGCATCGCGATGATCGCGGCTGGGCGGACGTCGGTTACCATTTCATGGTGGACAAAGACGGCACAATCTACCAAGGGCGCGACTTGACCGCGCGTGGCGCGCATACCGCTGGATTCAACACAGGTAGCGCTGGCATCTGTCTCTTGGGCGATTTTCGCTTTGAGGCGCCCTCAAAAGACCAGTTGGATGCAGCGCTGGCCCTAATTCGCTGGCTGGTTGAGTTGCTGAGCCCGACGCACCTGGCCGGGCACCAGCAGTTCAATCCGGCGACGATATGCCCGGGACCCTTCCTGGCGGCGCAAATGGAGGGACTGTCGCGCGCGGCCGGGTTGCGCTTCGGCATCGACGGCTATCGGCCCGCTGCAGACGCGGCTGACGGATGCGGATGCTGTACTTGCGCGCTGTAATTATGAGTATGTCCCAAAGTCACCGCGCGCGCCGCGGTAACGGGTTGAACTGACTTTTCGCGAGCATCTGTCTTATAATGCTCCCGATTGACTCCGATAAGAAACGAGCAAGGGGAAAATGACATGACAACTGCCTTGAGCGATGCCGAAATCGACGAGGGATTGGCGGGGTTGAAGGACTGGTCCCGCGCTGGCGATGTCTTGGTGAAGTCCTTCAAGTTTGACAGCTATCTGGCCGGTGTTGCCTTCGCGTCCACGGTGGGCGTGATCGCGGAGGGATTGAACCATCACCCCGACATGAGTATCGGCTGGCGGCGCGTGACGGTCTCCTTCACCACGCATGACGCGGGTAACAAGCTGTCGGCGAAGGATTTTGCCGCCGCGAAGGCCATTGACGCGGTGGGATATCCAAAGTAGCTAGTTCCATCGTCAGTGGTGATTTCACTGCATTTCTTCCTTGGCTGAACAGGCGGGCGGGAATAGGTTCGCGGACGCCTCATTCTGCGCTTGCTCGCGTCGTTCAATCAGATTGCGATGGACTTCGTGCGGCTCAACCGCCTTTTTTATGCGCTCAATGTCCGGATCTTTCTCGAAGATTCTGTTGCCGAGCAAGAGCAGGAATCTAAAGGCGAGCGTGATGCCGATCCAGATCAATACCAAGTGCCAAAAGACAATTACGCCGATCAAATAGCTCAACAGGCTCACGAAACAGAGCGCCAGCGCATAAGTCGCGAAAACCGATTCAAATGGGCCGTGAGTGCGGACATGGCACTCGATGAGCGTGATCAGTTTGTCCAGCTCCCGGATCGTACCCGTGATGACTTTTTTTGAGCGCCAGGTATAGGTCTTCACCTGGATCTCAAAATAAATCGTATCATGCAATTGCTCGCTGGAGATACGATAATTGTGTCCCTGTCTAGACAGGGACAGGTGGTTTTTCAGGTTGTCATTGATGAGTTCCATCGCCAGATCCATCGGCAGTTTGGTTTCGATGCGGTAAGTATGAGCGGGCTTTTGCTTAACCTTGCCTTCATTGTTCATGAGATTTCCTTTGACCGTGCCAAGCCGCTACAATTGGCAATATACACCAGGTAGTCATTGACAGAAAGTGACCTGCGGAGACTCGGCTTGCGACTGCTTCTCTTTAATCTGGCGACCGATGCGAGCGATCCTGTTCTGGGATTCGGCAGCGTCTGGATACGCGAGTTGGCGAGGCATTGCGAAACGATCGACGTCATCACCATGTATCGCGGCGTCGCGGATCTGCCAAGCAACGTGTGCGTGTATTCGGCCGGGCGCGAACATGGTTGGAGCAAAGCGCGACGTCTGGCTACTTTCTATCGAGTTTTGACGCGGCTGCTGTCGTCGCGCAGCTACGACGTTTGCTTCGCGCACATGATGCCGCTCTTCGCCGCGCTGGCGGGACCGCTGCTGAAGGCGCGCGGCATTCCACTGGTCTTGTGGTACGCGCATCGTCAGGAGACGCGGCAGTTGCGGCTGGGCGCCGCGATGTCCTGGCGGGCGGTGACATCTGTCGCGACCAGCTTTCCCTTTCCGACGGATAAGTTACGCGTGGTCGGGCAGGGGATCGATACGGACTTCTATTCGCCGGCGGAGATCCCCCCTACCCTAAATCCCTGCCCCCATCAAGAGGGAGGGACTTTTGACCTTACCAAAGATGTCGATACTTCCTTCCCTCCTGGTGGGAAACATCCCCCGACAGCGGGGGACCGAGGGGACGGGGCTGGGGATGGGGGAAACCCGCTTATTCTCCAGGTGGCGCGGCTGGCGGCGATCAAGCATCAGGCGACGACGATAAGAGCCTTGGCGGGGACCGAGGCGCAACTCGTATTCGTCGGGGGCGTGCAGCCCGGCTATGCCGAGAACTATCGGCGCGAGCTCGAGGCACTGTGCGCGGAGCTGGGCGGGGGCTGCCACTTCACGGGCGATCTGCCAGCGGCGGGCGTGCGAGACTGGAACCGGCGAGCGACGGTCGCCGTTAACACCAGCCCGGTGGGCCTCTTCGACAAATCCGCGCTGGAGAGCATGGCCTGCGCGTTACCGACGGTGGTCTGCAATCCAGCGTTCGCGCCGGTGCTGGGCGAGCAGCGCGATCTGCTGATGATTGACGGGCCGCAGGACGTGACCGGCTTGCGCGAGCGCCTGGCGCATTTGCTGGCATTGCCCGAGGGCGAGCGGGCGCGAATCGGGCGGGCGCTGCGGGCGGGCGTCATGCGCGAGCACAGCCTCAAGGCTTTGATCGGGCGTCTGCTCTCGGTCTTCGAGAGCGGCGAATTGCCAGGCGAATGACGGGCTACCCGGCGTAGCTCCAGCCCAGTTGCGTCAGCGAGAGCACATCGGGCGGATCGGCCGCCTTCATGACATCGGCGTTGATGGCTTCGCCAACGACGATGTTGTGGTCGCCGCCGACATCGACGATCCGCGTCACCTTGCATTCGATATAAGCCGCGGCGCCGGCCAGGACGGGAACGCCGGTCTGCGGCGCGGGGCTGAATTGCGCCTCTGCCATCTTTTCGGGCTTCTTGGCGCGCCCGCTGGTGACGCCCATGATGGCGTCTTTGTCGGCTTGCAGGAAGAGATTCAATCCGAAGACTTGACCCGACTCCAGCAGACCGTGCGAGTAACAAGATTTCTGGATGCCGACGGCGAGCAGGCGCGGCTCGTATGACATCTGCGAGACCCAGTTGACCACCATGGCGTTGACGTCATCGCCGCTTTTGGTGGTGAAGGAATAAAAGCCGTAAGGCATCATCTTTAAGGCATCTTTGATCTTGTCGTCAGACATGATGATTATCTCCTCTCATTTGTAACCCCCATCCCCCGGCCCCTTTC
>WTGF01000131.1 GCA_011525385.1 Chloroflexota bacterium | reverse complement strand
AGCATGAAATGGGGTTCACGTCATTTCTATTTCCACCGACTTCGATACACTACCTGACAATCGAACAAATCGTGTTATCATATGGATCATATAAAGTGGAAGATGTTTGCCTTGCTGAATTAGCGTGCATATCTTGGCAAGCGGATAATGTTTACTAAACAATAGTCTAGCGCAATTATTCGCGCTTGGCAACTGCTAATCAATAGACATAGTGAAGAGCAATTACGACGCCTATGAATCACATCAAGATCGACCCCGAACGGCAAATTGGCAGCATCAGCCGCAAGATATTCGGCGGCTTCGCCGAGCACCTGGGACGCCACATCTACGGCGGCATCTATGAACCCGGCTCCCCGCTAGCGGATGAAAACGGCTTTCGTAGTGATGTGCTGGCGGCTGTCCGACGTCTGAAGATGCCTGTCGTCCGCTACCCCGGGGGCAATTTCGTCTCCGGTTATCGCTGGCGCGACGGCGTTGGACCCAAAGAGCAACGTCCGGCGCGGGTCGAGCTGGCTTGGCAAGACATTGAGAGCAATCACTTCGGCACCGACGAATTCGTGACCTGGTGCCGCGCCTTGGGCACAGAGCCTTATCTGGTGGTCAACGCCGGCGACGGCGATATGCGCGAGGCCCGCGACTGGGTGGAGTACTGCAATAGCGCGACTGACAGCGCCCTGGCGAATATGCGCCGCGCCAATGGCTTCGACGCGCCGCACAACGTGAAATACTGGGGCATAGGCAACGAGGTCGACGGTCAGTGGCAGATCGGCTACAAGACGCCGGAAGAATACGCGCGGACCTATAAAGAATTCGCCAAAGTCATGCGCTGGGTCGACCCGTCCATCAGGTTGATCGCCTCGGCAACGACAGACTGGCGCTATCAGCCGGTTGAGCGCACGCAGCTTCTTTTTGAGGGAGCCCCAGATCTGCTCGACTACCTTGCGATCCATTGGTACGTCGGCAATCACGAAGACGACTTCGCCCAATACATGACGCTCTCCGAATTTTTCGAAGCGCGCCTGTCCGCTTTGGAGGGCGCGATCGCCGCCATGAGGCATGAAATGGGCGTCGAGCGTCCCGTTCATATCGCTGTCGATGAGTGGAACGTCTGGTATCGAGCGCGGGGCAACACGCGGGAAGAGCGCGACAATCTCGAAGAGCGTTACAACCTGGAAGACGCGCTGGTGGTGGCCATGCACTTCAACGCCTTCATTCGCCATTGCCGCTCGGTGCGGATGGCGAATATCGCCCAGATCGTCAATGTCATCGCGCCCATCTTCACGGACGAAGAAGGCTTGTTCCTGCAGACAATCTTCCACCCCTTTGAACTTTACGCCAGCAACTGCGGCGATATCGCCCTCGATGTCTTTTGGAAGGGCGATACCTTCTCCGGCGGCGATTATAGCGGCGTCCGCACGCTGGATGTTTCGGCGACAATTGACGCGGCGGGCAAGAAGCTGAGCCTCTTTGTCGTCAATCGCAGCCTGACAGAGACGCTGGAGACCAGGATATCGCTGTCAGACGCGACTTTCGCGGGGAATGTGGCGGCGTCGGTGGTCAACGGACCGGATATCAAAGCGGAGAATTCATTTGAAGCGCCGAATAGGGTCACGGTGACGAACGTCGCAATCATGGCAAAAGGCAGTGAATTCGTCTATGCCTTTGAGCCGCATTCAGTCACCGCCCTGGTATTTGATTTGTAGGATAGAGTAATTTACACTCGGAGGAGGCGTCCAGCGAAGAACTTAGCAGGTCCAAACCACTGCGTCCGAAGTTTTATTTAGGAAGAGGTCAAAGCAATGTCCAAGATAAGATTAATCACGCTGGCACTGGTCGCGGCGATCGCGCTTGGCGCTTTCGGCATGGCGCTGGCGCAAGACACGACCGAGCTTTCGCTCTGGGTATTCGTCGACCGCCACGGCTTGTACATGCAGAACGCGGCTGACCGTTGGAACGAAGCGCATCCAGACCGTCCGATCGAGATCGTCTATGAGCAGATTGACTACACGCAGATGCACGACAACCTGCTGGCGTCGCTGCTGGTCGGCATGGGCGCGCCGGATTTGGCGGATGTTGAAATCAAGAAGTTCGCCACCTTCACCAAGGGCGATATTCAGTTCCTGCCCTTGAACGAGGTCATTGATCCCTATCGCGCGGACATCATCGAATCGCGCCTGGCGCCTTACACCGCCAATGGCAGCAACTATGGCATCGACTATCACCTCGGCGCCTTCATCATGTACTACAACACCGGCATCCTGGAAGAAGCCGGCGTCGATGTCGACAGCATCAAGACTTGGGACGACTATATTGCGGCCGGTCAACAAGTCACGCGCGACAACGATGGCGATGGCGAGACCGATGTTTACATGGCGAGCATCGAAGTTACCGATATCTTCTCGGCTTATGCCTTAATGCTGATGAACGGCGGCGGCACCTACAACGCCGACGGCGAGATCATCCTCGAGAGCGAAGCCAATGTCGAGGCCTTGCAAATCCTGCAAGACATGGTGCATGTACATGGCATCGCGCGCCCGGCTTCCGGCGGCGGGCATCACTCGCCCGATCATTTCATTGATCTGGTCGAGGGTCGCATCGCCTCGCTCTGGATGCCGCAATGGTACATGACCCGCTACCCCGACAATATGGCAAGCGCCCTGGCTGACGTGGCGGTTGTGCGTCCCATGCCTGTCTTTGAAGAAGGCGGCTATACCACGACCATGGGCGGCGGCACCGGCACCGCCATCACCAACCAGATCGATCCCGACAAGATCGCGCTGGCGGCCGAGTTCCTGGCATTCGCCAAGCTCACCTACGATGCCAACGTCTTGCTCTGGACCGACCTGGGCTTCGACCCCATGCGCCTGGATGTCTACGATGACGACGCGCTCTTAATCACCATGTCCGATTTCAGCGGAGAGATGCCCTTCATCCACATCAAAGCCGGCTTGGGCAATGTAGCGCCGGAGTACACCGGACCCTTCTACCCGGAGATGGCCACCATCTTCCAGACCACGGGGCTCTACGATTTGATCGAGAATCAGATGGACCCGGCGCAAGTCCTGGCCAACGCCGCGGAAGAACTGCGCGCCATGGGTGCCGAATTCTAAGCGCTGCAATTTCCGGGGCGGGCATCCCAGCGAGGCACCCGCCCCTCTCGATACTCGCCTGCCAATGAGCGCGCATTGACGGAGGCAGCGTGCTAAACCTGCTTAAATTACCTTACCGTTACTTCTCCTGGTTCATACACCACAAGAAAGTGACGCCGCTTGTCTTCTTGGCGCCCTTTTTGATCGTCTTCCTGGTCTTCAAAGTCTATCCCGTGATCCTGGCGATTATCATGAGCTTCCAAAACTTCCAGGGCATCAAGAGCCAGGACTGGGTTGGCTTCACCAACTATGAAAATGTCTTTGAACTGGTGCGCTTTAGTCAAGCGCTCACCAATACCACCGTCTATACCATCGGCACACTGCTGGTTTTGATACCGCTGCCGCTGATCCTGGCCGTGCTGCTGGATTCGGGACGGGTCATCGCCAGCACGGTCTTCCGCGTATTGATCTTTTTGCCGGCGCTGACATCGCTGGTGGTGGCGGGAACGGTCTTCCGGCTGATATTGGCGAAGGACGGCTTCCTCAATTTGTTCCTGGAAGGCGTTTTGGGCATGGAACGTTTGCGCTGGCTGGAAGTCTCGGAGTTGGCGCTGCCCTCGTTGATTCTCATCGCAACCTGGCGCTGGACCGGGATGAACATCCTCTACTTCAACTCCGGGCTGGTCAATATCCCGGGCGAACTGTATGAATCGGCCGCCATCGACGGCGCCAACCCCTGGCAAATGTTCTTGCGCATCACCTTGCCCATGCTACGGCCCACGACATTCTTCGTGGTCGTGCTCAGCATCATCGGCGGCTATCAAGTTTTTGTCGAACCCTTCATCTTGTACGCCGGGGGCGCTGGACCCGGCGACGGCGGCTTGACGCTCGCCTTGCTGATTTATCGCACGGCTTTCACCTCGTTCAATTTCGGCACCGCCGCCGCTATGGGTGTCATCCTGGCGCTGATCATTTTCGTCTTCTCACTTATTCAATTCCGCTTCTTCGGCGTCTTTGGAGGCAAAGAATAAACTATGACCGCCAAGACCCAATACATAAACCCGGGCAAGCTGGGCGCGCGGCGGCAATCTCGCCTGACAAAATGGCTCATGTTCGCGCTCTTCGTCTGCCTGGCGATCGTTTTCATTTTCCCCCTCTATTGGATGGTCATTAGTTCCCTGCGCCCCGAGGGGCGGATCTTCGTCGATGCCATGGAGATCATTCCCAGCGCTCTCTCGTTCGATACCTACCGCCGGCTCTTTGAAGAAGAACCTTACGGTATTTGGTTCGTTAACTCGATCACGCAGACCGGCGGATATGCCCTCATGGGCGTCTTCCTCTGCACGACTGGCGGCTATGCCCTGGCGAAATTTCGCTTCCGCTATCGCAATCTCCTTTTCGTCCTGATTCTGGTATCGCAGATGATCCCCTTCCACCTGTTGATTGTCTCGCTCTTTTTGATGATCATACAAATGGGCATGGCGGAGACCTATCAAGGCGCCATCATCCCGCTAGCGGCCTCGCCCATCGGCATTTTCTTCATGCGACAGTATATGCTGGCGATCGACGATGAACTGCTGAACGCCGCGCGCGTCGATGGCGCCAGCGAATATCAGATCTTCTGGCATATCGTTCTGCCAAACGCGCGCCCAGCCATCGCCACGCTGCTAATCCTGTTCTGTATCGATTATTGGAATAATTTGCTCTGGCCCCTGATCGTCTTCCGCAAGCCGGAAAACTTTCCCCTCGCGGTCGGTATCAAGCGGCTTATCGATCAGTACCGGCAACAGTACGATTTGACCATGGCCGGTTCGACGCTCGCCACCATACCGGTCATTATTTTGTTCTTTTTCCTGCGCCGCCAAATCATGGAGGGGCTGGCCACCACCGGTACAGGCATCAAGTAGCGGTTGACGATCTTCGCCTGATACCGGCGCTGCTTGCCTGGCGGCAAGCGCAGGCGGCGCAATTCATGCCCAGGAGTCATCAATCATGAGTTCGCCCATCGTCCTCGGAATTGATCTGGGCACCCAAGGGCTCAAAGTCATCGCCTTTGATGTGGCCAGCGCGCAAGTGCTCGCCAGTGTCTCGGCCCGGGTCGAGAATCTGACGCCGGCGCCCGGCTGGCTCGAGCAAGAGCCGGAGCAATGGTGGACGACGCTCCGTCGGCTCACCCGGGAATTGATGACCGGCAATGACATCCCCAGGGAAGCTGTAGTCGCGATCGGACTCTCCGGCCACATGCACTCGATCGTACCACTGCGCGCGGACGGCAGCGTCGCGCACAACTGCATCGTCTGGGCCGATACGCGCTCGCGCGAACAGGCGCGGCGCATCAGCGCGGAGGCAAGCTCCGCGCTCTGGAATCCCTCGATCGCGCCCTACAGCCTCGCCAAAATCCTCTGGCTGCGCGAGCGCCGTCCCGAACTCAGCGACGAGATCGCGCATATACTCTGGTCGAAGGACTACCTGCGCTATCGACTGACTGGCAATATCGCAACGGAATTCTCCGACGCTTCGGGCACGCTGATGTGGGACTTCGCCGCGCGAGCCTGGGATGACGCCCTGCTGGCGAACTTCGAGCTATCTCCCGACTTGCTTCCGGATGCGCGCGCCTCGAATGAGGCGGCCGGCACACTTTCAGAGACAGCCGCTGCAGACTTGGGTCTGTCTGTCAACACTGTCGTGGCATACGGTGGCGGGGACTGCGCCTGCGCCGTCGTCGGATCGGGCATACCGGACTCGGATACCCTGCTGATAAACGCCGGTACGGCAGTCCAAGTCATTGAAATGCGCGCGGAGCCGCGTCCCTTTGATCATGGCGACGGCGTCCGTTACCTGTTTGAGCTCGGCGTCGAGGGCAGAACATTCGCCATCGGCGCGCTCAATAGCGCCGGGCACTCGCTGGAATGGTGGCGCCGCCTGCTGAACGAGCGGATGACCTATGCCCAGTTCGATGCTCTGGCGGCTGATGAATCGCCCAATCCGGAAGGTCCGATCTTCCTGCCTTACCTGCAGGGCACGGGCACCCCGCGCTTGCTGGACGGTTCTTTCGGCAGTTTTGTGCAGCTCTCCGTGACGACGGACCAGCACGCGCTGGCCCGCGCGGTGATGGACGGCGTCGCCTTTGGCATCAAGCACTGTGCCGAAGCCTTGGTCAAGCGCGGCGATCTATCAGCCAAGAAGATCCTCTTCACAGGCGGCCTGCCCAAAAGCCCGTTGATGCGGCAGATCCTGGCCAACGTCTTTGACGGCGAGGTCCGCTTTCGCTCCTTCTCCGATATGTCGGCGCTGGGCGCAGCCGCCCACGGCGTGGTCGCTGCGGGCTTGGCGCCGGACGCGCGCGCATGGCTGGCCGAATTCGACTACGGCGAAGGTCGCGCGGCTTCGTCCCCAGCGTTCCGTGAACGATACACGGTCACTTACGAGCGCTACAAGGAATGGGCGGCGCACATCACCTCAGCCTGACGTAATGTCGGGCGGTCCTAGATTATCCAGTTGGTAGCCATCAGGATAGCTTCTGTGGGCAGCGCGCGTGAGCAAGAATGGTTCGCGGCGCGGCGGCAGGAAACGCAATAGCTTCGCCGCCAGCAGCAGCGATCCATGCACAGCCAGTCTCATCAGCGGCAACGGTTTGGGATAGCCGAAGGCGCGGCGCAGGGGTTCGTCGAGCATGGCATAGACCACTTGCCGAACGATTGGTCGCAGTGGCTTAGGATACCAGTTCTGCAAAACCTGGAGCGTGGCATCGGCAACGCGACGGTTCGACGCTTCGTAACGAAAACGCTCCCGTTCATAGTCTTGCTTGAATCCCTCGAATTCTTCAATCGTAGGCGGAATGTTTTTGATCGCCATGCGCGCCCCCACCTCGGCCCAAAAGTGATAATTGGCGAGATTCTCGTGGTGACTCGGGCGACGCCAGCTGAATCTCTGTGTCCAGTAAATCGGCTCGAAGACAAAAGTGGACAAGACGTAGAGCATATCGTCATTAGCGATGTCAAATTTGCCATGCATACGGTTGATCATCTTGATCGCTTGACGGCCGCGTGGGCTGTCATAGCCGTTCTCGACGATCTCGGCCAGCAGCAAGCCCGTGTCGTCAACGCGGCGCTGGCCATGCCGTTTGAACTGTCCCGTTTGATCGAGCAATTGGCTGATCCTGGGCGCGCCATAGCTGCGGAACAAGGCGAATTCCAACGACTTGCGGATAAGCCAGGGGTACTCGTAAGCGCCGACTAGCAGAACGATCTCTTGGCAATCCGCTTTGGGATCCAGCCGCAGGATGCGGTCTCGGATGTCGAATCGTCCGGCCACGGCAATGCGCTTCTCAGCTAGCCTCCGCCTCGGTCCAGCGCGCGCGCTGGACTTTTTCCAGCAATTCGACCGGAGGTTTGCCACCGGGTTTGATGTGAAGCGTCGTGCCGGAGGTCCAAATGCCGGCCTCTTTCAATTCGTCATTCATCAGCGCCAGAATGGCCTTGCTCATGGTGTGAAAACCGCAATGTTTTGTAGCCACCGACATGGCAACGAAATCTCCCTTCAGGCTGAAGATCGGGATCTGATAGTTGACGCGCTCGCTGCACGCGCGCGCAACCCGCCTGATGATTTCGCGCAACTGCTCAAGCGTCTCGCGGAATCCATCCTCCTGAGCCGCCAGATAAGCGTCCACCTCTTGTGGCGCGTGGCGTGTCGGTGTCGGCTTACTCATCGCGAAAAGCCTTTTCCAGCGCCGTGATGTCCAGCTTGTCCATTGGCATGAAGGCAGCCACAACGCGCTCAACGGCGGCGGCATCGTCGCTTTTCATCATCTCCAGTAAGCGCCGCGGCGTGATTTGCCAAGACACGCCGAAGCGGTCGGTCAGCCAGCCGCAGCGGCTGGGCGCGCCGCCGCCAGAAATCAAGCCCTCCCACAGCCGGTCGACTTCTTCCTGGTCCTCACAGAGAATCCTCAGCGACATCGCTGCGCTGTGCTCACAGAAGGAATTGCCGTTGATGACGGTGAAGGCCTGCCCGGCGAGTTCGAAGTCGGCGCTAATGATATCGCCCGGGGTACCCATACCGCCTTCGCCATAGCGCTGGATATGGGTAACTCGAGAATCAGGCAAAAGCGAGGTATAGAGTTCCAGCGCCTCTTCGACGCGGCCATCAAACCAAAGATTGGTGACGATCTTTTGCATGGCTTAGTCCTCCGTTTTGATTTCAACCGCGTACGATTTCATCGACTTGATCTTCTTGCTGGCTGAGGACGCGAATTGGCAAACATCACAAAAGGCGACTGATTCTCCCTGCTCCATCGTTATGACGCCATTGACCGCGCCCTCGTGCCCGTGAGTGATAATAGAATGGATGACCAATTCGCTCGCGACCGCGTTTTTCATCGCATCCAGCGCCTCGCGCATGGCCGGTTTGCCGCGCAGGTCGGCCTCGCCGATGATCTGCCAGCGGATGTCGTCAGTGAATTTGTCGAGGATGCCTTCGACATCGGCGCGGGCGAAAGCGATGTTCAGATCCCGCAGCAACAGTTTCTTCGACGCAGTGCCGCAATCGGCATTGACGGTGATCTTGAGCATAGCTTCGTCTCTTACCTGCTGTGTTAGTCTTGCAGATTCGCCGGTCCAAAACCAAAAGGCAGCAGGTCCGCCAGCGTCGCGCGTTGATGCACTACCCCTTCGAGATCGGCCATGATAACAATCATACTCGGCGAGAATTCGTAGAGCAATTGCCGGCAGACGCCGCAGGGGGATCCACCGTCGCGCGTGACGACAGCGACCGCGGAAAACTCGCGTTTGCCCTCGCTGATCGCCTTGACCAGGGCCGTCCGTTCGGCGCAGATGGTCGGCGTGTAACTGGCGCTTTCCACGTTGCAGCCGGTGAAGACGTCGCCGTCGAGCGTCAAGAGCGCCGCGCCGACGCGGTAGTTGCTGTAGGGGATGTAAGCCATTGCGCTGGCGGCTAGTGCTGCTTTTATCAGTTCAGCTTCGGCTGGATGAGACATGAGGACCTATTTTGAGTAACCCCCTTGCTCGCGCAAGGAAGAAGGCTTGGTATTTTGCGTGAGCGCGGCCGGACGATTCGCTGCCGCCGAGCGGCTTTTCTCCGGTGGCGGGGTCGCCACGTCAGGCGCCTCGGACGCGATCTTGCGGACAGCGACCTTGCGGATGCGGTGACCGTCAATGGATTTGACCGTCATGCCCAAAACATCGGTGGTGATGGTCTCCTCGGCGTTAGGCACGCGACCCAAATACAAATAGATATATCCGCCCAAAGTGTCAGTAGCGTTGGTATCGATCGAACAGTCGAGCAGATCGTTGAGGTCATCGAGGTCCATGCTGCCGTCGATCAGCCAAGAGCCGTCGCCCATCGCGACGAATTCTTCTTCTTCATCGACATCGTATTCGTCACGGATATCACCGATGATCTCTTCGATCAGGTTCTCAATAGTGATTAAGCCCGAGGTGCCCCCGTATTCATCCACCACCACCGCCAAGTGGATATTCTCCGCCTGCATCTCCTTTAAGAGGGCATCAGCGCGTTTGCTTTCCGGCACGAACCAGGCGGGACGGATCAATTCCCTGATTGAACTGCTGCCCAGATCGTCACGATTCTCCAGCAAGGTCAATATGTCCTTGGCGATGAGCAAACCAATCACTTGGTCAATGCTGTCTTCATACACGGGCAGACGCGAAAAACCGGAATCGACAAAGGCGGAAAGCGCCTCCATCATCGAGTCGTTGACCTCGAGCGCGACAATGTCAATGCGCGGCGTCATCAATTCGCGCGCGTTGCTATCGCCCAATTGCAGGACGGAATAGATCATGTCCCGCTCTTCTTCTTCGATAGTGCCCCCGCTGTGCCCGGCGCTGACGAGCGTTAGAATCTCCTCTTCCGTAACCAGGTTTACCAGAGGTTCGCCGCCGAACAAGCGCGAGATCAAACGGCTCAGAAAGAGCACTAAGGCCGTCAGGGGCGACATAATCAACACCAGAGCGCGCATAGGCGTGACGGCGAGGCGATACAAGCTTTCGGCATAGGTCGAGCCTAGCGCCTCCGGCACCAGATCGCCCAGGATCAGCGTCGCGGTGGCGCCCAGAATGACCGTAACCAGCGTTACCGCAATCCGAGCGGCGAGATCGCCATCCGTTATTGAATCATTAACCAGCAGCACCAGAACCGTGGCGATGGCGAAACGTGTCAGGATATGCGCCAAGCTGACCGTCATCCCAAGGCGCAAGGTTTCCTCCGTCAGCGCCAGAACCTGCGCTGCGTTATTGTCGCCTTCTTCCGCCCGTTCGCGCAGTCCGGCGCGCGAAACATTTTGCAGCGCGGCGTTCAACAAACTGACAATTGCATGGATGCAGATCAGGACAAAAAGCGCCGCCACAAGCCAGGTCATCTCTGCCCTTCCGCACATCTGTTTACGGCAACAATAAAATTAGCCGGACATGATGATCCATGATCGGCTGAAGCAAGATTTCCTATGTGCGTGGGACTCCCGGAGGGAGGCTCAGGTGTGTCGTCCACTGGATTTTCAAAACTCGGTTGACAGAGTGAATTTACTATACCACAGCCATTTCAGCAAATGCAAGTGGACGCGGTAGTGTATCGATTTCGGTTGAAATTCAAATGAGCCGATATAGATTGAGGATA
>WTGF01000114.1 GCA_011525385.1 Chloroflexota bacterium | reverse complement strand
CCACAAAATCTGAAAAAACTCAGGTGATTTTCGGGCGACCTGATAGGTCGCCCCTACAATTTTCGCCATAAAAGAACCTCGTAGGGGTCAGCTATTAGCTGACCCGCCGCTATCGCTTCAAACCTGTCCTCAGATTCAGGTGGCGGAATTAGAGGGAAAGTCGACATACGATCCTAAACTCGGTGCTGGCGGTCAGTGTCTACGCGACCCTCGGTGGTGAAAAAATGATTTGATGCGATTGCTCTGGAGACCTGTCGATTACACTGGCTTAAGGTCGCATGCGGCTATATAATTACGCGGTTCACAGCGATCAGGAAGTCCTCCATGTTAGAGTTCGTGCTGGTATTCGCCATTCTGTCGCTCGCTTTGGGCGCTTATTGGGCCATGTTCATTTTCCCGAAGCAGCGCGCTTTCAAGCACAAACAGAAAGTCGTGCGGTCCTTGCACGTCGGTGATGAAATCGTCACTTATGGCGGCATCGTCGGCAAAATCGTCGATATTGATGTTGATTCAGGCGTCTCCTTTGTGGAGATCGCTGACGGCGTAACTATCAAGCTGCTGACGGCAGCGTTGCAACAGGTCTATGATTCACAGGCAATCGCCCGAAACGCAAATATGGGATTGAGTGAGCAGCGGGCAGAGCGCCGAACAACCTGACAAAGAGCCTATACACGAAAGGTCCTGCCTATGAGCAGTCATGTTCGATGGCTGATGCTTATTCTTGCGCTAAGCATTTTCTGCATTTGGGTTGCCAGTCCGCCCGAGTTCAAGGGTGTACAGACTGAAGCCTGTTCAAAGGCTACGGCGCAGCAAATCGAGTCGCTTCGCTGCAGTGAGAATCTCGAAATTGACGCCAACGGCGATGGCGAGAATGAATTTGCGTTGCATATCACGCAGAGTCTTGGTTTGGATCTCGTCGGGGGTTTACGGGTGCTATTGCAGGCGGATATCCCGACACAGAACTTCACCAGGGAAGAGCTTGCGGAAACCGCCAACAATGTCTCGCGCCGTGTAAACGCGCTGGGATTAACCGAAGCGACGGTGCAAGTGCAAGGTCGCGATCGCATACTGGTTGAATTGCCCGGCGTGCGCGATCCTGAACAGGCGATCGCCACAATCCAGCAAACCGCATTGTTGGAGTTTGTTGATTTTGGCGGCTTGTCCAACCAGGTGCTGGACCTGATCGGCCGGGAAATCGTGACCAGTGAACAAATCGCGCTGCGAGGAGAGCTCAGTGGAGAAGAAGGTGAAGAAGATCCGCTGGCCGGGCGGCTCGCGCATCCGGTGAACGGTTTGCCCTTCCGCACGGTGATGACCGGCGCGGGCTTGCAGGCGGCGAGCGCGGTATTGGCCCCGGCGCAAGGTACGGGCAACCCCCAATGGCTGATCAATTTCGAGATCAAGGAAGACTTCCAGAGTGTATTTGGGAGCTTCACCGGGGAGCGCATCGGGCAGCCGATGGCAATTGTCCTGGACGGCGAAGTGCTTTCCGCGCCCACCATTCAAGCGCAACTGTCGACCGGCGGGGTCATTTCCGGTCAATTCACCGAACAGGAAGCAAACACTTTGGCCTTGCAGTTGAGATCGGGCGCCTTGCCGATACCGCTCCGTATTGAGAGCACGCAGGAAGTCGGCGCGACGCTCGGACAAGAATCGGTGCGGCTCAGCGTGCAAGCCGGGGTCGTGGGCGTCCTTGTGGTGTTGGCCTTCATGCTCATTTACTATCGCCTGCCCGGTCTGGCGGCGGATCTGGCGCTGATCGTATTCATTTTCTTGAATATCGCCGTCTTCAAGCTTTTGCCGGTGACACTGACCTTGCCAGCGATCACGGGTTTTCTGATATCTATCGGAACGGCTGTCGACGGCAATATCCTGATATTTGAACGGATCAAAGAGGAATTACGCGCGGGCCTGGCGCTGGAAGACGCCCTGAAGGCGGGCTTCGACCGGGCCTGGACATCCATTCGCGATTCCAATCTTTCGACGATCATCATTTGCGGGATTCTGTTTATGTTCGGACAGACGCCCGGCGCCAGCATTGTAGCGGGATTCGCCGTGACTCTGGCGATAGGTTTGGTCTTGAATCTGTTCACCGCGGTGATCGTTACGCGCACTTTTCTGTATATTCTCGTCGGCGTATTCCGTAACAGCGTCGATCGCAATCGCGCGCTGCTAGGCGTATAGGGAGAACCGAAATGTTCAAGATTGTCGAGAAGCGCCGCTGGTTCTTCCTGTTATCCGCTTTGGTCATCGCGCCTGGACTGGTGGTCATGCTGCTGTCGACAGTTGCGACCGGCTCACCCTTCCGCTTGAGCATCGACTTTGTCGGCGGCAGCATATACGAATTGAAGTTCCAGGACGCCGGCGCCAGCGAAGACGGCATCCGTCAGGTATTCAGCGCGGTCGGGGACGAGAATATCATCATACAGCGGATCGGCGCGGCAAGCGATTATCGCTGGTCCGTGCGCGCCGGTTTCCACGACGTAGAGGTGACAAACGACATCCTGCTTCGTCTGGGATCGATTTCCGCGATTGACCGAGACAGCTTCCGCGCCGAAACCGTTTCCGCGACCATCGGTCAAGAGGTCACACGTTCGGCGCTGGCCGCAGTGGCTGTGGGCGCTCTGGTGATTACCGGCTTCATCGTGATCGCCTTTCGGCAGGTGCCAAACGCCATACGGTACGGCGTCTGCGCCATCGCGGCCATGATCCACGACATTCTAGTGGTAATGGGGGTGATGTCGCTGTTTGGGTTATTGCTGGGCTGGGAAATCGATGCCTTGTTCTTAACAGCTGTGTTGACCGTTGTGGGCTTCTCCGTTCAGGATTCGATCGTCGTTTTTGACCGCATTCGGGAAAACATACCAAAACATCTGGGCGAGCCTTACGAGACGATCGTCAATCGCAGCATTTGGGAGACCATTCATCGTTCACTTGCCACGCAGTTGAACGCATTTTTTATCATGATCGCGATCTTGCTATTTGGCGGCGAAACCGTCAAGCAATTCATCGCGATTTTGTTTATCGGTTTGTTATCGGGGACCTATTCGTCGATCTTTACGGCGGTTCCGCTTTTGGTAGCCTGGGAAAAAGGGGAGATTCCCTTTACCGGCAAGAAGCCGAAAAACGGCGAGCTCCATGAAACCGGGTTGGCCCAAGCCAATACCAGCTAATGGCGGAAGTGCCGCCCTCCTGTGAAGACCATCGCCATGTCGTAATAATCAGCCGCTTCGATCACTTGGGCGTCGCGAATGGAACCGCCCGGCTGTATGACAGAGGTGACCCCGGCCCGGGCCGCGGATTCAATGCCATCGGGAAAAGGAAAGAAGGCATCCGAGGCCATGACCGCGCTCGTCACCTCGTCCCCGGCTTTCTTGATCGCAAGGTCGACCGCGTCTACCCGGCTTGGCAGACCGCCCCCGATGCCAATTGTTCGCCTGCCATGAGCAAGCACAATCGCATTTGACTTGACATGTTGCACGGCTTTCCAGGCGAATCGCAGAGATTGCAATTCCGCATCAAGCGGCACGCGGGCAGTAACCGTCCGCATGACCGCCTCGGGCGGGTCGCCCATGTCAATTGTCTGCAGGAGCATCCCGCCCATGACAGAGCGAACTTCGAGGCCGCTCCCTCCATAAGGGCCCGCAACCCGCAAGATTCTGCAGTTCTTGCGCCGGCCGCGCAGTTGCTCCAGCGCTTCATCCGAAAAAGAGGGCGCGATTATGGCTTCCACAAATAAGGCTTCCAAGGCGGCGACAAAAGCCTCGTCGACCTCGCGATTGACGGCGATTATCCCCCCGAAGGCCGAAACCGGATCTGAGGCCAAGGCTTGGGGATATGCTTGGGTGATGGAGCCGGCAGAGGCGATACCGGTAGGATTAAGATGCTTGACGATGACAACCGTTGGCTCGTTGAAGCTGCCGACAGCGCGCCAGGCGGCATCGACGTCGAGAATATTGTTGTATGACAGTTGTTTTCCACTCAATTGCGCGGCACCCAATGGCAAGTCAGATACATGCGAGGAATAATAAGCGGCGCTTTGATGGGGGTTTTCTCCGTAGCGGAGTTCATTGCTGCGCAGCATACTAATGGAAATGCTTTCCGGTACGCCCTTGGATTCCGGAGCAGGCAGGCCAGATTCGCTCAGATAAGCGTGAATTGCCGCGTCGTAATCCCTGGTATGGGCGAAGGCCTTGACCGCAAGCTGCCGACGGCGCGCCATGTCAATCCGTCCCGCCTCGTGCAATGCTTCCATAATGGGCAAATAGTCGTCTGGATCGCAAATGGTTATCACGCGTTCGAAGTTCTTGGCCCCCGCGCGCAACATGGCCACGCCACCGATATCGATCTGTTCAATGATGTCGCTCAAGTCGCCGTTCCCGGCAGTCGCTGCTTCTACGAAGGGATAAAGGTTGCAGACGACCATTGAGATCGGCGCGAAACCAAAACTCTCGATCTCCCTCAAGTCAGCCTCGTTGTCCCGAGCCAGGATACCGCTGTGGATCGCGGGATGCAGTGTCTTGACACGGCCGCCGAGCATCTCGGGCTGGCCGGTAATCTGTTCGACGCTTGTGACTGGAACACCCGTCTCTTCCAAGGTCTGGCGGGTTCCGCCGCTGGCGACGATTTCCCAGCCGTAGGTCAGCAAGGCGTGAGCAAACTCGGTGATTCCGGTCTTGTTCGAAACACTGAATAAAGCACGAGGCATTATGTTTTCTGCCGATCGGTTCAGTTAGCGTATGACCATTCAATTATAGTTGCAATTGTCGCCTCGCGTATAGACTATTGAGTAGTGTATCGAAGTAAGTTGAAATACTAACTTGTCCCTCACGCTAAACCCTGTATCCCAAGGTCTCCCGCTTCATGCTAAGGGAGCGACAGGTTTCATCAGATGCGATAACGCCGGAAAACCTGTATTTATTTCGGTGATTTTCGGGCGACCTGATAGGTCGCCCCTACATTTTCCAGATTTATGTGACATTCGACAGAAGTAATCGAAAGTAAGTCATGCGAAAACTGATTGGAAATCTATGCCAAGAGTGGGCGAGCCACTGGCTCGCCCGTACAACTATTCGGTTATTTTGGTAATTTCATTCATACTACAATCATTTTCATTACTTAATTGCGCTTACTGAGATTGGTTTTGATGCGATTGTCCTGCCTCGGGCTCCGGTCACTTGAGTTGCCGAATGGCTTCACTTTTGACAGAGACTGTGACGGAGCGCCCGACAGTTGGGGTTCCATCGCGTGCTTTGCATCTCAAGGTCAATCCTTCCTGCGACATGCGAATGCTGACTTCGCTGTATTCGCCGCGGAAGACAGAAGACTCGATCCGGCCGCGGCGCGCTATCGCTGCAGGACCGCCCTCGCCGTCGAGTTCAATCCCGTCCGGATGGATTAAGAAGGCGTCGCGATCGTCGGCATCAGGCAGGAATTTACTCCGCAGTTCTCGCGTAAAGCGGTTGTTTCCAAATTGAAAAATGTTGGAAAAACCGAGGAATCTGGCGACATTTTCGTCGATCGGATGGTGATACAAGTCAAAGGGCCGGTCCACTTGTCGGATCGTTCCTTTGTCCATAACCGCAATGCGATCGGCAATGGCGTAGGCTTCGCGGTGATCATGGGTGACGTAGAGCGCGCTCAAGCCCGTACTCTTGATAATCTCTCTCAATTCGAGGGCCAGCTTGTCTCTCAGCAGGGCATCCAGCGAACCCAGCGGTTCATCCAGCATCAGCAGGCTCGGTTCCGGCGCCAGGCTACGCGCCAAGGCGACGCGCTGTTGTTCGCCGCCCGACAAGGTCCCGATGTCACGTTCGCCATAAGCGCCCAAGCCAACTTGATCCAGCATCAGTTCCACCCGCAGCCCAATGTCGGTCGGGGCCATTCGCCGTCGCCGCAGTCCGTATGCGATGTTGTCGGATACGGACATGTGCGGGAAGAGCGCAAAATCTTGAAACATTAGTCCGAAGCCGCGCTCATGCGCGGGCAGGCGACGCAGATCGCGCCCGTCGAGCAGAACGTCTCCCCCGTAGTCGGAGATCAGGCCGGCAACGATGCGCAAGAGCGTGGTCTTGCCGCAGCCGCTCGGGCCCAGCAGGCAGAGGATCTCGTCTTTCGCGACCCTCAAGTTGACGTTCCGCAGCGAAACGGCGTCGTCATAGGCGTGAGACACGTCTTTCAATTGAAGCATCAGAATTCGCCCACTCCGGCGACGCGAAGTCGTTCAATCAGGACAAAACCCAAGGCGCATACCAAGAGTAGAATGACACTCATCGCCAGCGCCTGGCGATAGGATGCCAGGCCGGGATCGCCGATTAGTCTGTAGATAACCACTGGAATGGTCACAGACTCTCGCTGCGCGACAAAGAGCGAAGCCCCGAACTCGCCCATGCTCACAGTAAATGCAAAGGTCGCCCCCACCGCGATTCCCCGGCTTACCAAGGGCAAGTCGATGGTTCTCAGCAAGTCAAGGGGCCGCGCGCCTAAAACCTGCGCAGCCTCGCGCACTGAGGGCGGAATCGCGCGCAAACTGGGCAATACGCTGCGAACGACAAAAGGAAAAGCAACCAAGGTATGAGAGATGGGGATAATGAGCCAGGATGCCCGCAGGTTTAGCGGGGGCTCGTCCAGGGCGACGATATAGCCGAAGCCGAGGGTAACCGCGCTGGTCGCCAGCGGCAGCATCAGCAGTGGATCCAGGAAACGCGCGAGCCGCCCGCGGCCGACAATCATGAAGGATGCGATCATGCCGATGATCAGCGCCATGCTTGTTGATATCAGCGCGAATCGAAGCGAATTGGCGACGGATTCAACCGGAGCGATGAACAGGAGCGAGCCGCGGGATGATTCAGCAAGCGCCAAGTAGTTGCTCATGTCCAATGCGCCATTGTTCAGCGCCGAACGCGCCACGAGCGCCAGAAGGGGCGTGAAAAGCAAGGCGAAGATGAAGATCAGGACGCCCCAGACCAAGGATCTTTCGCGGGGGCTCTTGACGGGCCGTTCCGCCGTCTTGCCACCCCCAATTGCAGATTGCAGTCCCCGCTGCAAATGTGTATAGGCGGTCATCAAGGCGAACATCGCGACAATTTGCAAGAGCGAAAGCGCCCCCGCCATAGGCAGATTGAAGAGGCTAATCGCTTGATAGTAGATTTGCACCTCCAGCGTTGCAAAGCGGATGCCTCCCAAGATCAGGACAACACCGAAGCTGGTGAAGGTGAACATGAAGACGAGCGCGCCAGCGGATAGCAGCGCGGGCTGTATTAGCGGCAATCTGATATCGCGCCAAAGCGCCCATTCGTCCGCGCCCAGCACGCGAGCCGCTTCCTCGGCTGCGACACCCTGGGCGGACCAATAACCGGTCATGATTCTTAAGGCGATGGCGAAGTTGTAGAAGACGTGCACAATGATCACGATCGCCAGAGTACGTTCCAGTTGAACCGGCGTGTAGTCGAGTGAAAACAAGGTCATAAGCAAGTCATTCAACAAACCGCGCCTGCCAATCAAAGACATGAATGCCAGCGCGACTACAACTGTGGGCAGTACAAATGGCAGGGTTGCCAGGGACAGCAAAAGCGACTTGCCAGCGAAACGATAGCGCGAAAAGACATATGCGCAGGGCAAAGCCAGGAACAAGGTCAAAGCCGTGGAGAGCGTCGCTTGATACAGGGTGAAGAGAAAGACGCCGACGTAGTAGTCCGTGGAGAGCAAGCGCAGGAACGCGGACAGATCCAGCCAGCCGTCGGGACGCAGGCTGATGTCCAATATCGCCAATAGTGGATAGAAATAGAATAGCGCCAGAAAGGTCAGGGGCAAAAGGTAGACGATATACCCGTAACTCCCTGGCAAGCGCATCAGCGCAGCATGACCTCGGACCAAGCACCGATCCAATCTTCGCGATTCGCTTCGATAGCGGCCGGTTCAAGCGCAGCCGGCTGTTCAGGAATCTCCGCCAGCTCGGCAAAGATCTCTGGAAGCAGGATATCTTCGCGCACCGGGAATACAAACATGTTCAGCGGCAGGTCTTCCTGGAAGGCCGGGCTCAGCATGAAGTCGATGAACTGCCGCGCGCCTTCTGGATTACGCGCATTCGCAAGGACGCCCGCGTATTCAACTTGGCGAAAACACATATCGTCGCCAACCAGCGCGCCGGTGAAAGGGCCGTCCTCGGGGTTTTCGCTGAATAGCACCTCGGCGGGCGGACTGCTGGCATAACTCACGACCAGTGGACGGGCGCCCGTATCGCGTCCGGGGGCGCTGAATTCCCCGTAGTAGGCTTCTGTCCAGCCGTCAACGACCAGCACGTCGTTGCTGCGCAGGTCCCTCCAATAGTCGAGAAAAGTGTAGTCTCCTTCGGCGCCGAATACGGCAATTGTCGCCAGCAAGAAGGCCAGGCCCGGGGAAGACGTAGCCGGGTTTTCGACGACGAGCAAGCCTTTGTACTCGGCCAAAGTCAGATCCGCCAGACTGGAGGGCAGGTCCACTTGGTTGTCGTCGAAATAGGCGATGTCGTAATTGAGGCAGACATCGCCGTAGTCAATCGGCGTGACCAAGTGATCAAGGCCCGGAACAAATGACTCGTCGACGAATTGAAGCTCGGGAGATTGGTAAGTTACGAATATCTCGGCGTCCAGCGCGCGACTGAGAAAGGTGTTGTCAATGCCGTACAAGACATCGCCCAAGGGATTGTTCAGGCTCAGAATCGACTGATTGACCATGGTCCCGGCATCGCCCGCGCGCAGTATTTCGACCGCGAGACCGGTATGGGCTTCAAATGCCTCCAGGACTATTTCCGAGGCTGCGAAACTGTCGTGCGTGACGACAACAACCGTATCATTTTCCTGGGAGAAAACCGTCGTCACGGTGAGGACTAGAAGCAAAAGCACAAATAAGTAATTCCACGTAAGTAATGACAATACCGAATGCCGCTTTTCTAACCCCTCCCCCGCCCCCTCCCCAAAGCATTGGAGAGGGGAGTAAAGTCGCCGGGTATTTCGATTCTTTTGCATAACTAACCTGGAAGTACTTGCCGATCTTGTAAACATGTTAAACGCTCCCCTAAATGGATTTTGTCGCGGCGACTCGGAGATCCCTTTGAGCGGAAACGAAAACCACCCTTGCGAGGGATGTCTACAAGGGTGGCTCAGTTTCGTAGATGGTGGACATCCCTACGCCAGTATTACCCGGATCAGGTTAATGGGTCGGCGCGACTTTTCGCGCCCTCTCAGCTTGCTCCCGCAAGCTCCCCAAGTCTCGACATATTCAATTGTATTTTGATTATAGTGGTAAGGCGGCCTGCTGGCAAGTTTCCCGTCGGTCGGGGGTGTATTTCAGATTATTGGCACATCAAGCTCAATCCTTCAAAAAGCGACAACTCTGTAGGCGCGAGCCCGTGGAGTCTGTTGAAGAACTGCCTAGACCCTCACCCCAAACCCCTGTCCTCCCTCAGTCCCCCCGTTCTCGGGGGGCGGAATCATAAAGGGAGAGGGGCTTAAAGGGCTCAATACGGGTCACAAGACTCCCCTTCTCCCCTTGTGGGAGAAGGGGCCGGGGGATGAGGGGTGTATTTCAACAGAGTCCGGTGGCTCGCCCAAATGTGAGATATTGATTTCGGGCGACTCACAGAGTCGCCCCTACAGATCGTCATTTTATTCGTGATATTTGCTGGCAGAGTGGGTGGATAATGACGAAATTTGATACAGTGCCAATTGTGCCAAAACATTGAAATACACCCGTCGGTCAGCAATGTATCGAAGTCGGCTGAAATTGAGGACAACAAGCACCTGACAGCCGGTAGGGGCGATCGCCAGACACGTAGAAACTGACTGAGTTACGGGCGACTCGGCGAGTCGCCCCTAGCAGATCGTGGGTATTTTGGGTTAAGGACCCCATGCCGAGGACTGGCTACGAAGTATTTCAACCGGAAAGGATACACAACCCGTCGGTCGCTATTGTTGCAAGAAGTCATCCAGGAATTCCGCAAAGCAGCCGGAATTGCAGGCTTCAATATACTTCAGGATGGTTCCGCCGTCCACGGGATACCACGGGTAACAACTTGTCGGGGCGGCGCCGGCAGGCAAATGGGCGAGCATGTCGCAACCGGGGTAAGGGATAATGACGCCCTCTGTGGTAGGGCGCAGTTCGTCGACAAGCGCTTCGACGGTCGCCAGGACTGTATCCGCCACATAGACCAATTCCATATCGATGCCCAGATTGTTGTTGATAAGAACGTTGCCGTGTTTGTCCCCCGCCAGGCCATGAATGACCGCGACATCGCAGGGGATGGCCGGGAAGGCCAAGAGTTCGTCGTCGTTGTAGGGATCCGTCACCGTTTTGACATCCGGTCGCAAGGAAGGCAAATCCGTACCCAGCCAGGCGCGCGAGGGCATGAATCCAACACCGGCGATGGCCGCGCGCAGCCCCATGACGATGCTTGCCTCGGTTTCTTCTATTACCTTGACGCCCCCCGACTGAACAGACTGCGTGAACATCGGCGCCAGACCAAAGGATTCCAGGCCAAAATAAGCCGATCGAAGCTGTCGGACACAACCGGCGCCGATTAACAGATCGGACTCCATGCTTCCCGTGAAACTGAGCAGCGTCAGGTTACGCGGGCGAGGCGATCGGCGCAGCAAAGCTTTAACGAATCCAATTGGCCGCCGATAAAGGGTCATGCCACCGAGAGCCAGGGTTTGGCCATCGCTGACAAGATCTGCCGCTTCTTCAATGGAGACGAGATTTTCTGAGATGAGATTTTCACCCATGTCTTTGCGCATTCCCAGTAAGTGCAAGTAAGTCATGCAAAAAATGCTACGCTTTGCCCCCACCCCCAAACCCTATGCCCCCTCGGTTCCCCGCCTCACGGGGGATGCATCCCATAAAGAGGGAGGGGGCTTAAACGCAATGATTGCGCGACCTAGGCTCCCCTTCCCTCATTGTGGGGGAAGGGGAGCCTAGGTCGCGCAATCATTG
>WTGF01000045.1 GCA_011525385.1 Chloroflexota bacterium | reverse complement strand
TTGTCCACAATCACCCATCGGGCGACCCACAGCCGAGCCAAGAGGACATCAGGGCGACGAAGCAGTTGATAGAGGCAGGCAACCAAATCGGCATCAAGGTTTTAGACCATGTGATTATCGGAGACGGGATATTTGTAAGTCTCAAGGAAGAGGGTTTTATTTAGACGATGAGGGAGGGGCGCGGCGACGCGTCCCTTTTTTTACGATGTTTGAAGGGAAAGAATTGGCAATGATAGAGCGAGAAGCAGGCGAGTTTATCTGCATCGCAGGTGAACGGATAGGCGAAGGCGTGAGTTTTCAAGGACACACGGTGACGCTTAAGTTGACACCCCACAGCGCGAAGCGGCTCGGGCAAGAGACGATAGAAGTCGCAGCAACGGCAATATTGGAAAATTGCGAGTTGCCAACAGCACCCGAAGCGGAAGAAATGAAACCGCATCAGAAATCAGTGCAACAGGTTGATTTGTTTGGGAACGCGATTAGCGCGAAAAATCCTGACCAGTTTGAGTTGTTGCTATAAGGACACAAGGCGCGTCCAGTCGGACGCGTCGGGGCAGGAGTAAAGGCTTACCAAACTAACAGACGGCTCGGCACTTGTCCAACGAAGCCACCGATGCCACTACCAAAGGAGGACACATGGAACAGGAAATTTTGACACCGACCGAGAAACTCAAGGCATTGCGGGAAGTCGCGAAAACGCTGTCGGACACACTCGGCAAGGTTGTCACTTATGACGATGAGACGACCGAAAACTTATTACAGGCAGCCGAAGGACACGCCGTTAACATCTTGCAAACGATACACGATGACGACTACGAGGAAATTACAACGGCGGTGCTGTTTCGGCTCATAGATGCAAAGGCAACAGGAGGCTTGCAATGAGACGAAAGATTTTGACGCTAAAGGTTACCCAAGATTGTATTGATCGCGCGGGCGGGCGCAGCCACAATTGTCCGGTAGCATTATCAGCGTTGCGTGCAGGGTTGATAAAACCGCGTATCTATAGCGTCATCACGGGTAACATTATCGGCGGGCATGCTCACGATAGAGTTAACTATAACGGTGTTGACAAAACCGAGCATCAACGCATTCTAAATTTTAAAGGTGGCGTAAAATGAGCGGGCGCGACTTCGGTCGCGTCCAATAATGAAACTATACTTGACACACTGCTTGGTGTATGATATAATTATGCTACAAAGACACAAGGAGGACACGCACAATGGTAACCAGATTCAAACTCATAAACGCTGAAGGCGAAACTATTGCACTTGGCGAGATTGATGGCGGCGTTTATCGCGTATTTGTTGATGATGGTATGATAGACCACAAAGAATTTAACACGCTTCAAGAGATGCTCACTGCATGCGGTGGCATGACGATTCAGGAAGAGATGTTTCAAATGCCAGCACGGACACGGCAGTTGGGTTTATTTCAAGGGGGTTGCAATTGAAAAGGCTTGAATTTTTAAATGGCGTGCTGTCCGATGGCACGCCTTACACAATCACGATTATAGATGGCGTGTTGGTGTTCCAGTGCGATGGCAAAGTTCGCTACACTGCACAGGGACCGGCGATGCTGATGGATTATTTGCAAGCAAAAGGTTGGAAGTTGCCCGCTGATGCTGTGCAACGGATGTCTGACTTCGGGAAAGCAGGTGCACAGGTCGTATCCGCGCTGATAGATAAGAAAGGACACTGGGATTCGGTTACCGCGGATGACATTGACACCATCTTAAAGCAGACGGGCGTAGGTTGGATACAAGAAGCAATCCGAACTTTGTTATTAGGAAGGAGGACACACAATGAAAGGGACACGACCCCTTGACAACGCAGAAATCCAAGCGGTTTCAGAATCGTTTGAAGGTACGTTTGCTACCCGTAACCGATCGCTGTTCCTGTTAGGTGTTTCCATTGGTGGACGGATCAACGAACTGCTATCGCTGAAAGTTGGCGATGTGTGGCAGAACGGCAAACCCGCCAAGGATATACTTTACAACAAGGAGATCGTCAAAGGTGGCGAAACGAGTCGCGCGGTGCCGCTGAATGCTGACGGTCGCGCTGCTGTTGAAGACATCATGGCGTGGCACACGGAAAGGGCAGGGCTGTTCGGCGAAGTGGATCCGGACACACCGTTGTTTATCTCACGCGTCAAGAACAAAGACGGGACACCGAAACGGATGACCACACAGGCAGGTAGCGATGCGTTGATGGCAGCGTTTGCGAAGGCGGGGTTGAGTGGCAAGCTCGGCACGCACTCAATGCGTAAATCCTTCGCGCAACGCTTGTATTCACAAACCAACGATATTTTTGTTGTCCAAGAGATGTTGGGACACAAGAATGTCGCGACCACACAGAAGTACTTAGGCGTGAACTATGCTGAAGTACGCGAGGCTCTCGAATTAATGTCTGTGCTTGTCGCAGGCATAGAACAGAAACAAGCGACACCGGTACACCGTGCCAGCGATGACTCGCTAATTGCCGAACTCGCTAAGCGCGGGTATAACGTCACGAATGTGGCAAAGGAACACAACGATGTTTAATGCAACAGGTCGTCGTATCTATCAAGGGATTATTGAAGAAGATGAGTGTGCTGGATACCGCTATGTTGTTAAGAAGTATCTAAGTTACTACAGACCTGATGATCGGTTCCCGACATCAGAGAGTTATGATGTGGAAATCGCTGGTAAAACATATAATTTTATCAGCGAAAACGATATTTTTGCGTTTCTGCAAGGTTTTGAAGCTGCACACAACGCAAGGTAATGAGGGCAGGGGCGGGCGACCGTCCCTGTAATCAAATGAAAGTAGCAGAACTGATAGAAGAACTCTCTAAACACGATCCAGAGACGCTTGTTGTCTTTGAGCGCGCACCCTACGGCACACACGAAGGCTTTGATCGTGCTAAGGCGATTGAGACCCTGACGATTAGACCAAAAGTAGCCAAGGAGTCCTATATTGAGGGTGAGTTTGTTATGGTTGAAGGTTGGGAGGAAAACTTTGAGGATTGGAAGGAAAGACTTGAAGGCAAGCGAGAAGCGATTACCATCCTCACTTGGTGCAAGGAGGAGAACGATGGCGAATAACGCGAAAGAGAAAATCCAAGCGTGGCTGGATAACCCAAACACGCCTTACGATGCGTGGGAGAACCTAACCTACGATGAGATCGCCGACCAAGCGGGTGTTGGACGCTCAAGTGTCGATCGACACCTTGTGATCCTCGTCGCGAGGACACGGGGTTACGAGGTTGCGGAAGTCAAGGCACGCAGGAAAGCGGCGTGGTATGATCGCGTCGATCGGATGACAGATGAGAAACTGGAACGCTTAAAGGCGTACCGCTCACAAGACCCGCCACTGAGTTACGAGGAGTGCGCAGTGCGGTTAGATCAGTCCCTGTGGTCTGTGAAATACCACTGCGAGAAGAACAACCTATAATATAAAAGGGGCGCAGAAGCACCCCTTACAAAACCGCCGAACTGGTTTTGCGATGCTTATTTTAGCATGCTGCGAAGCCACAATCAAGGAGATTTACAAGTGGAAAAGAAATGGATAGACCCGACACAAATCTTTGTGTTTGAGGTTCTCAACAATAGGGCACTCAATCAGAACTACATCGGTGACCTCGCAGAGTCGATGCAGGCGAAAGGCTTTCTGCCTGAATTCCCGATTGACGTGTTCAAATCGGCGAACCTTGCGAACATTGAGACCGAACTCCCCTACGTCTGCGCCTGTGGTGCGCATCGCACACTTGCCGCTCAGCATATAAAACTTGAAACCGTCCTCGTCCACATCCATGAAGGCAAAGAGGAAGCGTTTATTGAGATGATGCATTTGGATAATTTCAAATTTGATCCATCGGTGAATGCAGGCATCGGTCAACCTTTTACGCAAAAGGAAAAGAGGGCTGCGGTGACGCAGCTGTTGCTCCTTCCCAAGTTTTTTGAACAGACGAACACGGTTCTTGAGGATATGTGGCGGATACCGCAGACAAGCATCCGGCGTTGGCGTGCTGAAGTTGTCGAACTGCTTGAGTCCGATAACCCGAAGTTACGCTTGTGGGGTATCTCCGACGGTCGATTGAAAAGGTTGCGCGAGTTGGCAGCTTCTCCTGAGCGGAAAGACGCTGAGGGCAAGGTTGTCAAAATCCGTACGCCGCTTATCGAGGCTACAGAAGATGAGAAACGCGAGTTCTATGAAGAGATTGAGACAGACTGGTACCGACTCTCCGAAGAGAAGGGTCTCGACACCGCCTTTAAACATGCAGAGGCATGGCTACAGCGGAAGCACAACACCGCATCAAAGTGGCGACTCTATCAAGACCTCTCTATGACGCAGCTGCGAAACTTTCATAAGTTGGTCTTGTCTGCGGATACCGAATTCATGTCGGCAGTGTTCGATATTGCTCAGGCTGAAGACCGAGTGAACGAGGCACGGGCAAGTTTACAGAATGCATCCAAGGCGTGTGAAAGAGCCTTTAGTCGTACACTCGGTAAAGGGCTGGGGGAACACGATGGTAGGTTTACTGGCATACGCGACCGGCTTCAAACCTTCTTGCGTAAGCACGATGAGCGGTTTGAAGGCTTTTGCATGCAGTATTTTTATTACGATATGTCGGACCGCGATAACCCTGAATTCTGCGAAAAGTACGCCGCGCTTCACCTTGAAGTCAAAGAGGGGCTTGAAACCGATGCAGAGTGGATACAGGAATTCACTGCCAAAGAGAAGTCTCGCATCGAGAGAAAACGGAAAAAGGCAGTAAAAGAATGGACAGCTACCCTTGCCCATTTAAAGGAGGCAATCAAGTTGTATCCACGGCGTATTACGCAAGATGCGATTACCTCTGCGGTAGAGCATAAGTTCAATTATGAGTTGAAACACAATGAGTTTCGCGATCTACTCACCACCGATGAGCCTTCCGATCGTAAGCACATCGAGACGATTGAAAAGGAGGCGAAACTTTTTGAGAAGGTTGCCACTGCGCTTTACAGTGACGATGACTGGATCAAGGAGATTCCAGAACCGAAGCCTCTCATAGATGCACTTGTCGAGCATGCTGGTGAGGAAATGCCGCAATTAGAGCCTGATTCGGTTTTAGTGAACGCATCTGATGAAAGCAGTGAAGAACCCGAATTTTCAATAGCCGTTGACGACTTGTACGCCCTGGAAATAAACGACATCCTTGAGCATCTCAGGGGCCGTGTTATCTACATCCCAGTAGACGATGAGTCTGAAGTGCGTCAACAGTTGGCAACAATACTCGGCACAGCATCGCGCGGCATGATTGGGACGCAGCTCTATCTGCTTTTGGATTATGCCCTGTTTGTTTCGCCGGACACGCCCGCAGAGGGCGATGTGATTAAGGTATAAGATCGCCAAATGGCGATGGTAAAGGCAGGGGTGCGGCGACGCATCCCTGATATTTAAATGTCGAAGAAAAAGAAACGTATAGCCCCAGGACCGGGGCTGGAAGTCACACAACACGACACCGTTACGCCTGCGGGTGGTATCTATAACATACCATTTGAGCGGATCACTATCGTGGAATGGCACCCGGACCTGGAAGCGAAACTACCAGCCGAGCAGATACACTTCGTTATCACACTTGACGAAGATATAAAGTTAGGCTTACGCTTTCACTCACCAGACACGCTTGGGTTCTTCATCGAGGAACTTATTGCGCGTCGCAAACGCGTCTGGCCCGATGCAGAGCCGATTGACCCCGACGCTGAATTGGAGCAATAAGATGGACGATTATGGCAAGTGTTGTGTTTGTGAGATGCCTGTTGTTGACGCACCCGCAAACCTGTTTCAAATGGACTATAAAGTACCAGAAGCCGTCGAAACGAAGTGGGGCTGCTTCCGGTGCGGTTTGCCTATGGAGGGTGGGATCGCTGTGGTCTGCCAAGCGTGTATAGACAAGCATGGCATAGACGCTGTTGATGACCATATCCGATTCTTGATGGACGGTGCTAATCGGCGAATCCCTGTGCCGCCGCCTGAAGAACGCATCCCGCACCTTCACGATTTAACAAAACACCCGGAGGCCATCACCGATGATGACGATTGTGAGTATCGCGCAGGGTTAGATGACCGAATGCCACCGCGTGAGACATTACTATAACGTACAAACACAGAACCCCCTACCTATACAGTAGGGAGTTTCTGCTTTTAAGGATGCGTGGGTGCACGCCACGCCCACCGGAGAGCCGGATCCGGTGGCGCAAGTAGCAAAAGTTTCAGCGGTCAGGCGAATGTCCGCTTCTACCCCGCTCTCCACGATTTTACTGTTTGTTCGGTTTATTGTGCGGAAACCATGTATCAAAGTTTTCGTGAAAATTGTTAGGCACTGGCTGCCCTTCATTCTGGAACGCTTGTACCATCTCTTTGCGGATCTGCTCGATCTCCTCGTCGCTGAGCATATCGCGGACGATTAATCCACGAATGTAGTCTTCCATCGCCGAAGGGACCGGCAGTCCGCGCTGGAGCAGCGGATATTTCAAATCTTCATAGTGCATCTGCGGTGCGGCTTCGTCCGTGTCGGGTGCTAAATCTTGTCTTTCATCTTGTCTTTCATCGTTCATAGTTGGCGATTGCCTCCTGTATAAGTTTTTGGATTTCCTTTTCAACATCGGCATGCGTCATAACATGTAGACGCAAGCTGCCGTTTTCAACTTTCTCGGCATACCGGTCACAGACCGTTGTGTATATCGCTGTGCGTGCCTCGCAGACACCTTCCGTCTCGCGTCCATGTTCGTCACGACACCAGACGCTTGTCTCGGCACCACACGACGGACACGAGAACGACACGGTAGAGATCGGCGGACGCGGGTATCTATTCTTCGGTTTCTTTGCGATGATTCGGTCATATAGAGATGGTGTATCCTTGTCGCCCTCGTCGTGTTGGAAATGGGAGTCGGGTATCTCTACGATCTTATTGTGGTTCAAATTTGAGTTCCTCTGTCTGTCTCGGACCGAGCAGCCGTCGTGCGATGACGGTGCATCGGTGCGTGTTTGCGAGCGATTGAAGTGTCGATCGCAAAAGCGGGTGCGTTGCCTCGATGATGCTGTGTGCCTGTTCACCGCTTTCATTAGCGAGTAGGACAAGGTACATGGTTTCCTCCTATCAGTAAATGATTTCTCTTCTATCTGGCATAAAACCGTCATACCAGCTACTTGATCTAACGTTTTTTATGCGCACAGGGCGTATCTGCCGTTTATCATTGTTCGGAACAACCTTAATCTTGTGCGTCTCCGGTGTCAGCTGGTGTAGTTCTTCAGGCAGCCAATTCTCCATACTTGATAGAATATACGCGTCCCCGACTTTCCGGTAATCCGCCCACTGCGTATAAGGTGGATCTTTCTTTCTGTGATAGATAAAGTCGATCTTCACCAACAGACAGAAACGGTTTTGGTCGTGTGGCATACGCGCGTCGAGTAATTCTATAGGTTTCATTAGCATATCCTAAAAACCCAGCCGATGAACCGTTGTAGCCAGTTCAGCGGGTATTCGTTCTTGATGGTCTGGTATCGGATTTCATAACGTTCAATGGTTTTCCGTAGGAGCTCAGCCTGTTGCTCCGCGGTGTCAAGTTTCCGTTTCTGTGCCTGGATGATATCCTCGCTTATTTTCTGTTCGCGTTCGGCGTTCTGCCTTAAAGCGATCTCGTGCTGTAGGTCGCGTTCAAGGTCGGCTTTCTCGGTGATCTTACAGAGAATGTCGGTTTTTGCCACCTCTATATCGTCTTGGATTTTCGCGTAAGCCGTCCGCATCTTTTTGACAGCGACATCGGTCTGTGCTTGTGATTTTAAAAGGGTCCGGATATACTGCGAGCGCGACGGATGTTGTAAAGGGTTCTGGTGTTTACGGTGTTGCCACCGGCGAAGTGCCTGTTCGATCTCATAGCGCGTGAAGATCAAGCCCCCAATATCAATGTGTTCCGGGAGTTTGCTTAATTCGAGTGCCTTGAGTTCCGACGGCAGGATCGGAAAAACGAGATGCGTTCTATTCTTCGCCATCACCTTCCTCGATAATATCATCATGCGTGGCATAAAACGGCAGTTCATGCCCTTCTACACGAATAACGAAACCGTTCCCCTCGCGTCTGATAACCGTTCCGTCTGCCACTTCACCTGTCTCTTCTATGCGTTTACCGGCATTATAGTTTGCCACCTTGAAACGAATTTTAGTGCCTGTTTTCATATTACACATCCTTAGCGTATTTTTCAAAGAGTATCTCCAGAGCCTCTTCCAAGAGTTCTTGGATGCTCATCTCTGTAAAGATTGAGAGCAGGACAAGCCTTTCCAACATCCGCTTCCGCTCCTCGATAACCTCAAAAGGTTCTTTGAGTTTAGTTTCCAGTAATTCGGTTTCAGTATCCGGTGTTGTTATTTCTTCTAACGTTGTCTCCGATTTTTTCCGGAAACCTCCACGTGATCGTGTTGGTATCTCGTATTCTTCCATTCTGTTCATGATTACACCCACTGAACAACCGAAGAATTCGGCACACTCTGCAAGTGTTTTTTCGTTCTCGACGTACTCACGATGTAAGTCTTCCCGGGAGATCGGTATTTTCTTTGGCATCTCAACCTCTTTAAAGCATACCCCATCTGGGCAGAGTTTTAGAAATTTGCGTTGCCGACGGACAAATTCCCTTGATGTGAAACACGCCTCGGCGATCTTGGCATCCGAAAAATCGGTGTGCTGAATCTGGCGTGATACTTCGTCGATCAACATCCGAAAGCGGCTGTCTGGGCTAAGAAACTGAAGCATTGTTACCTTCAAAGCGCGAGTATATAAAAAGACCGTCTATTGTGGTCTACACTTCGGGCGAGCGTCTCTGCGAATTGTTCGTTGAGTACGTCCAGACCGGCGCAAAGAGCGTCGATCGCGGGTTTCTCTTTTAGTTTTCGCTCGGTCATAATGCGCCTGTAGATCGCAGCACGGTTAGCTATGAATTGTCGATATTCTGAGCTGGTCATTTCGGCAATTTCACCTTATGCTTACCGGCGATAATATCACGAGCGACACGCAACGCCTCGTCTTTGGTGCTAAAGGAATCCAGCGCGGTATACCCGGCATGGAGAATCCAGAGTTTTTTACCTTTTGCCGTTGATATATCGGTGTAGGCTATATCCTCTTTGCGTGCCTTGTGGACACGAAAGCCCTCGATGTTGTCAAGGTTGATAATATTGCCTTTGTATTCAAACCAATTAGATTCCATTTACAGCCCCTCCCTGAGTTTTACATATTCTCCTGTCGTATCTGTGAACTTTTTGTAAAATTGAAAAAATTGGCAGATAAAGGAATTCGGATCATAAAGTGCTATCAACTTCTGCCAGCCTTCGCTGCGGATCCGTCCACACTTTTTATTGATTTCTGCCCTAGCGCCGTCATACGCTTCTACGTCTATCTCTTGGCTATAGAGTAGTCTTGATTGCAGCTCTTCCGGGCCTTCCCATGCGACGTTGAAAGATATGGATTCAAAGTTTTGGTGATGATCCCGACGACAATAAACATCAAATTCTATATATGCTATATTATCATCATGGCATCCAAGATCTTCGAAATATCCAAAATCGAGGCTATAAATATCTACGGACGGCTGTTTTGGAAAAAAAAGGGGTAGCCCACAAAGACAGTTACCGTTCTCTACCAGCTCATTGAGGTATAACCCTACAGGGATTGTATTCATCTCCACCAGCCTGTGTGCCGTAGGTGCGTGTGCATGCTCATCCACTTTGAAATCTTCACCGAATTCGTTGTTTATTTTTTCGATAAGTTCGTCTACAGTGTCTGACATCTGTTCCTCCTAAAAAGGTTTCCCGACGATACGCAGTGCCGGGACCTCGTCGTTTCCTTGAAGAAACCCTTTATATCCCCTTATGTGCGTTACGCGCTCTGTCCGCTCGACTTCCAAGTATCCGTATTCCTCACGATCGACAACAATTAGCATGTCGTCATCGCAATCTTCGAGAATTTCTTTCAATTCCTTGACAGTCACGTTATTCCTCCTCATAATCGTCGTTGATGAATTTTGCAAGTAAAATAACGACTAAAAACAATGCAGAAGGGATACCAATAAGGTCGTAGAGTTTCCATGGAAAGATACCCAATACCTTCGCGGTAACAATGAATACAAATGCAAAGGTGACAAGAATTGACCAGAAATAATAAAGGAGTCGTTTTTTATTCTTCATTGTCCTCCCCTATGCCCGTCGCTTCTTCAAGCAGTCGCCAGCCACCGACACGCCGTGAGAAGCTAACGATCGGTAATCTGCGGAGTGCTTCCTCACCCGCCTGTCCGAAGTCGCCTGTGAACACCGGACCGATCATCTGTGCTGCGACCGAGAACGTCGGACCCGCAGCCTGTTTCGCCAAGAGGTTCGACATCTGATACCAGTTCCCTTCGGCATACATCGCCAGTTCAAACATCACCGACCCGATCCCGAATGTCTGTGCCGCGGCAAGCCCTTTCATGAGCCGTTCTGTGACCGTCTTATCGTCGTCATCACCCTGTAAGCCCGAATAGAGCCACAATAAGCCCCCGGTGCCGAGTCCCATCATCGCCGACGACGCAATGAAGTTGCCGAGCGGTTCAGGGTTGCCTTGTTTCGCTTCGCGATAGGCGCGCTTGAGTTGGTTATAGACCAATCTATTCTGTTGTAACATCCAAGACTTGTATTTCATGAACACCCGGATAAGCGGGTTGCGTGAGACCATAAACGCCGGTAATGATGACGCATCGTACTGTTTGAACGTCTCATCGGAGACATAGAACATCGAGCGGAGCATTGTACCAGCGAGTCGTTCCGCAGCGGAGAGTTCGCCGCCTTTCTCTGATGAGAACACGGTGTCCACCTCGTTGTTGAGGATCAGTTCCTCTGCGGCTGTCAAAACATCAGATAACTGGTCTACTGGGATACCCGCGATTACCTCTTTGTTCAGACGGATGGCATCCATCTCACGCCCGATCGCATCACGGCGTTTCCCTTCTGCTTCGGCGTAGCGTTGGATCTTCGCTTTCGCATTCTCTAAGCCGATCCCTAAGCCGGCAGCTCTTGAGAATTCATCCGATTTGGAGAAGAACGTCAACGGCGAACCGAGATACTTATCGGCGAGCGATGTATCTGCCATGAATTTGCGGGCATGGCTCAAGCCGCGTGCGAGTTGTTGCATAGCATCGCGATATTCCTTGTTCGCCATGTTCTTCAACCCTTTAAAGAGCGGGTTGGCACCGGTCATCATTGAAATCAGCGGTATCTCTAACATGTTCTGGATCGCGACACCGTGATTCAAAGTCAATACAGTGATCGCGTCGTTGATCTTCTTCCAAAACTCCGAAGATTCCATCTCTAACGGATCCCGGGTATGCCAATTGCCAAGCCCAAGCACTAATGAATGCACGGCGTTTTTCCGTTGTGCGAGCGTGTTATAGAATTCGTGGATATGCCGTGCCAGCGTTGCGTGACGTTGCGCAATATCTTCACCGACGACTTTCCAGGAGTCTCCGTCCTTCTCGATGAGTCCGATCCGTTCCAATTCTGTGAGCGTTGCGTCGTCGAGGTTCATCCGTCCGATGTCGATCTCTTGGTAGTTCCCGGTTTTCTGTCCGTCTGCGTCGCGTTCCAACCAGTGCTGCATGATGTCTAATGCCGTATCGACACCGGAGGCGAATTGTGGGAGCCGTTCAAACATCCCTTCATCTCCGGGTTTCAAGGGATCAATAAATTTACGAAGTGCTGCTTCGCGGGGTGTCTTATCGAAAGTCATCACCTGTTCAATGAGCGTTTTCATACGCGGGCTATCCCCGATGAGCGGGTGTTGCTGTCCGATCGTTGCGACTTCTGCGAGCCGGTCCCATAAACGGATGCGGTTTTCTGCGAGTAGTGCCACATCCCGGGCATAGAACCTGTCGTCTGTTTCACGTGTCCTTTCGAGGTGTCCGTAGTAGCCGACACGCCCTTCGTCTTGGTAGTAGTTCATAATGCCCTGTAGGGCTGCGTCTTCGTTGGACAGGTGGTCGGCGACGATGCGTACCATCTCATACGCTGTTGAAGCGGTTTTGCCCGTCGGTAGGTGCGTGTACTGGAAGCCGCCGGGATCGATCTCGATTTCAAAGCGTTGGAGTAGCTCTTTTTGTGCCGCGGGATCATCAGAGGCGAGCAACTTGTTCAAGTCGTCTTGCATCTTAGAGAGTGCGGCGTATTGCTGTAGTGGCGATTTACCGCGGAAGTAGTGGGGCATATAGAGTTTGTTCGCTGCCCTGTGTGCTTCCTCGATGGTGTATGCCTTTCCGTCTTTGGTGTAGCCTTTCGTTTCAGGATCCCACTCGAAACCGTCAAAGGATTCGCCGTACCATTCTACGCGTTTGCCTGCGGAATCGGTTACGTAGAGCTTCTCGTTGATTGTTTCCAATTCGCCCATGAGTTCGACGATCTTCTCGGTGTCGTAGATCAGCAGCTCACGCCAAGCCTCCTTCAAATTCTCTGCGGCTTCAAGCAGTTCCGGATCATTTTCGATAGGGGTGTTATACTCAATGAAGTTCCAAACTTTGTGTGACATCGCTGTCCGCGTTGCCTTGCGTGTGCCGGGTGCTGCGGCGGTTGTGCGCAGTCTTGTGCGTTTCCGTGCAAGTTTATTGAACGCGAGTAATGGCGGTTCGAGTGCTGATAACGCACGCCCAGCATTGAGTTTAGAGATCATCTGCCGTTCCCGGAGAATCTCTTTCAAGACATCGGCAGGCGACGGTGCATCGCTTCCTTGGGGTGCTTCTAAATCTGTAAGCCGTCCGAACCCGGAGACGAATTCGTTTTTCGTTAGCCGTGCCCATCGACGTGCAGTCGGGGACCAGGCTTTCAAGACACCCATGATGCCGGCGTTAGAATCCAGGAACGTGTTGAGTGCTTTTTCGCCTATTTCTGCGGATTTGGCACGTCCGCGACCCGTCATTGCTAAATCCTCTGGGGCATGCACACGGTAGACAACAGAATCGGGGTTGGTGCGTTGGACTTGCGCGGTGTAGTCGGAGAGGATGTTGTCGCCATCGGTGGTAACATCACTCATCAACACACCTTGTCGCTTGCGTCTTGGGTTCTGCTTCTCTTTGAGTTGGCGTGATGCCTGTTTCAATTCCTGCTGTATTTCCTTGAGTATATAAGCTGCATGGGGCTTGGCAAAGAAAATTGTGCCTTCCCACTTGCGAAGTTCTTCAAGTCGTTTTTGTGCATCTCTGCGCTGATCGATCTCTCTTGAAAGCATAGATTTGAGCGTTTTGATACGGCTTCTATCCGAATGGGGGGTTTTGGTCCTGTTGAAATGAAGATTACTGTATAATTTATTAATTTCTATGTCGCGCCTATCTATGCTTTTATCAAGACGTTGTATCCTGTCTTTTTCTTCTTGGATTGCACGGTCAAATCTCGGTTTTATCTCAGCAATGAGTTCTTTAATCTTCGCTTTGTATGCCCGAATATCTTGCTTCAATTCGCTTTCGGATTTTGTTGTCGGAAATTCTGCGGGTATTTGTTCGCGGGTCAACTGGCTCTCAACAAGATACTCTTTTTTCGCATAGACCTTGCCATCTTCGACGATACCGACAAAATATTTCGAGATGTCAATATCTTGTGGGAAACTAATCTCAATGACGGTATCGGGGTGTCCGATCTGATTGGAGTTCACGAGTTTCCGCATCTCTTTGACAGAAGTAATCGCTCGGCGGGTGCCCCAATTGTTTCGGGTGTGAATCGTCCCGTACATGCCCGGTATCTCGCGCAGCATTTTCTCAAGGTCTAAAATAACGCCATAATCATGCCTGCTTTCGTTTCTGCGGTAGTAAGGACCGTAGGAGAAAAATACGCGGGGACCGGAGCCTTCTACACCTGGATAAGTACCCGCTTTCTTGAGCGTGCCGGATCCAAGGATTGACCGTAGGTTCTCTTTTTCATCACCTCTTACCATGTGTTCGGCATCAATACCCCGATCATATCTGTTTTGAAGCCTACGCTCTTTGTCTGGGTATAGTTCATGTTTGTGGACACCGGCAATTATAACAGGCTTCGTGAATTTCCGTTTCTTCCGTATATCCGCTTTTTCTTTCTTAGTGAGCCTGTCCCACCACTTCTTCAAATCCGTGATCAAATCCGTGATAACATCTGAAAGCGTATCGGTGTCGGTATCGGTATCGTCATCTGGTGACCGGATGAGCGTGTGATCTTCGTCACCTATCTTTATCGTTATCGTGTCGGGTTCAGTGTCAGTGTCTGTTGTGGTATCCGATGCGTCTCCCTGATCGGAAGTACTAATCGAGTCGATGCCTTGCCCACGAGTGCTATCCACCCAGACAGAATCCATGCCGTCTATATTCGCTTTCATCAACACTTTCGCTGTGGTGTACGCAGGGTTACCACCCCACATCACGACATGCACGTGTTGTCCGGGTCTTTGGGCGATCAAGTCTTTCAGCCGTTGGACAATCTCGGCATCTACACGCGAAGTTCGGAGCAGTGTATCTGTAACGGTATCGGTAACCCTGCCTGTCTTTGGATCAACGAAAATCAACTCTGCCACGTCTGTTCGGTGTTTGAGTCCGAGCATGTAGGTCGCCGCTTCACGCGCACCCCTAATCAACGGGTTCTGATAGAGCGGATCGGTCGGCTTGACTTCACCTGTCGCATCCGGGACCGCCGCTGGGCTGGTATCGAAACCGGCAGCTGTCGCATCTAACACGACATCTTGGTGCCAGGTGTATTCACCGTTTTCAAAAGTCCGATAAGCATACGTGCCGGAGTCAACGATAATATCTTCCGCCATGAGTGTGCCGAGTTCCGTGTGCCACTGCATCGCGACGCGTTTATCCGTGTCTGACCACTTCGCCACCCCGGACGGATGGTTATGGATACGCAACACGGAATCTGCTTTTTCTTTGGCAGCCGTTCTTTTGATGTGTGTAAAGTCCCCTGCCTTCGTTTCGGTTTTCCTGTTGAGACTCATCGGCTCGATTTTGACGATCCGACCGTCTTTCCTGTAGACGATCCAGGTGTGTTCAACTTGCGGGTCACGGATGAGTTGCCCCAAGAGCGCAGCTTCGGCAGCGTCTCTCACACGATGTCCACGCAACAGCATCGGCATTCCCTTATGAATCGCTTCAACGATGGTTTCAAGTCGCTCAGCGATGCGCGTATCCGTCTGTTGCCCGATAATATCGCGTACAAACTGGGGGATGTCGATCTCGGCGAAGGTGTTCCCATCGCCATTTGGCGATGTCTCTGTATCTGTATCGGGTGTGGTGGTTTCTGTTCTGTCTGCATCAAAGTGGTTCGGATCGACACCGCCGATCTGTTCCAATACTTCCGAGACGCGTCCCGACGGTATCACTCGACCGTGTAAGTTTGAGCCGTCTAACATCGGGATGACTGCCATCAGTGCGTGCATCCGCTGTGTCGAGAGATTGCTCCATTTCGGGAGGATAAGCCCTGTCGCCATAAAGAGCTCTGAATCGACATAAGTATCGGCATCAGCATCTTCTGCCTCCCAGAGCTGTTTCGCTGCGTCTACATCTGTGATTTGGGGTTGGCTGGGTACGGAGATATGCGTAAAATCGTTTGCGAGTTCTTCGGCAGTTATCCGATTTTCGCCTTGATGGATACCTTGAATGGGTGTACCGCGGGGACCCCAACGGATGTATTCCGTTCCGCTGCCCTGTCTAAAGGGTGCTTCGAAGACCGCCCAGACGTGACCATCGGCATCTTGATAAATCCCGATGAAGTTGCGACCGTGATGTTCATAACCTTCTTCACCGCGGATAACTTTCTGTGCGAATTCCCAGCTCCGACGCGGCAGTTTCCGCTTCACGCTTAACTTCACCATCTCTGCTGTCTGTCCGGTATCCGGGTCGGTGTAGATCGTCAGCCTATCGGTTACCTGCCCATCTTTAGAGTTGAGATCATTCGCCCCGACATCCAACTCACCTAACTCGCGCCTGTAGGCGATAATCCGTTTCAGACGCGATTCAAACTGTTCATAAATACGGGGTTGCTCGGTTGTCGATTGGTGTAAGAGCCGTTGGAAGAACTGCTGCACGCTTGGGATGGTGTCGGGGTCGATCAGCCCTGTGTTGCCTGCGAGTTCGGGGCGTACGAGTCCGAGCGTATCAGCGATCTCCATATCACCGGCTTCATGCATATCGCGCCAGAGTTGTGCGAGTGCTTCCTGTCCGTGTACGCCGAACACATGGCTCCGCTCGCCGGTGTCTTGTGTCTCATCGAAAACATCCGGGACATCCGCCTCTGGGTCATCGTCGAGGTTTGTTTCACCTTCTACCTTGTCGATGTTCTGCATCAAGGCGTTATCTGCTTGCCCCGCGAGTGCACCCATCTCAGCAAACTTGGCGAGTGTTGCACCCAACACACGATCGGCACCGGGTAGATCCTGGTAGACGACTTGGTACTGCGGATCGATCGCCGAGTTAGACCGCTTGCCACGCCCTAAACCCTGTTCAAAGGTATTCACATTCCACGAGGATTGCACAAGGTAGTGGAACAGTCCGCCAACCTTGTCTTTGATGGCTTCAGAGACGGGGAGGTTGATACCTGTCAGCCCTGCGGGGCCCAAAACGATCAGGTTCAAATCGGTGGTCTCGGAGAAGGCTTTGGCGCGTCCGATCCGGGAAGCGGGGTCTTGTGGCATCCGTTGCGGGTTATTCCGTGAAAATGTTTCTGTCCGTCCGGATATCTCGCCGCTCGCCACCCCAGCAGATATTGCAATCTCATGGATGATGTCTGCGGCAAACGGAAGCCCCGCGGTAAATACACTGCGTTGCATCTCTTGGCGGAGTGCTGCGATGAGTTGTGTCTGTAGCCGTTTGAGATTCGGATCGACAGACCGTACTTGATTCCCTTCGGCATCATATCTCATACGCGGTATAACGACTGTGTAATGCGAGCCGTCGGAACGGGTGCGCACCTCTGTGGTGTGTTCATGTATCGGGAACGTGTTCTCGTTTTCAACGAAATCTACCAAAAGGTCAAAGGGACCGATGGTGCCGCCTTTCTTGCGTTCTTTTGCACGTGCGATTGACTTTTCCCACGTGTTTTCCAACTGGACGATCACCTTATCGCCGTTTTGGAGCTTCTCTTTGATGTCTGCTTCAAGCCCCTGTGCTTTCATGGCATCCAAGACTGCGAGGTAGAACACCTGCATCGCACCGTAGTACATCCGCATGTATTTCGCGCGGTATTGACCGTCCATCCCTTCGCTTTCGATGATACTGCCCCACGCCGTGCGCAGTGCTGCGTCGATCGCTGCGTCAAACCGTTGGCGGATACCTTGTACGAGTTGGACGGCTGTATCGTATTGCCGTTTCTCTGTGTCGGTGAGCGGCACTTCCACGGGTGTGTAGCGTGTCTCTTTTGATGAGAGCGCACGCGAGATGTAGCGTCCGATCTGTTTTAAGTGGAGCGGGATAACTTCTTTCACAGCGCGCGAGGCACGTCTGAACGTCCGACGGAAGCGGTCGAAGCTCGGGAAGGGTTGGTTCGCACCCCAAAGCCCAAGCCGTTCTGCGACCCAGAAGTTATCGATCTCTTTGAACGGTGTCGCGGACATATACAAGAATTTCGCGTTCGGGAGCAGCTCATGAAGTTTCGCAATCGTCTGCCCGATCTGTGAGTTCGTGCCTGCGGTTTTATGCATCTCATCGAGGACGATCACACCTTCAAAGGCTTCGGTCGTGCTACGGAAATTGGGATCGGTTTGCGCAGCGAAGTGTGTCTCTGCAAAATTCAACAGCTGCTCGACGCGCGTATAGAGCTCTGAGCCTTCCGCACCGGCGGCAATCAATTCTTGTTGCCCATCCTCTGCCAACAGTAAATCGGCAAGCATCGGTGTTACGCGTTGACGGAAATTCTGAACATGCGCGGCGTTTTCGCGGTTCACCGTGCCAGCCTGCCGTTGAAGTTCTGCCACCACGTCCGCCACAGATGCGCCGTCTTGGAGGTTTGGGAATATCCGGGCATACGCTTCACGGAGTGCCTGATACGCCGCCGGGTGCGTCTGTTGGAGTGTCGGGCGTGTGCCTGTCAAGTGTTCAACGATGTCGGCAATAGCGTTCTGGCTACCTCCTGCGGTGGCGAAGTTCACCAAGTCAGGTTTCCGGGTAATCATGGAATAGGTCGCCGTGCCGATCGGGGTTTTCAGTTTCTTATTACCCGAATCGTAGTGCGAGATGTCCGATGCGGGACCGCCCATCGCTTGCATATCTTTTGAGTAGTTATCCAAAATCTGTTGGTTCGGGGCGAGGACGAAGTGTTTGTTGATCCCTTGACGGATGTAGTGCCACATGGCCGCCAACGCCTGGCGTGTTTTGCCGACACCCGGTTTGTCGCCGAGCAGGAATCCGCCTTGAACGGTCGTGTCGGTATCGGTGTGGATCTTCCGCAGGAACGCTGCGATAATCGCTTTCACACTGCTTTGTTGCGCAGGCGAGAGTTTGTTTTTATCCGCAGTAACATCTTCCGGGAGATCGAGTTCTGTGTCCGCGGTATCGGGTGCTTGTACGCCGGCAAGGGTGCGCGTCTCCGCGAGCGGACGGCTGTGTTCCTGGTCGGGTGTCTCTAAATCCGAGTAGAGTGAGAGGTCTGATGCTTCTTCGGGGAGTCCGTCTGCTTGTACCGCAACCAGAGCTTCGAGGATACGGTTTTCTGTTGTGTTGCGTTGCGGTTTCGATTGAAGGTATGCCACCCGCTGATCAATAAACGCAGTGAGCATCTCTTCATAGATACTCTGTTGTTGGTCGGTGCGTTGCGGTGCTTGCAATGCCCGGAGCCGTGCCGTCTCAATAGGTGTCCGATCCGTGCCCTTCGCTTCAAGCCGTGCGATCGTTTTTGAGAGGAATAACTTCTTGCGGACAGTCTCGAAATCGGATCTTTGCTGGTCGGTAATATCGCGAAGAATTCCGTCATCAACATCGGAAAAGAAATCTTCGTCGTCGAGATCGAGGTCTTCATCTGCTATATCATCATAATCCATCTCACCGGCAATATCGCCTGCGAGATCGATAACCGCATCAATCTGATAATCTTCATCTTGCGGGAGCGTGTTCAAAAATTCTTCCGCAGTACCTTCTGCCTTCTGGCGTTCCCATTCCTCCGCAGAAACACCGAGCATCTGTAAGGCGTTTGCTATGACAGGTGAGACGGTTGTTTCGGATGTTTCGATCCGACGGCTGACACCGACGACTTGGTTCGCGTCGACCGGCGTTTCCGTAGGTGGAACATTAGCTGCGTCCACCCCACCTTCCTCTGTAGAAACATCTTGATCAGCATCCACCGTGTCAGTTTCATCTGCGATCCTCCTAAAGTCTGCGATGGTTTCAAGCGCGCTGCCGGAAAGCCGGCTACTGAACCCATCTGGCATCTGGTTTGGTGTCTGTCCCGTTGCGAGTGAATACATCAGCAAATTGATTTGTGCATCGCTGAACCCGACGCGTTCCCCATTGTCGTTTTCCCATTTGACTGTGCGGATATCCGTGCGATCTGTCTGGTCACCTTTTTGCTGAAGCACATCATTAATTCTGTCTACAATCGCATCAGTAATCCATACCCGACCGCCAAAGAGTGCTGATAAACTATCGCGGGAAACACTTAAATCTGATCCTCGATCGTCAACTGGTACATCGTCCGCAGCTCCTTCAGCTGCTCCAGTGTCATCTCCGTCAGTTCCTTGTGGCTGTGTTGGGGCCACGCCTCCTTCACTTTCGGGTGTTGCTGCAGCTCCGGTATCACGTCCTGGATCAGGTACTCCTTCGTCTGTATCTTCGCCTGTTCCTCGTGGTGTTCCCGTAGCTCCTGCATCTGTGCCTCCGACATCTGCTTCGACTTGTGTTTCACTTTGTTCCTCCCCTTCGTTCATCATCCGCAGGAATGCATCGATCCAGTCGTTCGCGAACCGATCTTTATCCGCGGTGCCCGACATCTTGTCCATCTCTCTGCGTAGGCTTACGAGTTCGGGTGGCATGCTTTCAGGTGGCACCAGCACCGTCTGCCCGTCTTGTGTTTGTTGGGTCTCAAGGATCGTCTCACGGATATAGTCGCGTATCATCCCTGCGAAGATCGCCTCTGAAATCGCTGTGTCAAAGAGACTCGCTGCATCTGCCTGTCCCCTGGCGACAACGTTTTGTGCCCACACTTGGAAATCGTCTGCGAGTTGCCGCGGCGCGTTCCGCTTGGCATAGACAAGATAAAGCAACTGTTTTTCAAGCAGTGTGGGTGCGTCGATGAGTGTGCCGGACTTATAGAACGCCTCAATGCTGGCATAGAGCATCACATCTTTGGGCTGCTTGCGTTCGCGTGCCTCGCGTTCGGCGGTTTTATTGAATTCAATGAACCTAAAAATAGCCGATGCTAACTGCGTAGAAATATCCTGCCCGTTTGCTTTCGCATAAGCGAGTGATGCGATCGCATGCCGGAGCATCGTCTCAACATTCTTGACATCTTCCAGCCCCTGTTCAATCAAAACGTTTGCCAGCTGGTCACCGATGTCTTCACCGAACACGTATCGGATCATTGCATTCTGAATCCGTTTGATACCGTCGTCGGAGAAGTTTCGGTTATCCGCCGTCATAAACGCCGATACCAATTGCGTCGGGATACGCCTGAAAAGTGCTGTCCGGAATGCTTGGTTTCCTTCGCTTTTCAAGACCTCTTCAAAACTTCCTTCACCCGGTTCCCATAACGCCATCAAATCGTTATCGAAGTATTGCGCATCTTGACCGGCTTGTTCAGCGGCGGTGTGGTCCAGGGTTGCCTGTGTGTTGGCATCTTTCGCGAGTGCTACCTCGTCAATGTCGTCCATCAACTCATACGTCAGTACGGGTGCTTCCATCGCATCCGCTTCCGCAGGGTCGATCCCGACACGTGCGAGTTCCTCACGGAGCGCGGCTTGGTATGCCTCCCAGTTCTCCGGGTAGTTCTGCTGCATGAATTGCAGTGCCAACGTGCGACCGTTACCAGATACGACGCGCCGGGGGTGTTTCTTACTCGTCACGGGTGCGCCGTCGCGAAACTGTTTGAAAAACTCTAAGAGGAAAGCGAAGTTCGGATTCCGGGCGGTGTTGCGTACCTGTTCCATCGAGATCGCACCACCACGCCCTCCTCTCGGTTGCAAGTCTTGCGGGTAGTCTTCGCGTGCCTCGCCGTCTAACTGGTGCGAGGGTACGAGATCGTCTAACTCTCGGAGGACGGGTCGGACGTTGTGTCCGGTGGTGCCGTCGGATTCGTAGCCTCTGTTTTCAGTTCCGATCCGGGATGGTGGTACACTGTCACGTGGGTCAGGAATATCCGTTGCGGGTACATTATCGACATCGGTTTCGTCGGGTTGCGCCTCGCCACTTCCCTGTTGTGTCTCTCTATCCGTTTGTTGAGTGCCTGTAGCAGTGGTTCCGGTATCGGTATCTCCGTCTGTTCCTTCATCTGTGCCCTCCACAATCTTTTCGGCAGCTTCTTCAGCACGCGCTGCACGTTCCTGGGGTGTCGGTCGCTGGTCTATGCCGCGGTGGATGTTATACCACTTCTCGCCGATCTGCTGCCGCAGACGTTTATCTGCTTCACGGTGTAGTTCTGATGGCGCAGCACCCATCTGTTCCCTTAACCCCGATGCGATCTGGTCATAGCGGTGTGCTATGGGGTCACGGACCCCAGCCTCGTATTCTTGGTTGAGTAAGCGGATGCCTTCCGACTGTGAACCGCCTGCCATATCCGAATAGAAGGGCAACCAGTTCTTGGTGTGTTCGATGCGGTCTGCTTCGGCAGTCTGTTGTTCCGCGGCAGCTTCTGCTTCCGCCTGCTGTTGCGCTGTGTACGCATCGTCTTGGTCGATAAACCGTTGCTCGCGAGCAGCTTGCTCCGCCTCGGCGGCTTCGCGTTCCTCCGCCTCGATGAGCATCCGTTCCCAAGCAGCCCTGCGCAGTTCTTGGTCCATGGATGTCCGACGCTCTTCTTTGGCAGCATCTAACGCAGCTTGCGCTTCAGCAGATTCCACTGCCGAATCGGCACGCGCACGCTCTACGGCACGCGCCGTTTCAGGCGATAGCCCTTGTGTTCCCGGTGCAGTGCGTGAACCTGTCGTCCTGTCGTGTTCAGTGGTGGATTCGGTGGCTTGACGGCTTTCTATCTCTTGCTGGGGGTCTACACCCGGGAAGGCGCGTCGCTGTCTGATATGCCGGACTAAATCCCTACCGCTACCGATCGCCTCTATCGCACCTTCTGCCAACAGTTCGCTATAAGCACCTTCGCCGGCACCGACGATATCCGAAACCTGTGCGGTGTAGGAGGGCACCGTCCATAACGGGCTTCTCACGGCTTTTGAGGTAAGACTGCCAGGACGCGCGAACCGCCCAAAAGCACGTCCGATCGGAAGCACAGAGCCGATCTCTGCGATCGCTTCAAGCGGGTTCTCACCCAAACCGCCTGTCGTGAGTTGGTGTGCACCGCGGATAGGACTTGTGATCATACTTCCAGCGAGGTTGATTGTGTAATCTACAATACCCTGCTCACGTATCTGGTTCTCCAAATCCCGTGCCATTAAGTTCTTTTCGGCAGAGTCCCCAATCCACGGAATCGCCGCAAACGCATCGCCAGCGGATGTTAACTGACCGTCTTCACGTACATGTGTTGCACGCTCAAAGTCTTGGATCGCCCGACGCGTCCGACCGCTTAAGTCGCCAGACAACGCAGAATCAAAGGCACCTGCACGAAGCCTCGGTATCCGATCTTTCGTGTAGTCAATCGTGTATTGAAGCCTTGAACGGGTTTCGACATCCTGTGCTGTTGAGCCCCTTACGCGCCCGATGTCGGATGTCGCACGATCTAACTGCCGCTGGAGCATGTCGATATATTCAAACTCTTGACGCATCCGCTGCGTGAACCGATTGAGCGTGATCGGGTCAAAGTAGCCCTGGGCATGCAATTTGCGAAACCGTTCTTGTTCTGCTGGGGTGAGATACTCTCTAAGTGTAGCCATTTATCTCTCCTCTACCAATTTACCAATAGCATCGGCAACTGCACACATCGTGTCATATTCTTCAACAGTTATCGGTTTCTCTGGCATATCTTTGAGCATGTGCCATACGACCGGGATAGGAACACCTATAAAATAAGCCGGAAGGCAATACGCTTTCCATCTGGTGGGGACACCACTAATAACCGAACGGGTTCGGAAAAACAGATCGCCACCTTGGGCGAGCCCCTCGCGCCAAGTTTTCCTGTCTTGTGAGAATTGGATCTCTAACCGTGATTCAATTGTTTTCATCACCTTGTAATATTGCCAATGCCTAAAGGTCTATCAAGAATTGCGTCCGCATCAGAACCCTGTTGTCCGCCGGGTCGCGCGTCCCCATCGCCTTCCGGGAACATTGTATAATTCCAGGCACCCTGATAGACAATGTCTCTAATCTCTCTGCGCAGTTCCGCATCTGTGTAGCCTTCGGTTTGCGATGTCCGTTTCAGACGACTCCAGAGGTCGCCCCGTGATTCAAGGATTTGGTCGAAATAGTCCGGCACCATCCGCTGCGCAGATAACGGGTCCACGCCACGCTCTGTCAATTCACGCATCAGGTTCGCACCCGCTTGGCGGAGCAACTTCGTCTGACTCAGATCGTTCGGGTTCGTACTCGACCAAGGGTGTTCCTTTTTGAATGTAGGGCCCCCTACAAAAGGGATGCCGGGGTTCCAGTGCCCAGAATCCCCGTATCGCATAACATGGTCAGCGATCTGGGGTGCAAGCGACTCAACGGTGATGTCGCGGGTCTGTGCCCACGTCGGTGACAAGGGTTTGGGACCACTCGACGAAGTTGACCGCGGACGGTTGAGGTTATTGATCTGCGCACGGATAAGGTCTTGCTTGAGACTTCTGTCTTCGCGGTACTCGTCAAACCCTTCACCGATTTCGTATTCCGTGTACTTCTGAAGCCGTCGTCTTTCTAAGTCGCGGAGCGGCGCGTCTCTCAAGTATTCCATGTATTCCTCACGGGTCATCGCGTCCCGTTGGCGACGGGTGTTCAGCCCTTCGCCCATGTCGTAAGCCATGATCGCCGCATCGTGCTTCCGCTGCAACGCGCGATTCGGTGCGCCCAGATCCCATTCCTCGATCTGTTTGCCGAGATAATCACGCTGCATGACCTGATACCCTGTCTCCGGATCGTATAGAAATTCGTGTGCTTCACCGGCACGTCTATCGGCGTTTTGACGGAGCGCATGGCTTCTGTCGGATTCTATTATACTCCTGTCATACGCACGATCCGTCACAAAGTCTTGACGCTCTGCGCGGTCTTGGCGGTATTGGTGGCTTCTATCGGACACATAATCAGCACGAGCATCGCGGTCACGCTGGTATTTTCTCTGCTGGTTGTATCTAATCTGATTTAACAGCCGGTCGAGGTGGTTCTCTTTAGAGCTTAGCACAGTGCCGTAATAGTCGCGCTGTGCCGCGCCTTCCCTTTGTACACCACGGTCTATACCGCGTAAGAGCCCTAACATTATTCACCTCCTTGGAAGCAGAAGCCGTAAGGTTTCCGGCACTGCCATCCGTCATCTGTTTTTTCTAAAACATAGTGCTCGAGTGCGTTTCTGCAATGCAGACACGTAAAACAAACAGTCTCTAACTCGCTTATCTTATGACGGTTTTGATAGCAGGCATTACAGAGGTTGTACCGACTCTCCGTATCGGCTCTCCCAACATGCATAATGCCGACTTTCATATCTGACTCTGTAAAGGTCTTTTCGCAAACATGGCACCTGAAGCACTGCTTTATCAACAACCGTTTTTCGATCTCTAAGAGATCATCCGACTGCTCCAATTCCGATATAATCAACTTTACTACTTTGATGTCCCTTTTAACATCTTTGACAGCACGTTTTGCGGCTTTCAGTTGTTTCGCGAGTTTCAAAGTCTCTTCTGCCGCGCCGAGGTAACCTTGCGCAGCTTCGAGCGGTGTCCGAAACCGATCTTTTCCGACACAGAAAAGAATGAGCCTGACTTTTTCCTCAAACACTTTTTGTTTCATACATCAATACCTGCTTGTCAAGGGCGTGTTCCGGGCACCGTAGCCACCAGCACCTGTCCGTTGCTGGCTTAACAACTTGAACGGATCGCGACTGCCTAAAATGTTGCCACCCCCGAGCTGCACTGCCGATAGGTTCGCTTTTGCCATGATCGGAGAAATCTTTCCGCCGCCACCACCAGATGAAAGCCCCATCAACTGTGAGAACTGGTTATTTTGCTGTGAGAGCAGTTTATCAAAGCGTTGCTGGTCTTGGTAATTCGTATAGAGACCGGAAAGGAGATTTCCCGCAGACTCCAATGTTGCATCTCTACGCACCTGTTGCTGACCGAGTAAGCCCAATCGAGCATTCAACGCAATACTGTCTCTGTTTAATGTGCTTGGGTCTGTGAGCATTGAGAAGCCGAGTCGCTGGTACGCCATATCTCTGTCTGCCTGCCGTCCCAATTCAGACGCACCCATCATTTGACGCGCTCGCAAATCTGCGTTAGCAGCACCAAGGATATTCAGTCCGAGACCCTGCCTTTGGAGCATCGTGTTCATGTATGTGTCTGTCAAGGCGTTGCGTTCAGAGTCGTAGGTATCTGCCATCAGACGACCACCAGCAGACGACCGGAGTACACCCGTCCGTGCGAGTTGACCGCCTTGTTGACGACGTAAGGTGTCAAACCGATTGCCAATCCTGCGATCCATCGCTGCTGCCATCGACGGGGGTATATCGCCGCGGAGCATCTGATTCGCAAGGTTCGTGTCGTAGGAGATACCACCTTCACCGGCAGCCCATGCCCGCGCAAGCCGTTGCATCTGCGGATCAACCCCTTGACCACCCATAGCAAGCCGTTGCGCACGCGCTCGCAGTGCCGGAGATAACGGGTCCTTATGCCCAGCGGCAAACTGCTTGATTAAGTTCTCAGCGGAGTTCGCATTCTTCTTGCGGTCACGTTCAGAGAACCAACCGCCGATACCGCCAATAAGCCCGCCGGCAGCTGCGCCGAGTCCAGTTCCAATAATCGGAACAAAAGATCCGAGCGCTGCACCCGTCGCAGCACCACTAAGTGCCCCTATACCTACATCGTCTGCATAATCTGTCCATGCCATGATTATTTACCTCTCTACCGTATCTCCCAGGTCGGATAATGCCGACGGCGAGGCGGTTGAATCGAGTTCACAGGATTTTTTTTCGGGTCACCCTTCTCCGTGAGTCCGCCTTGACGCACACACAGAAGCCCGACTGCCGTTTCATAAGGCGTATCACTCACTGGACGGTACAACCGTAATACACCGTTTTGCAACGTCCCTGCCTCGATATTCTCGGTGTTCGGTGTCGCTGGTATAAAGACCACACGCGGCAACCTGTCAGCATCCGTTAACTGATCTACCATCAAGTTCGCGTCTGACCGGTTCCCATACCACGCAACTTCAAACATATTTATCGCCGGGTATCCGACCCAGTATCGCAATTGATACTCCCGAAACTCGACATCAAAAAAGGTTTCGATTGTGTCGTTCAGCAGGTAGATGTGGGGCTTAATGAAATCCCCCGTATCCTGCACCATCTCGATGATACCAACAGGATTCTCATATCCGTTTGAAGCGGGTGCTGTCAAAAGCACTGTGCCATCTTTTAGCGCATCAGCTGCCCCATCTGTGTTCGGTGTTGCCGGTATGAATTGCGCCGTCGGTAGCCTATCGGTGTCTGTCAACTTGTTCTGTCGAGCGTCGGCATCAGCACGTGTGGCGTACCAATCCAGACGAAACGCTGTCGCAGATGAGCGGTTACCCACCATATACTTCAGCGGATACTGCCGTGTCTCGCCCGGTGTCAACGGACGTTCCGTAGGACTTGTTAGAAAAAAAGCCCGCGCATAGACGATCTCAGTCGTAAAAATCGCAGCATGCTGAACGGCTGCTTTCGCTGTTGACATAAAAACCACCTATGCTTGTATGATTGTAACTGTGCCGTTATAGGTAGCACTCTGCCCCTCTGGTATTACCTGCTGCACTGTGCCGAATAAAACACCGTTTCTGACTTCCAACGGATTATCGCCGCTCTTCGGCTTGCGCGGAGAGAACGTACCTGTCAGACCGTCGGCAGAATTAAGACGAAACGCCGTCGCTGGCGGATCCCCTGTCACATACGTGAAATAGACGCTCCAATACCAGATACTGACAAACCCAGGCTGCTGCTCGACGGATACACGGGTTAGCGTAACGTCTGCATCGATACTCAATATAAAATTAACACCAAAGGATGCTGAGCATTCAGTTCCCATCTATGTACCTGTGTTCATTTTTACTTCCACAGTCGCCGTAACCGTCCCTGTGAACCCCAAACTGCGAGCGAGTGCCTTGTCAATCGTCATCGTTATTGTGACCTGTCCGTTCTTCGGCTCTGGTATGTTTGGATCGAAGCGCGGTGTTGTTGGTTGAAAAAAGAATCGCGTATCAACAACGCGCGCCCCATCACCCGTAATCTCAAGATCGAACCCGTAATTCTCAGAATCTCTGTCCGGCTCGGGTCCAAGCGTGTACATAAACAATTTCACAAATGATATGCTATTCTGCGACGCGCGAACAGTAATATCACTCCCATCATCGAGCGTGATTGTACACGTCGTCGCAGCAGTATAGCTAATCATAAAGGACATTGAGCATTCAAAAGGAAAAGCCATTCTCTTTATGGCGGATCAAAACCTACCGTAACAGTGGCAGTAAACCGCTTACCTTCAAAATTGGTGACATTAATATTACCAGAATATACAACTGGCTGCACAGTCAGTGCTGGCACAGAAAAGTCGGGTGCTACATTGAAGGCACCATTGAACGTTACACCCGTTGGTGGTGTGTTCACCGTATTGGACACTGTCTCATCCTGAGCCGTTGCCGACCACGCGACATGTTCATCAAAAACACCTGCTGTATTTGAGCCTCGGGTAAAAATGAAATGTTTAGCGAAGGTTGTTCTACCTGCAACTGCTTTGACAGCCACATTTGGATCCCTACTGTCGCCGGGGTCATCAAATACTTTTGGTACAAATGTACATTCGGTTACCCCGGTAAAATTGATTATAAACGAATCACTGCATTCAAAATCGTCAAGGTTGGTAACAGGCATTTTTCTGCTCCTTATTCATACCACTGGGCAATAACCTTGCCCTCTGTTTCATAATTTGGATTAAAATATACACATGCAATTGCATTATGCATCTCATCTTCATGTTCGATTCCAAAAACTTCATAATTACGCTTGAACATCTCTAACTGCTCGTCTGTTAGTGAGGTATGCAGCAGAATACTTAGTGGGTCTTCAAGATGCTTTTTGAAAATCTTTTTCGGATAGATACCTTCCGTCAGCGATTGCACCTTTTTGCATTTCCGCAACACTTCTGGATCAGGCAAATCAAACCGCTTAATAGGTTTCTTATAGCACCCGTGCGCGACGGCAAGACGCTCTTCCCCGTTATATTCAACAACAAGCACGTACCCATAGCTTATACCTTGAACGATAGATGGGCCCGGTAAATCTTTGTTCAGCAACATACACACGGCTTTGCCAGATTGTAAGTGCTTATTAATTGTGTCAGGGTCGGACGAAAAAAAGTCAAAAACTCCACGTTCCATAGCTGTTTCTCCTTAGGCACCTGGATTAAAGCCAAGTGTCACAGTAACACTGAACTCACCACCAGGATATGTGTCTCTATCCATCGTTATCGTGAACCTGAATGTCGCCTTTCTCGCCTCTGTCAAGTTACCTGATAGGTCCGGTGTAGCGGGATTCCCTTCCTCATCAACAAAACTACCTGTAATCGTCACACCTGCTGGGAAATCGGTATCGCCCGGCGCAGGATCGTAACGAACAAAAAAGCCGTAGTTCGCATGTTCTGTATCCACAAATGTGCCGGGCGTATATAAAAAGGTTTTCGAGAATGTGTTTGTGCCATAGACAGCTTGTACAGTCGTTCGGTTTTCAATACTGAACGTGCATTGCAAGTTGCCCAACATATTGATTAAAAAACTATCTGTACAAATTTCAGCTGCCATGATTAATCCTCTTAATAGTCTTTCGTTTCAACATCAGCAAGGTATATCAAATCAAACCATTCTGACATCAACGCATATAGCAACGGGTCCTGCTCAAGAACCATATCGTGATACCATTTTTGTTTTGGATCCGCTGTCTTCCTAAACCATTTTTCAACATTTTCTGCCCAGTACTCATGCCAACCACGCGAGGTGGTGGTAATCGCCTGATTTTCTCTCGCAACTTTGTACGCGGCTCTAAGCTGATCATCGAACGTCGGGTCTAAGATATTAATTGCAAGATGGATCATGTGAGCAAACTCGTGTGCAAACACCGAATATATCAATATTGTTTTTGAATGTTCATAGCCACCGACATACCCCCAAGCGAAACTGGGCCAAAAGCTGCCTAATCCCGGGGCAACATTAAACTGAACCTCAGGGCCAACATACTGTAACTCAGGTATCGATGCGTAAGACATATCGTTATGCACAAGAACATAACGGAACAGACGACTCGGTGTAGGTTGTTTCGTAACATCATGTTGTCCGTCGAGCTGCGTCGCGCCAGGTCGGTTTTCACGACTCGGTGTAAGCAACGCTCTAAGTTCAGGATGCTTTTGTGTCATACCCAAAACGATGTCGCGTGCTGCATAAAAGTGACGGTCAGAGACATGCCGGTGCCCCATGATCACAACGCCATCAGCAGAGATGTACTTCCCATAATACGCTTCCTGATCACGCCTGAAACAAATACTGTGAATATCACCTGCTATATCTATATTACGACCGTTTGCGTCAGCCTCTATTATATCCTCTTTGAAGTCTGCTATCATCGTATCGGAACCCCGACCCCAAAGCATCTTTTTAACTTCTTCAGGCACGGGTCCAACAACGCCTTCTACGGAAGGTGCGGTCGGAGCCACAAGCCCGTCAAGGATCACACCCTCATCACCACAACCAGCAAGATAAACACACAGTGCTATGAGTATCAAAAATAGTTTTCGTTTCATTTGTTTTTCCTTGTTTTGTGTCCCTGTGTGGGACGTTTCGGTTTAACTGCCACTGCCACTACGGCGACCATAGATCGTGAAATGAAAGTCAAAAGAGTCGTCCGGCATGCCGATCATCGCAGCGGCGACAGCTACTGATAACCCTATGAAAATCTTTCGTTTTTTAACTTTCTTCTTGCGATTCAACGTCGTTTTAAAAGATGACATGTAAAACTCCTTATTCAGAACAATGCTCATAAAACTTCTTAGCATTCGGTTTGCCAAAAAAATGTTCAAACATATAAGTCCCCACGTGCGATAATTCGGCTTTATCGTGGAGCTTAACTTCTTGATTTCTGAAACTTACGCCCCGAATCAAATCGGTTATCTGCTTGATCTGAATTTCGGGATGCCGCGCGAAAAAAACCGTCCAAAACGCTTCGTCGTCCCTAATGAATTCGCCGACCTCTTCGTAGAAGCGTTCTAACTTTTCTAACGACAATCCTAACCGGATACCGTTGTGGCAACCCGTAATACTTCTCGTCGTATCTGGCACTTCTGCCCCAAAGTTTTCCACCATCCATCGCTTGGCACGCTCAACATGCGTGTCGCCCTCATAGATAGAACGGCTATACAAATCTTGATACGTCCAATCGGGTCTTTTCGGCACAGAATTACCAAACACATCTGCCTCACATTCACGAAACGCTTTTGCCAAATGCCGGTAGTCAAACTTTTCATCGTTGGCGAGATTGATCCACCACATATCTACGTCCATATACATGCGTATGGGAATATCACCCATCGCTTCGTGGTAGAAATGAGGAATATAAGCAGCGTATTGCACCTGTTTGTTAGATTTGAAAGGTACAACTAATTTTTGGAGATTTGCTTCTCGGCAATACGGATAGACAGTGTTCATTACCCGCTCATCAACGAAAATCAGCACCCTGCCGACATCAAAAATGTTTGTGTTCTTTGCGAGCATCTTGGCCGCATAGGTCATAGATTTCGCATACGCATGCACCTCGTGCGTCGCGTTCATCGGGTGACTGAAGATACAGAAAAAAACAACGACTTCAGGGGTATCCGTTAGAGAATACGGAATCGGATATTTGATCGGCATAAATGCTGACGGAAACCCAAAGAGTACCGAGTGATTGTTCTCTGAATGCGTTATTAAAGGGAATACACACCCGTTCGCGTCCAACGCATAAGTCCCAATGATGTGCTTGCCAAACATACGCAAATGATGTGCCGGTATCGTTAAATCAGCGCCTTCCGTCGTGATCTGCTCGGATTCGGCTACAACGTTTTCAAACGCATGGGGTTCACCGAGTATAAATTCCGAAAGCCCTATCCGCTCGTTTCGATATTGATCGGTATAGAATTCTTGGACACCGACATTGATAACACCCGCATTTTCAAGGCTTGTAAAGTTTAGCAACGATGTCTGTTCTACCTGATTTTCGATCGGGGGATGGCTACCCTGTAAGACTTGGAACTGCTCAAGGAAAGGGAACAGATGAAACAGCAACGCATACAAACCCTCGTCATCACTCAAGACTTCTTTATGCTTCTCATAGAAGTCTTGGAGATACCATTCGGCATTCGACTGAGACTTTATACCAACGAACCAGCCACCGAAACACCGTAAACTTGACGGACGTTTCTGTTCACGTAGTGCCTCGGCATCTGCTGTTGCCATAGCAATAAATTCCAAAGGGATACGGGGTCCGAAAATCTTGCGCAATGTCTCCGCAGCCTTTTCCCTTGCGTTGTGCGGTAATGCGTGTTGCGAAAAATTCACTTGGTACACCCATTCCGGCTTCTCTATCGGTTGACCAAAAAAAGCATCGTCATTCGCCGTATCTAAAAGATTACAGAAGTTTCGCCAATCAAACTTTTCAGCACCTTCTGGCAACAACCACCACAAATCAGTGTCGTTATGGAAACGATATTTACAAGGGTCCAAGTGCTCACTCGATAGATGCGGAATATAACCCGATAACTGCACACCCACCGGCACTTCAATAGGCACAACAAGCGAAGATAGACCGATCTCCTTAAAGTAGGGCATCATCTGTTCTTGTGCCTGCTCCGCCATGAAAAATCGCACCCGTCCGCAGTCAAGTATATTGGTGCAGTTTATAAGTTGCCGGTAAGCATAGGCAACCTCATGTGCGTAGTGGAGAATCGGGAAGTTATCGCCGTTGGGGTTCTCGGCTGATGCCCCTTTATTGAACAGATAATAAGAGACAGAGACATCCGTACCATCCAAACAGACCGGAAGCTGCTCTGAAATAATAGGCAAGTATTCTACAAATCGCATTTTATCCCCTAATTTGTTGATTCTTTGGATCGCAGTAACCGTGAGTCTGAATCACGGATGACGGTCGGAAAGGCTAAATCGTTGTTGGTAACAGAACTGAATTCTGTTTCATAGCGCGGTGGCGTTGTCACCATCGACGTTAAAGCCTCTCGCGTTTGGGTAAGTTTGTTAGGATTAACAGCTAACTCGTAAATCCCACCACAACCATCAAAAAATTCGTTACGCCAGATACCGTTCATGAACCAGCCGTCACCGAGCCAATCCAACTTATTAAATTCGGAAAGTAATAGATCACTACCAGAAGATGTGAACAACATCACAGCGTCCCACTGGAATCGGTCATCAACATAGCGTATCCATGGCTCATCATAACTCACAATTTGGGAAACGTCTATCGGTGCCTCCCGCGCAAACGAGAGAAAAGCGAAAAAGACATCTTTTGGCAGTTTATCGCAGGCTTTTAAAACGTTCTCAAAACTACAGAGAAAATCCACGTCATCATGCATGAGTATCGCTGTTTCGCCAGTACGTTGTAAGTGCTGCCAAAACGAGAGATAACTCCACGCCTGTGCGAGATACGTAATATAGCATTCCTTGTAGTTGCCAGACGCAAGCAGATTCCGAAAAATCGGAAGCGTTTCGCCCGCAGCAGCACAAAGGTCGGCAGTCTTGGCATACGGCGCACAGGTCTTGGCATCCCATATCTCAATTTTAGATACAGGAACACCTATATCTGACAAGTGTTCCATCGCATTTTCCCGTCTTTCCTGTTCGCTCTCTATGTTCAGAATATAGACTTTATCAATCATGTTCAGCTCCGTTTAACCAAAAATGCAGTTCGGTTGTATGCAGTTTATTGTCCACAATATTAAAATCTTCAAAGATTTTAATGTAACCCTGCCTGTAAAACAGTTGCTCAAAATCTTCTTGTTCCATAGGCTGGTAAATGTCATGAAACTCTACTGCGACGAACTTCGGCTTTATTCGCCAACTGTAATGTGTAAAGACATCGACCTCTGCACCTTCAATGTCCATCTTAAGGATATGAACTTCAGTAAGCGATAATTTTGACAACAAAAAATCGAGGGTAACTTGCGGTAGAAACACAACACTATTTTTCGCAAGTGTGTGTCCAATACCCCTAATAATTTCATTGTAGAGACTGAGACTCGATGGCACAAGCGCAACACCAGGGTCCTTTCCAACCATATTTGCTGCAATCCAATGAGCATGTGGATGGGTGTGGTGTGAAAATCTTTCAGCCATCCCAAAAATTGTACCAATATCGTGGTCTATGCCATAGTACACCCAATTGTCTATGTAATGCAATTCGGGCGGTACTTTGTTTACTGGTAATACGATCTTCTCTGTTTCCCGCCAATTCGGTTCAAGCAGATATATGTATTCCGCGGTTGTACATAACCCAAATTGTAAACATTTTCCTTGCATTTATATTATAACCCCGCATCTTCTGCAAGCATTGCATGGTCAGTGATCGATGCATCATAACGCGCTGCATCATAGCGACGGAGAATATCTGAAATGTGCAACTGTGATGTATTCAGCATTTTACGCAAAACTCCCAACCTATCAAGGTATTCCCCTATCTCTTTGTCCGTTGCGTCTGCACCCTCAAAATAGATATGCGGATTAATTTTTTTAATGAGTTCAAACTGGTTTGAGAGATCCTGTGTTTTATGAAGCTTGTGGATTTCGTCAATATATATACAACCCTCTAAAATCTCACATCTTTCCTCATAAGTTAACAACGGTCGTCCAACGCCTTTATAGTATCCAACTGTGACATCATCTGCCATCAATATGTGAAGCTTATTACAGTGTCGCTTTGCTTCTTTGAAAAGCCTAATGTGTCCGGGCGACATCCAGTCGAAGCACCCCGAAACAAAACCAATAATTTTCATGGTATATCCCCCCAAGGGACATCTGTTGTTTTAATAGACTCCTCATAATGATGTGTGCCTTCCGGAGCCCAATGGGTAGTCGTTTTCATCGGCATAATTGTTTCCACAAAGGTATAACCATATTCTTTCGGACAATAAACGCCTTTCCCATTCTCAATAGCGACTACCGTATCTTTGGTGAGCCTGTTATGAATGAAGTGGTCAAAGAAAATATAGAAATCGTCCGCGGTGTTCAGACAATCGAGAATCCAACTCGCACCCTCTGGTGACAAAACAAACGATTCGTCATACCCGCATAACCCAAGTTTCAGAAAAAAATCGGCATAACTCGGAATTTCCTTTTTGAAGATAGCATCGAAGACATGCCCACTATACTCTGCTATATCGTATTTGCCTTTATCTTCACAATCTAACTCGTTTATATCACCGCGCTGCAGCAATTGAAACGCCAAGAATTCAGCGTCTTGGATACGAAGCTCCTGAACAATCAGCGAAATTATGTTGAAGGAGACAGTGATCATCTTATCATCTGCCAATACCATACACACCTTTTCACCGTTTGCAATATGCCGAAAAATCCGCGCGAAATTCCATATTTGTGAGACAGAGGCTGTTGTCTGTTGGACGTATTCGGTGGTCGTGCCGACCGCATATTCTTCTACAAAATCAAAACCGTCAGCTTTCGCGAAGTCCGCAACGTCCTCCATACTCTCATAAAGACTGCCATCATGCCCCTCAACAAATTCAACGCATTCAATAGGGATGTTTCGCATCTTGCTCGCGCCCAACCACGTATAATGACGCTCGGAACACCTACGCAGCGAAAGAACCAATATTTTGTCTATCATAAACACCTTGCTGAGCAGCTGCAGCTGCCCCGATAAATTGTTCGTCTGTTTTAACGACAGGATTAAAACTATAGTCTACCAAGACTTCAGCCATCTCGGATGCCCAATTTCCCATCACAACAACATCATCTGTCGTCATGAACTGCCGAATCTCGTTAATCTGATCATGATCAATACGCCCTTTGCTTTTCATGCACAGCTGGCGTTGATACTGATAAGTCGGGGATTGCAAGTAACGCACTTTCGCAGGATAGTCTTCTTTGACTTCTTGCATCCATTGTGTCGGCTGGGACGCGATGATATATGTGCCACAACTGATATACGCATAATGTTTTGGAAACATGGCAAGGAGTGTGTCATGCCCACCCGCGAAAACAGGGATATTCGGTAGGATTCTTCCAACCTCTGTGTATGAAGTCACTGTCCGTTTGGTGTCGAACCATCGACTATACTTTTCAGAAGCCTCCGACAACCATTGACCATCACCATACAAACCGGTATTCGACGCGTGGGTACAATCCCACATATTCCAACCCCTATTCCCAACAAGTTGCGCAGCAATCATCGTAGAGACAGGAAGCACCCGCTTGAAATGTGCATCTTGCTTTTCACTCAAAAAATCTATGTAACTCAAGTATTTGTAAACACCCGGAAACACATCGGGGTATCCTGATTTTTCATAGTCACCACCGATGATGCTAACTGATAGATCGTCATCCCAATACGTAGGTCCCCACAAACGCAGGCGACCGTCATCCGTTTCGGATATGATAGACTCACTGAAAGAAATTGGGATAACCCCTTGCAGTTCGTAGCCTTGCGAAAACACGCGATCTACAAACGACTTGGCAGTACGGACAATACCCTCTGCTAATTGAGGAGTATTCACTTTGATTTTTTCAATAACTGTCTGTGCGCGAACAACAACAGCTTTCATATGCGTGCAACCGACGTCCAAAACGAGAATATCCATTTAACTAACACCTCTCAAATATAGCGAATCGACGCATCTTACCCCTTCGCCAAATGGCGAGGTTTCCTATGGTTTCAGTTTCCAATTCCACGGACGAAACAATTTGATTACCCCGGGGTCCGGCAACGTCCCAGGACCGTTATACGGATAGCCGCGGTCGTCGATGTACATACCAGCAGCAGGCTTGCAGATCGGGAACATTATCTCCCAAGCCAGTGGCTCCTGTACTGGTTTCATCGCTTTTCTGTATTCAAAATCATGCTTATTCAACCAGTTTCGCATCGCTTCAATGCCACCTGGCTGTGCCGAGCGTGCCGAATGGATCGCGATTGTAAGCCCAGCGTCAAGATACTCATAAAGCACCTTAAGTGTGTCAACGATCGGCGGATCGGGAATCACATCTGCACCTTGCCAGCCCGACGAATACTCATGAACAACGCCATCGAAGTCCACACAGACATCAACGAACGCGACACCCTCCTTGTTCTCGACGGCGTGATACGTCTTATGGAAGATGTCAGGTTTACACGGATACCGCTCACCCTGCACACCGGTGATAATAAAATCACCTACATCGGCTTTCATATCGCCTTTAAGGGTCGGGATGATCTGCTCTTCCGTGATAGGACCCTCCGCTTCAATAACGACGGGCAACTTCTGATAATACGGCATATTTCCCCTTAAATTGAGATAAACTCTGTCTCACATTGCTCGCACTTATAGATAGGTCTCATGTCAAGTGACGGCGTGGTATGATACCCGAAATGATGCAACTTCGCATCGAAACAGTGCGGGCAGTCTGGTAATAACCATCTAAAGAGTTTCTTGAATAGCGATTTCATTCCTTTTCCTGCCCCTCAACGCCGCGCGCTTGCCTGTCTTTTGTGCGCATCCCCAAGACAACCTTCGCGAAGTCAACACCTGAGAGAGCTGCCTTATTAAAATCGGATGGGAACGGTCCCTGCTGGAAACAGTTCAACCGATGCCCTATAATCGCAAGCAGTGCCTCGTTGGTGACACCGTTGACACCGTTCTCCAGGATGACACCCTCTTGGAATGGAATAACAGCGATCGGTTCATCTATAGAAGGGTCTGTCCCATCGTAGATATGGTAGACATGGTGTGCGCCACCTGCCCCCTGTTCGTCCATAACAAACACTGTGATATAGTCGTCGCGATAGATTTCAATAGGTTCAATTAGATTTGCTGCCATGTTTTCTCCTTATCTCGATTGCAGGGACTCGACTTGAACGAGCAACCTCAAGGTTATGAGCCTTGTGAGATACCAATTTCTCCACCCTGCAGTATTTTAGGCAGGCGTGACTGACACCTCGTATCGTATGTTGTTGCCAAAGCCACGCCTAACCTGCACTTCAAACTAACCGAGTGTGCTGTTTTCGTCTGCAAGGAAACAGACGGGATTCCTCATCCTACCCACCGGCACAATTTGGGGCATAAATATATACTAAATTGGATATATATTTATTAAAGTTATTTTACACTATTGCCCCATTTTTGTCAATGTCAAAACTCAAGTGAAACCGTCGCGACGGTCGCTGTTTCATACTCGATTGTATCCTCTACAAGCTGCGTCGCGATGTCGGCACCGAGGTTGAGTTTCAAGTTATCTGTCAACTGATAATCGGTTTGTAAAAGCAGCAACGCTTGGTGTGCCTTGACCTCGCCAGTGAGTTGGGGTAGCACTCGCAATTCCACATCGAGATCAGCGACTTCAAACTCAGTTGAGAGTAGCAGATTCAGAGAATTACCGCCTCGAATAGAAAGCCCCGTTGGTGCAGGGTTGAGTGTATCCAGCCCACCGATCGCTTCGAGAGTGGCTTCGTCGTAGCCCAAGTCGCGAAGTGTGCCGTAGGCGTTGGGGGGCCCGAATTCCCCTGCGTTTCGTCCGAAAATACCGACGGCAACGTTCAGACCCCCGACACCAACTTCACCCTTGATGCCAATATCGGATTGACGACCGAGCGAGTCAAGGGTATAGCCTTTGAAAGTTCCATCCTGAAAAACCTTGAAGTTTGCGAGTCCGACTTCTCCGCGGTAGCGTCCGCGAATGAGATCACCCGATTGTGCCTGGATGTCTAACTCAGCGTCGAGACCTGCAAGGGTGCCGCTTAAATTAGCGGTGCCTCCCCAGTCTATTTCTTCGTGAAGTTGTGATATGGTAAAACCGATTTCGTTCGCGTACACTGGAAATGCGATCAGGATCGCAAGTAGTATAACCAGCCATAGATCTCTCATTTTTTCCTCCATACGATACGACCTTTTGTGAGGTCATACGGTGATATTTCAATAATGACGGCATCGCCGGGGTTGACACGGAATTTGCGTTGTCGCATTTTACCCGACAGCGTGCAAAAGACGATATGGTTAGGATTCTCGTCAGATCGCACATCGAACCTCGTGCCCTTATACGCCTTGATGATGATACCGTCTACTCTGATTCTTTCCATTATTCTCGTTTATCAACAGTAACTTTCACAACGTCTGTATTAATGTGTTCCAGACGCTTAAGAAGCGACGCGGTGACGGGGTCTAAGTCGCCCGAAACAACCACTTTAACAGTCGCCACAGGCTCCACCTTTTCCGGTTCGGGTTCCTGTTCGGGAACTCGAAAGGTGGCATCCTCGTCTATGAACTCCTCCTTTTCTACGGATTCCTCTGCCGTTTCAAAGATTCTTTCCGCAGCACCAGGCACATTGCCAAGCGGACCAACCGTCGTACCAACCGCTTCTTCTGCGGTCTCGGTTGCGATTTCGGTAGGCGTTTCTGCTTCCTGCTCCGCTTCGTCTCCGGTGGGTTCAACTTCAACACCGTGAGCGTCGTCTGCGGTTGCTCCTTCGTGTTCTTGAAGCCGTGCTGCAATTTGTTCAAGACGTTTTTCAATCGATCCGATCTGCTCCATTGCGCCGTCAACGCCTTTTTCAAGTTCCTTAAATTTCGGTTCGATCTGGTTAATATTCACTTTCAAAACCTCCATGAGTCACAGGTTTATGTGACTGTTATCTGGTGACCATCGACTGTTAGCTAACAACCATCAATGCGTTGTAGATATTATATTTCAGTTGATCCTTATCCCCGCCTTCGGACAAGTACGCAGTAATCGCCGCCTTGTCTTTCAGGGAGATCGGCTCAACGAATTCATCGTTTTGTGGCTCAATGAACACGACTTTGACATCCTCACCGTCCTGCACCAATGCCACGATAAAAGCGTGATTGCCGGATGCTGCGAAGATACGACCGACGGCATCGGTGAGTCCGAGTTCCGCACACGCATCAACGAATTCACGAGCGATCTTCTCGCAGTCCATCTTCTCAGCAACCCATTTGATTTTGTCAATGTCGGTCGTGGCGAGAACCCGCTTTAGCATATCTTCTGTCGGAACATCATACAGTGCGTCCGTCAGAACAAAAGGCTGAACCCGGGTCGTCTCTCCGGTTCTCATCACAAACGCTTCATGCCGACAGAAGTCGTTGTTGCCGTTGCGAAGTGCAACTTGGTTCATGAGTGCCTGTCCGACGACACCGGCATCGTAAACCTTTATGTCAGCCTGAATATCCGCCTTAAGACCTGCATGAGCGTCCGCTTTTTTCGCGGTCGGAAACGTAGAAGCTTCTTCAGCTGCCTCCCCGGCGGTGCTGTTCCTCTGTGAGCGATGAGGTGTTGGGATGCGTTGATCGGGTTGTCCGTCGTCGTGGGTGTGGCTATCCGCTTCAAGTGCCGTCAGCCGTCCCTCTATGTCGTCAAATCTCGGTTCTATGTCTTGAACTCTCACTTTTTTTTTAACCTCCGTTCGATCTCAGCAAGGAGATCGTCGTTTGATAGATTGCCTAAAGGCGTGTCTTGTGGTATCTCTGTGGGTGCGTTGGCATATTCCTTGAAATACCCCTCGCGCATTGCATAAGATGCTCGTTCCCAGCGCGCAGGTGTCTGTTTCGCTGCCAGCGAATCCATCATCTCTATAGAAGCCGTCCTGAAGTCTCGATCTTTCACAGCAGCGATAAACTTCTTGAATTTGCGGAAACCTGCACCCCCAACTTGAAAGACCATCGAGAGAATCACAGCACGCCGGGTTTCACCTAACGCTTCTAACTCGTCCGGCATGAACGTCGGTTGCACATCCTCAAGTGCGTCTGCTACATCTATGTCAAACAGGGCATAACACTGTTCCTCGGTGAGCGATAAGGTATGCACGGTGTCCATGCTGTAGTTTCCGAGGATGGCAAGTTCTTCTTCAGTCTGCTCAATCTCCAGGTTATGACCGATGCCGATGTGCCATATCCCTTCAACACGATGTGCCTTCGGGTTAAAACCTTCCTCGTCCATCAAAAGTTGCCGCAGTAAAGTGTTATCCATTCGGTTTCTTATCTCCTTGTCCGGTACTTTTCGTGTAGATATACGCGAAGATACCAGTGACGATATTCGTTAGCACAAGTCTCACGGCTGTTGTGTGCGATGCGGAGGCAAAATCAGGGCTTTTGTAGCACCAGTATTCAAAAACGATCCACATCCCAAATGACAAGCCGAGAAGCAATGTCTGTTGAAGTTCGTCCCAAGTTTCCTTATTCATTTGACTTCTCCCACGCTTTATCGCGTTCTTTCGCGGATACCCGCCGCTCGGCTTCTCTGCTCGTCGCACGCACCGAGGGGTGACCGCGTCTCGTGAAATCAGATTCATCCCCTCGGTCCTTGATTGCTTGAACCGCAGCAACAATCGGGTCTGATGTGTTAGGGGGTCGCCAGTTGATTTCCTCAATCTCACCAGCACGGAACAGACGAATCTGTTCGCGCCGCCATGCGATTGTCCGTTTCGCTTCCTCTGCGTCAGGGATATATTCTGTTGAAACAACACCGTCATGACTCAGCTGGCTGATCGTAACATTGCGCATTGTGCCATAAGGCACAGAATCAAAAGCAACACGTCTATCCGATTGCCCTATCAACCGATTCCGAACATTCTGAGCGATAGACTTAAAGTCTTCTGCGCCCCAGTAGTCTTTCAAGGCTTGCCACCCTTCATGCACCCAATCGGGAGCAGACGTATGCGGTTCACCGTCACCGACATTCAGATCATCGCCGAAATCCTCAATGTAACATTCACCGAGACGGTCTTGTATTGCTTTCTGTCCGGCATAAGCCGACTGTGCTTCTCGTTGCGCTGCTTTTTCTTCCTCACTCAACGCCATACCGACACGATCGCCATGCTCCTCACGTATCGCTGCCATCTCAGCATCATGCGCGGCAGTCTCTTTCTGGTACTCCTTATTGTTTGCAAGCGTCTCTTTCAAGTATGCCAATCCCGATGCGTCACCATAGAACCCCGGATCCAAATAGGGGAGTAAGTTCTTTTCAGGGTTTCCAAGCGTAAGCACATCAAAATCAGCATCAGAGAGACCATTGATATATGCGACGGCTTCCTTGAAATTCTCGATGAATTGTTTCGCAAAATCATCTGTGGCAGTCACCCAAGAGTCATAATTCTCTTGAACGTCTGCACCATAATCAGAAAGCGTTTTGCCTCTAACCTTCATTTCCTTTGCTCCCTTTCTTCGCGAATGTGTTCGCGAAGCTCGTGTTTCATATTCTCAATTTCTGACTTGAGTTCAATATCTCGCACGCGCCCCTCGGTGAGTCCGATGGTAATTTCCTTGACGGATTCGCACAATTTCATAATAGAATCAGAAGTATCCGTCACCCTCTCGCAGAGGTTGCTCATTTTCCCGAAAATACGCCACAAGAGCGGTGTCAGCAGGCAAGAGATAATCAGCGCATTCAAGAATAGTAGTAAGTCCAGGATAACTGCCCATGTCGGTGTATCTCCAAACATTGTTATTTCCCCCAGTTCCATTCCGGTTTCGTGCCGCCGTCATAAGGTTTGGCATGCCCGTACTGGATAAGTAGTGATGCTACGTCCATCTCGCCAACGGCAACGTCCGCGACAGTGCGTCCGGCGTACTTGCCGTGCTGAGCGTCGGTGAGCGATATTTTGTTGTTATTGTTTTTGATGATGTCGATGAGTGCCTGCTGTGCAGCGAGTGCTGCGGCTTTCTCTTTGTTCCGACTCGCTTCCGACCGGAGACTACCATCCGCGTTTTTTGTGGATGTCCGTTTCTCTGGCGTATCGATGCCGGCGATACGGATGTCGGTAACGACATACACACCGTCATCGTCGATGATGACACCTGGCCACTTTAACCCCGTCTCCTCCGACGCGAAGGCGTGATCTAAGACCTTCACGCGCACATCCTTGATGGTATCACCGTCGTAGACCTGCGCAATTGGGTCGGTTATGATGCAGTCCCATTGCTGCGGTTCTTCCGCGAACGCAAGAATACAGTACATCAGTCCGGTGCCGAGTATAGCAATCAGTGCGCCGAAGAGCAGCGCGTAGAGAACCAGCTTAAGTTTTGTCGGGTTTCGCATCTCGTGTCTCCTTTCTGTCTTTTCGTATCGCTTTTTTCAAGCGGTTTTTGTTCCGTTTATTGTGAAACAAACGTTTTATTCTACGAACCATATTAGACATTGTCGGGTAGGTGGCGACCTACCCTTCACCTCCTTTATACAGTCGCGATCTGATGTACCCGCAATGTGCCAAATCGCGCACCTTCTGAATCTTCGCCATCCAACATATACCACATATCCCCTGTTGACGGGTTATAAGCGAGTCCGACAATCGTCCCAGGTGTTATCGGCACTGCAAAATGCCTTGTCGGAACCGCGACACCTGCAGTCGTGAAACAGAAAACATAGTGGTGTTGCACACCTTCGATATGAAACTGTGGGATCCACCAGTGTCCGTCTGCCCACTCCAGTCCGTATTGCCCTCCCGGAAGATAAATTCCATTCATATCTGCGGCTGTCGTTGCACGAGGCAGTGTGACCGCCGCAGTCGTGTCCTCAACGCCAGCAGTGGAAAACTTCCGAAGTTGCCTCCGATCAATATCTAACCCCCACATCGCTGTGCCATCAAACGCTATCGACTCAATTTCGCCACCGGTGTAGGTATACGTCGCAGCGACCGTGCCATCGGTATTGAACTTCTTCAGCGTCCCACCACCAGCAACATCATGCCCGCAGACCCAATAATATGTGCCATCGAAACCGATACCTGACCGACCTTCGGGATTATCATCACTGACTTCATGGCTTTCCGATACCTGCTCGTCTCCTGCGAGATTAAACACCGAAATGAAGTCTCGAACCGGGTTGACATCCAAATCTGTTGTATTGTAGGCGATGACGCGTTGGGCGTTTAGAGTGTTATTGAATGTCAGCCCAAGATTGATCCGGTTCGGAATCAGCCGTGTGACAAACGCAACGTGCCGCGTAATCCGCAACTCACCTGAATATGCCGACTCACTGCCCCGTGTCGCTTTGAAACGTAAGACAATCGTCCGTCCCACAACTGCGTTATACGCAAGGTTCCCTGTTCTCGAGAGTCGCCACCCTGATGGCAACGTATAATCAGGATGTAACTCAAAATTGAGTTGACCGCGCGGTGCGTTGACATAGTCTCTGAGTCGGAGTTGCCGACGATTACCGTCCTCGTGCGTGAGGTTCGGCAGGTCCTCCCAAACAACAGGTACCGTTGCGATAACCGTGAGGGAAATAATAGCAACCTTAGCCATTAGGGATCGTCTGTAATTTCTGCTTGAATAATATCAACCCTTATACCGTAGTCCTCATCCATCATGATGTCAGGCGAGCCAATCGTTAGGATAATATCGTTTCTCGCGTCATAGTCTAACGTCTGATCTATATCCGTCACAGAGAGCAAAACTGTCGGTACCCCTTCGCCTGACAATGGACTCCTATCACGTTCTGCGTTTGCTTGATTTGCATGGACAGATGCCTCAATTTGTGTCGCACGCGGCACACCGACAATAAAATACCCCATGATTTCCGCCGTCGCCAACTCGTTCATTGTATGCATATCCGGGAACACAATTTCCGCGGGGCGACGGTTAAGGATCGTTACACCAAAAACAGCATCTGTATAGGTATCTTGCCCTGTTTCAGGATCAACGGCGACCATCCGTAAACGTGCCCAGTAAGTCCTATCTTGATCTACATACGTCAAAACTGTTGTAATCGTTAGCGTCCGCGTACTCGGATTTGGAAGCGGTGTCGCAGGATTGAACGTTGTTTCTGGTGTCCGCCCAGCAGATAAATCAAAAGTACCAGCTTCGGCATTCCTTCGTGTTGTTGACCACCCGATTTCCCACCGAGAGGGTGCAGGTCTACCGCCAACATACATCACGACAATCGATATTGTTTCGCCCTCAATGCCTGTATGGTTACCTACAGTGATTGAGGGTTGCACGCTGTTGGTAACCGTCAGTGTATAGGTAGCCGTACTCACAACCCTACCATTCTGAACGACTTCCAAACGACCATACATCAGCAAATTATTCGTAACATCTGGCGTGTGCATACTGAGCGTGCCAGTCTGTTGTAAGGGTTGGTCGCCCCTTGGATTAAATGCGCGCAGCGCACCATCCGTCCATGAGTTGCGAACCGTCGGTCTATTATGCGTGACAGGGTTTCTATCATTGATCGCATCATCTAACGTTGCGTGCCACGAATGCCGTATCGTTGTAGGATTTGGCGACCCCATGTAAATATCATAAGGGATACTGATGTTTTGGTTTTCATAGGCACTATGCGAATTGGCAATGCTGATGCGCGCAGGGAGTGACTGATCAATAAACAGCCACATGATGTCATACACGGTTACATTTCGAGTTTCATCCGTTTCGTCGGTAACCGAATACTCAAATCTTATATAGTAGATAGCCCTATTTTCGCCAGCCACCTCAAGCGCATTAATTGTGACATCAATATCTGCCGCTGTATTAGAGTCCGTCGGAAAATCTGATGAATCATAAGTAAAAGTCGGCACATTTTGCCCTGATAAAGGATCTTCATAATTGACAGCATCAAGGTTCGATTCATGAACAGAAATTCGGAAGCGATCTGGAACAGGATACCCTGAGTTAACACTTATTGTTATTTGCCGAGACGAGTTCTCGAACATAACAACATTCGTCGGGACATCAATTGTAGGACGCACATCTGCCCGAACATTAACTAATATAACTTCTGATTTAGGGGTTGAATCTGCCATTATGTTATCACCAATCTATTAGATTCCACATTCGTCCGTCCATAAGAGGTCGCAACCCCCGCTCGAACAAATACTGTCGCTTGGGTTTCTGTACGTTCTACATTCACCGTGAATTCCCTACGATTGCCCGCGAAGTTCGATAAACTGCCACCTGTGATCGTGATATGCGTCTCATCAAAGCCCGTAACAGGTTCTGAAAAAGTTATCAGCACAGTGTTCGCAGATAACAAAGACACCGTCACCGTCAAGTCCGGTGTTACGACCCTGACCGTGAGAGGCACCCGAAAAACTTGCATGGATTATCCTTGCTGCACAACGAGATAAATATAGAATGTTACGTCCGCGTCTCCCACTGGCGTGATTGCTGTTAAGTCGAACGTCAAGTCAAACGTGCGCGCCGTCGTGTCCACATTCGTGATCTCAAAGATATAGGCGTTTTCATCGTCTGCACCGAGACGGTTCGATCGCTGTGTATCCTGAAATATTTCAATATCCGCATTGACAATCTCCGCCATCGTTACAGGCGGACCACCTGCCTCATACGTACACGGAACTGTCGTTCGATGCCCGCGGTATATACTGAAATTGTTGTCGCCGTCAACTGTGGCAGTAAACGGGGTCGGCTCCGATACTGTCATGACAGCCGCTATCCTACGTGTCGCCATCTTTAAACTCCATATTGCTGGAAGGTGAGCTTGCGTTTTTTGACATATTCCCGATGCGGGGTGTACAGCGCAGTCGTGAAATGCGTCGTCGCTATCTCATGAAACCACTTCTCTGTTGCGACCTTGATCGCCGCATCTTCGGTCTCCGGCGGCATGTTCTTTTTCGTTGTCGCTGCGAGGTCCACAAGGAGTTCCACATCGCCATCGCGCGTCTCGTAGAGCACCCGACATGCGTCAAGATGCTTGTTCCAATACGCGTAATCGTGATCCTTGTGATGTTTGAGCCAAGAATCTTCCTTGATCAAAACCTCGTGAAGTTCACGAATCAGGGCTTCAAGGTTGCCGCGTGTCAGGATCGGTGTGCCAGAGAGGTGCGCCTCTAACTGATGCACGGCATACCCGATCGGCACCCGAAACCGGTCCACAGTGCTTTGATACCGTTTCTTTGATGCTGTGTCCCGGATAGCGTTCTTAACATTGCGAGAATTACCCGTCCAATGCGGGATATGTGGCATGTCTTGATCGATGCCTGCCCAAGCGATCTCATGAAGGAACGGCATCATCCGCTCATAGAACTCCTGTTTCGTCTCCGGCGCAGGGGCGTAATAGCGTCCCTCATCAATCAACTGGTTGGGGTGCGTCAAGGTCGGCTCGTTGTTCTCACGACAGAACCAATGCGGGAAGTCATCATACGTTATCTGTTTTGTGTAGGTATGATCCCAATAGTGCCTTGTGTAGAGCGTTTGTCCTTGTAAATGAACATGCGAACAGAGAAAAGACATATCCTCAAGTGAATCTGAATCATAAACCACATTATCTGCTGCACACTCGTAACTGAGGGCATAAATACGTTTGCGGGCATCGCCTTTATGAGATATTTTAGCCTTCATGAAATCTGGTGCTTGAAATATGCCCTGAAATATCTTTGCGCCATAATGCGCATGTTTAAATACGCTGAGATTTACTTCTGTAGCTGCCACTATAGGTTACTCCAGTATTCTGCCGTCGGGTCATACGCCGCTGGCAAGTTGTGATAGGTTCTATCAGGTGAAAATGAATTGGTACTTCCATGTGTATTGATAACATTTGCTGTAAAATCTGCGACACGGGACACGTCCGCAGGACTCGTCAAATCCCACGTCTGCACCCATAACGCACCAAAACCAGGGCCATTTGGAAACGTTGTTGCTGCTTCCTTCAGCCGTCTAAAGAAGACAACATCGTAAGACCCATCGCCATCGGCATCAAGCGTCCTCGGTCCCAGCATCGCTTCCTTGCATATCGCTTCAAGGATAAGCCAATCGTAGCGTTGTGCTACTGCCTTGGTTGCCTCTTGGTGGATAACCCAATCCGCAGCACGCAGCCAGTAGCCCAAGTGATTAATAATGTCCGGCACGAGATCAGCATACTGTGGTGCTTCCAAGAGCCACTTCTTTATCTGCTCTCGCCATGCCTTGACTTTGTGAATAAAACGCTCTTTCTTTTCTGTCTCCGACAATGCACCCGGTATCCAAGACGGCACAGCGTGCGTTGTTTCGGCTACCGCTGTTTCGCCAGTGGCGATGAACAGGTTCGACGGAAACGTTGAAATCTCTTTCCGCTGATTCAGCGGTGTCGGGAGCGGCGTGTTTGCTGGCACTGGACAGACAAGCGTCGCGTCTAAATCTGAAGCAGAGACGAAATACTGATAAAGTATGTTCGCATGCCCCTGCGGAGACAACCCAATCGTGCCTTTCCGTGTTGTACCAGAGAGCCGGAAATCGAAATCATACGTAGAGACAGTCGTATCCATCCGTGTCTTCACTTGCAACCGTTTGTTTGCGATGGCAATGATTTTCAAGACCTCTGGCAGTGTCGGCACTTCAGACGCTCGGATATACTGAATATCAAGGTTTATCACTATAGTCCCCCATAGATCGCACGGATATGCATATCCGTCTCGGAATTGCCTGCGAAGATTTGAAACGAGGCATCTGTGATCACTTTGAACTCTTTGTAGAAGTTGAGCAGCTCAACCCGCGGTTGGTAATTCACAGCCCATAACGCAGACGGGAACACCGCACACGTGAAATTCCGATGTGAAACTGGCGGATAATCCTCGTTACGTGCGTCATACTCTACATAGATATCTCTATAGTTGCTGAACTTCTCACCCGCATTGAGATTGTAAGTCGTCGTTTGGCTTGTCGTAATGATGCCACCAGAACCCGGCGCACCCCACAACAATTTCGCATGCCGCGCGTCGGCTTCTTCTGCCTCAATCATCAAATCAGAGCCGATTTTCAGGTATCTGCCCGGTACGACGTTGCCGTGCGCAACGATGTTGTTTTTCTTGATGTAGTAAAGCGTCTGAACACCACTGAAGTCCGCAGCAGCATACGTGTGATCCCAGGTCCCTATCAGCGACCAGCCGTTGACTTGTGTCGGCGCAGCTGTCAAGGTGAACGCGTTGATCGCACCGAACTGGATACGATCGCCTGCGGCTAACCCCTCTATTGCCTCCGCTCGGTTCGTGTCACCGTTATCCTGCGGATTCAGTGTGATCTGTGTCGCTTCCGTGTAGTAGTCACCGGTGTCCGGTATACTCGCTGAACCCCTGTCCCAACTGCCGAGCGTGTTGTAGATACCGCTATTGATGACAACTTCTGTCGCGTCATCTTCACCGCCTTGACCTTGGGGGTTCTCAACATACTCAAGGTTGTAATCAGCTCCAACACCGACAATCCTGCCCGGTTGAGGTGCGTTATCACCGACGCGGTTATAGGATTTGATGAGGTAGAACGTCGCATCCGAACCTGTTGGGAAATCACCAGGAAAACTGCCAGACTCTTGCCATGTACCCGTAATATCGGCAATATCATTCTGAACAGAGACAGTTGCAACCGTCAAGGCATTGACAAATTGAGACGTATGCACAACAATCATATCATCTGCTTGCAGCGCCTGAAATGTTGTCTGTTTGTTCTGCGATGCCCGGTTCGTTACATTGATTTCCAACTCTACAATATTACCGGGTGTTGTATGATGTACAGCCGTATACTGACCCGAACTGATACTGCTATGCCGTCGCCATGCCCCTAACGCCTCGACGATACCGACTTTGTTTGTTAACTCCGTTTCAGGTGCGTCTTTTGCGATTGTCTCTCCTGATGCATTGAAACCCATGAACTTGTCCGCGTTCTCAGGGTTGTTCTTCAATTCAGAGAAACCGACGGAATTCGCCGCGATATGATAATCCTTAACGGCACTGACACCGACAGCACGATTCGCGTAAGTCACCCCGATATGTGTCGTCTCACCAACAACTTCAGTATCCACCCGCCGTTCCCACACGCCAGAAAATTCATAGTAGTCAGGGGTATCCGATCTCAGCGCAGGCACCGCAGTCACGCGAAACACGTTGATGGCATTGATATTCAACCTGTCGCCTATAGTGATACGAGAAAGCGTCAGGGCTTCGCTCATCCCATCGGAATCTGCGACACTGATTTTCAGGGATGCATCGGCAATCTTCGCTTCTCCTGATCCAGGGTTTCCGCCACTGCCGATCGCCCACATCCCATCGAAGTTGTCAACTTGCCCAACGGATCTTTCTGTTTCAGTCGCAGCTTCAAAGTTAGCCCCATTAAACGATAGATAGATAGCATTCCTTGTGTAGTCTACCCAAATCTTATGTTTACCCGCTTCTGCATCGCTGTTTGATGGAGGTCCCACCGCCTGAACGATAACGATATTGCTACCAATGGTGAGTGTGTCGGCGGTGTCGTCATGCGTGACGGTGATCCCTATGCCTTCTTGAATGAATGCAGCAACTGCATCGCGCACCTGCTCAACTGTAAGTCCACCACCGCCTGTTCCGGTCGCTGCGATTGTCAATGTGCCAGCGTTATCGTCGTAAGTGATGCTGACGTTGCTGCCTTCTGTCAAAAACGCTGCGATTTTGTCTTGGAGTTGCTCATCTGTGAGTTGTGTGTTCGTATCTGTTACGGTCGATGCGATCGTCAATGTGTCGCCGTCGTCATCATGCGTAATGCTGATCCCTGTGCCTTCTCGGAGAAATGCGGCAACTGCGTCGCGCACCTGTTCTGCTGTTAAGCCAGTCTGACTACCACCAGCAACCTCAATGAAGTCCGCTCCCACAAGCGAAACATAAAGCCTGTTACCCGTCGTACGGATGTAGAATACGGTCGTATTCGCGATAATATCGGACGCACCCGGAGCCGCTGTGCCGTGTTTGAATAGGGATGTCGAGAAGATCTGACGGAATATAACCGATGCAATGTATTTGAACGCACCTGCCTCAAGCAGCGCAATCTCTACATCGCTGTCGAAAAGTTCCGCATTCGCTATGTCTGGCACATTGCGAGCATCAAGATCTGTTGCCATTATACAAACCCTACCAAGACGTTATTGTTTACATCTACAAGCCTGTTGCCGTTGATGTCTGTAACCTGGAACATCGGTGCCACTTGACCAACAAGTACGTTACCGTTCACGTCTACAAGCCTGTTGCCGTTGATGTCTGTAAGCCTAAAGCCTTCCATTTCTTCCGCTAACAACTCAATATCAAATAAAAGTGTTCCACTCACTTGCGGGATAAATGAAATATAATGAACAAAAAGTCCTTCACGCTGGAATGGAACTGCTGGATCAAAGGCGATCTCATCGGGATACCGATCATCGTCTTCACTTAACGGTTCATTCTCATCAAACTCCTGGACACCCGGATAAAACCGCGGTTGAAACCCTGTATAACGCTTATTCACCACCCGGTAGTCAAACGGGAAGGTCGCTTTGATGCCCGCTTCAATATCAAAACTATCCGTGATACGGACAACACCCTCGTCCTCAATAACTGTTACAGTCGTCTCGGTTTCCCGGACAACAGCATCCGTACCCGGACGCGCCTGTGAGGATTTGACTCTGTATGTTTCGCCAAGCACCAATTCGCTTGGCACTTCCTCTACAGGAATGCCATTAATATCCCAATCGCCGGTAACGAGTAGGTCTCTAATCCGCTCCGTGCCTTGAAAGAACCCGATATAACTCCCTTCGAGGATGGACTCGTTGAGTCTCGAACTGTCCGCGCCAAGTTGACCAAACTGAAGATAAACACTATTACCGACTTCAGCAAATACGAACTGCTTATCGTTTCTGTTGAGGGTTTCAACATATCGAAACGGCACTATGAAAACTCCGAAGAATACTGGATTTCAGGGTCCCGACTTGGTCTCCGATCAACCCGAACCTCTTGCTTTGATCGCTGCAAAGTACGCTTTAGATCTTGAAGTTCGGCACGCAATGCGGGCAACTCGGCTGAATCCGCCGGCAGTGCCTGAATCTTCCGCTCCAAGTTCCGTAGCGATACCAAAATAGATTGAAACACACGTGCAACTTCAGGTGTAACGCGTTCCCGCGGCACAACGAACTCTTGAATGCATTTATCTTGACGCATTACGATCTCCGGACGCAGTGTTCGCCCCAGGAAATATCAGCAGTGCCTGCTGTTTTAGCATCCCCGCCAAACCAATAAAAAATCTTGTCCAACTGTTGTGTCGGCAGTATCACAGATTCGCCTCCATCTATCTCTACATACTTTTTCGGGGTCGGTTGATACGCTACTCCATCTGTGAAACCGATAAACAATGCACTGCTGTCTATCTCTTTGCGGTAATGGATACACAACGGTAAAGCTAATATCGGATAGATCACCCATTGAATAGTATTCGCCGTTAATGTGCCCAAACCTTCTACATAGTCAAGCTTACTCGATAAAGTCAAAACACTTCCATCAACCGATTCGATCTGACGCATCTGCCGGTAGCCTGGATTTAATATCTTCAGATTCCAGCCAACAACACTCAAAATAGAGTCCCGAGGATTACCAGAGCCGAGATTCAACTGATTCGCTTTATCGGAAACAAGTGCTGCACCATTACCGTGTGGCATCAACCGCTTCGCTGCATTTGCCACAACAGGTGTCTCCACAGGCGTTTCCCCGCCTGTCAACGTTAGGAACTCACCAGGGGGCAGCCCTTCGCGCACTCCCAATGTCCGACTGTTCGCATCCAATGCTAATGTCATAATTATCCCCTTACCCGCTCATTAACGGTTATCCGATCAATCGCTGCTGTCGATTCAGTCTGAATCTCTACCGTGAGTGTGCGCCCGCGAAGGAGGCATCCCATTCGTTGTGCCCAAGGGTTCGCAAGACTATCAACATCGAGCCTCCCTTCCGCACGATTGAATTCCGTATATGCTTCCACGTCAATTACTGCCGGTGCTTGCGGAAAGACATGGATCGATTCCCATTTCTGTTGAATACGCCCATAATAAGGATGACTCTGCCAGATACGCCGGATCGGTTGACCGTCATCGGTCTCACCGGTATACAGCTGAAAGGTCTCTCCGTCGATAACGCCGTAAACATTACCGGCACGGTCTTTCATCGCATCAGAGACTGCGAAATCGTCTTGCCACCAGACGTTATGGATCAAGTCGTAGACGAGCGTCGTGTCTTCTATAGAGAGCAGATAGTGTTGATCGTGCGAGAACCCAACAGCATTTTCAAGTTCGATAACCTGAGCCAACACCCCGTGGATTTTATCCGACATCTCTCTCAAATTTGAGCCGTCATAGCGATAGATCCGCTTATCGGTCGCTAAAAAGTAATGAACGCCGCCCATATCGACAATAGAATCTGGTGAGATGCAGCCGATGTACTCTCCTTTATCGTCTCTCGGTGTAATGAAATCAATGACGCTATGCAGTTCCGGGAGCGGATCGGTCGCCAAAATCTGTATCTGGTTTGACGCGTAGATAATTAGGTGCGTATCTCGCAGAAAATGGAGACCTGTGATATAGCCGTCCTGTAGATCAAGATCAATAAAGTCCGTGAAGTTCTGATACAACCGTTCCCCTGTCCCCGGATTGAAATGTGATAGATAGACCCGATTCGAGTCTGCTTCGGCTGTGTATGCCCGAAACTCGTTGGCAGCGATATATATCCACTCGACATCTTCAAAAGTCAACACCGATTCTGTGTTCACGTCCGGCACAGGAAACTGGTAATGTACCGTCCGGTCTATAGGTAGCCTTGCAACCCAAAAATAGTGTTCAGAGACAGGATCCGCTGTAACAAAAATATCGACATGCGTCGCATCAGGGACAGAACCCACCGAAATTTCAAGCGTTTCCCATCTAATGTCAAACGGAAGCCAACTCCGCCGGTAGTCATATTCAGAGATGGGCAGCTCCTCTCCGTTTGCATTGCGCCGAGTTATCGGCACGGCTTCCTCAAATGCGACAGAATAACTGTTAGGCGAAACGCGTTCACCGAAATCGTTTCTTCCGTCCCAGATAACCTCTTTATACCGCGGGCTTTCAGAGTTGGGTTCTCTGTCGTTCTCGCCACCATCAAGGTATGTTGTATCCCTGAGATACCGGACAGGCTGTTTAGAGCCGTAATCTACAATCACCACTTTGAGATTTATATCGCCAGTAATCCGAAATCTAACGGCGATCTTTTCTTCATCAAGATGAACAACCTTCAAGGTATGCACACGGGCACGGTAGCTTCTCGCAGAATTCCCTGGATCCCTTTCAAACTCACCAAACTGATCTTCAGCGTTCACGACACGCACGGTTTCAACCGTGATCGGATCCGAATGCTCACCTATCACCGTCCGCGGTGATAGGATCGGCGGCGGTTCACCTGTATCGCCCTGTTGCGTCGGAAACGCTTGTTCCACCTGCGAAGTGTCTACTTTCACTGCCTGGAACACCATCTTCACCGGCGCGAACGCAATCGCTTCCGAACTGCCGGCTTCCGCATAGCGAACTGTGCCGGGTGCTATCTTGCCCAACGGGTTACCGCCATATTCATCGGCATAAGAGAAAATATCTGGTGCCTCGGCGCGAACGCGTCCTTTCCTGGGGATAAGCCAGCCGTGTCCATTCACACGGCAATTCCGGACGTACTGCCCCGATGCCCCGCGACTGCGAGGGTTATAAACTTCATTCGTTACGAGTCCGCCAGCAAAGTTGATATTCATCTCATCTGTGTCCAAAAGCACCTTCCGCACACCTGTTCGGCTGTGTTATATAAATGTTTCGCAGGTACACACCAGTAGAAACAGATTTTACACATCTGCGGAATTCTCGCTAAAACATAGAACAGTAAACACCTAAACATTTATGGTCTCCCTAACCGGAGTCGGAACATTCCTGTTGTGTTGTTGTATGTCAGATTTGACAGCCGCGGGTAAGACCGTCGAAGCTCACGCCGCCGACCCAGTGTTGGAATCACTGCCTGCGCTTTTGCCTCCATGATCTCCGTCTCTGCTTTTGAATGCCAATACGCAGCGAGCCGCGGATCATAACCGTCTTTGAGATAACATTTCTCTAACACCATGTGAACGATCGTTTCCGTGTAGCGGTCCGGGATGTTGAGTATATCGTCGTCCTCTGTCATTAGGTCACAAGTGTTGCGATAATACTCAACTTCAAGATCGTTGCGGAGCCGGTGCATGAGAAAAAACGCTTGCGGTGTCTCTTCGACCGTCTCTGTCCCGACCAAGATACCGCTACCGCCATAATTACGGGGTTCGGCTTCGATATACTCGTTATCAACATGGATCTGCATGCGAAAAGTTTGTTCATCCGAGTCGATACCGATCGGGTTCTGTGTGAAGTCGAAGTGTACCCATTCCGGATGCGAGTTAATCGAGTCTGCGGATAACTCGCCAGAGACATGCACAAACTGGTGTTCACCTGTCAAGTTCGTAAAGGTAAGCCAGATTTTACCAGGAAAATACGTACCGCTTCGACGGAGGTACAGAGAAACGTTTGAAACCCACACACAACGCGGGTCTAAGTCTGTGTCTCGTACCTCCATCTCTGTCGGTTCGGTTGTATCAGGGACGATCTCTAACGTCATGTCCTGCGAGAAGCCAGTCTCGGCCTCACGGTCGTATATTTCTGTGAACCCTGGGCAATCGTTTTCAAACTTACATTCCAAAACAAGCGGTTTATTCGGGATCGGGAACAGCCCGATAGAATCCTGTTCGCGGTAGTAGTAGTAGGGGTCGCCGTTCTCGGTGCCGGTATAAGACCAATCACGGAGTACGTCTTTGATGACATACTCTAATCCCCATTCATCGGAGATAGACTCGTCGCGATACCGGACAGACAACAGATCCCCGAAATTCGGAGGGAACGCGTAATCCCGCACGTTCTGTAAGGTCGATGTATAAATAATCGTTTTCACAGAATATGCGCGTTTGGCGTGTTCGTTGCCGGACTCTTGGATAAAATAATTGATCTCATCATCTTGCCAAGTGCCCGGCGTACGTTCGCCGAGGTGATAGCGCACACTCTGCCGAATTTCACCACGTGGGGTTCCCATTAGACAGCCTCAGGCCTCGGGGTTCCGCGGACCAAACTCTCCGCAATTTCCCTAACAATCGAGATTTTCCGACAGTAAACCGTTGCTTCTACAAGATCATCTGAAGCAGCACTAACATCCAAAGCGTGATGTACGGTGGCATACGGCGGTGGCACATCTGAAGCATCAGGCACCGTGCCTTCGCCCTGTGCCGCTGTCAACGCGGGGATCAAGATGTCGCCTGCATCAACATCAACATTTACTCTCACAGGGAAATCGCCCTCAACGCCGACAAAACCGTACTGGTCTTTCTTTGCTGAACGTGCTAATACAATCCCGTTCACTGTGCCTTCAGTGGCGTTGGCGGCATCCGAAAACGCACGTTCAACATACCAGGGGGCCCAGATAACAAGCGTACTGGTTGCTGTGATACCCGAATTCCCTTGGTGACCAATAGCAGTTTTCAATGTGCCGTCATTCTTGTCATACCACCGCATATTAAGCACTGTGTCGGTGTAGTGCGTAATGTACCCCCTTTGACCCGCGCCATCACCACCGGTAATGGCGATTTTCGCATAATCACGGAGTGTCGGTTCCTCAGGGATCCCTGCAAGTGCTGTTTTTAAACCGCCAGCTGCGATCTCAATCTTCTGTGTCCCTGCAGCGACAATCTGACTCGCGGCAAACACAGGCATCGTTGTACCGAGGATGTGTTTCGTGCGAATCGCATCACCTTCTTTCACATCTTCTGAAAACCGGACAAAACTCATTATAACGTCATCAACATTGCTAACAAAACAGCCACCCAGCGCGACGATCGGTTTATCGTGTACGTCCTTATAAGGACCCTCAAATATCGTCGGTACACCAAAAATTGGCATTTCATTTCTCCTTTGAGCTGGTGCGGTTTGAAAACCGCACCTACAATTACCGGAAACCTACGCAGCCGCTGTGAGCTGATTCGGATCAAGATCGTCAAGACGGCACTCATAGCGCAGATTATCGCTACAAAAGTTACCGAAGTTAACAATCACTTGATACTGCCCAGTGTTCTGTGGCATCCGGGTCCAAGGGTGTCTACGCATGTCGAAACCTTCGCATGCGTAATCCCTCAAGTGGTCAAAGTTCAACCAATCCAAGGAGTGGTTACTTGCAGACACTTTCGCGGGACGTTCCTTATCAAAAACAATCGGCACACCCATGAACACAATATTTGTGAAGCCAGCATTTGCTAACGCAGCGTTCTGAACGTAGCGTTCATCGCGCATCAGGATCGAGTGGATCTTCGACCATATCCGAGGGGTCGTGATGCCGATGTCAGGCTTCTTCGCGCCGTCCCAGACATCAATGAGCGAGTCAGAGAGCAATGCACGGCTGATTCCGCGCGTAGTACTGCTGGTAAGGTGGAATGAACGGTAGGTGGGTGCCTTGGTGCGGTCGATCTGACCGAATTTCGCTGTATTATCAAACACGTCGATCAAACCGTTGGGACGCGTGGTGTTCCCACCGCGACCGTACAAGTACCGAGACTTCCGGTCTGCCATGAGTTTCATGTACCAAGAGATCCGGTTCTGTACCAAATCGGCGTATTGGACATCCGATGCCCCGTTTTTCGCAACTTCATAGTCCCAAATCACAATGACCTGGACTTCCATTTTCGGTTCAAACCGTGCCACATCCCCGACTTCGAGTTTCGGAAAATCAAAGGATTCCGTGTAGCCGAGTGCACGACCGGTCTGATCGTTTCTGTCGCCGCGGACGTTCAACGGCAGGCGTATAAAATCACCACCAGGATACGTCTGACGGACAGATTCCATCGACTTTAAAAGAACGTGCTGATTGAAAAAGGTATCTGAGACCATGCTGGGTCCCCAGTCCTTTGTAAAACCTTCAAGTTCCCCAATGTTCAAAGACATTCTCTATCTAACCTTTTCGCCTGAGAATCGCCTGTTATGTTTTTTTGTTATCCAGTGGCTCCGAATTTATAAACAGCCCCTACCTCATTGGGATCGCGCCAGTTTTTGACCCCGCGACCTTCAGGTTGGGCGTTATCGCCACCGTTCCCGCCACCTTGACTTGCACCGCCGATATTCGATGCCTCTTCGTTCCGTTTCGCCTCCGCGGCGGCTTCTGCCTCCTCAGCGGCGGTCTGCATCGCTTTTTCGCCGATAACGAGCGTCGCTAACGTCTGCACATCCGTGACACCTGTTGCCCTACTCGCTGCGAGTAGCTCTTGTTCAGATACGCCTGTCGTCGCCGTCACGCGCGCAATATCTTCACGAACAAAACGATCGCCGACGGTATCCCGAATCGCGTCAATGTCCTTCTTAAAGTTGGTTTCCATATCGACGATCGTCTGGTTCTGCTCTTTGGCGTAGTCTACAAGGCTGTTAAACCGTTCTGCACTCTGACGCTCTTCCTCGGTGATGAGCGTGTCGTTGGGGTCCAGTTCAATCTTCTGGAGCAACGGGTTATCTGCGAGCAGCGGGTGTTCCGGCGGAGTATCGCCCCCTGTATTGTTTTCACCAGTCTCAGTACCGTTACCATTGTTGAATTCAAGAATCGCATCGGCGCGGGTCTCTCGTTTTTCGAGGTCTTGACGCTGTTGGGCATACGGATCGTAGTCGCTTACCGGGACTTCCGTACCGTCGGGTAGCCGTACCACCGGTGCTTCGGGTGCGGACTGCTTGGTGTCGTCCGCGTCACCTGCGCCTGTGTTCTCATCACCTGTGTTTTGGTCACCAGTTGTGTCACCCGCAGGTTTGGTATCTTGTGCTGTTGCTGAAGAAACAATCACTTCATCGCCCCAGACACTTCCGTTTGGGCCTGCCATAAGAAATTCCTCCATTTATTAGCTTCCATTAAGCCGCCTTTTTGGCGGTGCGTTTAGAATTATCAGCAGATTTACTTGCACGCACTTCTGCCGCTTTCGCCTGGATTTTCGCGACAATTATATCGAATTGACCCTTGAGCTCTTGCAATTCCATCTCATTGTCATGCTCAGCGTCGTCTTTCTCGGTTTCGAGTGCGAGTTGTTGTTGGGCACCCTGTTGCTGCGCGGCAGCCATCGCTTGGCGTTCCTCAGCTTTGAGTTGTAGCATCTTGTGTGCATTCGGCACACGCAACATCTTCAACAGCGAGGCTTCCGTGATAATATCGAGTTCAAATAACATAAATGCACGGCTTTCACGCGCCGCTTGCGTCATACTTCGCGTCCCTGTCTGGATACGGACATCGAAACTTACCAAGTCATGTGCCGGTAACGCCTGCACAATATAAATCTCGCGTTGCAGCTCCTCAAGTAGCGAGATGTAGTATTCCTGGAGCATCTCCGCTTCCTCGCCAGAGCGAAACCGGACAATGTTCGTGAAATCTGAGCGTATCTGCATCATCTGGTCCTGGAGTTGCGCAATCTTATCGCGACGCGTCGGTGTCACCAACGCCTTTGCATTGAAAGTGCCGTGCGCCTCCATCATCGAGTCTTCATCCAAGAACCGGTACTGCCGGTCCTCGTTGACATAATCAACAAATAGTGAGCAGACATTGCGGGCAAAGGTTTTCAGCCCCTGATCGAAGTTAATCGACCGCAGGTTCGACCGAGTTGCCGCGGCAGCTTGAAGCCGTTCAATCGCGATACCGCTCCGCGCAGGCGAGGTTTCGCCTTGTGAGACCTCATGAACGCCTGAGACGTTCTCCATCAACTCAATCATCAACGCCAATATCTCTTTGACCTCTACACCTAACGCCGGCGGCTCCAACCACGCCGCGCCACCTTCGTTCTCCATCGTGACGATACGGCTCCCAGGCGCGCCAATATCCGAATCTTGGTTTAAACTCTTTGAGAGCGAGGAAATCTTCAGCACCGGGTTTGAACACCGTTCCGTATGCTCTATCGCCTGCGAGATACACTTGTTGAGTGCCATCTGCATACCTGCTAACTGGTTGACGATCGAGGGGCCATAAACGGCATCCACAGACGGATCGACTGTGAACGGCACAAACATACAAAAACCTGCCGGATTAGGCCCGTCGTGTAGCAGATGCCCGTTACATTCAATCAACACACGTCCCGCAGGATACTGCAGCATCGCCGGTTCGGTGGCATCCACGCCTGCCGATTTTATGAGCGAATCGTCTTTATAATGGCATTCATAGACCTGATAGACATCCTTTTTTTCCGCATACCGCGGGGGACGCGATTCTGAAGTGCTTGTTCCGCGCATTGTAGAAGCATCATTGCGAACTTGATCCAAAAACGGACGAGACGGGTCTTGTCTACCGGTCTGTTGCCCCAAGTGCCGCTGAAACTCACCAGACGGATCAACTTTCCATTGTGCGATAATCTCATTGCGCGTCTTATCCATCCTATGAATGATATATTTCGATTGGAGTTCACCCTCCCGAATCATCGCACCTTCGTGCAAGAACAGATCGTAGTTACTTACTGATTCTATCCGGACAGAACCGCGACCGCCATCGGCACGCGTATCCCAAAACACCTTCAGCCAGCCGGTTCGGTGTTTGATCGATTCATCAAGAGCAATCACCAACGCCGCCATCCAGTTATTGCGTTCCCACTCATGCCGGAAGAAATTATCCATCTGCACAGCGAAATCTGTTTGGTTCGGGTTGCGTTCAAGAAACTCTAACTCAGGGATACCTTCCACCAACAGCGAGACAAGTTTTTCTTTGATGCTATAGATGAGGTTCGCAACGAAGTGGAAATCTAACTGGTAATCCGCCGAACCCGATACCATATCCGACCAGTGATAGCCTTTTGTGAGCCGATCCGCCTCCTCCCAATACCGCAACGCTTCCTGCCGGCATTCCGAGTTCTCCGACTCGCGTAGGAATTTCTTGACCAACGCAGCACGTTCCGCCGGTGGTGTGTTATCCGGGTTGCGTGCCTGCATCCGACCTTGCGAGACCAACCATTTTTCTGGGTCGATCATCTGCGGTTGTAATTGTGGGAGTGTGGGCTGTTGTTGTAGCATATCAGATGTCTGTTCAAATCAAAAAATTATCAATAAGTGCGATTAACTGTTGTGCTACCTCTCGGCTTGTTGTGAGTGCCTCTATCGTAAAACCTTTCGCTGCAGCGTGTGCCTTCAACCGCTCATAGCAATAAGACTCCACACGGATCATCGGAGAATCACCATAAACGATCACTTGTTCAATTGCGTCTTTTATCCAAGCCTCCACCGAAACCTGTTCATGCGCTATGATCTCACGGATACGCGTATCCGTCTCGGCTTCGGTTTGGATTTTCACCTTCGCTTGGAGTTCCTCGATCTTCGCGTGTAGGACATCGATTTCCTGCTGATGTGCCTGATTAACTTTCTCAAAAGCATCATCAATCAGCTGCTTCAACTTCTCCTGTGCTGCCATAAAGTTTTAACCTCATCTGTTCGATTTTTTCCAACCACATCTCATTGATTTGGTGGTTCGATGAATCCGGTGACAATAAATCTGTGAGTTGGATACACAGTGACTGGATCACCGTTTCACAGAAGTCCACCAAAGACTCGCTCTGAATGATTTGCCGCTGCATCTCCGTGAACGTCTGTATGTCCACTTCGACCGTCGGTAGCCCCATCGGTGGCGGTTCTGAGATTGGGGTTTCAATATGTGGTACTCCTGGACCCTGTTCAGGACGCGTAAAATGGTGTCCGTTCATATTGTTTGGTGGTGGATCTGGTCTCATCTCCTCGCGTGGCGGGTTACCGTCGGGTGTATTCGCTGGTTCTTTTTCACCACGTGCGACCGCATCGTGATGTTCACGATATTTCTGCGTCGCCTGCCAGTAAAACGCAAGCAGCTCGTGTTCAGTGTCTTCCGTGATCGCGATGCCACCTTCAGGCATAGCAATCGATTCTTCCTGCATCATCTCCTCAGAGCCGCCGACACCACCATCGGTGACCAGCACAGGCTTCGGCTGAGCATCCGGGTAATATCGGAATTGGCGATCTACACGATTCCCATGTTCATCGGTGTCACCAACGTGTTCATTAAATGTTACAGGATGTCCAAAATCAAGCATTTGCTGTTATTCCTCTTGACCACGATGTTTGACGCGGTCGCGACGTTGTCGGTTTTTTCGGTTCGGTCGGTACAGGTTCTTTCGCAAAACGCATCACATGCGAGAAATCCAAGTGTCCTTGCGAGTTGTACTGGAGCTGTGTAATAGGTCCTTCTTTCGCACGCGGGGCACCTGATGCAGAATATGTCGGCATCTCTTGGTTTGCGCCGATCGGAAGCGTCGCACCTGCCAAGATAAAACGCACCGCATCGACGAGGTGATCCTGATATTTCCGGAACTTCTCAGGTTCGTTCTCAAATATCGTGTGCGTCTTACGTTCATCAAACCGATAGAGCATCAAAGCACGTCGAAGCTTCACACATCGCCTGCTTATCAACATTCGCGGCGCGCCCTGTTTCCCAGTGAAGGGGTGTATCCGCTTCGGGTCAAACTTCAAATACTCTTTGATGCGTTGTACGCCCGGCACAACCTCCCTCGGTGCCAAATCAAACGGTATCCCGTGCGCGATGTATTCCGCTTGCAAGGATGTCATCGTAACTTTGTTCCGCTTCAGCCCGTCGATGCCGTCCATGAAAAAGAAGATATGTTGCGGGGTGATAAGGTTTCGTAAGACCATCGCCTCATCGGAGACGGCACGGTTCTTTTCCTCGTACTCGTTGTAAATATAGACATCGCCATTTGGCGAAAAGGCACATTCTACAAACGCCGTCGGATTTGATAAACCTGGATCCAAGCCGATACCGCGATACCAATGTGGCGGCGGTTCTTGGTGTTCAATGAAATGCACATCATCCGAGAGTTCCGGGAACACAGATTTTGACATCCGCATCTTGTCTTTATCACCAGACACCAGACGGGCATAATCATCAGGATGCATCGTCTGTTTCAAGGTCGCTTTATAGTCGGGGGGCAGGTTCTTGGCGTTGGCATCTGTGGGCATATCGTCGGTATACCAGTGGTTCTCCCGGTATTCAGGTGAGTCTTCAGAGAAAAATCGCCACAACCACCCCGATTGTTGTGGGATATCGCGCGAGAAGTTGGCAATAAACCACGCTTGACGCGCTGAGGGCATCCGCCGCATCCGCTCGTTAAGCTTCACATAGATCGATTCATCCGCCTGCTCCGCCTGATCAATGAAATACCAGCCCAGGTTACTGGATGCCCATTTCTCTAACGCTTCGACGGTACCTTCAAAAGAGGTGAAGATGATTTGGGATGTGCCGCCAATCTCCTGTAACCAGTCGTATTGTTCGCCTTTCCGCAACGATTCGCCACCATTTTTCAGAAACTCATAGCCATACTGGTTCAACAACTCCAAGCATTTGTCCGTCTTGTTCCACGAGATAATCATCCACCGCGGACAGACATCCATCAAATCCGGGATCGCTGAGATATTCGCTTGCGGGATGGTTTTACGGATAATGAACCCGAAATTTGAGCGGTAGTACCAGGAATGGCGGAACGATTCTATCGTCGCCATCGCAGATTTACCAGCACCGATCATCGCTTGCACGGCGCGAAACTTGTCATCGCGAGCGTGGAATACCTTCTGCTTCTCGGTGATCGATTGCTGATAGATCAACCCCGTCTTCTTGAAGCGTATCTCCGGGAACGGCACACGGATGTCGATCGGATCCGGTTGGTAGGTAAGGTCTTCTACGACTGGGTTCGACATTTTACCCTCTTAACGGCGGCGGTTTATGGATATTCACCCATTGACCGTCCTTGAAAACATAACGGGTTACAGCGGACGACGTACGCGACGCAGCAGCGACTGCCGGCGTATGCGAATGTTGTGAGAAATCGTCCAAAACGTTGTCCAACTCATCAAAATCCATGCCGGTCGTGCCTTTCTTTTTCTTGGCATCGAGCATCGCTTTATCCGCAATGCCCTGTATCTCGTTCTGAAGCTGCTGGGCACCGGCGAGCAGCTCTTTCCCTTTTGGACTTGCATAGAGCTCTTTACGTTCTTCTTCAACTGTCTTCGGAAGTTTCTTGTCCTGTATTAGCATGGTTCATTATCGCTCCACCGAAAATGTCCTTTGTAGGTTTTTCAGGTTGGGTTTCAGATTCAGATGTTTGTGTGGGGATCAGATCCGGTAACCCCGAAAAGGGTGAGGTGCGTTCACGTGGCATCAACCGATCGGTCTCTTTCGCCGCAGCCCCTAAAACTTTTATCCGCTGCTCACAGTTCAAACCGAGATCCTGACGCAGCTCTTCAAGTTCAATTAAACGAATCAATGGGGACGCGACAGGGATACAGTCTAACAACTTCTTCAGCGAGGCTTCCGTCTCTTTGATTTTCTGGTAACTTAGCCTACGGGTGTCGCGACGCATCCGCTTGAAACGCGCCAACAGGATATTAGAGATTTCATCTTCTGTAAGGTCGTCATGCTCCGCATAAGCAGGGAAAGACTCTAAAAACGCTTGAACCGCATACCCATAAGGCATCCCGATCGAAAGGATCGTCTCGGCAAATTCAAGTGCTTCACCAGTCAATCGTGGAATTTCAAGTTCACCGCGTTCTTTGGATTGTTCGTTGGATTCAGATGACATAATAGACCCCTTTAATAGCCCCTTAAAGCAAAAAAAGACGAATCCGTGCCATATAGCACAGTTCGCCTGAAGTAAATACACTTTTACCCAATATTCAAATGTCAATCGCCTGATATAATATGCTACAATATTTTTATTTTTCTGTCAAGCAAAAAACAGAAAAAGGGCAGCCTCTAGCAAAGACCGCCCTAAAACTCCTAACACCACTGTTAGTAAGGCTATCTACCAACAACGGTCAACGGTGTCAACTTCCGGTTTCCGCAATCACCTCCTTTCAAACGTCATCTTCATAAGGGTCCTGTGGCATACATACCGGACAACAGATCGGAACACCCTGATCTTCCTTGAATGCAAGGTCCGCGAACGCTTGGTCAATCGGGCATTCAAAAGGCTGGCTACATTCATCGCAGACCAGCGAAATGTAATAGTCTGAGTCATCGAGATGTTCTAAATACGGTGGCTGTAGCAAATCATCAAAGTTCATCTTTCCGCTCCCTTCTTCGGTTTCCTTGTTAACCTCTTCTCTTCTCCTTCCTCTGCACATTTATTTATCGAGTCCGCGTTCACGCTTAAACAATTAATATTTAGAAATTAAAGATAGTACCCTATCAAATTTAGAGGTTAACTTTAACTTTGCGCGAAAGCAGCCGATAACCCACAGGGTATCAGCGTTCCCGAAAAATTTTGAAATTACGATTGCACTTGTCTATTTCAAACGTCACATGTCTATAACCCCACTTTCCAAACTGTTTCGGTTTGCACGATTCGCGAAGATTGTGGATGAATTGTTCGTAAAATTGTTGATAAGTCCGTTGAATCCAGTGGTTATCGTGCCTCCGTTTTCACGATCCCACCGGAACGCCTACAGGCTGCCAACTTGGTTGTACTCACCCTCCGGCATAAACCCTTTCAATAGAAACTTCGTTGCCTCCTTGAACAGCGTTCGCGTCCACCCTTTAGCGTCCAATCCGAAGAACTTGTACAGTTTCAACTCTATCTCGGCATAATTAGGCTTCGGTGGCAGCCCTCTTGCTTCGCGTGCCGCTTTTTCTGCTTTCGTTTTCGCGTTCAGCTCTTTTTGCTTTTCAGCGTGAACACGTAGAAAGCCGCGCGCCATGGCGGTGTATCGCAAAAACCCGATGACAACATAATCACGGTCCAATTGGGCAAAGCCTTTTTCATTGAGCCAGTCGATCGCACGTTCAATGGATGTTCGAGATACACCGATCATATCAGCCCATTCACAAGCACGTTGCTCGGTGTTGATCTCACCGGTATCAAGATCGCAGTGCATAGAAAGTATCAACAGTGTTCGGATGACAGTCTTCGCTTCTGTGTTCGTGAGCAGCCCTTGTAGCGCGACTCGGTGCGTCATCGAAACAGCCAACGGATAGATCGGCGGCTCCTTCTTCAAGTTTTTTGTCCGCTTTTTCGGCGGCTCATGGATGCGACCGTGAACCTTCTTGTTCTTGATCCGAAGCGTCGCCATACCGGTGGCATTTATCCGATCTATGAGGTTATCCTTACCGTAGAAGCAGGATGTCGTACAACCGAGGCGTTTGGCGAGTGTTGAGATACGCGCACCGTGCAGGATACCGGTATCAGCAATCATATTGCCCAACAGGTTCAGAAAAAAAGCAGTTTCAAGGAGTGTCAGATCATTCTCAATGATACCCTGAACATGCTTATCAGTGTATTCCACCGCGGGAAGGGCAAAGTTAATCTCCGAGAGTTCTTTGTATTCTGGTACTTGGATACCTGGTGTTGAAAAATCTGATAAATTCATAAAAAAAGTCCCCTATTCGCTGTGCAACCCGATTGGGCAGCACAACGTTAAGAAAGTAGGGTTTTGGATTGCCCGTACTTGGAAAATAAAGTAGGTTAAATGTAGAATATGCCGCTCCAACACAAACAAGGCGTAGCGGCGTTCTACACACAGTTCATCAAGGTAAAAAAACATAATATCCCTGAAATGAGGGCGTTAGACAAATATTTGGAGAGTCATGTGGCTTCGTCATGTGTTGTTTTTGGTATACTGGGCAAGGGGGCGGCGTGCCCCCCCGTTGCAATCCCAGCGTGCCCACATGACTGAGCGAAATGACAAGATTTTACTCCATTAACACAAGAAATTGAAATTTTTTAATGAAATTTCAAACAAAAAGTGTTTTAATAATGGAACATCTCCAAACACGGTCTTGTTTGGGATGCCACATTGCATTCATAGCATATAAGGTTCTGCTTTAACCTTATAATGTCAGAAGAATGTGGAATCTTGCTGAAAAATTATACACGATGTGGTGTATAAAAATCAACAGTATTTAATTTTGTTGATTCAAAACCTTCGGCTAAATATACGATGATCTTTACAAAGGATAACAATGTTGTAAATTGCCCAACTCGCAGCGATAATAACAGCACTCCATTCAAGCAAATTATTCGGGTTACGCTGGTAGAGTATCACTGCAAAAAACAGTTGTAGAACAATTATCGCACTCCGCACATCTCGCAGAACGTGAAGTACTCTAGGGATAGGGACAAGTATTCCAATAATACCATTGAATACTGTATATCTTCGAGTAGCATTCCACATAACTGCGTGATCCATGACCCAATGCTGTGCCTTCAGCGGAGATCGAAGATTGTCCGGCACTGCAGCATCAAAATGTATGCTTCTTCGAACGAAAGGGCATAATGTATAGCCTTTCGCGGCGGTTGTTTCCATGATAAGTCCGACAAATCTCGGTTTTTTCTTGTCTCGGACATCATAGATATAGCCGCCGTGTTTTTTAAGCTTGAATTCAAGGTCAAAACTGCCGATATTAATTTTTATCACCTCCTTCAATAACCAACATTCCCTTTTCTGTGATTTGCCATCCATAAGAGACAATATGATCGGCATATCCAGCGTCTTTTAAATATGAAAGAACGCCAAGAATTAAACTATTGGTGTTCCCAGCTGTGTATTTCGTGGGTGGTAGATCCAGGCTGTTGCGAATATCTTTAGGCTGGAGGAGATGCTCTTTTTTTTGATATAACACCTCCATGACAGCTAACTTGAGTATCTCTAAACCGTGACGCGCAAATCTATTGCGTGTGTTATTGTTTGTTTTCGGGTTCTTGGTGTTTATCTGGTATTCCGCAGTTGTTTCTGACATGATTTAGCTCCTGTTGTTATTATTTTTAGTTAATCTGAGGATATAGATAATGAGAGACGTATTAATAAAAGTCATAATCAGCATTAGATGATTAATCCAATTTTTCCTGCTGATAATAAATTTTCTTATATCGTCTGCGAAGTATATCAACGCGACAAGTAAAACGCCTAAGGAAACACCCAAAAGAAAAATGTTAAACTTGCCTCTCATAAATACCTTCTTTTCTGTGGTTACTATATACTCAGGTCCCATCGCAATCGGTTAAATCCTTCTCAGGGGACCGGATAGGACTCGATACAAGGACGTATCGAGCTGAGAATCCTATCCGCCGATGTGCTATAATTCTACAATTTTTCGCTGATTAAGTCAAATTTTTCTTTATAGTATACCTCAAGGACAATTTCATTCCCATTTTTCTAATTTTTTTTTGAAAATTGGACCCAAGAATCATTAGTCCTGCCTGTGCGGGCGATGTAGCGGTCTGTGTGCGATGCTGCCCTATACCCCTCCCCTCTGCGACCGAATTCCCTGCCATGTGCGTGCTGGCGTGCGTTGGGATGTGCCTGATTTTCCTTGACATGGTGCTATAAAGCGTGATTTTGCGTGTGTTTGAACTTTGGAAAAGGTAGATTTTGACAAGTTCGCACCCAAAACCCCAAAATCGCTTGACATATCGCTTGGGATATGCTATAATACCACCAGACACACCAATTCACACCGAATTGGCACAAAATCACACAAATTCACATAACGACTGCACCCCGCGCGTGAAAAGCAGGACGCGGCAAGACACATCTAAGGTTTGCCGTTTTCCTGCTTTTTTCATAAACACGCCGTGCAGTTGCTAACGGAACGGGCGCGTCCTTCGGGGCGCGTTCTCTGTTTATGGGGGCATACAATGCATAACTTTTTGATGGTCTTTGGCGCGGCGATGATGATTTTCTTTGGAGTCGTTGCGTTTGTCGGTCTTATCATGCTAATCGGCAGCGTTATCAGTGGCGTTCAATACTTGCTTCTGTTCCCTTGCTGTGCAGCAGGGGCGGGCTTATCGGCAGAACTCTTTGACGATGGGCCTAACGTCAAGAATAAGGAATAAACCGAACGGGCGCGTCCTTCGGGGCGCGTCTCTCACTTTACGGAGATTTCACATGCATAAATCACAGGAAATTCAGATAAAGCGATTTTCTAATGGTGCGTGGTGGTTCACAACGACCGATGGGCAAGAATACAGGATAACGAGTATCAACAACCACTGCACGCAGAAGTTGCAGGCACTCTACGAGGAGAACGACGGGCAGGCTTACATGACACTTGAAAAGATTACCGAGTATCACAGCGATAACTATCGGTGCAAGGTAAGTCGTGAATCGGCTGCTTTGGGCTGGCTTGATGATGATGTGTATTGCTTGGTGACTAACGAGACGGGGAATTTGAATCCCAACGCCGAGCGAGACATAGCACAGGCAGACGAGATTTTAGCAAAGTTGCAACTTATCTAATCAATCAGTTCGGGCGCGTCCTTCGGGGCGCGTCAAATCCCACAACGTGCAGGATATGCACGGGCTTGGTGCTGGAGGCGTGGGTTAAGTCTTGAGAGTATCAAGGCAGGCATCAAGCATAACCTAACGGAGATTTTACAATGAGAAAAGTTAAGCACGGCGATAAGGTTATCAAGATTATCGCGCGCGCAACGGCAAAGCGGTATATTAGACGCTTCGGCGGCAAGATCGCGTACTTAACGCTTCTGGCAGCCGATGGGCTTTTTGATACGCTTCGGGATAAGCACGGCAACCAAATTGCTGTTATTGAGGGCTAACGGAGGTATCACGATGATTAACTTCGACGGTCTGAAAAGACTGATAACGAAGCAAAACACTGCATCGGCACGCCTACGGCTCATGTTTGTAGATGAGGCGATGAAACGTGCCTACAACGAATCGCTTTATGACGATGGGTACGCGTGGCTGGTGGAAGCAATCAAGCGGTGCAAATCGCTTCAAGAGGTCAAAGAGACGTTAACAGACGCTAATTTTCACGATGCTGTTAACGCTCTGCCATAATCGGACAGGCGCGGTCACATTCCGCGCCTATCCATTAGTTAGATTTTTCTCAACGATAGTTTTTAACTACAGAGGATATTTTATCATGCGTATAGAGTTAGAAGCAAGCCGTTTTGACAACGGCATTGGCGATTTTGACATCGGACACATTTTATTTGACACACAGGCACAACGCCAAGTGGAGATTGTCAAGTTTTCGGGATATTCAGAGATAGACGCTGAAGGCGTGGAGCGTGAAACAATCCATATTTATTTGGTCGGTGCTTCTGATGATATGAGCAGCGTTATTGAGTTTGAGGACTTGAAACACGCGGTTTATATCGCAGGCACTATCACCCCCATCGCTCCAGACTGGTTCGTTGACGAAGTGAACGACAACGGCAAAGACGCGGTAGAGGAAAAGCGGCTTTGAAGCACAGGCAGCGGCGAAATTCAGGCGTGAAGCTGCACAACTTCGGGATAAGGTGTATCCACCGCGACCGACCGAGCATCTGTCCACGCCCGAACTTGTTGCGAGTGTGATGGGAACGGATTTGAAACTCGCTGAGGATTTGTTAATCGCCTATGAAGCAGAATTGCCACGCTTAGCAAATGCCAGCACAAGTGAATTACAGCAGCGCGGCAAACTCACAGAGAAGCGCGCCGAGAAGGTAGCGGCGGCACTTGAATTGGGCAAGCGACTTGCACGTTCCCACGCCGAGAAGTCGAAGATAACGTCACCTTCTGATGTTGCAGATTTGCTTATGTCCAAAATGCGGTATCTGACGAAGGAAATCGTTTGCGTTCTCGCACTTGACACAAAAGGCGGTATCACTGCCAAAGGCAAAGCAGGCGAACTTGCAGGCGAATTGAATTGGGGTAGAATGCTGAATGAGACAACGATTTTTGAAGGCACGCTTAATTCAAGTGTCTTTCACCCAAGAGAGATTTTCAGATTTGCCATTGAGGAGAGCGCGAATTCTGTCGTGCTTGTCCACAATCACCCATCGGGCGACCCACAGCCGAGCCAAGAGGACATCAGGGC
>WTGF01000091.1 GCA_011525385.1 Chloroflexota bacterium | reverse complement strand
ATAGAGCACTGGTCTACGGAACCAGGTGTCGGGAGTTCGAATCTCTCCAGGCACGCACAGCCGCTCGGCGGCCGCGAATTTGGGCTACCGCGCTCACAGAAAATAATAGACCTGCTCGGCTACCGCAGATCGCGGTTTATTAAAAAAGAGGCAAGGCTCGCGAAGGACCAGCGGACGCGCTGGTTTTCTGTTTTTTCGCGGCTGCTTGCCGCCCCTGCTGACAACTTAAGCGGATGGGGGTTCCAATTGCCGGAACTTCGGCTCTTCGCCAGGCACCGGCGAATTGATGAAGGAGCCACGCGCGATCACCGCGTCGCGGCCGCCCAATTCGTCGATGCGCTGCTTCTGATCCGCTTTCGCCCGCGCGTCAACCGCTTCCGGATCCAGGATCTCGCGCAACTGGACTTCGTATTTGTCCAGCAATTCGCGAGCGTCGGCATCCGCGTCAATCGCCAGGTCATTGAGTTCCAGGGGATCGGCGTCCAGGTCAAACAGTTGCGGCGGCGCAGCCACATGATAGACATACTTGTAACGTCGGTCGCGCAGCATATAGTAAGCGTTTCGCGAGCCGACAGCGTGATATTCGGCAAAGATCCTGCGGTCGCGGTCGGCTTCATGCGCGATTGACCAAAGCGACTCGCCCGGTCGCGCGTGATCCTCATCGCTCGGCGGGCAGCCGACAGCGCTGAGAACGGTTGGATAGCAATCGATTAGCGAGACCGGCGTGTCGACTACTTTGCCTCGCGGCACATCGGGGCCGGAGATGATAAATGGAATGGCGGAGGATTCCTCGTACATGGTGATCTTGCCGAATACGCCGCGCGCGCCAAGCTGTTCGCCGTGATCCGAGCTATAGATGATCCGTGTCGTCTCCCGCAGGTTCAAATCATCCAAAGCGCCCAGCACCTGCCCAATCTGCGTGTCAAGGAAGGTACAGATGCCGTAATAGGCGGCGTGAAGCCGGCGGATGGTCGCTTCGGCAAAGGGCGCCTCGAAGCCGAAGGAACGGCGCATATACGCAAAGGCCGGATGCTTGACCCAATCCGACTCTCGCCATTGCGGCGGCAACTCAATCCGGTCATGTGGATAGCGTTCATAGGTATCCGGCGGTGACAAAAAAGGCGGGTGCGGCGTCACAAAGCTGAGGAACAGGACCCAGGGCTTGTCGTCGTTGGCGTGTTCTCGCAGCCAAGTAATGGCATTGTCTCGATTGCGAATGTCGTATGCTTGATAGGTGCTGGGGCCGGCGCCCGCTTCGTCTATGCCGCCGCGGGAATTGCGGATCAAGGAGCCGTCGCGGATGCCGCTGGCGGGATCGCCGATGCCCTCGACCACGTGCAGCGGTTCGATTTCCTCGGTGAAGCCGTTATCGTCTTCCATGCTGCGAAAGTGCAGCTTGCCGATGGAATCGATTTGATAACCGGATTCTTTGAGTCGATGCATCCAGCTCTTGACGCCCCCGTCGTAGGGATTGCCGTTGTCCCAATAGCCGATCTGATGCACATATTGCCCCGTCGCCAAGGCCGCCCGCGCCGGCACACAGATGGCGCAAGGCGTATAGGCGTTGCTGAAGCGGGCGCCGGATTCAGCGAGACGGTCGAGGTTCGGGGTTTGCGCCAAGGGATGGCCGGCGCAGCCCATGGCCGCCGCTTGATGCTGATCGGACAGGATAAAGAGCAGATTCGCGGGTTTCATCACGTCGCCTAGCGCTTAATAAGCCAATATCTTCCAGCTAGATTGTAACGCAGGTTCATTCTGCTGGAAGGCGCGGTATTGCTGGTTTGGGATTTGGCGGGCAGGTAGATGTTTTTTCAGCACAGCCGCTCGGCGGCAACGAATTTGGGCTACCGCGCTCAGAGAGAATAATAAACCGGCTCGGCTACCGCAGATCGCGGTTTATTAAAATGAGATACAAAGAGCACGAAAGGTTTTAAGCACCGAGGGGCGCGCGGGTTTGATGAGGCGCAATGCGTCCTCAAATGCTGGGAAGATGCCCTGATTTTGCCCCCTCTTTTGGGTAACCGTATAGATACAGTATGTATACGGGGGGGGGGGGGGGTACCCCCTGGCGGGCGCAGATTTCTACCCCTCCCCCGGCCTGTTCCCCCCTCGGTCCCCCCGCTCAACGGGGGGCGGAAATCCATTG
>WTGF01000100.1 GCA_011525385.1 Chloroflexota bacterium | reverse complement strand
AGCATGAAATGGGGTTCACGTCATTTCTATTTCCACCGACTTCGATACACTACCTTTACGTCAGTGATTTGCATATTCGACAACAACTGCGTTACCATCGCGTTTACTTGTAGTGGTCAAGCGTCAACTTGGATGGCCTCTCGGCATCAAAAACGCAAATGACGCTCACAGATAAAGATAGGAGGTGATTATTGGCCTAGTTGCAAGCAAGACGATTTTCCGATTCTTTCACCAAATTGAGCTAGTAATAGGGAGACCCAAATTATGAAACTCAAGACTTCGTTAATGTTTCTTGTTCTAGTCTTTGTTTTGGCGCTGTCATTGGCGCCTGCCGCCGCCGACGGCCACTGTCCGCAGGAGGGCGGCACCTTCACAATCGGCGTCGACACCTTCTTGCCGATGGACCCCAATACAGCCGCGCATGACTGGACCTTCTACGCCATCACCAACATCAACAGCATGCTGTTCCGCATCGAATCGGGCCAGCCGGTTGGCGACCTGGCGGAATCCTGGGATATTAGCGAGGACGGCACCGTCTATACTTGGCACATACGTCCTGGCATGATGTGGCACGATGGCAATGAAATCTTTCCCGAAGGTGAAAGCCGCGAAGTCACCGCGCATGACGTGGTCTATTCGATTTACAGACAATATGATGATGAATCATCGATCATGGCTGCCGATCTGCGCAATCTCTTTGTTTCAGCCGAAGCGACAGACGATCATACGGTTGTTTTGACCTTGAGCGGGCCCGATGCCATTATGTATGACAAGGCGCGCGGCTTGACCTTCACGGCCATCGTCGCCAAAGAAGCCATCGAGCACTACGGCGATGACTATGGATTGAATCCGCTCGGTTCCGGACCATTTGAATTCGTCTCATACTCGCCCGACGAAGAAGTCGTCCTGCGTGCCAACGAGGATTACTATATCGACCCCTGCCTGGACGAAGTCATCTTCAGGGTCATGCCGGATGTGCCGGCGGCGATGATCGCCCTAGAAGCCGGCGACATTGACTGGTGGGGATCGGTAACGCCGGGTGATGATGTCGGCCGTTTCCTAGATAACGAAGACATGACCGTGATCAACTTCGGCTGCCCGGTCGCCACCCGCTTGTACATGTCGGTGGACAAACCGCCATTTGATGATGTCCGCTTCCGCAAGGCGCTTTCCCACATGAAAGATGGCGAAGCGATCAACGCGGCGCTGCGTGGTCCCACGCATGTGAAAGGCGCCGGCACTGCCGGCCCGGGCGTAGCGGGCTACGTAGAAGGACTGTATGACGAGTACCACAGCTATGACCCCGATCTGGCCATGTCGCTACTGGATGAATTGGGCATCGTCGACAGTGACGGAGACGGCTGGCGCGAAATGGATGGTGAGCTACTCGAGATACCCATGTTCTCCTGGAACTCCGATCCAGCGCCGGATTACGTGGCAGCCATAGTAGATGCTGGCACCCAGGTCGGTCTCAAGATCCGGCCGGAAATTGCCGATCCGGGGACCAATAACGCCAGGCGGCTGGATGGCGAATGGGGTATCTACCTGGGTCAAGGCTGGTGTGGCGAAGGTGGCACCAATGCGCTTTGGGGCCGCAATGGCTGGATCTCGTCACTGGGCTACGAAGATGACGAAATCTTCAACTTGCTCGATCTGTCGGCGCAAAACATGAATGAAGAGGAGCGTGAAGCCCAACTGCAAGCGGCCACCACGCGCGTTGCCGCGCTCTACTTTGAGCCCGCTTTCGGCTTCTTCAACATCTTCACGGTAAAGAACAATTACGTGAAGGACTTCTTCGGCGGTGAATGGACGCTGAATCTGGTCACCGACGATCACAACGTGTGGATCAACGAGGATGAAAGATAGGCGCACATTCGTTGATCTTTCCGAACTAGTATCGCTTTGCATCGGACCAGGTTCTCATGAGCCTGGTCCGCATAACATGCAAGATTCCTTCTGAGTTGAGCTAGGCATAGATTCGCATCGGGACTTCTGGAGCGCAAATGGACCTGCGGAAAATCGCCGAAGACATCCCGGACTACAAGGAATTTCTCTCGATTGATGAATTGAACGCTTCAAGCCAGCGGCTGCGTGAGCAATACCCTGACTTAGTTAGCATCCGAGTAGTCGGTAAGACACGCCGAGGAGACCCGATTACACTGCTGACCATAGCCGGAGGCGCTGACAACGCGTTCATATTTGGCGGTCCCCATCCCAACGAGCCCATTGGATGCATGACAATCGAATACCTTTCTCAGCTGCTCTGTGAAGACGCGGCTTTGCGCGACGAACTGGGTTACACCTGGCATTTCATCAAGTCGATAGACGCCGATGGGATGCGTCTCAATGAGGGCTGGTTCAAAGGTCCCTTCACGCCCACCAACTACGCCCGCCATTTCTATCGCCCAGCGCGGCACGAACAGGTCGAATGGACGTTTCCGATAGAATACAAGGCGCTATCGTTCGACGATCCACTGCCGGAGACGCGAGCGCTAATGCAGGTCATTGACGAGACGACACCCAAGCTGCTCTACTCATTGCATAACGCCGGCTTTGGCGGCGTCTACTATTACGTATCGGACGAATGTCCGCCGCTCTATGAGACGTTTCATAAGATTCCAAAATGGTTCAACCTCGCGCTTGACCTGGGCGAACCGGAACTGAGTTTCGCCGAGCCGTATGCGCCGGCGATATACCGCATGCTGACTAGCAAAGATATGTACGACCATCTCGACCGGCATGGCGTCGCTGACCCGGGCTCAGTGATCGGCTTCAAGGCGTCAAGCGCGCAATACGCCGAGCGCCACGGTTCCTTCTTCTTAATTGTCGAAATGCCTTATTTTGATGAACCGCGCGTGAACGATGGGTCGACGACTGCGACCCTTCGACGCGATGCGATACTACAGGCGATGGATATCGCAATTGAACACGATAATTGGATCCGCGGTCAGTATTCTTCGGTGGAAAGCGAGCTGCGTTTGGACACGCCGGTCAGGCGCGCGCTTGAAGATTTTCTCGCCATGAGCGCCGGCTTCCGGGAAGCGGACCGCGAATGGGTGATGGGCGCGGAAGACACCAATCGACCAGCCACGCAGGCGGAACTTTTCAGCAATCTGTACACGTCACGATTTTATAAGTTACTAAACATCGGGCTCTTGGCGCGCATGCTGCGGGACGAGATTGCCAGCGGAAATACAGCGCCAGCGCTTCTATCGGCAAGCGACGAGGCAGAAGCCCGCCTGGAAGCGGACGGCACGGCGCTCGAAGCCGCGCTCGATTACCGAGCGATTCCCATCCGTAGCCTTGTCGGCGTGCAGTGCTGCACTGGTCTCGCCACTGCGGAATACTTGCAGAACAGCCAATAAGCCAATGGCATGCAAAGGATTAGGAGCACCGGTCACTGCCAAGCAGACAAGGATCATGGGGGCGAATTATGAATAGCTTCAAGGGACGTGTTAACTTGATCGTTGTCCTCATAATGTTCACATTTTGCGTTGTCGCGTGCAGCGAAGACGCAGCGAGCGAGTCCGCCGTCGAGGAAGTCACGAGTCAGGTCGCTTTCATTTATCGCGAAAGCAGCGACGAATACAATATGAGCAACTTACACGAAATCGGCCGCCAATACTTGGATGAGCAACTGCCCGATCTCGGTACCAAGGCTGTCGATAGTGTATCCGTCGAAGAGGTGGAAGATGTCTTGCGGCAACTCGCCGAGGAGGGTCATAAGCTGATTTTCGCCACGTCGCCTGCCTATAGCGACGCAGTGTTAAAAGTCGCCGAAGACTTCCCGGATACCAAGTTTGAAGTGGCCGATGGCGCGGCAACAGCAGATAACGTCGCCACATACAGCGGACGAATGTATCAGGCGTTTTATGTCGCGGGCGGATACACCGGTGAGATGACGGTGAGTGGCATCATCGGTTTCATTGCGCCTGAACCAACGATTGAGGTCATTCGGCACATCAATGCCATTACCGCCGCTTCGCTGCTGGTTAGAACCTGCGAAGATATATCTGTCCACGTGCGCTGGACGGGTTCCTGGAACGACCCGGATGTGGAGCGCGAGGCCGCGCTAGAGCTGGTCGACATCGGCGCTGATGTCCTCGTTCAGCATACTTACAGCCCTGAAGTCCAAAAGGTCGCTGAAGAAAAGGGCGTTCGGTCTATGGGCTACGGCTTTGATATGCGTGAATTCGCGCCCAATGCCAATATGACCAGCATTATCTGGCAGTGGGGTTGGTACTATCTGCGGCAGGTCAACAATATGCTTGAGGACAAATGGAAGGCCAAGGCCTACGACGGCAAGGTTTCCACCAAAGCCCATGGCCGCGGCATCATCGATATGGCGGCCTACGACTACGACCAGATTCCGCACATCATGGAAGCGCCGCCGCTGAAATGGCGGATCACCTGGAATGAAACAGTCAAAGACACCTTTGATGGCCCGGTTTATGCCCAAAATGGCGATCTTGTATTGGCAAAAGGCGACAAATTCCCGAAGGGATACATCTACAATGACATGGATTGGTTCGTTGAGGGTGTTGTCGGCGACGCGCCGGGCGAGGCACCGGAAAAGGTAGAAGGCAGGGGACGTGACGTCGTTTGCCGCTAGTCAAAGCCGCTGCAAGTTTGATTCCTATAGAAGCTTCATGATACGTGCCGATGTCACTGAATCGGTCGTAGATCTTTCATGATGCCAAGCGCGAAAACGGCAGCAACGGGAGAACACGATGACCCTTGCTTTATTGAACGAAAATCCGGACCTGGCGACGGCAATTGGCCTATATGATGCCTGGATACGCCTCACCATGCACCGAAAGCAGCAGCCTGGGCTGGCGGTTGGCATCGTCTATGACGGGGAGCTGCTTTGGGGCAGGGGTTATGGTTATGCGGACATCGAGGCAAAGACTCCGGTCAGGCTGGATACCCGTTTCCGTATCGCCAGCATCAGCAAAACTTTCACCGCTGTCGCCATTCTGCAACTGCGCGACGCCGGGTTGCTCAGTCTTGACGATCCTGTTTCCCAGCACCTCGACTGGTTTAACCTGCAATATCAGGACGCGCCTGAAATCACGGTCCGGAATTTGCTGACGCATACATCCGGGCTCCCGCGCGACTCTCACAACCCTATGTGGACAGAATGCGACGCGCCGTCTTGGGGTGACTTCGTCGAAGGTTTGAAGACGCGCCCGCCGACTCGACCACCCTACCATAAATTCGCCTACAGCAATGTCGGCTATTCTTTACTCGGCGGAGTCATTGAGCAGGTGTCGGGAGCATCATGGGCGCAGTACCTCCAGCGTAATATCGTTGACCCGCTCGGCATGTCGGAGACGCATCCCGTGCCGCAAACCGATGACCCCTTGCTGGCAACCGGCTACTCACAACTCAGCGACTGTTACGAACGAAGGCCGATGCCCTTCTTCCTGATGAATGGCTTTGAGGCCTCCGCCAATTTCGCTTCGTCGATGAACGATTTGGTCAAATATGCCGCGTTTCACCTCAGCGAAGATGTGAACGCTGTCCTTTCCCCGCACTCCCTGCGCGACATGCATCGCATTCACTGGCTGGAACCATCGTGGAGTGAAGGCTACGGCTTGGGCAGCATGCAGTACAAGCTGGACGATTGGTCGATCAGCGGACACGCTGGCGGCTACCCGGGCTACCTGACGGGATTCACGCTGTGCCGGGAGCACAAAGTCGCGATAATCGTACTTACAAACGCGCTGGGAAGCACGCCGCCGGAATATATCAACCAAGGTTACAAACTCGTCTTGCCCGAGATCATCAAGGCAGCCGAAGCGCCAGCTCCCGAAGTAGACCCCGCCTGGTTATTGTACTTGGGCGAATACTTTCATGATTGGGGTTATGAGAAGGTTCTATTGCGCAATGGACAACTGCAAATCGTGTCGCTTGACGCCATGGAGTATCCGCCTGTCATCCTCGAGCCCACCGACGCCGAACACGTGTTCACGATTCAAGAGCAGGGTGGATCAAACGAAACGGTACGCTTTGAGTTAGATGAATCCGGCGGTGTTCTGAGAATGATGCTGCGAAATGAGTACGCATTCAAGAGACGCCAAGCCTAAGAGATTACTATGACGACCACAAGTGAAAAACGCAACTTCGGCCTATTGGATGATCTGCGCTACGCGCGAATAGGCAGCGCCCGGCTGTCTCCGAGCGGGGCGCTTGCCGTCTGTGACTTGACCCGGCACGATCTCGAAAACGACCAGACGACTACGTCGCTTTGGCGCATCGATTTGGCATCCGAGGACGTGCGACAGTTGACGCAGGACAGCAACAACAGCATCTCACCAAGCTGGTCGCCGGATGGAACGCAGATCGCGTTTCTCTCCGATCGCTCTGGCGCGAAACAGGTGTTCCTTCTCCCCATCGAAGGCGGCGAAGCGCGGCAGCTTACGAACCTGAATCAAGGCGTCAATGGACCGCCGGTCTGGTCGCCGGATGGGAAAACGATCGCCTTCACTGCATCGAAGGACACTGAACCTAAAGATCCGACAGCGCCCTATCGGGTGACGCGCTTTATATATCGCTTTGATGGAATAGGCTATGTCGATAATGCGGCGCAAAAGATCTTCGTCCAGCCGGTCAACGGTGGCGACGTTAGGCAACTCACCGACGATGCTCACCTGGACCGAACGCTGCGCTGGTCGCCGGACGGGCGGGAGATTCTCTACCTCGCATCATTTGACCCGGATCGGCCGGATCTCTTCTCGGCCAAGCTGCGGGTCGTCAATCTGGAGGGCGAGGTTGAGGAGCTTCTCGACCTGGACTGGGGATTCATAAAGAACGCCGGCTGGCTGCCCGATGGCAGACACATCACGGTTGTCGCTTCGCGCAGCGACCAACCGATGGCGACCAAAGACGATCTATGGATTCTCGAACGTGACAGCGGAAAAGTTGTAAACCGCACGGCAGATCTGCCGGCTGGCATTGAAGTCCAGTGGTTTCCCGTCTTCAGCGCGGCAAACATCCCAACTGCAGAATCGGCCGCCTTGGTGAATGTCGTGGAGCGCGGAACGAAAGGCATCTACGCGGTAGCCTTAAGTGGAACCGGTCAGTGGCGGCGCTTGCTTGGGGGAGAGAGAACAATTTCCCTGCAAGATGTTGATGGCACGAACATGCTCTATCTTTCGGGAGACCTGGCAAATCCAGGCGACCTCTATATCGCCTCGTTGGACGGGATCAATGAGCGCCAAGTCACGTTCTTTAACGATGAACTCTATGATCAGATTGACTTCGCAGATGTCGAGGAACTTCTCTACCAAACCGAAGACGGCACCCAGATTCAAGGCTGGCTGCTGCGGCCAAATCAAGGCGAGCCGCCTTACCCGACGATCCTCTACATTCATGGGGGCCCGCACGGTTGGTACGGTTATCAATATGGTAGCGATTTTCAAATGCTTGCCGGCGCCGGATATGCCGTCTTGTTTGTCAATCCACGCGGATCCACTGGTTACGGCGACGCCTTCGCCACTGCGCTATCCGGCAACTGGGGCGTGCTCGACCATAGAGACCTATTGGATGGGGTTGATCAGGCGATTGAAGCTGGCTTCGCCGACCCCGACCGACTCGGGATTTGTGGGCTCTCCTATGGAGGCTACCTCACCTGCTTTACGATCGGGCAGACGAATCGTTTCAAAGCGGCGGTCGCTGAAAACCCGATAACAGACCTGGTCAGCCGCTATGGTACTGCAGACATGGGTCCTTGGGGATCGCTTAGCGAACTCGGCGGTAAGCCGCATGAAATCCCGGAGGTTTATCGGCGCGGATCGCCCATTACGTATGCGCACAACTGCAGGACGCCGACACTTTTGATCCAGTGCGAGAAAGACTATCGTTGTCCCGCCGGCCAGGCGGAACAGTTCTACGGGCACCTGAAAGCGAACGGCTGCACCGTGGAAATGCTTCGGATTCCTGGTGTTTCGCACGTGGCTTCAATCACTGGGTCGGTTCGTGTGCAGAAAGCTCAGAATGAAGCGCTTCTGGACTGGATGCAGCAGTATGTGTGAGATCGGATGTCGAAGAGCTAGGCAATGGTTTTTCTACGCCGACATTGTTTGCGAAAGCCAATGAAACACTCCCGGATTGCGATAGATCGACTTGTTCACTTGGGCGCAGACATTGCCCATCTTATTTGGTCATGGTATGAAGTGGGCACATGTCTTCCTGGCTCATGTTGGAAGGAAATTACAAGTGTGTGCCAACAGCTGCTGAATGATACCGGACACTGCAAAACGTCGGCGGAGGCCCAGCGCAGCACTGCAATGGTCATTTTGACATCGGCCGACGCATCGTGGGCCTCTGGAAACGCCATACCCATCGCCTGCGCCATCTCCTCAAGCTTCGCCCAGTGATAGACGCTGGACCTGCGTCCCACTTGCCCGCCAGCGGCTAAAACAACGGCTTATCTGTGTGAAGCTGGGTAAGAAAGTCTTTAATCACCTTGAAGTTCTCATGTTGCCACAGGTCAGTCTGCCACCATTGCATAGCAACGGCTTCCCGCAGGAATTTCCGGCGTGAATCTCTATTGGTTGCGAAATCAGTATCGACCGCCGCTCCAGAAATGAAGACGCTGAGCTTGTTTCTGGAGTGCCGCTCTTTGGATATGCTAATCCCTTGCCCGGTCAAACATTCAAAATACTCATTGACGCAAGACATGATTGGTTCGGTCCTTAGCACATCGACAACGAGGTCTTCCAACGCACCCTCATTGTCCGGCGGTAGAATCAGGACCGATACATAGGGCGCGGCTTCCGATCGCACCAGCGCTCTTTGCGGAATAGAAAACTTGTTACCTGTACCTCGGTTGTCATTAGCGTGCACAAGCGCGGAAACCACGGAGTCAAATGCGCTTGTATTGTAATCGGCATCGCGAACGATGCCGATGTGCTGCCGATTGCGCGAGTAATTCACGTCGTTCAGGATCGCGAGAAGGTAACGCTTGAGATTGTCCTTGCCGCCATAGCTGAAAATCTGAATATCGGCACTGATGCCCATATGCTCGACGAGCTTGATAAAGAACACTTCATCATCGCGGCCCTCGACCAACAGTAGACGAGCAGCGTTCTCATCTATCTTGATATTCTTCACCCGCGAACCTCATAGCTGACGCTAGTCACTGCATCCATGCCAAACTCATTGTATGTCACAGCTTCGATGTTGCCAGTTTGCAGGTTTCGCTCCAGGCGGTGGAAACGGAATTCGTAAGCGTCATCGTCCTTGAAGGCTTCGTGGGCGGCCTCGATCATTTCCCAGCTGTGTGTCGTGGCGAAGACTTGCACATCGTGCTCGCGCGCGGCTTCGCCGATATCGTTCCATACATCCTGTTGAACAGAGTAGTGGATGCCATTCTCGATTTCATCAATGAAGAGGTACGCCGGTTTATCACCGCGCATCACCATCAAGATGCTGGCGAAGCGAATTGAACCTTCGCCAAGCAGATGCAAGGGCATCAGGACGCCGTCAACCTCCACCCAGATCCTTCGCCGACCGTCAGGTGACAAGACTTCTATACCGGTCAGACTCGGTTCAAGCCGCTTCAACGCATTGTCTATGGCGATGTGTTGGCCTTCAACTTTGAGCATGCTGTACTTGTCAGTCAGATCCTCGCTGGATGGTGCGCCGCGTACCGGGAAAAACTGGGATTGCTCTTTTCTGTCTTTGAATCCAATGACCGGGAGCTTCGGGTTAGAGGGCAAAAATGCAGAGCCATGCGAAGTCGCTTCGTCGCTCTCCAAAAAATGAAGGATTTCCTCTAATTCACTTGCCGTCCTGGCTGCATCTACTTGAGACATGCCCAATGATTGCAGATTCTTGGCATAGAGCTGAAATTCCGCCTCATTTTCTTTCGTATTCGCTAACTCCTCTATGCAAAGGGTCGGATGCGCCTTCGGGAGCAAGTGGTGTCCCTCGATTTCTATTGTCTTGTCAGAATCCATTCTGTAAAAGAACTGTCTCCAGCTGCGCATTCTGTCGTCATCGCTGAAATCGATACCGCGCACCTGCTGTAGATTCGACAGCTCTCCAGGTGAGAAGGGTCTCGTATGCAAATACATCGCCTCCATTAGAGCCGTCTTACCCGTGTTGTTCAGCCCCGCAATCAAATTCACGCGGCCGAGATCGTTGATCTGCAGGTCCTTGAAGCAGCGGAAGTTCTTGACCCGAAACGTCTTATACATAGCGCACCTTCACACCCTCGGCGATGCAACCGCCCCCATTATACATCGGCGCAGCAAACATTCAGCAGCTTGTATCGTCACTCTTCATAGCGTATCTGCATTGCGATGTGATGTTTATCAGCTCGGAGATGTACATAGATAGCTACATTACAGTACTGTTAAGCCCCGTTCGCCTTTTCTACGCGACCGAACATAGTACCACTTTCAACGCTAATATTTGACGCTTCTCTGTTACCTCTGAGACGGAATTTGCACTGATTTCCAGATGTCAATATAATGTCCGTAAATAAATCTTTTCGGACTTGATAGAGCATCCCGGATATGACTCAAGCAATAACCGCTCATAGCAGTCAAGATCTGGCTGAGCAGTCGATCTTCGACAAAGCCGTGGCCATCGTCTTGGATACCCTGTCGCCCACTAGCCGCCGCGTTTACGACCGCACCTACCGGACTTGGCGTCAATTTGCCACCGAGCGCGGTTTTGATATCATGACGCTGACCCTCGACAACATCAGAGCGTTTATCCATGAAGCTGATGTCGCCAAGACCACCCGGCAGAATCGCCTGTCACACATGCGCAAGCTGCTGGAGCTGCTGGCTATCGGGGACGATCATTACCGGCAGCACTACGACGCTGTGAAGTCGTTTCTCAAAGTACAGGCTAATGCGGACGATAAAAGCCGACCGGAGCGTGTGAAGCGCGCGCTGAACCCGCATGAGGCGACGGCCTTGCTCGGTGTCTGGCGTGACGATGACAGCGATGTCGGCATTCGCAATGATGTCATGATCCGCTTGCTGGTCTACGCCGGTCTGCGGCGCTCGGAACTGATCGCCTTGCGCTGGACCGATATGAACTTCGAGTACATGACCATCACGGTGCGCCACGGCAAAGGCGACAAAGAGCGTGTGGTGGCAATCGTCGATCCGAGTGAGGGAACTGTCCGGGCATTGCAGACGCTGCGAAATGCGCAGGGCGACAGTTACACGCATGTCTTTCCCTCGATGACACGCGGGCGCGCGGCGACTTGGGCGGCCGACACGCCGACGGTGGATCAGACGGTGATGCGGGTTGTCTCACAGACCGCAAAACGGGCGGGGCTCGGGGAGCTGGCGCCGCATGATCTTCGGCGGACGCATATCACGGAGGGGTTGAACACGGGGGCCACGGTAGCGGACATGCAAGCGCAGGCGGGTCATGCCAACGCGGCAACCACTCTGCGCTATGCGCAAGCTACTGAGGCGGTGCAGCGGCGTCATCGGATTAACTTCCGTTTTGCATAGAAGGTACCATCTTGCTTTGGGGGCCGGAGTGATCACAGAACCCGATTCAGCCTATCAGCAGCTGCATCTGGAGCTGGGAGGAGAATAGAACCGTTTAGAAAACCTGCTGACATTTTTGATCTGGATGTGATTGCCGTATAATCCCTAGAAATGCAACCCAATACATTATACGTCTGATGTGAAATTGAGTTGCCAAAAACGGGCTGATCTCCAAAATGGTGAGTATCGAACCAACCATGTGGAGAGCCAGCCCGATGAACACTATAGACGTTGAAACATTATTTACCATCCGCTTTGTTGAGATAGACGATTGGTATCAACTAAAAGGCTTGTCCGCTACTAACATATGAGTGTTGCCATGGCTCCATCTTCTCGGCCACAAAGGCGATTGA
>WTGF01000081.1 GCA_011525385.1 Chloroflexota bacterium | reverse complement strand
ACCCTGCAACTTATTCTGGATCAAAGACAATGTTAAAACCTGTCGTGTCCTCAGCTCCTTGTGGGGGAAGGGGCCGGGGGATGGGGGGTAGAAAAAGCGCGGCAAACCCTTTGCTGCCGCCGAGCGGCCGTGGTCAACAGTCTCATAACGTGCCTGGATTTACTTTTGCTGTGCTTGAATTTAGAATGTCTCCCAAGTCGTCAAAGCAACGAACTACGGAGGAGTCGCAAGGTACAGATGATTATTCCAAATAGATTTAATGACCAAGTCGCTCTAGTTACCGGCGCCGGAAGCGGCATTGGCCTGGGCATCAGCCGACGGATCGCGCTCGAAGGCGGCACGGTGATCATGGCTGATATCGACGGGGCTGCGCTGGACGCCGCGCGAGACACAATTGGAGATGTGCCCGGCACGTTGCGGGGGTCAGTCCTGGACATCACGGAGGAAGCCGATACGCGCGATCTCATGCGAGACACGGTCGAACGCCACGGCAAGCTGGATATCGCAGTCAACTGCGCGGGCATTGTCGGTCCCAGCGCCGCCAACATCGCCGAGTACGATTTGTCTTCCTTTCGCAAGGTCCTCGATGTCAATCTGGTTGGCTCTTTCATCGTGACGAAATATGCCATAAACGCGATGTTGCCAGCGGGTTACGGCAGGATATTGCTATTGGCGTCGATCTCCGGCAAAGAAGGCAATCCGGGGATGGCCGGCTACTCGACATCCAAAGCCGGGGTGATCGGCCTGACCAAAGCTATCGGCAAAGAATATGCTCATAGCAAGATCACGATTAACGCCTTGGCGCCGGCGATGATCTCAACGCCGCTCGCGCAATCGCTTGATCCTGACAAACTAAGCCTTTTGACCGACAAGATCCCGATGGGCAGGTTGGGCACAATTGACGAAGTCGCAGCCTTCGCATGCTGGATCGTATCTCCCGAGGCATCATTTAACACGGGCGCCATCTTCGACCTGTCAGGCGGACGAGCAACCTATTGACGCGAGAGAGTTGCGCAAGCGAAGAATGACTGCTTAGGGCGAAACAAAACGTCAGAATTTCTCCAGTGCCGCAGATCAGTCTAAGCTGATGCGCCTCATTTGCCGGATTCGGCAACCAGTAACTCGGCGACCAATTCTTCGTTGATCGTCAAACCAAGCCCCGGGCGATCCGGTACGCGGATAAATCCGTTTTCCGCTCCCATCTTCTCCTGTGTCAGGTCGTGGCGGAGCGGCGAATCTTCCACGGAATCTTCAAAAAGAAACGCCCTCTTGAACAAGCAAAGCCAGTGCAAGCATGCCGCGACGCTTACCGGCGTCTTGTAACAATGGTTGACCAGCAAACCGCCGTTTTCTTCCACGCGCTCGCCAATGTATACGCCGTCGGTGAAGCCACAACGAGCCAGATCAATCTGATAGATATCCAGCGCGCGTCGGTCGATCCAGGGCTTGAAGGACGCGCGCCCGCATTCGCCTTCCCCGCCAGCAATCGGCACTGGAGAACGGTCGCGCAACCAGACGTAGCCGTCGATGTCATCCTGCTCAAGCGGTTCCTCCAGCCAGCCTATGCCGTACTCGCTGTATTGATGCGCTCGGCGCAGCGCTGTGCGCGCGTCATATGCGCAGCCGGCATCAATCAGCAGGTCCGCGTCGGAACCAAGCCCTTCTCTCGCGCCGCGCACCAATTCGATGTCCAACGCTTCCGATTGGCCCATCGGCTCCCAGCCAAACTTTACGGCTTTGTAACCGAAGTCGGTCCAGCGTTGACCGATATCTTTGGTTTCGGCGCCATCTCGACCGAACAGGATCGAGGCGTAGGCTTTGATCTGATCGTGCTGCTTGCCGCCCAACAACTGATGCACAGGCACGCCAAAGTGCTTGCCCTTGAGATCCCACAGCGCAAGATCAATGCCCGCCATCGCGGTGATCACAACTGCCCGCCTGCCATAATACATCGTCTCCCGGTACATCTTTTGCCAAAGGCGCCTGGTATCCAGCGGGTTTTCGCCAATGAGTATTTCTCGTAACCCGCAGGCAATGTTGTGGCTGAAGGGCGCGTCGATGACAGCTTTGGCGACTTCCGGGGACGAATCGACTTCGCCGATTCCTTCCAATCCGCTATCGGTTCGGACTCGAATAAGCAAGGTATCCTGCGTGCCGGCTGTCTTCGCCTCGACGGTCTCTAAACGCAAAACCTGGCAAATGATCTGGGTGATTTTCATGATATTTCCCAATTCTGAAATCTAGGTCCGAATACAACTCAAGCGCGACTGGCAGATAGACTCTGCTGCTAATCACCCACTTGAGAAAAATGTACTTATATACTATACCGGGTGCGTTTCAGATTATTGGTGCATCAAGCTCCCGTCTTCCACCCTCAAACACAAAATCTGTACGGGCGAGCCGGTGGCTCGCCCAAATGTGAGATGTTGGTTTCGGGCGACAAGGTTTGTCGCCCCTACGGTTTCGACGTCAATGAGCCATGTAGCCGCTCGGCGGCAGCGAAAAGATCTGCCCCGCTCACGCAAAATCGCAAGCGTACTCGCTGCATCAGCGACACGGTCAACGTAAACAGGGGCGAGAAATCTGCTCGCCCGCCGACGAGTATCGCGCTTTGTGTTCTTTGTGTCTTTGTGGTTGGCCATGCTTTCGACCGGGCAAAAGTCGCTTGACTTGCCAATAATCTGAAATGCACCCTACACTACCCATTCGCTTGACAACTTTCCTCTGACGAAATTAGACTATAGTAACTAAATTCTTGTTAGATAATCCAAAGCGCTCTTTGAACAGAAGCAGCGCCAGATTCGGACTAAGTTTTATTATGGATGATTCTGCGCGTATATTGATCCCGACACAGAAACATTCGCTCGCCGACGACGCGACCATGCAGATTCGTCAAGCCATATTGGAAGGTGAACTGGCGCCCGGCGAGCACTTGCGCGAAGAAGTTCTGGCCGAGATGTTGAGCGTCAGCCGCGGGCCCGTGCGCGAGGCGCTAACCCGTCTTGAGCAAGAAGCGCTGGTTGTCCGAGAACCCAATCGCGGCGTATTTGTCTGCCAATTGAACCGCAACGATGTCGATGAGGTGTACAGCTTGCGTCTGGCATTGGAGAAGTTGGCTGTGCGCCTGGCGATCGAAACGCCATGTGAAGCTGAACTTGAAGCCATGCAGCAAACCGTTGATCGGATGCGTATGAAGGCCGCGGCTGGCATATCCAGCCACGAAGCCGCCAAGCTCAATACCGCCTACCATGAACAGTTGTGCGCCGCCAGCGGCCACCGCCGTCTCCTGGCCAGTTGGACCAATCTGCGTTCGCAAATCTATCTCTTTTTGCTGACGCGTTCCGAGCTCAACTCGGAGTTTTTGAAGACTTTTCACGTCATGCACCAGGAAATCCTCGACGCCATAGTCGAGAAAGATGAAACCAAGGCCACTGCCCTGCTCGAGAAGCACTTTCTCACGGCTTACAACGAGGTCACTGACCATTATCGAGCTTTGGGGAAGTAGCCCGCGCCGTGGGACTTGCCAAGATCCTGTGACGATTATCCAATAGTCAGCCATTTGCTGTTCAAGCGTCGTTGAGGCGCGCCGGGAGGGCGCAAGCGCATGAAAATCCGCGACATTCTTGTATTTGAGTTGACCGCGGCGCGCGAACCGCAACCGGGGCGCGAGCTGCAAAGTCTGCCCTTGGGCATGTATCCCGATGTTGAACATCCCGATCCCCCAAACAAACCGACGCCCGGCCGCATCAGCGCTATGTACGTCGAAGTGCAATGTGATGAAGGCCTTTCCGGCATATTTGGCCCCATTGATCGCCATCAAGCCTTTGTCATCAGCAATGACCTGCGCCAATTCTTGATCGGACGCGACGCGCTGGCAACGGAATACCTCTACGATCTCATGCTGCGCCTGAACCGACATGGGCGCTCCGGTCTGTTCATGACCGGCGTCAGCGCCATCGACTGCGCGCTTTGGGACCTGAAAGGCAAGGCCTGGAAGCAGCCGATCTATCGGCTCTTGGGCGGTCCAACACGCTCCTCCGTGCCCGCCTACGCAAGCATGTTGGGATTCTCCGTTGAGCCGGGGGAGGCGGCGCGACTTGCGAAAGAATACCAACAAAAGGGCTTTCAAGCGCAGAAGTGGTTTTTCCGATACGGTCCCGCAGCCGGCGCGGGAGGAATGGCGAAGAACATCGCGCTGGCGCAAGCCGTCCGTGAAGCTGTCGGCCCCGACTATATGCTCATGTTCGACGCCTTCATGAGTTGGAACGTTGCCTACGCGACCAAGATCTTGCGAGCGCTGGAATCCGTCAATCCAACCTGGATGGAAGAACCGATTCCACCCGAACGCGTCTCGGAGTTCGCCAAGCTGAGGGCTTCGACGCCTGTCCCGATAGCCACTGGCGAACATGTCTATACCCGCTGGCAAAGCAAGGAACTGCTGGTAAACAACGCGGTCGATTACTTGCAGAATGACCCCGATTGGACCGGCGGAATCACCGAACTGGTCAAAATCTGTTCCTTGGCCTCCGCATTTGAGGTGCCCGTCATCGCGCACGGACATTCCTTGCTTTCCGCGCTGCATGTCGCCGGGTCACAGTCGCCGGCCGCGGTGCCGATGGTCGAATTCCTGATCAACCATCAACCGAACAAACAGTTTTTCCACAAAACCCAGTTCGCGCCGGAAAACGGCTCCATCAAACTGCCGGGAGCGTCCGGGCTCGGCATCGAGTTGGACGATGCCAAAATCGACAGCCGCCAGGCAATCAGCTTCTAGACACAGCCGACTCGAAACAAGCAGTTCCACAAAAAACCTGGCCGTAGGGGCGAGCCTTGGCTCGCCCGCAAAAACTTGCCGATTTCGCGCGAGCGCGCCAAACCAATTTCACCCCTTACGCGCCGAGCAGCGGTCTTTGGTTTTTTCGCATTTCTTACCTGGATTCACCTAAAAGCCGGCACCTTTGTCCACTTGATTGCGCAAAGGCAAGTTGCCCGCCAGCATTCGACCCAGGTTGTCGCGGAAGATCTCTATGACGTACTGGCGTTCGTATTGTGTGCCGCCGGCAATATGGGAGGTGATGAGCAGGTTCTCTACATCCCACAGATAGCTGTCGGCTGGCAAGGGTTCGGGGCGCATCACTTCCAGAGCGGCCGCTCTCAAGCGCTTCTCGCGCAATGCGCGCGCGACCGCGTCTTGATCGACGATCCCGCCGCGCGACATGGCCAGCAACATCGCGCTCGGTTTCATCAGGGCGATCTTCTCGGTTGTAATCAAATTCTCCGTCTCCGGCGTCAGAGGCAATGCGACTACGACATAATCCGACTCGCTCAACAAGTCGTCGAGGCGATCCGGCGTCCAAAGCCCGCTGACGTAATTCGGCTTGCGGGGCGGCCTGATGTCGATCGCCAGGATATTCATACCGAAGGCGCAGGCGCGTTCCGCCAGGTGTTGCCCAAATGCGCCAAATCCCAGGATGCCCAAGGTCATGCCGGTCAGTTCGATGAGAACGGGTCGCAATTCGCTCGCGGACCACTCCCGCGCTTGTTGCCGGACGACGCTGGTAAGCAATCCGCGGTTGAAGGCGAGCATCGTTCCCAGCGTGCTTTCCGCCAAACCCGGTCCGTGGGTGCCGCTGGCGCTGGTAAGCAGCACCTCCCCGGCCGCTAAGTCCGGGATGCTCAAGTATTTGTCGACGCCGGAACTGGGCGACTGTATCCATTTGAGCCGCCCCGCGTCCTTGAACAAGTCCTCGGTCATGCTCCCGACGAACACATCCGCATCGCGAATCGCATGATTCAAGTCGCCGACCGCCGGGCAATATTCAAATTCGACCTCGGGGAATTTCTCCCGCAGGTCTCCAAGTGAGTCTTCCAGCGACATGATGGTAGGTCCAAAAAGCACTTTCACCCGCTATTCTCCCCTCTGCCCTAGATTGAATTTCTTATGCAAGTCCTGCCTGGAGGCTACAGTACGCCGTAGGTTTTGAAGGCTTCTTCGGCGCTCATGCCCTTCTCGATGGCCGCTTGAACCAGGTTTTCGGTTCGCGCCTTTTCCAAGGCCAGGGATAGCGCTTCATCTTCAAGCTGACGCGGGACCACCAGCACACCGTCGCGGTCGCCGATGATCAGATCGCCCGAACTGACGCTGACCTGCCCGATCTCGATCGGAATGCGGAAGTCCAAAACGCGGCTGCGCGCGCCGGAATCTTGCGCGTAACAGCCGCGCGAAAAGGTGGGAAAGTTCTGCTGAAGCACGCCGTCCGTATCGCGAGAGTAGCCGTCCAGAACGGCGCCCCGGGCGCCAAGATAGCGCGCGCGTGTGGTCATGATCTCTCCCCAGGTGGCGTACTCGGGCGAACCACCGGCGCAAACGTAGACCTCGCCCGGCTTGAGATCATCCAGGGCGCGGAAGAGCAAGCCAAAGGGCATGCGCGACCATTCCGTCTGGCCATCCATGACCCCGCCGGGATAGTCCGCGGTGAACACGGTCATCGCTCTGCCCAAGACGCGCATGTCCGCCCGCAGCGGCTGGATATATGGCGGCAGAAACTGGTGCCGGTATCCAAGATCGTCCAGGATGTCCCCGATGACGGCGACAAACAGTTCGCTCTCAATCAATTCAAAAAGTTCTTCGTCGCTGTTCCAACTAGCCATCATTGTCCCTTTGCCAATCAAGCCTAAGCATAACGGAGGCGCTAAAGGCGATGTTTCCGAACTGAACGCTGCCCTGGAAAACCCGGCCTGCCGCGCGCATCCAGGTACGAGTCTAGCAAAAAGTAGCAGTTCTGGAACGCTTAGTCAATCTGGCAGCTACAAATGGGCGCATTTCAATACTTCGGCAATTGACCACCGAGGGGCGAGCAGCCGGGCGCTGTGTGTGGTTGGCAGGCACGTGGGAGGCGCAGGGTTTCGGGCGACCAGATTGGTCGCCCCTGCGGGTTCAGACATAGGCTGGTAGAGGTCAAGTCGTGTTCGGCGCGCAGGTAGTTTTCTGTTTCAACGGAAAAGGATACACTGGAATCAAGTTCTTGAAGCGTTACAATCGGGTGCGGCAGCCGGATAACAGGAACAAAGACATGACGCTTGAGCCTATGGGCAGGCTTGATAAAGAAAGCAGGATGCGAGCATTGCTCGCCATGGTCAAGATTCGCCTGGCGGAAGAAGAGATTCAAAATCTCTTCATGGCGAATCTGGTGCGCGGAACGACGCATTTGGCGATTGGCCAGGAAGCGTGTTCGGCCGGCGTGGCGCTTGCGCTATCCAAAGGCGATACCGTGACCTGTACCTATCGCGGGCATGGTCACGCGCTGGCCCTGGGTATGTCGCTACGCTCGCTCATGGCGGAGATGATGGGCAAAGAGAGCGGCGCTTGCAAAGGGCGCGGCGGCAGCATGCATATGACGGACAAGTCGATCGGTTTGTTAGGCGCCAATGCGATTGTCGGCGCGCAGTTGCCCATCGCCCTGGGCGCCGCGCTCACGGCTCAGGTCAAGCGCACAGGCGCGATTGCGGTGACTTTCTTCGGCGATGGCGCGGCGAATATCGGGGTTTTTCACGAGTCGATGAATATGGCATCGGTATGGAAACTGCCGGTCATTTTCATCTGCGAGAACAATCTTTACGGCGAATACAGCCACATTCGGGAGACGACGCCGATTGATGATATTGCCGATCGAGCCGGGGCCTATGCTATGCCCGGCATCATCGTCGACGGTCAGGATGTCGAAGCCGTACACGCGGCGACCCTATCCGCCGCCGAGCGCGCCCGCAATGGCGAAGGACCTTCCCTGCTGGAATTGAAGACCTATCGTTACGGGGGTCATTCACGGTCCGACACGGGTCCCTATCGCAAGCCGGGAGAATTGGCGCATTGGCAAGAGCGCGACCCGATTGACATTCTGGCGGGGCGAATGTACAGCGATGGTGAACTCGATCAAGAGGAATTTCTTGAAATCAAGGAGGCCCTGGCGCAAGAAGTATTTGACGCGGTCGAATGGGCGCAGGCCCAGCCCTTCCCGTCACCCCAATCGCTTGACGACTACGTCTACGCTTCCGGTTGAGGAGAAATCCATGCCTACGATGACCTATCGCCAAGCCGTTACCGAAGCCATCACAGCGGAAATGCGCCGGGACGATGCAATCGTTTTCTTCGGCGAAGATGTTGCCAAAGCGGGAGGCGTCTTCAAGGTGACCCCCGGCATCTATGAGGAATTCGGTCCGGTTCGCGTCCGGGATACGCCCATATCCGAACAAGCGATCATTGGCACGGCTTTGGGGGCCGCGATAACGGGCTTGCGCCCCGTCGCCGAGTTGATGTTCGCCGATTTTATCCCGATAGCAATGGACCAGATCGTCAATCAAGTCGCCAAGTACCGCTTCATGAGCGGCGGACAGTTCATCGTGCCCTTGACCATCCGCGCCTCTCAAGGCGGCGGCGGCGGATTCGGCACGCAGCATTCGCAATGCGCGGAATCCTGGCTGATGAACTTCCCCGGTTTGAAGGTGGTCGCCCCGGCTACGCCGGCTGACATGTACGGGCTGCTGCGCGCAGCCATCCGCGATGACGATCCGGTAATCGTGCTGGAACACAAATCGCTCTACAACCTGGTCGGCGAAGTAGATTTGGAGGCCGCGCCCGAGCAGTTGGGGGTAGCCGCGGTCGCGCGCGCTGGCGAGGACATCACCCTGGTGGCGACTCAACAGATGTTGCATCGGGCCCTGGAAGCGGCGGACACATTGGCGGAGGAGGGAATCAAGGCCGAGGTTATCGACTTGCGCTCGCTGGCGCCGCTGGATGGCGCGACCATCCTGCGATCCGTGCAAGGAACCAACCGACTGCTGATCGTGGAAGAAGCGCCGCGGCTGGGTGGCTGGGGCGCAAACGTCGCCGCGCTCGTGGCCGATGAAGGACTTTTTCATTTGGACGCGCCGATCAAGCGCGTCAATATGGAAAACGCCCTGATCGCTTATAGCCCGGCCCTGGAAGACGAAATCATCCCGAATGCGCAAAGGATTGAAAAGGCAGTTCGACAGTTGCTGTCGGAGACTTGAACAACGCGTTCATCGTCCGCCGGGCATTGTCGTCGTCGATCAGAGTCCTATAGTCAAACCGCCGTCGGCTACAACCGTAGCGCCGGTCATGAATGAAGCGGCGTCGCTCACCAGAAACAGCGCGACTTCCGCCATTTCTTCCGGTTGCCCTACCCGGCCCAGGGCATGCAGTTTTCCCCATTCCTCTATGGCGCCCAAGGGATCCTCCGGGCTATAGGTGTCCGCGGCGAAACGCAGCAGCGGCGTATTAATCGAACCGGGGCAAAGGCTGTTGACACGGATTCCTTCTGCGGCGTGATCCAAGGCCATTGTTCTGGTCATGGCGATCAGCGCGCCCTTGGAGGCGGCATAGGCAGCCACGTTCGGCTGGCTTTGCAGTCCCTGCACCGAAGCCACATTGACAATGGCGCCGCCACCGCGCTTGACCATCTCCGGGATACAGTACTTGGCAGCCAGATAGACGCCTTTCAAGTTGACCGCGAGCGTGCGGTCCCAGGTATCTTCATCAGTATCGACAACCGTGCCGTAGGTCTGGATGCCGGCGCTGGCAACCAGATAATCGACGCCTCCGAAATGTTCAACCGCGTCACTGGCGATGCGTTCGGCGTCTTGGCCACGTGACACGTCCGCAAGCACCCCCAGGCCGGATCCGCCCGCGGTCTCGATTGCTCGCGCGGTCTCATTCATCGCTTCGGCATTGACATCCGCGAGCACAACACTTGCGCCTTCCCGCGCAAATGCCAGCGCGGTCGCCCGTCCGATACCGGTTGCCGCCCCCGTGACTACTGCAACTTTGCCTTCAAATCTCATGTTCGTCTCCCGTCCGCCGTCGCGGCAGTTGGTCAAATGTCTGTTTTCCAATCAATGCAGGTATTTTACCCCATTATGCACGGTCGCAAAGCGGCTGCCCCTATCCCTTCCACATGTCGGCCGAGACACCGGGACGGCGCGAATGCTCGCCATGCATGCACCTTGTAGAAGCGAGAAATTGACATTTCAACTTCCGCTATCGCCGGAGGTCTACTAAAGTAGAAGTTATTGATGCAGGCGACCAGCGCAACTCATGGCCAAAGTTGAACAAAACAGCCGCAACGTCTTCAACATTACCAAGCCGGCGGGCTATCGCTGCCAGGTCTTTCACTATCACCGCAAGCTCTCCCGCTTGTATCTGAGCGTATACCAGGGTCAGCGCAATCAGCCCGCCATCTACATATTATTTTCGGATGTCGCCTATATTGAAGCGCCTATGAGTTGGCTGGGCGCAGAGTTCAACATTGCCTCCAAGCAGGGATGCATTGACTTGATGATTGATGTTGGATTGATAGGTCCCGCCATTCGCCAGTTCCCCGACGCTTATGCCTCCATCACCGACTATGCCCGGCTATACACGGTCAATTCGCCGAACAGCGTCATACGCATCATCGCCAGCAGTGGAACGCTGTTGCAATCGATCCCGTCAGAGATTCAATGAAGCTGCGCAACTCGCTTTGCGCGCGTGTAAAATTGCTTATCGACGGGCTCTATGATAGAATGCGGCAGTTCCGCCAAGCAGCAAGCGTGATCCAGCCGTCAGAATTCCTTGAAAAGCATATGAGACATCCGCCGTCCAAAGCGCCCGATCCCTATGCCGCGAAGCCATCGTTTAGCGTGGTCATTCCTTGCTATAACGAAGTCAACACTGTGAGTGACATCGTCAAACGCGTCCTTGACGTGGATATTGTGGACGAGGTCGTTATCGTCGATGACGGATCTACCGACGGGACGCGTGATGTCCTGGCGGAAATTGAAGCCGAAGGTCACAGCAAAGTTAAGATCTTTTACCATGAACGCAATCAGGGCAAGGGAGCGGCACTCGTCACCGGTTTCAAGGAAACCAGTTGCGAGGTCATCATTATTCAAGATGCCGACTTCGAGTATGACCCTCGCGAATACTCGCTTTTGCTGAAACCAATACAAGAGGGAGTCGCGACAGTTGTATATGGCTCGCGCTTCCTGGGTGGCACCCGCAAAGCCATGAACTTCTGGAACATGGTCGCCAATAAGGGTTTAACGCTGATTACCAATATCCTCTTCAATGCCATCCTCAGCGACATGGAAACTTGCTACAAGTGCTTCCGGCGCGAGGTGGTAGAAAATATGCAGATCCATGCGCGCGGCTTCGAATTCGAACCGGAGTTCACCGCCAAGGTCTTGCGGCAAGGCATCCGCATCGTCGAGGTCCCAATTTCCTATTACGGGCGAGAATACGACGAAGGCAAGAAGATCAAATGGACTGACGCCCCAATCGCCGCCTGGACGCTGCTCAAATACCGTTTTCTGCGCTGATTTTCGCGGTTGCCCGGTTGTCCCTCCAGCCGCCAACCAGCGCTTGGCCTGTCACACGCAACCAACTCCCGTCGTTTTGAGACATAATAGTCAAATCGATTTCACTATGTCTTGTTTTTGTTGCCAAATACAATTGCCGGGGGTATATTGCCGTTTGGGAGCGACAAGAGTCTCGCGCGAGTGCGTCGTCGTCCCCGCCAATCTCGAATTGCGAACAGGTTTGGTTCTGTGATTTGTCCGTTCGCAGGTCGCGATTCACTTATCAAATGTCACAGTGGGAGCAGCGTTTCGCAATGGAAGAACGTATTACAGGCACCGTAAAGTGGTTCAGTTCTGAAAAAGGATACGGTTTTATCGCGCAAGAAGGAGGGCCGGACGTCTTTGTACACTTTTCCGCGATAACCGGCGAAGGATATCGCAATCTTGAAGAGGGCGAAACAGTGGAGTTCACTGTTACCGAGGGCCCGAAAGGAAAACAGGCCAGCAACGTGGTTCGTATATAGCCGCGCGCTGATCCGACATATTGCCCTGCCTGAACCGGGCGGGGCTCCTATGAATCAGGCTTACATGGGACCGCGACGATCGAGGCCGGGGTAGAGTGTTGAGATTGTAGCGTCGAAGGCCCGTTGGCTTAGATCGGCGCGCAGGTCAGCGGCGCTCTCCTGGTACCAGAGATTGTTGAATTCCCCTGGATCTTCCGCCAAATCGTAGAGTTCGCCGGCGCCAAGACTGTGATAGAGCACGATTTTATAAGTGCCATCGCAATACATCGTCGCTCGCGAGTGATCGGGCATGTCCAGGGCGTCAATGTACTCGCAGCGCACGTAGTCACGATGCCGCTGCGGCGGCGCTTCGCCGGTCAAGATCGGCAGGAGCGAAGACCCGACCATGTAGCCGGGCGCGGATACGCCGACCATGTCCAGCAGGGTTGGCGCGATATCGGTCAGTTCGACCAAAGCGTCGCTGCGAAGGTCGTTCAAGAAGCGTCCCGGCCATGACCAGATCAGCGGCACTCTAACCAAACCTTCATAAAAACGGCAGCCTTTCAAAATGAGACCGTGATCGCCCAGCGTTTCACCATGATCGCTCGTGAAGATAATGACGGTATTTCGGCGCAGATCCATAGCGTCCAGCGCCCCCATAATGCGCCCCAGCTGATCATCTATCAACTTGATCATCGCGTAGTAGGCGGCGATTAAGCTGCCGGCGTCACGCGCTCCCGGGGAGTCCGCTTCCGCCAGGCCGGGCGTCGGCGACTGTGGCAAGATCGGACTCTTGATATCGAGATCGTCAGGATGCTTTGCGACCGATTGAAAGTCGATTCGCTCAAGTTTCTGCTGCTGTTCCAGGTCGCTTTCTCGGAACAGCGGGGGTTTCACCCGCGCGGGGTCGAAGAGGTCACGATAAGCCCGCGGTGGATTGAATGGCGGATGCGGATCGTAAATGTTGACGCTGGCAAACCAGTTTCGGTTGCGATTCGCTTCGATGAATTCGATCGTCTTCTCGGCGCACCAAGTCGTTTGATGGACTTCCGCCGGAACGCCGGCGGGGTCTCTGGTCAGCTCTCCCAAATTGAAGCCCTTGGAACGGACCCACTCGGCGTAGTCATGTCCATATTCCCAATCGTCGCGCGGGGCGTGGCTGTAGTTCCAGAATGTATAGCCGTCATCGGCGCGTTCTTCGACGCGCCCATAGGCGCTGGACAGGTGGAGCTTGCCGACCAATCCACAGACGTATCCCCGATCTGCCAGGCGTCGGCTGATCAGGGGCGGGAAGTCGGGGAAGCGCGGATTGCCGTTGCGATTTACGCGCAAGGAACTGGGATACATGCCGGTCAGGAAACTTGCCCGGCTGGGCGTACAGATCGGGCTTTGACAATAGGCGCGTTCAAATGCGACGCCCTGACGCGCCAATTCGTCGATGTTCGGCGTCGAGACAAAGGTGTTGCCTAAGGCCGCTATGGTGTCATAGCGCTGCTGATCCGTGCAAATCCAAAGGATATTCGGTAGATCGGTTTCCCGCATCGGTTAAGGCTCCTTCCCGGCAATTGCCGGGCACAATGGCTTTCGAGCGTGTTTCGGCAAGTTCTAGCGTATTTCGCCAAGTTTCCTATTATACTAACTAATAGGCGCCCCGTTTCAGGAATTCGAAGCTGCCGGATCGAGAGAAACAATGTTCCATTAGGCAAGAGCGAGAGCGCGTTCTCCCCCGCTCGGAATACAGGTTTCGTTTCAAATCATTTCGAGCGAAGGAGACAATCATGTTTGTAATACGAGAAATGACAGACGCGGATCTGGGCAATTTGCTGGCGCTGCGGAAAGACTGGCTGTCCGGGGAAGCAGAAATCCCCGTACCAACTGAAAGCGAAATACGCTGGTTCAGCGCGTATTGCGGCAACGATCGCGCTTGCGCCTTGCTAGCGACGGTTAACGATGCGCCCGTCGGCTATTGCCTGGTTTCCTGGCAGGGGCACCCGACCATGACAGGCACGCTGGCTGAAATAGACGAAATCCACGTGGCGCAGGCCTGGAGTCGTCGGGGTATCGGACCTGAGCTTGTCGACCGGGCGCGCAAGATGCTGGAATTGAAGATCGACGACTTGACAGCCATTCGCGTCAGGGTCGACCGCCAGGATGAAGAGGCGGGCGCGTTCTGGCGAGCGCTGGGCTTCGAGCATTATCTGCTGGAATATACGGACTATCTGGACTAGCGGGTTGATCCCAAGCTTGCGCGTCCGTTGATCGCCGAAAGCAAGGTCGAATCAGAGAACCCCTTGCGCTGGCAAGGGGTTCCTGTATCCGGGTTGGCCATATAAGCCGCATTCTGTCCGTCAAAGACGCGGGAATCATCTATCTGGGATCGCCGTTGCCGCCGACCTCTAGCGGTGTACCCGGCGCTTTTTGGGGAGCGGGCCGCTCCACTGCGCCTGCTTCACCTTGCTCCCGATGGGGTTTGCCTGGCCAGCGACATCGCTGCCGCTGCCGGTGCGCTCTTACCGCACCCTTTCACCCTCACATCAACCAAGATGCAATCCGCTCTCTGTTGCACTTGCCGTCAGGTTGCCCTGCCCGGCCGTTAGCCGGCATCGTTGCCCTCTGGAGTGCGGACTTTCCTCGACAGGCTCGTGTCCTGCCGCGATTCCCTCGGTCAACCCGGATATCTCATTATACAGTAATTCATGATGGCCTTCGCGAGGGCATTTGCCGCAGCGACGCCCACGCCGTATTCCTGGCCGATCAATAAACGACGCTGGGACTGTTCGCCGCAAATCTGCTTTACAGTCCTAGCAAAATAACATAAGCTAAATCCACTTGCATTTGAGTTCCTGCAGCAAAATGAGCGCACAGTCCACTATCGAGCGCCGGCGCAAATTCAACCGCTGGCGCAGTCCAGTCTCCCTCGGCGACATTGCCAGATTGATCGCATGTTGCCTGGTCTTGCTCATGCCCCTGCTAAGCCTCGAGGTTGCGGGCTGGCAGATCGACTTGAACATCGTGCTGCCGGTGTTATTCATTGCCGTGGTCATTGGCATATTGCTGGCGGGCAGTCGCTTTGGAGAACTGCCCGCGATCATCATCAGCTTTCTCTATGCGATGGGCAGCATTCTCTGCGTCTCCGCCTTGTCGCTGGAAATGCCCTTCCTGGAAGGCATTAAAGCGGTCTTTGGCAGCGCCGGGCAATGGGCGCTGGATGCCATAAGCGATGGCAACAACCCCGACGAGCTTGTCCTCACCATGATGGTATCGCTGTTATTCTGGTTCCTGGCCTACAACGCCACCTGGCACATCTATCGGATTGATCGCGTATGGCGCGTCATTTTGCCGCCGGGACTGGTGCTTCTGGTGAATATGGTCATCTATAGCGGACGGGAGCCGCTGGACAGGCAGCTTGTCGTCTTCCTCTTGATGTCGCTTTCGCTGATTGTGCGCTCCAACCTCGAGAATCGCGAGTGGGAATGGTCGCTTAGCGGCATTCGCGTGCCAGCAATTGTGCGCCGGCAATTCGCCGCGATTGGCATTGCCTTGTCGCTGCTTGGTCTTATTTTCGCCTGGGGTGTGCCGACACACGGCTTGCAAGAGCGCCTGAATGCTTTTCAAGAGTTTCTGGCCTCGGACCCCATTCAACAGATGTCCGAGTTGTGGAGCCGCCTCTTTGCGCCAATCGAAGGCGAAGGGCCCGCGACAACCGATTATTACGGCGCCGATTTGCTCAACCTGGGCGGCGCCGTCAGCTTGGGCGACGATGTCGTTTTGCTCGTGGACGCGCCGCATTCGAGCTTTCGATATTACTGGCGCTCGCGCGTATTCGAACGCTATATTGACGGGCAATGGTCGCCTTCCGCAGATCTACGCATCACAGACAGATCATCTCCACTGGAACTGAATATGAGCGATGAAGTAATCGGGTTTCGCCGTCAAGCGGTCTCTCAACACTTCACCATTGTGAATGCCAACGCGCGGATTTACTACGCCGCGCCACAGCCCTCCACCATCGACAGCACCGGGCGCATAGACCTGATCTATACCGACAAACCCGAGAACAACTCAATGAACGTATCGGTTGTACGTCCTTTGCGGGTCATGAAACGGGGGGAATCCTATACTGCAACCAGCTTGCTGAGCGTCGCGACGGCGCATGAATTACGCGGGGCCGGCAGAAACTATCCCGATTGGGTCAGCGGAGCAAACCTGTATGTCGGGCAACCCAATGCGCGCATCCTCAATCTGTCGCAGCAGATCATCGAAGACGCCGGAGCGGACAATCCCTACGATAAGGCAAAGGCGATCGAAACCTGGCTGCGCGAAAACATCGCCTACAATGAATCCATTCCCGCGCCGCCACCCAACGTCGACTCCGTGGAATGGGTGCTATTTGACGCGAAAGAAGGTTACTGCACGTATTATGCGACATCCATGATCGTTATGTTGCGCCACCTGGGCATACCGGCGCGCCTGGCGGCTGGTTTTTCTCAAGGCCAATATGATGCCAACATCCGGCGTTATGTCGTGCGCGAGCGCGAGGCGCATACCTGGGTCGAAGTTTATTTTCCGGGCTATGGCTGGATCGAGTTCGAGCCGACGGCTGCCGAAGCGCCCTACAATCGAGAGGGAGACGATCTGGCGCAGCCACAAGACGAGTCCGCCGATCCTCAGCCCACGCTCAGTCCAAGTCCGACGCCGACGCCGAGCCCGACGCCGCGGCCCACGGAAGAAGGGATCGAGCAAATCGCGGCTCAGCCGACGCCAACGCCAACGCCAACACCTCGCCCTAATCCCAGTCCCACACCATTTTTAGTTCCGACGGTAGAACCTCCGATTATCCCGGACGCTCCGCCGCCGCCACTTGCATTTTTGGAGCCGCTGTTACTGGTGGCCTTGGTGATGCTCGTCTCGCTGCTCATCCTGGCCATCATCTTGTTGCTGCTGTTCTGGTGGTGGGAATGGCGCGGGATGAGTGGCCTCAGCCCCATATCCAGGGCTTACGCTCGTCTGGAACGCTATATTCAGTTGATTGGCATCGATATCGGCAGCAACAAGACGACGCTGGAAAAACGTCGCGAATTGCAGCAAAAGATTCCCGCCGCCCGAGAGCCTATCCGTACCATCAGCGATTTGTACACGCGGGAACGATATGGCGATACCAGCCAAGGCACGGGAGACAACAAGCGCTTCGCCGCCCGCGCGGAGAGAGCCTGGAATCGAACGCGCGGCAATATCATCCGCCGCTGGTTGCGCAGACTCTTGCCTTTTAGCAAACGGGACTAATCAGAGCTTTTGGATGACCAAGAAATGCGATAATGCCCAGGTATCCAAGGGTGTTCCTTCGCATCTGTGAAGCAAGTCGCGCATGATCCGGGCCGGCGCCCCCAAGCGCGCGATGATATTGTCGTATCCGCCATAGACGCGAGAATGATGCAGCAGCTCAACCGGAGAACCTTCGAAGAGAGTCCGAATGCCGCCGGCTGAGTAGGCGCGCACGTGGGGCGCAAGCCGGTTGCGCCAGCGGTCCGGCAAATAATTGATCAGCGGCGTATTCCCGAAATGATAGTCTCCCCGCCAATAATGGCCATGTGTTTCGCAGGGGTACCAGCGATTGGGACAAAACATGACAATTCGGCCGCCCGGCCTGAGGACCCGAATCAACTCCTGGGCCGAACGTCTGTCGTCATTAACGTGTTCGATGACTTCGTGAGAAAGCACGACATCATAGACATTGTCGCGAAAAGGGATGTTTTCCCCGGCAGCGACAACTGAATGCGGGATCTCTTGCCCGGTTTCGCGTACCCGCTCGTACTCAATATCAAAGGCATCAACCGCAGCGGTATATCGGCGCTTGATCTGGCGGGCATACATGCCGACGCCACAGCCGGCAACCAGTACCCTTGCCCCTTCTAGCGGCGCCCAGGCAGCGATCATCTTCAGGCGGCGTTCCTGGCCGGCGCGCCAAACATAACTCGGCTCGCCGCGCAGGGCCGACAAATCGGAAAAGGTCATTGCCTATGAATCCGCGGGCTTTAGCTGGTCCCCGCCAAGGAGACCAGGTATTGATAGAGATTGCGCGAACCGCTATTGCTCAAACGGTCGGTGGAGTACTGATGGTCGGTTCCCAATTCGCCGCCAGTGCGCACGAAAGTAATAAAGTCGTCTTCCGACATGGCGAAGTCCTGCAGGCCGCCCGCCTTGTCAGTCCCTTCACCTTGGGCGCCATGACAAGACCCGCATGCCAGCGCCTCGTAACGCCCCAGGCCTCGTTCGACCTTTTTCGGATCCAATGTGATTGCATCTTCAGCAGCGTCATCAGCCGATGCGCCCGACCTGCCAGATCCGTCGCTGGTTTGTTCAAACACAGGCGCCTTGGTAGGCTCTACAAAGGCGAAGGTTGGGAAAGGCGTTTGGGTCGGCGGCGCGTCCCTGGGCGTCGCTGTAGGTTGGACGCCGCCACCGCCACAGGCGACCGACGTGATCAAAATTATCGTCAGCCACCAGAGCAGGCAAAAACGAGACAGCGCGGTCATTCGAACCTCCGTCTAGTCGCCACGAGATGGGTCCAAGGCTTCCTGCAAGCCGTCCCCCACGAAGGAAAAGCTCAACATCGTCAAGGCCACCAGCAGGGTCGGGAAAAGGGCCAAGTGATAGTCGACAACAACTGTGGACGACTTCACGCTTCCGCCAACCATTTTACCCCAACTTGCAGTCGGTTCCGTAATGCCAATACCCAAAAAGCTCAACCCGGCTTCGGCGAATATCGCCAGCGGTACCGCAAATGTGAAGGAAACCAAGAGCGGCGTCAACGAGTTTCGCAAGATATGCCGGGCGATGATCTGTAGCTCCGACGCGCCCACAGCCCGCGCCGCCAAGACAAATTCGCTCTCGCGATACTTGAGGAACTGCGCCCGTGCTATGCGCGCGGGTTCGATCCAGGAAGTAATCGCGAGCACGAAGATCACATTGCCCAGTCCGGCGCCGGTAATGCTGATTAAGAACATGGCAAAGAGCAAGGGGGGCACCGCCGTTGCGATCTCGATCACGCGCAGGATAGCGAAATCCCAGTGACCGCCACGGTACCCGGCGATTGCGCCCAGCGGCACGGCAAATCCAAAAGAGATGAGCGGCGCCAATAGACCCACAAATAACGACGTCCGCGCGCCGTAAATAAGCCGCGTCATAAAGTCGCGCCCGACACCGTCTCCTCCGAGAATATGATTGGGGTCTTGAAAGGGCCCGAGCCGTACTATCGAAAAGTCAACTTGGTTCAGCCCGTAGGGCGCGATGATATCCGCCAGCAATGCCGCCAACAACAAAAGGATGAGCAGAACCAGACCCATCATCGCCAGTCTGTTCTGAAGAAAACGGCGAAAGGCGTCACGAAAGAGCGAGCGCTGCTCCACCCGTTCTTCCAAGTCAAGCCCCAGACGAGAGGAAGCGGCTTGTCGCTGCCGGCGCATCGTTCCTAAGCTCCCTGTCGCTCGCCCAGCCGGATGCGAGGATCTATCACCGTGTACAAGACATCCGTGACAAGATAAGTGAGTCCCCAGAGCAAGGCGATCAACAGAACAAGTCCCATAATCATAGGATAATCGCGATTGAAGATGCTCGTCACAAAAAACTTTCCCAAGCCCGGAACACCATAAACTACCTCAATGAAAAGCGAGCCGGTCAAAAGGTTGGGTATTTGCGGCAAGAGCACCGTGATCATGGGGATGAGCGCATTGCGAAGGATATGGCGCAGCAAGATCATGCGCTCCGACAAACCCTTCGAGCGGGCTGTGCGGATAAAGTCGGCCTTGAGCACATCCGTGAAGCTGGAGCGGGTATAGCGGGAAACCAGCGCCAGCGGCGCGAGCGCGTATGTCAGGACCGGCAGAATATAGTCCCAAGAGAGAATGGCCGCGCCGTCGGCGGTGAGCGGACCGACGATCCACTTGCTCTCGGCGCCCCAGCCATTTTGGAATCCGAAGATCAGCAGGAACCAGGTGGCGATAATGAAATTTGGCACTGCGATGCCCGCTGTAGCGATAAATGTCACCAGATTGTCAATTATGCCGTTGTGATAATAGGCAGCCACGATGCCGAGGAATATGCCCAAGCCAAAAGACAGAAGGATCGTGTAAAGCCCCAGTTGAAAGGTGACGGGCCAAATACGCGCGATAAGCTCGGTCACGGGTGGATTGCCGGCGACGGAGAATGAATTGCCAAAATCCAGTTGCAGGGCGCTGGTCAGATAGTTGAGGTATCGAACAGGTACCGGCTTGTCGAGGCCATATTTGCGTTCCAGGTTTTCCAAGGCCGCGCCGGAGTAACCGCGATCCGCCAGGGTGAATGGGCCGCCGGGAACGAGATTCATCAAAACAAAGACGATCGCTGAAACGACAAAAAGGACGAAAGCCAGCGATAAGAGCCGACGCAAGATGTAACCGATCATGAAGCGGACTCGCCCTAGTTCAATGAGAATGCTGCGCTAGATCGCGGGATTGGGGCTATCCGAGCGGGGAAAACGAAGGGCGGGCACTTGACCCGCCCTCAGGTTTATCCACTAGCGTAGCGATCAGCGCTTAGTCATTGCGGTGCGTATCGTAGTTCATGACATCTTCGCTGATGTAATACTCGCCCCAGCAATGCTCGTTGCCCCAGTGGGTCGTAGCCAAGCCCTGTCGATCCGGCTCCCAGCAGTTGCCGGTGGCATTCATGTAAGGCTGCCATAGATCGCCTTGAATCCGGTGTACCAGGAAGATACCGCCGACGTCTTCCACCATCATGCGTTCGGCTTCCTGGTACATGGCGATACGCTCGGCCGGGTCGCCCGTGAAGGAATTGGCCTCGCGAACCAGGTTATCGAAGGCCTCGTTGCGCCAGGAGTGACGACCTGTGGAGACCCAGACACCCATCATATTGGCCGGATCCAAGTAGTCCATGCCATAAGAGACGCCGCCGAATTGCAGCGTGGTCGGGCGTTCCAGCAAGCGCGTCATGTAATCCTGGAATTCCAGATTGTTGACGGTGATTTCGACATCGAGGCATTGGCTGATGGACGCGGCCGCGGCGATGAACCAGTCCTGGATGAAAGAGGGCTCGCCGCGCAGCGCCAACTCCGTGGCCGGGAAGCCTTCGCCGCCAGCGTAACCGGCCTCCGCCAGCAGAGCTTGCGCCGCTTCACAGTCGTAGTCCTGGATGTCCTGCAAGCCGGCGCTATTCGATGCCGGGAAGCCGGGCGCCAGGAAGGAATAAGCCGGTATGCCGACGGTCGTGCCGATGACGTTCTCCACGATCGATTCACGATCCAGAGCCTTGGCGAAAGCCAGCCTTACGTTGAGATCGTCAAAGGGCTCGGTGAAGGTGTCCATCAAGAGATAGTCGGTGCGGAAGTCACCGGCGTGCTGGCGGTAATTCTGCGACATGACCTCATCGGCGAAGATAACATCGAAGTCGGCCGGGCTGAGCAGGGGCTGGCCGACCTGGTCAATTTCGTGGTCTTGGAAAGCCAGGAAGCTGCTGTTCAGCATATCGCCATAGACGAACTCCATGCGGCGCAGCCAGGGCATGCGCGGACCGACATAATCCGGATTCGCTTCCAAGACGGCGTGGCTGCCAGGTACAAATTCGCGCAGGATGAAGGGACCGGCGGATACGTGCGTCTCTGGATCCAGAATGTACTCGGGACCGATTTCCGTCAGCGCCTTGGCTTGCATCGGCGGCCAGAAGAAGAAGGTCGCCGGCAAGGGCGGGAACGGCACTTGCGTGGTTACCGCGAGCGTATTGTCATCGACAGCTTCCAGACCGATTTCGTCGGGGTCAATCTCGTCGGCGACGGCTTCGTCCCAGCCGTCAATGATGCCCAGCCATAGCCAAACAAAGTCATAAGCGTGTTCGGGATCCGCCATGTAGCGCCAGCTTTCCACCCAATCATGCGCGGTGACGGGGGTACCGTCGCTCCACATTTGGTCCCCTCGCAAGTTGAAGGTCCAGGTTAGACCATCCTCGGAAACCGACCAGCTTGTGGCCGCCGAGGGGATGATCTCCATATTGTTATTGAGTACAACCAATGAATCAGAGAATTTGTCGAAGGCGCCCGTGCTGCAAATGCGCGAATAAACCGTGACAATAGACGACAACGAGGTTTCCTGGCGCGCCGAGTCGCACAGGTTGCGATAGACTTGCATGTCGTATGGCGCGGCGTCCGCCGGCAATTCTCGTCCATAGACATCCACGTTGTCCTGGGCAAATGCCGCCGGCATCGCCGCCGCGAAGAGCGACAATACAAGCAGCAGAGCTATGAAGACAGACTTTCTAGACATTAAGCACCCTTTCTACGGTATACCTGTTTCGGATGTGACAACCGTGATTGTCGCTGGCATTATAGGGATGCGCGAATGATGATGCAATACGCGCTTTGTGGCTTGTCGGCGGGCAAGCGCTTGGAATCTGGGCGCTGGCGGTCAGTGTCTGCGCGCCTCTCGCTGACCTCGGCGCTTAAGAAGAATCGGATATAATGGCGCTTGCCCACCCTTTTATCGGGATTGCAAAACCGATACACTGCAGGGCGGTTTGCAAAGACAAGCGAAACGCGAAGAGGATAAGATATGCCGAGCATTACCAAGCTTGCAGGACGTATCGCCAAATCTCCCACGATCGCCATGAATGATAAAGCCAAGCAGTTGGCGGCCGAGGGCCACTCCGTCATCGGTTTGGCCGGCGGCGAACCGGATTTCGATACGCCGGCTCATATCGTCGAAGCGGGCATGAAAGCGATACGCGATGGCGAAACACGCTACGCTGCGCCCTCGAAAGGCATAGCACCGCTCCTGGAGGCGATAGCCGCGAAAATGGAGCGCGACAACAAAGTTAGCGTCGATCCCATGAGCGACATCATCGTCACGCCGGGCGGCAAGCTGGCGCTGTTTCTGGCATTAAAAGCCATGTTGGATCCAGGCGACGAGGTCTTGATCCCAGCGCCCTACTGGGTCAGCTATCCGTCGATCGTCACCATGGTCGGGGGACTGCCGGTGACAGTGCCGACGAGCAGCGACGATGGCTATCGTCTGCGCCTGGAGGACTTGCGCGAGTTCGTCACGCCCAAAACCAAAGCGATCATCATCAACTCCCCCTGCAATCCAACCGGGCACATGCTGTCGTCGGATGAGATTGAGGACATCGCTACGCTGGCGACGGAAGCCGATCTCTACGTCATTTCGGATGAAATTTACGAAAAGCTCAATTTCGACGGCCGCCCGGCTGTTTCGCTGGCCTCCCTTCCCGATATCAGCGATCGCGTGGTAATTGTCAACGGCATGTCAAAAGCCTATGCGATGACCGGATGGCGATTGGGCTGGCTGGCGGGTCCAAGCGCGCTTATCGGCGCCGCAGGCAAGTTCAATTCCCAGACTGCGACTTCGGCGGCTACCTTCACACAGCACGCGGCTGTAGCCGCGCTGAACGGCCCCCAGGAATGCGTCGAGATGATGCGGCAATCTTATCAGGAACGCCGTGACTTCATGGTGAATTCCTTCAATAATATCGAAAACATGTCTTGCCCGGACATTGAAGGGGCCTTTTATGCCTTCCCCAAAGTTGACAACACCAGCAAAAGCAGCGAGGAAGTAGCGTCCGTGATCCTCGATAAAGCCGTCGTGGTAGGCGTGCCCGGCAGCGCCTTCGGGATCAGCAAGGATGCTCATATTCGTTTCTCTTTCGCGGAAGATCTGAACCTGCTCAAAGAGGCAGTCGAGCGCATCTGCGGCATCGCCGATCAATTGGCATAATCAAGTTTCGCGAATCGAAATGGTCGGCGCATGGCGGGCAATGCACAGTCGGTCTGCTGGAGCCGCTCGGCGGCAGCGAAAAGGTCTGTCGAGCTCAGGCAAAATAGCAAGCCTACTCGTCGCTTGCGCGACGCAGTTCACGTAAACAGATATTCGCTATTGACGCTGCTGCTGACGCTATCGGCCTGCAACATGCAACTGAGAGCGCTGCCGGGCGCGATAGCCGAAGCGCCAGGCACGGCTGTACCAAGGTCCGGATGGACCGTTATCGCTCCGGGCTTGGAATGGCGCGAAATCGCTCAAGATAAGGACCAACTGAGTCAGTTAAAGCTATTGCGCATTGACCCTGAGCGCTATTTCTTCCGCGCCAGATACAGTCCCGCCAAGCCGTACAGCCTGGCTCAATGGCGCGCGCGCGAGCCCGAGGCCGCCGCAATCGTAAACGCCAATTTCTTCGACCCCTCATACAGGGCCCTGGGGCTCGTTATCAGTGATGGCGAGGGGCAGGGCTCTCCATATCTCGAGCGCGGCGGGAGCTTTATCGTCAACAATGGTCGGCCAGCGGTCCGCGCAAATGCCAGCATGTCGCAGCGCAATCTGGAATCCGCGGAACAAGCCGTTCAGGGTTTCCCACTGCTTGTGCAGAATGGCGAACAAGCTTATTTTGGTGGAGCAAAGCAAGAGCGCGCGCGGCGCACAGCCATCGCCGAAGACGCGGCTGGGAACATTCTGATCATTTCCGCGCCCCTGCTGGGACCGACGCTGGGCGATCTGAGCGCGTTCCTTGCGGAAAGCGACCTGGAAATCGAAACTGCATTCAACCTGGATGGCGGCGCTTCGACTTTAATGGCAGTAGCGAGCATCGACTACTTTCAACCGTCCTTCGACGCGGTTCCGGTGATTCTCGCGGTTTACAAACGTTGAACAAGGGCTCGCGGGGGTCGACGAGAATCGAGTGGGATAGCTAGTGGAAGACTGCTAGAATACGTCGCGTCGCAAGTCCCGCAGACATTTTTTTACTCACGCAAGGTTGGTAACCCATGCCAAAGTTGGCACAAGTCGCGACGGCGCGACAAGCACAACTCAAGGACGGCCGCCGCCTGGGATTCGCCGAATTTGGCGATCCGTCAGGCAGGCCAGTCGTTTTGTTTCACGATCTCTGGGGCAACCGAAGCCTGCGCCACCCGGACGATTCGATCCTCACGAAGCTTGGCATTCGCTTGATCGGCGTAGACCGTCCCGGCTACGGCATGTCAACGCGTAAACCCGGCCGCGGCATGATGGACGTCGTCGACGATGTCATGCTGCTTTCCAAGGCGCTGCAATTGGAACGATTCTCGGTGCTCGGTTATTCGGCCGGCGGTCCCTATGCCTTGGCTTGCGCCTATCGCTTTCCCGAAATCGTTCGAAGTTGCGCTGTCGTGAGCAGCCTGCCACCGATGGATAATCCTTTGGGTTTCCAAGCAATTCATCCTTATTATGCCAAAATGCTCCAGTTGGCCGGCGGCATGGAGCCCTTCTTCCGCTGGTTGCTGCGCGGCTTTTTTCTGCTTGATTCACAACGCGATTCCGCTCAATACTTGCGCGAGTTGGCCGCTTCGCTGCCCAGAGTCGACCAGGAGGTCTTTGGCAATCTGGACTTTTTCAACCTGCGCCGCAAGATGTGGGAAGAGATCCGCAGCAACGGCAGCGAAGCTATCGCCGATGAGATGATCAGCCTGGTAAAGGCCTGGAGTTTTCATTTGCAGTCAATCCGGATCCAAGTGGACATCTGGTGGGGCGAGTCGGACAGATTTTCCTCGCCAATCGTTGGGCAGCGAATGGCGTCGATGATTCCTGATTCCCGATTGCGCCTGGAAGGGCGCGCCGGCCATTTGATTCTCTTCACACATTGGCAGGCGATCTTAGAATCGCTCATTGCCGCCTAGTCGATTCGCCTTACTCCGCCGGCTTAATATGGGCTTCCCTTGCCATTGATACGGTCGTTTTCGGCTGTTTCCAAAGCCAGTGAATGCAACTGGGTAACGGCATGTTCCAAGTCGGACTCGTTGATGATAAAGGAAATACTGCATTCGGAGGAACCTTGCGCAATCGCCAAGACGTTGATCCTGTGTTCACCCAAAAGCGAAAAGACACGACCGGCGACGCCCGGCGTGCCTCTCATGCCCGATCCAACTACCGTTATAATGACGATATCGCTCAAGATATCGACGCTATCGATATTGTTATGCTGGATTTCGCGCTGGAGTTCCTGCTCAACCGCTGCCTTGACATCGCCCGCTACCGGGTCAATGACAGTGAAGCAAAAGCTCTGTTCTGACGACGATTGCGAGATCATCAGAATGTTGGCGCCGGCTCTCGCCGTGGCCAGGAATGTCCGCCCGGCGATGCCCGGTACACCTAGCATGCCTTTGCCGCTGACGGTGAGCATGCTGACATCATTGATATTGGTTATGGCCTTGATGACAGTTTCGCTGGCCTGGCTGCGTTCGCCGATCAATGTCCCGGCATGCGCGGCGTTAAAGGTATTACGCACGCGTAAGGGAATGTTGCGGCTGACGATGGGTTGTACGGTCTTGGGATGCAAAACCTTCGCGCCATAAAAGGCCAGTTCTCCGATTTCCTGGTACGAGACATAAGGCAATACGCGCGCGCGGCTGTCCAAACGCGGGTCGGTCGTCATCACGCCGTCCACATCTGTCCAGATGATTAGCTCATCACTCTCCAGACAGGCTGCAATGATAGCTGCGCAGAAATCACTGCCGCCACGTCCCAAGGTGGTGAGCGTGCCGTCCGGCGTAGCGCCAATAAACCCGGTGATGACGGGCGTGACGCCGTCCTGCAATTCGGGCAAAAGCCCTTCGCTGATGCGCGATTCGGTTTCATCCCAGAGCGGATCCGCATCCTGGAAGTTGCTGTCTGTGATGACAAATCGGCTGGAATCAAACCGCTTAACCGGCAGCCCCCCGGATACCATGACGGCAGTGATAAGGCGGCTGCTCAGTCGTTCCCCAAATGAAACGATAGAGTCGCATATTCTGGGAGTCGCCTCGCCCAGAATACGAATCGCCTGGCATAATTCCAGATGCGCCTTGAGCAGTTGGTCAAGCTCTTGCGCGACAGCCAAGCGCCCCGACTCACTTGGGATCAATTCCGCGATCACCGCAAAATGCTTCCCGCGAATGTCGGCGTTGATGCAGGTGTATCGATTTTGATCCCCGGCCGCGGCAGCGCGCGCGGAATCCAGCAATTGATCGGTGACGCCGGACATCGCCGAGACGATGACAGCCAATTCGTCGCCGCTTGCCAGGCCGTCCCTAACGATATCAACAACCTGGCGTATTGCCGCCGAAGACCCTACCGATGTGCCGCCGAATTTCATGGTCAACCTGCTCATCTTCATCCCCTCTCCATCCCCGGAGCAACAAAAAAGGCGTGTGGAGGTTGTCCACACGCCTGTCTGTCGCTTTCTTTGGATCGCTTACAGCAAGCCGAAACCTCCACCATGCGCCCTGATGGGCATCATAGTCATGGACATAGCAGTAGTGGTTCCGGTCGAAATCTTCAAATCCATCGTTTGCGTCGTTTCGTCAGTTCTTACGGTTGTTACTCTAGCGCCATCACGCGCGCTTGTCAAGGAAACTTACGGCGGCTGCTCAGATATGCCTTTTCGCCTGAGAAAATGCGGTCGACGTAATCGCTACAAGCTTCCCTCAATCCGAGTCGAGCGCCTCCGCCGTCTCAATTTCATGCTGTGCCTCATCGCCAGATGTCCCGATTTCAAATACGTGCAGGGCGCTCTTTATTGCGCCTTCCCCGCCATCGGCAAGGTAGATCTTCCCGTCAACTCTCATACAATCAAGCGGACGGCATAGATCAAGATCTGTCAAACACGCCCGCAAGTCCGGCAGTTCAAGCGCATCTGCCGGCAATCGGTGCAAGAGATGTACCTCTATGGAGTCGTAGTCGCAATCAAGACTGTGATCGTCTCTCCCCGCCTCCGGGAGACGAAAGGCGACGCGAATACGCCGGCACGCCAAAAACTCGCCGTCACCATATGCGCAGCAGGACAGCACAGTGCTTTCGGCAATGCCCAGCAAGCGCAGCGGGTCAATGTCCCAGTCCAAATAGTCGACCAGGGCTATCTTTTCGGCGATGCTCAAACCGCGCAACAGATCCTGAATCCGCTCGTCGACTATGCGCCCGCGCCAGCGCGCTCCGGAAAAATTCAAATGATCGAAGACCTTCATTTTTGACGGACTAGCGTGTAGCTCCGGCAATGGCAAGGGCGCGGGCAGCGAGACAGTCCCGCATTGTTCATCGACTGACTCAACCAAGCCTTGGCTGGGCGAAATTTTATGTCGCGCCAGCCAGTCCTGCTCGCCATAAAGTTCTTCAACGTAGACGCAGCCTTCCTGGTCTACACCCAACAAGGCGCAATCACCGGCGTGCGACAATTCAATCGTGGCCAAAAGCTTTAGCGCATCCAACACTATTGCAGCCTTTGTATACAGCTATATGGGATTGATCGTCGCAACATTATACCCGTTGCAATTTGTTTCCCCATAATGGCATCGGAGAGCTTTCTTTCAAGAGCGCGAATCGGACGCCTTTCAGTCGCCGTCACAAGCCGGTGGCCGTCCCCGGTTCCTGGGGTATTTCGTTTACGCCAACAACTGATTGTGATACAATCGCGCGGCGGGCAAACGATGAGTAATGTGCTTGTGACGGAATCCACTAGCCGTCTGCGAAGGCTTCATGGCTTGATACGACCCAGTTCAGCTATCATCGCATTGTTGCTGGCGCTGGTCGCGGGCAACCTTCTCTACGCCCATTTTGATCGAGCCGGGGACCCGATCGTCGGCGCCCCGGGCGACTTGCTCTATGTTGCGACCTTCGACGGCTATCTTGACGAGTGGGATCTCTACGATGGTCAGCAGAGCGCGTCGATCGAAGACGGTCGATTGCGACTGGCGCTTTCCAGCGCGCAAACCGCGAGTTGGTCAGTTGCGCATCATCACTTCATTGAATTTGACATCAGCGTTGCCGTCAGCGCAGTAGCCGGCCCGATCGATAACGCCTTTGGCATCGTTTTCGCCATGCAAAGCCCATCAGAAGAGGCCTGCGATCTGCCAGCCGTGATTTTCTGCGGCCTTGGTCAATGGTCTGCGCTGCTGAGCGCTGCCCTGCGAAAAGTCCTTGACCCGGCGGCAGGCCCTCACTACTATGCTTTTCTCATTAGCAGCGACGGCTATTATAGGCTTGAACGGATCGTCGACGGCGCTCGAGAAGTCTTAAGCGCATGGATCCCTTCTGCAAGCATTTACCAGGACTTGGGCGCGCAGAACAAGATCCGCGTCATCGCCCAGGGAACGGAACTAAAGTTCTTTGTCAACGGCGTACAAGCGCTGCTTTGTATTCCGGATGAGCCCGGGGCAAGCAGCACCTTCACAAACGGCGAATGTATCGGCGGACGCATGCTAGAAAGGTTTCAAGCGCCGGAGCCCTTGCAAGGGCAACTGGGATTGATCGCGCAAGCGACACAGACAGGCGGCGGCGGCGTAGTCGTTGATTTCGACAATGTTACCGTTTTCAGCCCGAGCGTTGCCGGTGGAGGGGATGCCAAATTATGAAAGTGCACCTGCGAATGGTGGGCTGTCGACTCAATCAGAGCGAAATCGACTCCATGGCTCGTCAGTTTCAGGGCCTGGGCCACAAGGTTGTCGACCGCCCGGAAGATGCCGATCATTTTATCTTGAACACCTGCGCCGTAACACAGGAGGCGGGCAAAACCAGCCGCAAACTGGTCCGCGAGTTCCATCGATCCAATCCGGGAGCGGAGACCACGGTTACCGGATGCTACGCTCAAATCGCGCCGAAGGAGCTTCATACGCTTCCCGGCGTTGCTCGCGTAATAAGTAATGCCGACAAAGACGACCTGGTGTCCGTCGTCACTGGCGAAGAGATCAAGGTCTTCGACAGCGAGCCGATCGAGCGGAAGCCCCCCGCCGGAAGCCCCGGCCGTACCCGGGCATTCGTGAAAGCGCAAGACGGTTGTGACAACGAATGCACGTTTTGCGTCACGACAATTGCCCGCGGCCCCGGGCGCAGCCGCGAGATCGACGAGGTGCTGCGGGAAGTGAACACGCTGCGCCAACTTGGATATCAAGAAGCGGTGCTGACCGGGGTACACCTCGGCAGCTATGGTCATGACCAAGGCCATCTTGACGGACTTGCGCAGTTGGTCCGGGCTCTGTTGCGGCATAGCGACATGCCTCGCCTGCGACTGTCGTCGCTGGAGCCCTGGGATCTTGAGCCGGGTTTCTTCGAGCTGTGGCAGGATCCCCGTCTCTGCCGTCACCTGCACCTGCCCTTGCAGAGCGGCTGCGACGCCACCTTGAAGCGCATGCGGCGCAACACCAATCAAGAGGCCTTTCGCGCGCTGATGCATGCCGCGCGAAAGGCGATTCCCGGACTGCGCGTAACAACAGACGTAATCGTAGGCTTCCCCGGCGAAAGCGAGGGGGAATTCGCGACCTCCCGCGCCTTCATCGAGGAAATGAGTTTCGACGGGCTTCACGTTTTTCGCTACAGCAGCCGTTCCGGAACGCCGGCCAGCCGCATGAAAAACCATGTGAGCGGCCAGGTCAAGAAAGGACGAAGCGCTGAACTGCTGGCCATATCCGATGCTATGGAAGAAAACTTTGCGGCGAAGCTGGCGGGCACGCAGCAGAATGTGCTGTGGGAGCAAATCACTGCCGCTACGCCGGAAGGCTTCCTTCATAGCGGCTATACGGACAATTACATGCGGGTCAAGGCTGTACATCCGAGGAATTTAAGCAACCGCATCTGCGCCACAGATCTAGGAGATTTCACGGACGGTGTGATTCATGGTACAGTACGCTTATAGCTTGCGGTCACCAGCACTGCGGCGCGTCTGTTCATAGGCAAGAGCCCAATGCCGGAACATGGCGGCTTGAAATGCGAATCGCTTACGGGCTCGTTCCGAATGCGATGTTCGAGAACGTGAAGACTGAAACATGAGCAATCTGAAAGCTCAATTGCAATCCGCGCTGAAAGAGGCGATGAAGGCCAAGGACAGCAAAGTCCGCAATGCGATTCGTCTGCTCAACAGTGCGATAAAGCAGGTCGAAATAGATACGAGAACCTCACTCGACGATGAGGGCGTGCAAGCTGTCTTGCAAAAGGAAGCCAAGCAACATCGCGAAAGCATTGCCGAATTGGAAGCGGCGGGACGCGCTGAGGAAGCAGCCAGCGCGAGATTCGACCTGGAGATGATTGAGAGCTTTCTACCAAGCCGACTCACTGAGGACGAACTCCGGCAGATTGTTCGGAGGGCAATTGACGAGACCGGCGCCAGCTCCATGCGCGATATGGGTGAGATCATGCGGGCTGTCATGCCACAGGTTCGCGGTCGGGCCGACGGCAAACAGGTCAACTCCCTGGTAAAAGAGATCTTGAGTTGAAGCGATGGTCCTCCGCCTTACGGATATTCTGGAAGAACGGTTCAGTCTGGCGCCGGATCGTACGCAGTTGGCGCTTCGTTCCTTGCTGCTGCTGCTGTTCGCGCTCGTGTTTATCGGCTGCTGCACGGCCATTGTGGCTTTTGATGACATCTTCCTGGGCGCAAGCAGCACAGCCAATCTTGTTGTTGGTTCGGTGCCGGCGGAAGACATCATCGCCAGAGAAGAGGGCTTGTTCGTCAGTGAAATACTGACCGAGCAAGAAAGACAGAATGTCCTTGAACAAGTCCCCACGGTATACCACTCGCCTGATCCAAATGTGGCCCGTCAACAGCGGGTCTTGACCGAAAATATCCTGCAGTTTATCGACAACGTTCGCGCTGATTCATTCGCCTCGCTAGAGCAGCAAGTCGCCGACGTCAACGAAATTACCTCTCTCATTCTTGATGGGGACCGCGAGACAATTGTCGCGATGCTTCAATTGCCGGAGGAACGCTGGACATTGGTCCGCAACGAGATCATATCGGTATTGGAACGCGTCATGCGCGATCCCATTCGCAATTCTGATTTGCAGCACGAACGCGATCAATTGCCGACCCAGGTCAGCTTGCGTTTATCCCCGCAGGAAAGCCATATCGTAACCATGATCACAGGCGACGTCATCCGCGCCAATACCTTCGAGAATCCCGAGCAAACGGCGCTTGACCGTGAGTCGGCGGTCGACAACGTTGAGCCGCAACAGCGCCATTTCATAGCCGGTCAGATTGTCGCGCCGGCAAATCAGCGCATCGACAATCTATCTTTCGAGGCCTTGCAAGAGTTGGGGCTTCTGGCGCAAACGAGCAACCGAGGCTCCCGGATTCTGCGCGCCGTGTTGGCAAGCGCTATGGTTACGCTGATGATCGGCCTGTACATCAGTCGCTTTGAATTACACTTGCTGCTCTCGGATACCGGTAGCTTGCTGCTGCAAGCGGCGCTCTTCTTGATCGCCCTGGTTGCTGTACGATCCTTCGGCACATCAAACATATACCTGATGCCCGCCGCCACACTGGGCATCCTTTACGTGGCATTGAGCCGCCCCAATCTCGCCATAGTCGCCACTATCGGATTCGCGTTTCTTGCCGGAATACTGGGCCGCAGTCCCTCACTGGAAAACGCGAGTCTGGTGGCGGCGGCAAACATCAGCGCTATCTTGACCCTTCGTAATGCCGCGCGTCTGAACAACTATTTTCTGTCGGGCTTGGTCGTCGGCATCAGCAATGTCGCCGTCATCGCGATCTTTGCGCTTTTGATTGGTTTCGACGCCTTGGTCCCTTCAAACCTGATACAGGGCTTTTTCAACGGGTTGCTCATCGTTCCGACAACATCCTTCGCCGCCATGTACATCTTGACGGTGCTGTTTAACCTGCCTACTCCCTTCAAGCTCATGGATTTGAGCCAACCCAGCAAACCACTTTTGCAGCGCCTGCTGCGCGAGGCGCCGGGCACTTACCAGCATTCTTTGCAAGTCGCCAACCTGGCGGAACAAGCCTCAGAGGCTATCGGCGCCGACACGCAGTTGACGCACGTCGCGGCGCTCTATCACGACGTCGGCAAAATGGGCAATCCTTATTTTTTCACAGAGAATCAGCAGCAGATGAGTAACCCTCACGACGGGCTGAACGACCCCTACCGCAGCGCGGACATCATCGTTGACCACGTCATTGAAGGCGACCATATTGCAAAGAATTACAACCTCCCCAACCGCATTCGCGATTTCATTCGCGAACATCACGGCACGACAGAAGTATTCGTCTTTTATCAGCGCGCGCTGGAGGCGGCAAAAGATGCTGACGAAGTAGATCCTGCGGACTTCTCCTACCCCGGTCCCATACCACAGAGCCGCGAAACCGCTATCCTGATGCTGGCGGACAGTTGTGAATCGGCGATTCGGGCTGTCCATCCGGAAAGCAACCGGGAGATAACCGAGCTCGTTCACCGAATCGTAGACAGCAAACGAAACGCCGGGCAGTTGGACGCCTCCAACCTGACGCTGAATGATCTGCGCAAGATCGAAGAGACCTTTATCGATGTCTTTAAGGGATTGTTCCACACCAGGATTGACTATGCCCGAGCCGTCAAGTCCGTGACCCCGGGCAGCGCGCGCGACGAGCCATCAGCCGCTTCAAGCGTCGCCTCGGCCAGCGACGCGACTGCCCCGATCCCGGAAGTTGTTCCAGAATCCCAGCCTGTTCCCGCAACTGGCAAGCGACAAGTTGCCAAGGCTCACTTCGAAAGCAAAGCCGGCGTTAAGCATTCGCCGGAATTGCCCCCGATGGCAAGATCTCCGGCGCCGGACCTGGAAGACGCCCACTTGCCAAGCATCATGGACGACGATGAACCCCTTGATGATGTGCCGCCTCTTCCCAAACGAAACGGTACAAAAACGAATCACGAAATGCAGCACGCGAGCGCTTCTGACGAAGCGAATGAAAGCACGTGAGCTTCGCCGTCTATATCCAAATCCAGCATGAGTATCCGGTGAACGAGTCTCGCCTTCGACAAGCGGCCGAGACTGTCTTGAAACAGCTGCGGGCGGATTCGCGTTCGCAAGTGACCCTCGTTGTAACTGACGACGCCGCCGTCCGACGCTTGAATCTGGAGTATCGCCAAGTGGCCAGCGAGACCGATGTCTTGTCCTTTCCCGCCGGTCCAACGCCCGTCGATAAGAACAGCAACGGCGCCTACCTTGGAGACATCCTTATTGCCTATCCCTATGCCAGGCGCGCCGCGAAACGACGCAATCTGAACGTTGAGAACACGATCCGCATGCTGGCTATACATGGCCTCCTGCACTTGCTGGGTCATAATCACGATACCGAGACAGCCAAACAAGCGATGTGGAAGGAACAAGCTACGGCCTTGGCGTCAATCGGGATAGACCCCGCCATCGTGGACAAGTATGGAGGCGAATGATGGGCGAAGGCATTGCCGACGATCATTCGGATAGCACAAGACTCGATCCTGCCGCGCACAGCCCGATTGTAAGCGCCAACCGCCGGCGCAGCCTCATGTACGCAATTGCGGGATGTCGCTACATGTTTCGCTATCAAAAGAATACCAGGATTCAATTGCTGGCGACGTTCCTTGTCCTGCTGCTGGCGATATGGCTGGAAGTCGGTCCGAAGGAATGGGCCCTGCTCATTCTCGCGACGAGTATGGTATGGCTGGCCGAGTTTTTCAATGCGGCGGTTGAGGCGGCGGTGAATCTGGCTGTTTCCGACTTTCATCCGATGGCGAGGGTTGCCAAGGACGTGGCCGCGGCTTCAGTATTGCTAGCCGTGCTAACTTCTATCGCAATTGGGCTAATTGTATTGGCGCCCCCTTTTGTGAAGATGCTGCAACCAGCTCTGGGCATTCCCTAGCACTTGGGGCGCTTTTGGTCGTTAGTCTTGAAAACCTCCAGTCCAGCAGCAATTGCATGCGGCGCTCGCGCGAGTTGCCGGCGAGTGTATTTCAATTTTTTGGCAGAATTAGCACTGTATCAAATTTCGTCATTATCCACCCACTCTGACAGCAAAAAATCACGAATAAAATGACGATCATGTAGGGGCGACCTATCAGACTCTGTTGAAATACACCCCTCATCCCCCGGCCCCTTCTCCCACAAGGGGAGAAGGGGAGTCTTGTGACCCGTATTGAGCCCTTTAAGCCCCTCTCCCTTTATGATTCTGCCCCCCGAAAACGGGGGGACTGAGGGGGGACCAGGGGTTTGGGGTGAGGGTCTAGGCAGTTCTTCAACAGACTCCACCGGCTCGCCCCTACAGAGTTGTCGCTTTTTGAAGGATTGAGCTTGATGTGCCCATAATCTGAAATGCGCCCTTGCCAGCTAATCTTATTAGTGCGCAACTGTAACTGTGCTATACTCTTGAAAGTCGTAGAGGCGCGCGGTCTTTCGGTTTTGTCCATGTCCATGCTCAAAAACACAGCCAGGGGCAGTTCCTCCGCAGCCGTTCGGCGCGTAACCGGCGAAAAACTCTGCCGCGTCCACAGAAAATAACAGACTCGTTCCGCTCGCGCGGATGGTGGTTCATTAATACAGAGAGTGCGCTAGTGGCCTTCATCATTAAACTGTTTAGCAGACGAAAGCCGACGACAAGTTCTAAGCGTCGGCGAGGGCGGGCGGCTTCGACTTCGCCAAGACTGAGCGAAGCAAAGACGGCGGACTCAAAATGGCGGATTTTCTTTGGTATTCCAGCCGGTATCTTGCTTGTCGCAGGCGTCGTAGTCGGCTTGGGGGCATTAAAGGGTGGAGAAACTGTCACATATGACAATGGCATCTGGCTCGACAGATCCTGGACGCGCGACAGCATTGATGACGCCAGAATCAGCGAGTTTGCCGGTCGGCTGAAACAGAATCAGATCGGGAAACTTTATGCCTATGCCAGCACCTTGAATATTGAAGGGCGTTGGACCGGCGGCACGCAAGGCACGGGCAGCTTTATGGAGTCGCGGGCGGATGTCGCTAACTTTGTCGGGAGATTCAAAGAGCGGCATCAAGAAGCGGCGATTTACGCCTGGATCGAGATCTGGGCGAATCTCGACCCCGTGGATGGATATCGCCTGGATAGCATGGCATTGCACGAGAATGTCGCGGATTTCAGTCGTTTGCTAGTCGAAGACCTGGGCTTCGACGGCATCTTGCTCGACGTCAAACCGCTCTACGACGAGAACGATGATTTTATCCGACTCATACGCAGCGTGCGGTCCGCCATTGGCATCGAGAGACCTATAGCTGTAGCTGTACCCGCGGACTTGACGCCGACCGACCCGGGGCTAGTCCCGCTGACATCTATAGCGCCGGGTACGATGTGGTCGTCCAACTATAAGCAGCGGGTTATGGTTTCCGCCGATGAAGTCGTATTGCTCATGTACCAGAGCTACCGGCAGGACACGCTGGACTACATCAATTGGGTAGCGTACCACGTCGAAACCTACATCAATCTGCTCGGGGGCGACACGCGCATTCTGGTCAGCATCCCCAACTATGGCGGGCCGAGCGCGGCTCACAACCCTTCGGTTGAAACAATGTCAGCCGCGCTGGATGGTGTTATACTCGGCGTGTCTCGGTTGGCGGAAGACGACAAGTCCCGGTTAACCGGCGTGGCAATCTTTTCCGACGAATACCTCGATGAGTCCCAATGGAATCTTTATCGCGAGACCTGGTTGCAGCGTTGAGCCCCCGCCCCTGAAATGCCTGCCATTGTTCGCCGACTCAGCCCTCGCGGCTTGGAAAAAGTGGAATATTCAGCAAGCAGCCTTGCCGAGGCAGTCGCTTTCGAACCTTTCGACGGTGTATATACGGTGGGCAATACTTGGCAATGTACCAAAGCGCTGCTTTTTGACGCGCACCTGGATCGTCTTGAAGCCTCCGCACGCTACCAGCGCATTCCACTCGATTACGATCGTCGGCAATTAAAAGCCGCGCTGAGAGCGATGATATCGGCGTCGGATTTCGGCGATGTCCGATTTCGCATTTCCATAGCAAGATCGCGGCCGGACAGTCTATTGATTACGCTTGAACCTTACGATCCTCCCGATGAGGCGCTTGTCAGGCAGGGGGTCCGATGCGTCACTTCCGGCGTCGAGCAACGGAAAGGGCCGTCCGCCAAGACCAGCGACTGGATGCACATCCGAGCAAAACTGCAAGACGCGATAGCGCCGGGAATCTACGAGATTGTCTTGTTAGACGAAAGTGGATTCATGTTGGAAGGGGCGACCAGCAATTTTTTCGCGATCATTGACGGACAACTCTACACAGCCGGCAGCGGCATACTTGCGGGCATTTCACGCCGCATCGTTCTCGAGCTCTGCCAGGAGATCTTGCCGCTTCGTCTACAAGCGCCGCATATTGATGATTTGCCAAGGTTGCATGAAGCCTTTCTCACCAGCAGCAGCAGAGGCATTATCCCCATTGTCGAGATCGACGGCCGCCCGATAGGCGATGGCGCGGTTGGGGAAAACAGCTTAAAGTTGCGCCGAGCATATCAATGCTGGGTCGCAGAACATTTGGAAGAACTCTAATGCGGAAGCTGAACAAGCTGCGGGGGGCGCTTGATCTTCTCCTTTCCATCCGCGACCTGACGATAGTGTCTCGCAACTACCAATGGGAGGTTCGGGCGCCCAGCAGCTTCTACCTGGAAGCGGAATACGCTGAAGTCAATCTGTCACGGTCCGAGGATAATCACCTTTATGTCAGTGTGAGATTGCGCGCCTCAATGAGCTGGAAGCTGGCGACTGAAAGAGACGACGCCGGTGTTTACGTCGTCCTCAAGCGCAAGCCCCTCATCGGCAATATCGGGCGCGCGCGTTTTCACGCGCGGGTCCCGCGCGGGGTTCACATTAGCCTGCAACTGGAAAACTCCCTCCTTTGCCTCAAGGATCTTGCAGGCGCTTTGGATTTGCCGCCGGAGACCTGAGTCCAACCATCCGCATTTGACTCTCATTTTTGGCAGGTGGCATTCATAAGAATAGCGATCAACAAACATAGCTGCCAAGGCAATCGCATCAAATAATTTTTTCACCACCGAGGACACCGAGAGCACCGAGTTTAAGCTTATTTGTCGGCTGTCCCTCTAATTCCTTCACCTGAATACGGCGAGGTCACCAGCGAAACTTCATTTGTGGCTGAAAAGCAAGCCTGAAACAAAACATGAGCTATGTTCTTTGCTTTTCTCGGTGTTCTCGGTGTCCTCGGTGGTTAATAATCAGTCCATTTTCGTACCATGTCAGTCGCCACATTTTGATGCAATTGCCCTGACATAGCTGCTTGAAAAGTCGTGTAAGCTGTGCTAGCTTATGTGCATGAGCAAACGCAGACGAGAACAAATGAGAACTACATGCTGTTGTAGGGATACCGACGACTAGGCGGGATTGTTTGCTTTGCCAGCAACACGGTTGTTCGAAACCAAGAAGTCAACCCGCCAAGGTTGGCTTTTTTGATTGCAGACATGGGACGAACCGCCGGCAGGATTCCGATCAAATATGTTGAAGAAGGAGCGTGAAGAATGAGTGATATCAACAGTCGCGGCTACACCAATCCCGATAAACTTGTATCTACGGACTGGGTCGCCGCAAACTTGAATGAGGACGGCGTCCGCATAATCGAATCGAACGAGGACCCCCTGCTCTATCCGAGCGGACATATTCCCGGCGCGGTTGAGGTGGACTGGGTGAAGGATCTCAACGACCCGCTGCGGCGCGACTATCTGGACAAATCCGGTTTTGAGGCGCTGGCCAGCCGCATCGGCATCACTTCGGGAACGACGGTCGTTTTCTACGGCGACAAGAGCAACTGGTGGGCAACTTATGCGCTCTGGGTATTTGAGCTATTCGGCCACAGCAATGCCAAGATTATGGATGGCGGCCGCCTGAAATGGGCTGAAGAAGGACGCGAGCTAACCCGCGAAAAACCCAGTATCAGTCCCACATCATACAGCGCGCCGGAACGCGATGACAGCCAAATCCGCGCCTTCCGCGACGGCGTGCTGGCGCATATTCAGGTCAATGGACAATTGGTGGACGTCCGCAGCCCGGGCGAATACAGTGGAGAGAAACTGCACATGGAGGGTTACCCGCAAGAGGGCGCGGTGCGCGGCGGGCATATCCCGGGCGCGGATAATGTTCCCTGGTCCCGCGCCGCCAATGAGGACGGTACCTTCAAGACCGCCGCGGAACTGCGCGCGATTTACCTCGACGAGATCGGCTTGAACCCGGAACAGCCCACGGTCGCCTACTGCCGCATCGGCGAGCGCAGCAGCCATACCTGGTTTGTGTTGACCAATCTGCTCGGTTTCTCCGATGTGCGCAATTACGACGGTTCCTGGACCGAATGGGGCAACAGCGTCGGCCTCCCCATCGAAAAATAAGCAGAGACATCCACAGTATCGAGCTGAGGACATGACAGGTTTGAATATCGCGCATTTCTTAAGGCCAACCCCACCCCCCAGCCCCCTCCCGTAGGTCTGTGTCTACGCGACCCGAAGCATCGGAGAGGGGGAGCGCTCCATTGGAAGATGGGATTTTATGTTCATTTTCGCGTCTTTCTGCAAGTAAAATCCCAATTTCGATGACGAGTCACCCTTCCCTGATGCTTCGGGATACTTCCCCCGTTAGGCGGGGGACCGAGGGGGCACAAGCCGGGGATGGGGTAGAAAAAGACCTGTCATGTCCTCAGCAGTATCGCCGGGGAAGGCGCAAGCGCCTTGCCCCGGCGCGCCTACAGCTACAGCAGGTCGTCTGATGCCAGGATATCCGCCTAAACTTCAGGATTACCTCGACGATTTCGCTTTCATTTCGGCGCGGGATGAGCGCATCGACTTCTTGATCGCCATTTCCGACGAGTTTGAACCCGTTCCGGCTTCTGTCGCCACCAAACCCTACCAGGAGGCGCATCGCGTGATCGGCTGCGAATCCGAAGCCTTCGTCTGGGCTATCGATCGCCCGGACGGCACGCTGGATTTCCATTTCGACGTGCTAAATCCGCAAGGTTTGTCAGCAATGGCGATGTGCGCGATCCTCGACCAGTCCTGTTCGGGAGCCCCCTTGGAACAAGTCGCGGCCATCGATGGCGAGGTGGTTTTCACGTTTTTCGGCAAAGATATTTCGATGGGCAAGGGCCGAGGATTGACCGAGATCATCAATGCTGTTGTATATGCGGCAAATCAGCGTCTTGCCCCGCCATGACTCGGTTTGGATTCTCCAGGAACGATTCGCTTGGCGCGCCATCGCGAAAGATAGCATCGGTGCCTAACAACCCTTTGTAGGCGTACGACGGTTCTGATCCTGGAATGTTCACGGCGTTAACCGCCTTTTCGTAATAGGATGTGGGTCCTGCCCAGCCGATGATACAGTACATGTAACCGGCGTTGCGCATCTCGTGCAAGCATTTGATCAATAGAGCGGTGCCGATCCCGCGGCCCCTTTCCCGCTCATCAACCCCAGTCGGCCCGAAGAACCCTTTGAACGTTGTATCGTAGCAAGCGAAGCCCAGCAATTGGTCGCGTCGATGCGCCAACATGACCGTCGTCGGATGCGTCGACAAACCGACACTGGCCTCGCTAGACCAGTAGGGGTTGAAGTGTTCGTCAATCCATTCGGTGACAATTTTCTTTTCCGGCGTCATACCGCGCCGGATGGTGATTCCTTGATCCCGCTGAAAGGCAATCTCGGGTTCAAGCGGCGGCAACTCGTATAGCTTTACCAGCATATCAGGCATCGCTCATCCCTCCGTTATTGCTGCCTACACGAAAAGGCATGCAAAGGCCGAAGCGTACACCCAGATTCTACATCAATCCCTAGATTCTGACTTGAGATTCCGCTCCTTTCTGGCCGGGCACAATGGCATATGCGGCTGATTAACGCTATCATTGGCGCCGACGGAACCCCCGATAAAGGTTAAATCATATGCCTCAGAGACCCGAAACGAATGCGGTGCACAATTCAAACATCGACCCCTCCAGTGGCGCAATTGTCCCGCCTATTGTCCTTAGCACGACTTTCCAATACGAGACAACCGGCCTGGAGCATGATCCGGACGAGTTGATCTACACACGTTATCAGAACCCGAATCGCGCAGCGCTGGAAGAGGCCATGTGCAAGCTGGAATACGGGGCCGCGGCGCATGCCATCTCCAGTGGATCGGCAGCTATGCTGACGATTTTCCAGGCCTTGCGCCCAGGCGACCATATCGTGTCCAGCGACGACATGTACTTTGGGATCCGCGTTCAATTGAAAGAATTCTTCGCGCCCTGGGGATTGCAAACAACTTTCGTCGATATGAGCGACCTGGCGGCGCTTCGCGCCGCTATGCGCCCAGAGACCAGGTTGGTGATTCTTGAATCCCCGACAAATCCGATGATCCGCCTGGCGGATATCAAAGCGATAAGCGAAATCGCCCACCAACATGGGGCGGCAGTTCTGGTCGACAACACGGTGGCAACGCCGGTCGGACAGAATCCCTTGCAACTCGGCGGCGATATTGTCGTCAATTCGCTGACCAAATACATCGCGGGCCACCATGATGTGCTCGGCGGTGTGATTGTATTCCGCGAGAATGACGCATTCGCGCAGCGCGTCATGCGCTTGGTGAGAATCGGTGGTTCGGTCTTGTCTCCCATGAACAGTTGGCTGACACTGCGCGGGATGCAGAGCCTGTCCTATCGCGTCCGCGCCCATAGCGAAAATGCCTCGGAAGTCGCATGTTTCCTGGCGGAACATGCAAAGATAGAGCGCGTGCTCTATCCGCATCATCCCAGCCATCCACAATATGATCTGGCCCGGCGGCAAATGCGCGTCGGCAGTGGATTAATGTCGATACAGGTGCGCGGCGGACGACAAGCCGCCATCGACCTGGTGAATAAACTGAGGCTCTTTACCAGCGCAACCAGCTTTGGCGGCACACACAGCCTCATCGAACATCGCGAATCGATTGAAGAGGATTCGAATACGCCGTCCAACCTATTGCGCGTTTCCATTGGCCTGGAGCACCCGGCTGATCTCATCGCCGACCTCGATCAAGCGCTGCGATGATTTATCACATCACGGAGAGATCGAACTGGGCGAAGGCCCAAGCGACCGGGCTTTACAGCGCGCCTTCCCTCGAATCCGAAGGCTTTATTCATTGTTCTGCAATAGACCAGATCTTGCCCGTCGCCAATAGCATGTTTCGGGGCGAGCGAAATCTGCTGGTCCTGTGCATTGACGAATCCAAACTGGGAGCCCGAGTATTGTGGGAGGCGCCGATGCATCCCAAACCCTCAGCAAAGCCGCCAGCGACCGACGACCTCTTGTTTCCGCACGTTTATGGACCCATTGCAGTTGCGGCAGTCAAAAAGGCTGTCGATCTGGCCGAGGGCGATAGCGGCTTCGAATTGCCCGCGGAACTGCCGAGATAGTCACCGACTTATTCGACGCCGGTGATGGCCGCGCTGAATTCCCACAACTGCCGCTGCTGCTCCCGATCGTAAGATATCTCGCTGGAACGTTCTTGAGTCTTGTCTTTCCAGTACTTTCCAGTAAGGCCGGCCACCTCCGCTGACGAGGCCAGGTAAACCAGCGTCTCCGCGCCTTTTTCGGGCGTCCGGGCGATCAGTCTCTGCAAAACTTTCACAGCCAGCCCGGTAATGCCCTTCATATTGTGCCCAAAGCCCGTGTTGACGAAACCGGGATGCAGAGCATTCACGACAACGCCGGTTCCTTCCAGCCGCCGCGCCAATTGATATGTGAAGAGCACATTCATCAATTTGCTCTCGCTGTAGGCTCGGAAACCGGCAGATCCGCCCGAATCTCGCAGCTTGTCCAGACGAATGCCGTCCCGGGCCGAGAAATGCGCGCTTGACGACACATTGACAAGACGCGCTTCGCCTTGCTCCTGCGCGGTTTTCTTCAACGTATCCAGCAAGAGCAAAGTGAGCAGATAGTAGCTCATGTGATTGAGGGCAAAGGTCATTTCGTAGCCGTCGGCCGACGCCCGGAATTCGGAAAAGGCCGCGCCCGCATTGTTGATCAGGACATCCAGCCGTTCATGACGGTAGAGATATTCTGTGGCGATCGCCCGGACGTCGGCGAAGGAAGACAGGTCCCCCAGCAGAAAATCAAGTTTGTCATTGCCGCTCAAGGACACGAGATCGCGCAAAACTGCGCGCGTCTTTTTCTCGTCCCGGCCAACGATAAGGACTTCGGCGCCCATCTTCGCCAAGTCAAGCGCGGCGGCCCTACCGATTCCGTTAGTCGCTCCGGTGATCAATACGCGTTTTCCCTGCATCGTCGTCCTCCTGCTTTAGGTTTTGACCTTGTCGCCAGTGTATTCAGCCAGCGTAATCTTGACGCAAGACCCAATTCACCTAAACAGAAATGTGACGCTAGGATGGCCGGCTAGGAATCATCGTCATCGCCATAGGCATGTCCGGAGAAGATCGCCCGCAGTTCCGCCGCTGACTTCGCCGCCTGCAGGGCTTTCATACGAGCGGCTTCTTCTTTCTGCAGCGCGCGCGCGTTGTTCAGAACAGCTTCCAATTGATCCGCGGGAAACTTGCAAGCGCCGTTTTCGTCCATGTGAATCAACTCGCCCGGCGCAACATCCATGCCAGCTACTGAAACGGGCGCGTTTACGGCCTGAACCGCCATATTGCCATGGCCCGGCGTCACGCCGCTGAGCAGGTACTGAAAGTCCATTTCGCGCACCTCGTCGAGGTCTCGCGACGGACCATTGGAGAGCATGCCGACGCATCCGATCGCGCGCATCGCCGAGACCATGTTGCCGCCCGCCAAGCCGACTTTTCCCGCGATTTCCGGCGGAAACTTCTGCTGGATGACCAGTATCGTGGGTCCCGGCGCCGCCTCCAATGCATCCAGCACATCGCCGAAACTGAGTCGCGTGAAATCGGGATCGGGCAGGCCATAAACACAGGTGACCGCATACCCGACCCGACGGCCCAATTCGGGGTACATACAGCGAATCGATTGATCGGTGTACCAATTCTCGCTCCAGGGATTGTAAAGTCCCAGGCAGAGCGGGGAAGCGGGATATGTAGCCACCACGTTGGTTATCGACGGCGTGTCGAAATTCTTGAGTTCTTCGAGCATGGCGTTTGTATTCATAAGTCGCAGGGATCTCCCTTCGCTATTTGCGCGATCATTCTACAGCGCAAAGGGCAAGATTGCGACAACTGCCTTAGCCTTTGGGGCGGGATGACCACCTGAATACGCCCAAGATGGGTACCAGCATCAGGGCTGAAATCGTTATCGCCATGCGGACGGAAGAAAAGTGCCCGACCGCGCCCACCACCGGGCCACCGGCGATCTGTCCGAAGGCGTCAGCTTGGCCTTGGATGGACAACACGGTGGCCCGAACGCCGGATTCGCTATGCTGGTTGATCCAGGCTTCCATAAGCGGATTGCGGATCGCGCGCATGGCGCCGGTTATCCACAGTCCAAGCAGCAGCAATGCGAAACTCTCCCCCAGCGTGAACAGCAATACACCCGCGATCATGGCGACGTAAACAACGGTCAAGGTAATTGTCACTGAGCGATTGCTTGTCATGTCGACGCCGCGCCTGATGTATTCCATGGCCAGGAGGCTCAGCGGCATGCCGACGGCGCTTATGACGCCAAACCAAACGATCTCGTCCAGTTGACCGAGCGCCGGCAAGCTGAAGTTGCCCAGCAGATGCGCGGTCCACAAGCGATCGAATCCTTCGCTGAAGGCACCGTGAATGATTGTAGCCGCCATGATCAGAAGCAACAAATGCCGTCGGCGTACCAAGCCGAGACCGCTTCGGAAGGTAGCGAAGAGCGACGTCCAGCTCTCTCGTTGCGACGCCTCCTGACGCTTGAATCCTTCCTCGGGCATCAGCAAGACCAAGAACAGCGCCAGCGCCAACATGATGATGCCCGCCGATACAATCGCGACTTGCAGACTGACGCTCGCCACCGCAACGCTGACAAATATAGCGACGAAGCCTGTAACCTGCGCCACCTGCGCTGATCGAACGAAAGCGGCGGAGGCCCTGGCCTGTCCGATCTCGTCAACAATCCAGGCCGATTGCGCGCCGCTCAAAAAGGTGTATCCCAGGCCCATGATAATCTGCGCTATCAAGAGCGCCTCGAAGACGGGAAAACTGCCCTCGACCAGGAAACCCAGCCCCAGCAGAGCGATGCCTGTGATCACGGAAAGGCGGCGGCTATAGACATCGGCGACAACGCCGGTTGGGATCTCCATCAAGAAGGCCGTCAGTTCCAGGCAGGTGCCGACCAGGACCAGTTGCAGCGGATTCAATCCCACCTGTTTGACCTGATAGACAAGATTGACCGTGAACACCATGGTCATGGCGAATGACTGTATGCCCGACAATACAAGATACAGCTTGTAGGCATCTGCCTTGGCCAGACTCAGTCTCGAAAACATGAAGAGTTTAAGCCTTGTTGGGTTATCACAACGTGAGCGACTTGCGGTTCAACACGCCGGTTTTCAGGAAGTCCCGCAGTTCCGATGTCCTGTCTTCAAGCAATTTCGGCGCGATCTCGCGCAGCGCAGGATGGCCGGCATTGGCCAGCAACCAACGGCAAGAGGCAAGCTGACGCGCCGCTATGAAACCTTCCAAATGAGCGCGCATGCGCTCGTCCAGACCTGTCTTCGACCTGTAGCCCGACCACATAGCCTCTTCAAGCTGACCATAATCATCCGGGCGCTCCCCTTTGAGCTGCCAAAGCAAAGGCGCGAGATCGTAGAGAAAATATCCCCAAGCACAATATTCAAAGTCAAGCGCCGCCGGCTGACCATCACAGTGCAAGATGTTTTTCGCGAGCAGATCGCCGTGGATGAGTCCAAAACTGTCCGGCCCGCGGTCAATCGCGGCCATCACGGTCCGCACGCGGTTTTCTACCTGCTCGAAGGTATCGGCCTGCTCGGCGGTGGTACTTATAATGGGATCCCGCACTGTATATGGCGACTCTTCGCCAAACAATCCCTCCCAATCCATTTTTGGACGCGTGAACCCGTCCGGCGGTTCAAACTGCCCCTGGCGGTGAAGTCTTCCCAGATAGGCGCCCACCGCGCGGACCTCATCGGCGGATAGTTCCCCCGCCGACTTGCTCGCGCCGTCGATGTACTCGAAGAGGCTGCAAAGGACGGCATCCGGCGCTAGCTGCGCTGGCCTTAGGGATGTGAAAAGGACCTCTGCCGCGTCCTCTTGCAAAGGCACTGGCGCCGACGCCAACAACTCCGTATTCAGACGCAAATTTTGCAGCCAAGTCAACTCGGATTCCAGGTACGCGGCGCGGACCCGCCCCGGCAAATGCAAACGCAAGGCGTATATCCCGCGGGACGCGTTCACCTTGAAGACCGCATTGCTGCTATATCCCAGCCAGGCTAAATGCGAAGCGCCAAGCCCCCACAGTTCAATCACATCGCGCGCCAATCCAAACCAGAAGCGCTTCTGTTCATCCAGCGTCCAGTTTGCGAAACCCGGCATTCTTTCACCATGTGAAGACGAGGGGTCAGTAAGATAGTTCACGGATACGACCAAGTGACGCTTGAGCCAAACAAGACTAGCACGCGCCGAACAGGGCTGTCAAACCTTCATGTGTCGCGTGTTACTTTCCCGGAATCCGATGCTACAATAGCGGCATCTTGGTATCATGGAGCGTTTATGCGCAAGTGGTTCATCTTGGTAGCGGCAGTCATTGTTTCGGCCTTGGCCGACCAAGCCAGCAAAGGCTGGATAGTCGCAAATCTAGAGCTATATCAGAGCGTCCAGCCGATTCCAGGGCTGGCGCCATTCTTCCAATTGACACGCAGTTCCAATACGGGAGCGGCCTTTGGCATCCTGCCGGCGGCGGGTAATGTCTTCCTCCTGCTGGCATTCCTAATCATCGGGATCATGCTCTGGCATTTTCGCAGCGCCGCGCCAGGCGCGCGTTTTCTGCCGCTGGCTACAGGTATCGTAATCGGCGGCGCCATCGGTAATGTCATTGATCGACTGCAACACGGCCATGTCATCGACTTCATTCACTATCAGATACCCGGCCTCGTATCAAATGTCAGCAACCTGGCAGATCACGCCATCGTCGGCGGCGTGTTGCTGATCATCGGCGAAAGTTTCCTGCGCGAGCGAAGACTAAACGCCGAGCCGGCCGCCGAAGCGGAGGGCGCGGATAGCGGAACCGACGGCTCAAAGTAATAGTCTCGGGCAGTCTCGACGGTCGAGCGACAGCTTTATCACATGCGCTTTTCCAACTCGATTTCGTCGCGGATGGTGATCCCATCAAGCCCGGTGATAGGAATTTGCGGCTTGATACGGCGAGCTTCGGCAATTGCGTTACGATGGACGGTTACCAGTTCATAGTCTCGCTTTTGCCAGAATTTGAGCGCAGCCAAATTGTCATTCGTCGTCACCAGCCAGAGTCTCTCGATGCCAGCTTCTCGCGCCCAATTCTCGACCGCCTCTACGAGGGCCGTTCCAACGCCTATCGACTCTGACAGGCTGTTGAGCGTGGTAATTTCGCACTCCCTGTCCCCAATGTGAACTGTGATCAGACCGATGTTTTCGGGCACAACTTCTTCGGTTTCCGCGTCATCTTTGGCGGGCGCCATGTTTCGTTCCGCTATGAATCCGGGCAAGAGATGACCGTAAACAGCTTTGCCGCGGGAGACAATCTGCGTGGTACCCCAGCGTTCATCAAGAAAATGCGCCACCCACTCTCGGTCGGAGCGCTCCAGGGGACGGATGTTAAAATCGGTCATCGCCGAGTCCTCGGTACTTTCCTTCGAACTTGTCACCAATTATAACCGTATCCGACAAACTTGAAAAACGCCGCCCCAGCGCGCGGCCGCGCCAGCTTGTCTCCGTGCCGGCTGCCACCATGACGCCATTCTCTCGGAAGAGCGCATTCATTCTGTCTTTCGATTGCACATGGGATTCTTGCTCAGGCCGCGAACAGCAAGGCAACGCCGGCGATGGCGATCATGGTGCCGATGACAGCGCGCAGGGTGATCTTGTCAGCAAACACGATGTAGCCTATCGGAATCAGCAAAATCGGCGTCGTGCCGGTCAAGGTCGAGGAAATGCCGACGCTGGTGTACTGCAGCGAAAGCAAGATCAAGGTCGTTCCGATGACCGGACCTACCAAAGAGGCGAATGTCAAAACGAGCAGCGCCCGAGGCTCGGCCCGGATCAGCTGCAAGTTTTCCCGCAGTTTCCCGCGCGCGACGATGACCAGCCACAGGATGACCAATCCAACCAGGGTGCGAATAACGCCTGCGCTCATCGCGTGGAATCCGCCGGCAACGCCTTCCGACATCAAAGTAAATGAAGCCCCTTGACCGATCGCAGATCCAACCGCAAGCGCCAAGCCACGACTGTAATTCGCGTTTTTCATTCGCAGGTCTCGTCCCGCGTCGTCGGAAACCACCCAGCCAATGCCGGCAACCACCACGACAATGCCAAATACAGCGATGGACGACAAACCCTGCCCCAGAAATATCCAGGCCAGCAATGCCGCGACTATCGGCGTGATCGAGCCGATCAGCATGGCGAGACGCGGTCCAATATATTGAAATGAGCGCAAGAGCATGACGGAGGAAACGACATAGCCGGACAGGCTCGAAGCGCCAAGAAAGATCCAGCGTTCGAGCGACGCCGAACTGGGAAAGGCCTCGCCGAGCAGCGCCTGGTGCATCAGAACCAGAAAGACCAGCGAAATCTGAAGACTGAGCGCCATCGACATGGTCGCGCCGAATTTGCGGCCGGCCAGCGTAAAGGTCGTCGACGCCAGCGCAAAGCTAAAGGCCGCGCCGAGGGCGGACAATTCGCCTATGTAAGTTTCCAAATCAGTATTCCCGCGCCTGGTTTTGCGATAACCGGTGATTCTATGAGGATGTGAGTTCGCTTGCAATGCCGCGCAAGCCAGCAACCAGAGATCGACCGCGAAGTTCATCACGAACAGCGCATCAGAATTCGATAACGATCATGCTCTGCGGCGCGAGTTGCCGCAGCGGTTGATAGCCGTCGAAGCCGTCCCCCGAGTTGATTCGCGGCGAGGCAATGGCGCCGGAACCATAGGCCAGGCTTGCCTTTCCCAATGACAAGTCTGTCTCATCCAGAGAGAGCGAAAAGCCGGTCGCGGGCTCATCATCAAGATTGATCACGACTAGCAGGGTACCCTCATCATCATGTCGCAGAAAAGCATAGACGCCGCGCTGCGAACTGTCGACCGCCGTAAGATCGCCGCGCCGCAGCGCTGAATGCGCATTACGCAGGTGGATCAAACGCCGGTAATGGCTGAGCAGCGAACCTGGATCATCAGTTTGGCCAGCGACGTTGGCGTATGACAAGTTATCCGCGTCTTGTAATGGTTGCCACAGGTCTTCGCCATCGCTGAACCCGGCAGACTCGCCCTTCTCCCATTGCATCGGGCTGCGGATGCGTTCATCCGGTTTGCTGCCCGCCATCGCAATCTCTTCGCCATAATAGAGGAAGGGAACGCCGGGACCCGTCAAGAGCAGCGAAGCAGCCACCTTATTCCTGCCGACATCATGCAGCAACCGGTTGATCAACCGGTCTTGATCATGATTGCTGAGGAAGGTAGCGAATTGGTTGCGCGGATAGTCTCGCATGGCATTGCGATGGGCGCGCTCAATGTTGCGATTTGAACCGCTCTGAGCAGCGCCGATCATTTCCTCCGACAGCTTGAAATCGAAGCCAATATCTATAGCGCGTTCTTCAACATAGCGCGAGACAATAAACGAGGGACCGTTGAAAATCTCGCCAACGGTGAAACTGTTGGGTTTGACTGACTCCAGATGAGCTTCATAGTCGCTCAGCCATTGGCGGCTTTCGGGGGTATTTTCTTGCCTTTCGCCGACTTCGATAAGGTGCTTGATCGCATCCAGGCGGAAACCATCCACGCCGATTTCTCGCAACCAAAATGTCGCGATATCGTACATTTCCTGCGTGACAGCCGGATTCAAATAGTTGAGATCGGGCATGCCATCCCAGAAGACGCCATAGTAGTAACGGCCTCCGGCCCGATGCCAGGCGACCGCGCCCCAAGGACCAACATATCCGGGATCTTCATCGGACCAGATATACCAGTCGTCGTAGGCTTCCTCGCCCAGGCGCGAAGCGACAAACCAGGGATGCCGGCTTGATGTATGATTGACGACCATGTCGACGATGACGGCGATTCCCCGCTCGTGCGCCGCCTCGATCAAGCGCTTCATGTCCTCAATCGTGCCGTAGTCTCGCTCAAGGGCATAATAGTCGGTGACGTCATAGCCGTGGTAACTATGGGCTTCCGCAGGCGGCATCAGCCAAATGCCGGTGATGCCCAAATCGCCGGTCGTCGCCGGATCACCGTCATTGAGGTAGTCCAGCCGCTCGATTATGCCTTGCAGGTCGCCGATGCCATCGCCATCGCTATCGCGAAAACTCCGTATGAATATCTCGTAAAACACGCGGTCCTTCCACCACATGGGCGAAAGCGCGGCGTCGGATTGCGCCAATGACGCGCGGGGCCCTTCACTGGACAGCGACAGGAGAGCCAAGAAGGCGACGACAGCGATTTGGGTCGCGGTCTTGCGCAAGCCCGGTCTGCGAGAAGCGATCGCAGCGTTCCTATCGAATATGCTCTGCAATTGAAAAACGACCCCGTTTATCAAGTGAATAGATTGGGCATGTTCCGGATTCAGTTCAGTTCGAGTAGCCTGAAACTAGACGCGGGTCCTGCCTCCGTCGGCGAGCTTCGCGAACTCGCGCATCCAGGCGCGACATTGCTTTTCGCGCTTGTCATCCGCCTCAGCAAACGCTTCATACGCCTTTCCCATCCAGTGAAGCGCTCGTTCATTATCGCCTTGCCGATGCCGGACAAGTGAAAGATAGTACATCGTTTCCGGCCGATCGGGCTGGGCCGCCATGGCGTTTAGGAAGTAGCCCCCAGCGGCTTCCCAATCCTTGTCCTTATAGGCCAGCATACCAAGCCCGTAGTTGGCCAGCATCTCATAGGGATTGATAGCCAGCGCCCGATCAAAACCCGCGCGAGCCCCCGACCTGTCCTCACCTTCGAGTTGAAACCACGCGAGCGTCGCGTGATATTCGGCGTGGCCGGGATGCCGCGCAATCGCGACGTCGATTTGGGCAAGCGCTGTTTTGAGGTCTTTACGCCGAAAGGCCGCTAGCGCGCCCAAATAGGCTTCATCCGCCTCAAACCGGGACGCGCCAAGACCTTGCGCGAGCTTGAACATCTGTTTATTCGTCAGCTAATTCGTCCGCGGAAGCGCCGATTAGACGAGGATATCCACGGTTTTGCGCCGTTTGCTGCAGCGGACTACATAGGTACGCGCGATTTTATCGTGCCAAGACTGATTGTTCTTGTCAAAAAGCGCCCATATGAAGCCTAAACCGAAGAGCACACTGCTGACGTGGTAGCCGATGGCGCGGATGACGGCGTCCACATCGTTGATGTCACTGCCGTCCGCCTTGATGACGCGGATACCAAGCGCAAACTTGCCCGGGGTCTGGCCGTCGCGCCGCGTCCAGAAGTACCAGTGATATGTGATAGGCACGGCTAATAGCACGAATTGCAAGAACGGTTTGGGGAGCTGGTGACCCGGCGAGGAAATGATCAAGGCCGCAATTGAAAGCGGGAGAATCAGGAGAAAACTGTCGATCAAGCTGGCGGCAAAACGGTCGACCAAGCCCGCCAATTCGTACACGCGACTGGCAGCGCCACTATCGTTTTTGGGTTTTTCATCCATATGCCCCTCCTCTGATTCCTGGTAGCGCCGCGAGTTGCGCCGCGCTTGAACCGGCACGCAGAAACGACCAATATGCTCTACTATACGACAGTTTGTCGACGAAGTTGTAATCGCAGGGTAAATTCGGCGTGAAATCTATGTGAATGCGCATTTTTTCAGGCGATCCATGTTGACCAACGCAATTCAATCGTGCAGGGAATAAAGGATCGCTGGATTGTCTTCCGCCTCGAATTCTTTCAAGTTGGCGATCCTCAAGTGACCGTGCTGGTACAGATACTCGATATGGGCGCCGGCTTCTTCGATCGCCAGCAGCACATGGTAGCCCTCCACCTGCGGATACATCGCGCCCGATATGGCGCTAATGGTCATCGGCTCGCCATGGTCGCGCATGATCTTGCGAATGCGATCCAGCTTGCGGTTGTGGCTGGCGCGGATAGCGTGGATACGTCCATAGAGATCGTGGATGGGATCTTCGTGTCCGCCGAGCGCCAATCCGATACCCTCGAAGCGCAGCAGCTTGCGCAAGGAATCGGCATAGTGATCGAGCCCCATATAGTGCGTAATGCTTTCGGGCGATTGGTGAGGCGTCGTGCGCGACAAGACATGGTCGGCGCTAAGCAGAACATCCCCCAAGCGAATGCAAACCTGGCCTGGACAATGACCCGGCGTATGAATAAATTCCATGCCGTCAATCACAAGCTCGTCCGCGATGTTGAAATCGACATCAATGGATGTGACGTGCTGCTTGGCGAAGCCGTACATCTGGAACAAGGTCTCGCGCAAAGCGGGTTCGATGCCGGCGCGCTCGAAGTAAATTCCCAGCGCTTTTGTGGCCACGATCACGCGCTCTTCGTAATTGGTCAGCACACGACGGTCAAGCTCGTGAATGCCGACGCTGGCGTCAGTCTGTTCCTTGACAAAGGCCAGACCGCCAAAGTGGTCGATATGCCCGTGCGTGATGATGATGCGCCCGATGTCCTGCAAGCTGAACTTGCGGCCAAAACGCTCGCCGATGCCGGCGATACCGGCGAGCAAATCATCATTGCTGGTGCCGATGCCCGAGCCGCAATCGACAAGCGTCAACTCGCCCGCGCCTTCGAGAATATAGGCATGGCCAACGAAACCGTTGGGGAATAGCTGCATCGAAAAGCGGAAGATATCGACGCCCGTACTGCTCTTGAAATGTTCAACCGGCGGCAAGTGGTTCATCTGGATATATGCTCATTGGCTCACGTATCTAAGTAGTACCAATAGAATAATGCGAAAAAATCTCATTTGTAGCGAGAGTTCTGGATGTAATCCTAATCTCGCCGAATGCGCTCCCCCTCCGAAGGGCTGTGTCTACGCGCCCCTGATGCTTCGGGGAGGAGCGGACATGTTTTTCTACCCCATCCCCGGCCAGTGCCCCCTCGGTCCCCGCCTCACGGGGGAAGTATCCCGGATCATCAGGGAAGGGTGACTCGCCATTGAATTTGGGATTTATCTTGCTGAAATACGAGAAAATGAACATGAAAAATACCATCTCCTAGTGGCGCGCTCCCCCTCTCCGATGCTTCGGGGAGGGGGCCGGGGGGAGGGGTAAACCGTGAGAAATGTTCGATTTTCAAAGGTGTCCGCTCCTCAGCTGATGCTTCGGGGAGGGAGGTTGAACAAAAGCATTTTTGCATTCTCATTACTTACTTGAAAGCGCAATACAAAATGAACAGCAAGGCGCCTACGATGTCATTGTATCAGACTCTGCGGGCTGTCGGCAGCCAGGCTATAGATGATAAAGGCAATATAAGCGCCCAGAAAGACCGCCGACTGACGTCTGCCGAACTCCTGATGGCGAACAAAGGGGATTAGCAAGACGGCAAAGGCGATCATGACCAGGAACTCGAACTGAACTTCGGCGCGGCTGACAGCGATCGGGCGCAGCAACGATGTCACGCCCAGGATCAGCAGCAGGTTGGCAATGTTCGAGCCGACTATATTTCCAATCGCGAGATCGGTTTTTTTGTGAAACGCTGCCGATAGCGATGCCGCCAGTTCCGGAAGCGACGTGCCGAAGGCCACCAAAGTAATGGCGATCACCAACTCGCTTATGCCGACCAGGCGGGCGATATTCACCGCGCCTTCAACCATCAGGCGCGAACCGACCACCAGCGCGGCAATGCCAAGCATTAAAAAAAGGAATTCTTTTGGCCTGCCCAGTTTGGACGTGATCTGCTCATCGTCGACATCCGCCAGCAGATGATCGCCCGCGTCTTGCTCCTTTTTCGCCAGAAAATAGAACATGCTGTTGAAGCCGGCAAAAGAAAAGAGCAGCAGCAAGCCGTCAACTCGTCCAATCTGTCCGTCCAGCGTCAAGATATAGGTGAACACGGTAAACAAGATCATGATGGGGATTTCGCGCCGCAAAAGCACCGCTTTGACGCTCAGCGGGGCGATCAAGCCCGTGGCGCCCAGAATCAAGCCAATATTGGCGATATTCGAACCGAGTACATTGCCGATCGCTAAATCGCTCTTGCCAGCCAATGCTGCCTGGACGCTGACAAGCAACTCGGGCATTGACGTGCCGATCGCGACAAAGGTCAGCGCGATTATCAGTATCGAAACGCCAAAGGACATCGCCAGATTGGAAGCGCCGCGCACCAGCCAGTTGCCGCCGTAGAAAAGTCCCGCGAGGCCGGCCAAAAGCAAAAGAAGATTCTCCAACATGCGGCTAGGATCCCAATTTCAAACGTATTTGGCGCGAAAGCGCGCCTGCTTAGGCATATATGACATGCTGGAGCAAGAATCGTTCAATTGCGCTGTAATAGGCCGCAATCGTATCCGGTCTGCGCCATCCGTGTCCTTCGCCTTCGTACAGGTGATATTCATGGGGAATACCGCGTCGCTTCAGCGACGCCACGATCAAATCGGATTGATCTTGCGGGACTACCACATCGTCGGTGCCTTGGAATACGATCAGCGGATCAACGATTTTGTCGGCGTGGAAAAGAGGGGACCTTTGCCGATACAAGTCCGCAGCCTCGGGCAATTCGCCCAATAGCCAATAGGTATAGCGTTCTTCGAATTTGTGCGTATCCATCAAGAGACCAAATTGGTTGGAGACGCCGTAGGAACAGATGCCCGCCCTATAAAAGCCCGGGTGTTCGACCAGCGACTGCAAGACAGTGAATCCGCCGGCGCTGCCTCCCATGATGACAGTTTTGGCCCGGTCGATTTGCCCAGCCTCCGCCAAATGATTGACGCCGCTGATCGAATCAATAACATCGTACAGGCCCCAATTGCCGCGATGCATGTCCATGTACGCTTTGCCGTAGCCGGTGCTGCCGCGATGATTGACCTGCAAGACCGCGTAGCCCCTGGTGGTGAAAAACTGAACCTCGTTGTAGTAGTCCGCCGTCCTTTGAGACGTGGGACCACCGTGGACGTTGACGATCAAGGGCGGCTTGCCAGCCGGCATGTCCTCTTGCATTACCGGCTCATAAAACAAGCCATGCGCGTCGGCGCCATCGTCGCCTTTCCACGAGATCCTCTGTGCCGGAGAAAGCCGGCCGCTTGACAGGTTTTCGGTCTGGCTCCGACGCTGGATCGACAAGCGAGACTCCCTGTCCAAGGTGATTACGCGCGGAGGGATCAAGGAGGAAGAGGCGATCATGGCCACCGAATCCCTGTCGCCGGCCGTCGCCAACTGTTCCAAATGCGTGTATTGATCGAGGCCGGTGACCAGCCTGTCTTCACGGGATTCCAGGTGGTAAGTCCGCAGCGAAAAGAATCCGCAATCGTTTTCCAGGTAAAAGAGCGAGCGGCTGTCACCGCGCCACCCGTACATACGCAGACCTTGCGCCCAAGCCGGCGTGCCATGTTCGGCAGCGGCGTCGGTCAGCCGGACGTGAGTGCGCGCCTCCAGATCGTACAAATAGATCTGCCCCCAGCCGGTCGCGTCGCTGATGTAGGAAAGATAGCGCCCATCCGGCGAGAATTGCGGCTGGAATATCGCTGTATCGCGATCGCCCGTCAAGGTCACAATCTCATCCGCATACGGAATGCCATTGGCGTCATCCTCCAGTTGAATCAAGCGTAGTTCGCTGCCATTCCAGGGCATCTGCGGATGGTTCCAGGCGATATATGCGATCTGCGCCCCAGCGGGGTGCCATACCGGCTGCATAAGAAAATCGGTCCCGTAGGCCAGCTTGCGCGGGAAGATACTGCCGTCGCTGTCCACCAAGGCCAAACCGTCAACGTGCTCATAACTATGAACATAGACAAGCCATCTGCCGTCTGCAGAAACAGCGGGCGACGCAAAACTGCCGTATGCCGGCGTGATCGCGCGGGGCGCTCCCCCCGCAAGCGCTTGTTTGTAAAGGCGGCCGTCGGCGACGAAATAAGCATGTCCGGCGCCAACGGTGAACGCGCCTCCGCCGTAACCAACCCGTCCGGCGACATTCAAACTAATGTCGGTCAAGTCGCGCGGCGCATCCGTTCCTGTCTTCGCGAGCAGTACGCCGGTCTTACCGCGGTTTTCCCACCACAGCAAGGTATCACCGACGTCGTTCCATTGAACATCACGCAAACTTATGCCGCTGGCAATCGCTTTTCCAGTGATGGGACTAGACCATGTTCCGAAGGCTTGGTTCATAAGAGGATTCCTCGCGTCAGACAGGAGCGATAAACGCGCTTGAACGCAGCGCGCGCTAATACAAAACGCCCACCTGCGCGGGCATTTGCGTATAACACAGTAGTACTTTAGCTGCCATTCGCAGCAAGGCAAAAGATAACGCCCGACGAGCGGATCGTCAAGGTCGAATCGAGCGCTTGGCTATCTATCCCGCCTTGTGTGACTGCGCCTCTCCTAGGCGGAGATCGGACGGTAGCTCGTGTCAATCGTGCTTATGTAATTCAAGGCAAATTCGCCCAAGCGGCTCTCGGGCTGGAAATCGTCGGAAAGTATCTCGACGATGGTTCCGTTTTCCGCCCAGGCATATAGCTGTTCCGCATTGTCATCGAGCGACATGATGCAGCCAAATGTTGTAGGTTCATATACGCCGCCACCGCCCAGATAGTTTCCGTTAGGCAGTTGCACAGCCCCATGGAAGCCGTTCATCAAACCGGGCACGACTTCATAGATGCCCATAAACCAGTTCATTCTCCATTGCGCGCAATTGGTCCCCGCAACCTCGCACAGGGCATAACTACCGCCGTAAGCAACATCATTGTGCGTCAAGATTTGGTAAATCCCCGGATACGTGGGCGCTGTTTCGCGCCCGGAAGAAATCGCCCAACTGAAGACCATTTGATCGTATTCGAAGGCGACGAGCCACTGGGACTCAATATCAACAACGATCCGTTTGTGAGGCAATGGGTCCTCGGGTATCAAAACATCGCGTGACGGAATCTGTATTTGGTCGCCGACATTCAAGGCTCTCCAATTGACATTGGGATTTGACTCATAGACCAGTTGATATGGCAAGCCGTTCTTGCGCCCGATCTTGTAGCCAGTGTCCGAATGTTCGACATAATAGGACTTGGGTAGATGCTGCACGCGCACCACGACGTTGGAATTGTTTGTATTCAAACCATCTTGCATGTTTTCGATTGCGACAAGGTCATCGATAAAGCGCGCCGTCAAGCCTGTTACCAAGTCCTTGTTCAGGCTCTTGATGAAAGCGCTGAATACGTTCTTCCGCACTGCCAACCCGTTCTCGCCTGCGATCAACCATTCCGCCGCGGTTTTTTGATCCACATGCCAGGAAATCATTTCGTGCATATAGGGATCGTAGCCATTGAGGCGAACGTTGCCGGCCAGAAAGGCATGCGCCTCTTCAATGAAGGGCGCGCTATCCATGACATCCGGCAACAGGGAAATCGTCGGCAATTCAAAGCGCCGCTCCGCCAGCGCCCGACTCGGATCCTGCAAGAGTTTTTCCATCGCCCCCGAAATATCAAGATGCCTGCCCTGCCTGCCGGGCACAGTCACCAGCTTCCCCCCCGACCATTTGAATCCCGCTTCATAGGGCAAGATATAGATGACCTCAGTCATATCCAGCAGAACGGATTGCGCCTTGCCATAGTCGACACTCACAACCGGCGCCACTTCGAGGCCGAATGGAATGCCAGCAAGCCCCGCAGCGCGCGCGCTGCCCGCCATAGCCGCGACATCTATCGACAATCCCAATTGATTGGGCGTTATTTGCCTGATAAGTTCCCCATCTACTGTAAAGTCGATATAGATTTCACCGTCCCATTTGGCTTGAATCGCAGCTTCCGCTTCGGCAGGCGTCAAGTCCCCAACGGGCACGCCAAGAGCAAATACGTTTGGGAAGATGCGATCGGTAAACACATAACTCCCCACAAAAAATATCACAATGGCTAGCACCACAACGCCTGTCAACTTGGCGACAGGCTGCCTGCTGGAAAACATCCACGTAAGGCCGCGATGGAACACGGTCGCATTCGTCGCTTTGCCAAAGCTCAACCTCTCGGACGCGAATCGTATGAGCGTCCCTTGGCTGGAGTCAATCGCCCCCTGACGGCGCCGTTGCCTTGCCAAATGTCGCTCTCGCGCTCGGTTTTCGCCCCGCCACTTTGCTTTGCGGTCCAGGTCATCCATGTGATCAACCACCCACACTTATACGATTCAGGCTTGACTCTATTTTAGTCAAAGTGCTGAAAGCGACATGAGAAAATGACTGATAAATCATATGATTCCAAGACGGATCCCCCGCCGGAATAGCAAGGCGAGCGTTTCTAAATCTAAGAAATACATCAAAATTTTTATGTAAAGCAAACTCTGATACTATTTTTACGATCCTAAAGGTACATTAAAGTGACTTGTGCAGTTGCATGGAACTGCCCGAACAGGATGCGAGTTTCCGACGATATGCTTGCAAAAGTGGACAAAGGAAAATTCAGGCCGCCGAGCGACGTAATATCGACAGAATCCGGGTTTGTCGTGCGGGTAGAGATAGCAGCCATGAAGGCCAAGGATTTCAAAGTTTCATTGTTGGATCGCAAGCTGGTCATCAGCGGCGCCAGACAATTGCCCGAAGTGAAAACGAGCCGCTCCTTTCACCAGGTCGAGATTGAAACAGGCGAGTTTCGCGTAGAATTCGCGCTGTCCAAACCGGTCGATGCGGAGAAAGTTACGGCGGAGTATCAGAACGGCATTATGCAAGTCGAGCTTCCCTATTTGCCACAGCGATCAGTACAAGTGGTATCTAACGACGTAAATACAAAGGATTGACGCGGATGGCGTTTCGGAACTACAGACTGAGTGATGCCGATCCTCCCCAAACGAAGATCGACATCCAGCTTGAAGACGAATTGAACGATGAAGGCATGGCAATTGACCTGCCGGAAGAACTGCCGATCCTGCCCTTGCGCGGCATGGTGGTATATCCGCAGACCGCGATACCCTTGACTGTTGGGCAGGAGCGCAGCATTCAATTGGTCGATGATGTGGTGGCGGGAACGCGCATGGTCGGGCTGGTGGCTTCAAAAGATCCCAGCTTGGGAACGCCGGGACCGGATCAAGTACAGACGGTCGGCACTCTGGCGACTATCCACCGACTTTTCCGTACGCCCGATGGCACGGTACGGCTCTTGATACAAGGTTTGCAGCGGATCAAGATCGACGAATTCCTCAACACGACGCCCTACCTCAAGGCCCGCGTCACGCGCATACCCGAGGACGAGGTTGTCTTCGCCGACGATATCGAGATGGAAGCGCTGGTGCGCAGCATCGTCGACCGATTTTCCTCTTTGGCCGAACTCGTGCCGAGCATTCCCCAGGAGCTTGTCAGCAACGCGCTCAACGTGGAAGATCCCCTGCAATTGGTTTATTCAATCGCGACCTATGTCCGGATTGATGTTGACGATGCGCAACTGCTGCTGGAAATGAATAACGTAGGTGACAAGATCCGACATCTGTTGAAGCTGTTGACGAAAGAACATGAAGTCCTGTCGCTTGGCCGCAAAATCCAGGAAGACGCGCAGCAGGAAATGGAAAAATCGCAGCGGGACTATTACCTGCGCGAACAGATGAAAGCGATACGGCGCGAACTGGAAGAGGATGATGATCAGCAGGAAATTGAGAAGTTCCGAGGCTTGATCGAAGACGCAAATATGCCGGAAGAGGCGCGGACAGAAGCCGAACGTGAACTAAACCGCCTGTCAAAACTGTCCGTTTCGGCGGCCGAGTACGGCGTAATCCGCACCTATCTCGATTGGATATGCAGCATGCCCTGGGACAAGCGCACAGAGGACAAGCTGGACATCGCCCACGCCAGGGACGTGCTGGACGAAGATCATTATGGCTTGACCGATGTCAAAGAACGCATTCTCGAGTTCCTGGCGGTGCGGAAACTGCGCGCCGAACGCGAAGAAGAATTCGAAGATCGCGATCGCTTCGACCCGGTTCGACGCGACCGTTCCGGCGCCATATTGCTGTTTGTCGGTCCGCCCGGCGTCGGCAAGACCTCCCTTGGCGCGTCGATCGCCCGCTCCATGGGCCGCAAGTTCATCCGTATGAGCTTGGGCGGAATCCGCGACGAATCGGAGATTCGCGGTTTCCGCCGCACCTATATCGGCGCCATGCCGGGCAGAATCATTCAAGCCATCCGGCGCGCCAAATCGCGCAATCCCTTGATCATGCTGGACGAAATCGACAAGTTGGGACGGGACTTCCGCGGTGACCCGGCATCCGCCTTGCTCGAAGTGCTTGACCCCGAACAGAATGCCGAATTCCGCGATCACTATCTCGATGTCGCATTCGACTTGAGCGACGTCATGTTCATCACGACAGCAAACTCGCTAGACACGATTCCCGGTCCCTTGCGTGATCGCATGGAGGTCATCCAGGTAAGTGGCTATACCGAGCTTGAAAAACGCGCCATCGCCTCGCAATATCTGGTGCCGAGGCAGAGACGCGAAAATGGTTTGCACGCTCGTGAACTCGATTTCACTGACGAAGCGCTGCTACAGATCATCCGCGATTACACGCGCGAAGCCGGCGTAAGACACCTGGAGCGGGAAATCGGCAAGGCGGCGCGCAAAGTTGTGACGCAAATCGCGGAGCAAGAGACCGAATCCCTTACAGTGGACCGGGAAGCCCTGAAAGACCTGCTGGGAAAACCGCGCTATGGGCATCGCAGTGAAATGCAAGATCGGACCGATGTGCCCGGTGTGGCTACCGGGCTTGCCTGGACGCCGATCGGCGGCGATGTGCTTTTCATTGAAGCAACTAAAATGAAGGGCGGCAAGGGTTTCCAGTACACGGGCCAATTGGGCGATATCATGCAAGAAAGCGCAAAAATCGCCTACAGCTTTACCCGCTCCCGGGCGGCGGACCTGCAAGTAGATCCGGCCTTTTACGACGAATACGATATCCACCTGCATGTTCCCTCTGGAGCGGTACCCAAAGACGGGCCAAGCGCGGGTGTAACTATGGCTACAGCTCTGGCGTCTCTTTTGACAGGCCGTACAGCCAAGAGCAATATCGCCATGACCGGCGAATTGACCCTGAGCGGTCAAATATTGCCGGTGGGCGGGATCAAAGACAAGGTGCTGGCCGCGCATCGGCTGGGCGCGGATACCATCATCTTGCCCAGCAAAAACGAGAATGACCTTGACGATGTGCCGGAAGATGTCCGTGGCGAGCTGACTTTTGTTCTGGTCGAGCACCTCGATGAAGTCCTGCCCGTAGCGCTGGACGACTATCAGTATTTGGGTCAAGACGGACAAATGCCGCAGTAGGGTCTCGCGAGCCGTTAGCGCCGCCAAGCCGGCAAGTCTTGACAGACCGCGTTGAACGTAGCGACTGTGTTGTCATATTTTAGCGGAGTTGCGGGGGCAACTGGGAAGGTATCGCGCCTCATGCCCTTAATCGAGATTGACACCGGCGCCATATTACACTACGAGGACACCGATCCATCGGGCAACCGGACGCCGGTTATTCTGATTCACGGCATGTTGGGCACCGCGCGCGCTCATCTAGGCCACGTGATCGATTGGCTCGCCGCGCAGGGCTTTCGAGCTATCGGCTTGACGCTGCGCGGCTACGGGGAGTCGCTGCCCAAGCCGCGCGATTTCCCGCCGAACTTTTACCAACGCGACTGCGATGATTTGCTGGCATTTATGGATGCCATCGCTCTTCCTCAAGTTCATCTCATCGGCTATTCCGATGGCGGCGAAGTGGCGCTGATCGCAGCCGGAAAGGCGCCAACCCGAGTCGCGTCTTGCATCGCCATCGGCGCGATAGGCAACTTCGGTCCAGAACTGCGAAGCGTCTTTCAACGCAGCTATCCAGGCGACTGGATCACCGAAGAAGACAAAGTCCTACACGGCTTTTCTGACGCGGCCAAGTTCACCGGCGCCTGGCTGCGGGCAATGACCCGCATGATTGACGCCGGCGGCGACGTTAGCCTGAGCCTCGCGAGCAACATCACTTGTCCGCTGATCATCATGTTGGGAGAATCCGACAAACTCAATCCCTTATATTCTGGCCGGCGATTTGTCGACCGGGTAAAGCGCGGTCGTTTGGAAGTATTTCCTTGTGGCCACGCCGTGCAGGACCAAGCGCGCGAACAATTCTATGAATTGACCTTAAAACATTTGCTGGACGCTTCCACCGGTCAAGCTGGATAGCCAGTCCTGAGTAATCGCTTCGAGTTTTTTTCAGCACCGAGGACACAGAATCAAGCGCGGCTAAGCAATTGAAAGCTTTTCCAAAGAAAGAAGTCGCCGAAATAATCGAAACTGTGTAGGGGCGAGCCTTGGCTCGCCCACAATTGCCATAGATTAACAGTCATATGCTGCATGACTTACTTTCGACTACTGAGAACACAGAAGTAGTACCAATAAAATAATGCGAAACAATTGCATTTGTTGTGAGCATTATTAGTCTAATCCATATCCCGGCAAAAGCGCTCCCCTTCTCCCGTTATGGGCTGAGGAACGAACGTATTTGAAATGACCACGTATTGAAGCAGCGAGTCAGCTAGTAGCGTAGGGTTGTGTCTAGGCGCCCTACGCGACCCGAAGCATAAATGAAGGGCAGTTCACACGGCGCGAGCAAGTCTCCCCCATTGCAATGGGGGAGATTTAGAGGGGGTTAAATTCGCATGACTAACTTGGTACTACAGAGTTTAGCTTTTACAAGGCAAAACACCTTTGAATCCGCGTGCAAAAGAGGGATTGTGACTTGCAACTGTAGTCCACTTGTAGTTGTAAATACACAATTATCACTTTTGAAAGACTTTTCTCTGTGATCTCGTTGGTGGTTATATTTTGCTTCGCCTGCTAGACTTAGTCCGCCTTTACAGCGAAGAGCACACGCGACGCTTATGTCACTGCGGCAAGATGTTTCGGCTGCTTCCCCAAATGTGGCCACATGGAAAGCCAATCCGATCGTCTACGAAATCAACACTTGGGTCTGGCTGCGCGATCTGAGCGGCAAATACGGTTACGAAATCGATCTCTTGAATGTGCCGAACGCGGAGATAGACGATCTTGCTTCCTGGGGTTTTGATGCCCTTTGGCTTATGGGCGTATGGCGTCGTGGTCAAGCCACACGGCTGAGCGCATTGAATTATCTGCATGAATATCAACTCGCTTTGCCAGATGTTACGGAGGCGGATGTCCCCGGCTCCGCCTACGCCATCCATGACTATCAAGTGGAAGAGCAAATAGGCGGGCGTCATGGGCTCGCGGCCTTTCGGGAGCGCTTGGCAGCGCGGGGCATCAAGCTGGTTCTCGACTATGTTCCCAACCACGTTGCGACTGACCATCCTTGGATCCACAGCCATCCTGAGTTTTTTCTACAAGGCGCCGCTTCCGAGTTGGAGTCTCGTAGCGAGGATTTCTTCCTTGCAAATACGGTAAAGGGCGACAAAGTGATCGCTCGTGGCCGTGATCCGTACTTCCCCTCGTGGATAGACACCGCACAGCTTAATGCCTTCAGTCCGGGCCTGCGACAGGCCGCCATCGACGCACTCATTGATATCGGCAATCAATGCGACGGCCTGCGTTGCGACATGGCGATGCTCATGATCAACAGCGTCTTCTCGGAGACATGGGGGGCGCGCGCAGGATCTCATCCCGCTCGTGAATTCTGGACCGAGATCATCCCGGCGGTGCGCAGCGTACACCCCCAGATGCTCTTTATGGCCGAAGTTTACTGGGATCTCGAAGCGGAAATGCAAAGGCAAGGTTTTGATTACACTTACGACAAGCGTCTATATGATCGCGTGATCGACAATGATATCGGCGCCATTCGAGCGCACCTGAGCGCGGACCCCGCCTATCAGCGGTCACATATTCGCTTCATTGAGAACCACGATGAAGAGCGCGCCGCATCAGTCCTGGGAAGCGACCGTCAACGACTTGCCGCGACGCTGATCTGTACCTTGCCAGGAGCTGTGCTTCTGCATGAAGGTCAACTGACAGGACGCAGCGTGAAACTGCCCCTGCAAATCAATCGCCGGCCTCAACAGCCGGAAGACCCCTTGTTGGAACGGTTCTACCGGGAGCTGCTGGGTGAGGCTCGTCATGCGCTTTATCGCTTGGGTCATTGGCAGTTGATCGAAACCTGCCCGGCGCCGGGTGGCGATCATGCCTGCGACAGTCTGATCGCCTATACCTGGGAATATCAAGTTGAACGGCGGCTGATCACAATCAACCTCGCCGAAGCTTGGTCGCGCAGTCGCCTGAATCTATCTCACTGGGCGCTGCCTGAGGGCTGTAGTTTGCAACTCTACGATGTTCTCAACGAAAGCTATAGCGAAAAACCGATTGACGATTGCCTTGGCGGTTCCATTTTTCTGGAGATCCCGCCCCGAAGCGCGCATATATTTCGCATCGCCGTCCACAAGAGCGGCCGCTCCCGCGCGGCGAAGAAACACGACCATCCAACCGCCTGACGCGACCGCCAAGGACTGGCAATGACTGACCAGCGACAAAGAAATACCGGTTTCCGGCTTTGGCTCATCTTGCTTGGTATTGCGCTATTCTTCTGGTTGGGCAAAGAAGACAACGATGTCGTTGTAGTCACGGCGCTTGGATTGATCCTGGCCGGCACAACTGTCTGGTGGCTCATTTTCCTGCGACGGCGCTTGGATATCAGGGCAACTGGAAAGCTCTCTGTGCATTTGGGAATACTCGCTGGGATATGCTCCGGCGCGTTTACAAGCTTCTTCGCAGCTCTGCTCATGCTTCTGAAAGATTTGCGCCATGGCCATATCTTCCCGGATTACCCGCCGGAATTGATTATCGCGACGCTGGAACGGCTGCCGCCCTGGTCCCTGGCGGGTGGATTGATCGGTCTCGGACTGAGCCTGCTCTTCGGGGTCTGCGTTGGCGCCCGGCATCGCAAACGTTAACTGCCCCCACGCTTCGCCCCGCTGGAATCCATCGTCGCTAGACATTGCGCGAATTAACCCATCTATCACAAGCGCGAGGGAGTTCGGAACAAGACCGATTGCCCGCTTTAAGCTACAATGGTGACATCGTTCTCAGGCTAACAGGTAAGGGACGCCCTCGCTTATGGCAGAATTCATCCTTTCGCTGGACCAAGGCACCACCTCCTCGCGCGCGATCGTATTCGATCGCGACGGCAACAGCGTCCGCAGCGCGCAGCAGGAGTTCAGGCAGATTTATCCCAGACCGGGCTGGGTCGAGCACGACGCGAACGAGATATGGGCGTCACAACTCAAAGTCGCGCAAGATGTCGCCGACGATCCGGAGTCGATAGCCGCGATCGGCATCACCAATCAGCGCGAGACAACGATAATCTGGGACAGGCAAACCGGCGAGCCAATCCATAACGCCATCGTCTGGCAAGATCGCCGTACCGCCGCCCTTTGCGACGAATTAAAGGCCGAGGGATTCGACCGCACCATTCTGCAGCATACCGGTCTGGTCACAGACGCCTATTTTTCCGGAACCAAAGTCAAGTGGCTGTTGGACAACGTCGCCGGCGCGCGCGAACGAGCCGCCGCTGGCGAATTGGCATTTGGCACCGTCGACAGCTTTCTGGTGTGGAGACTGACGGGCGGACGCGCGCATATCACCGACGTCAGCAACGCGGCGAGAACCATGCTTTTTGATATTCACAGCGGGGATTGGTCGCATGCCATCTTGGATCGGCTCGATATCCCGCGCGCACTCTTGCCAGAAGTTCGACCCAGCAGCCAGGTCTATGGCGAGACCGATGCCAGTTGCTTTGGCAAAGCGATAGCGATCGCCGGAATGGCCGGCGATCAGCAGGCCGCGACCTTCGGCCAAGCCGCCTATGACGCGGGCATGGCCAAAAATACTTATGGCACCGGCTGCTTCATGTTGATGAATACCGGCGCGCGTCCACAGCGATCCTCCAACAATCTGCTGAGTACCATCGCCTGGGAAGTCGCTGATCAGCCCACGCAGTATGCCCTGGAGGGAAGCATATTTGTCGCGGGCGCTGCTGTACAGTGGCTGCGCGACGAGATGAGCTTGATTGATACTGCCGCCGAAAGCGAGGCCATCGCAACCAGCATCGACTCCAGCGACGGCGTTTACCTGGTACCGGCATTTGTCGGCCTGGGCGCGCCCTACTGGGACCAATACGCGCGCGGCGCAATCGTCGGTCTGACGCGCGGCAGCGGCAAAGCGCAGATCGTGCGCGCGACATTGGAGTCCATAGCCTATCAAAGTCGCGATGTCGTCGCAGCCATGTCGGCCGACTCGGGACTGGCTTTGGAAGCGCTGCGCGTCGACGGCGGCGCAGTCGCCAACAACTTCTTGATGCAGTTCCAGGCCGACATTCTTGGCGTCCCGGTGCAGCGCCCGCGCGTTACCGAAACTACGGCGCTCGGCGCTGCCTACCTGGCCGGCTTGGCGACCGGCATTTGGGAATCGCAAGACGAGATCGCAACGCAATGGCAACTGGAACGGACCTTTGAACCGCGGATGTCCGCCGACCGACGCGACGCCCTCTATGCCGGATGGCAAGCCGCGGTGGAGAGAGCGCGAGCCTGGGCCGATGAATAAATCTGTCATGATCGTCGACATGCTCCCAGGGTTCACGCGCAGTCCCGCTGCGCCTGGTGGATAGGCCTTATGCTGACCTTTGTCTTGAAGCGCTTGACATTTTCCATCCCCGTGCTGCTGGGCATCCTGGTGGTGACATTCATCTTGGCGCGCGCCATTCCCGGTGATCCCTGCATAGCAGTGCTGGGCGAACGCGCCTCCAAGGAAGTCTGTGAGTCATTCTTCCGGCGCAACGGACTGGATCAACCGCTTCCGATCCAGTTTCTCGTGTACCTGCGCAATTTTTCCCAAGGCGATCTGGGTGATTCGATGCGCTTTCACCGACCGGTCATGGAACTCTTGGTTGAACGCTTGCCGACTACCGTCGAGTTGGGCTTGTTTGCGCTGCTCTTCGCCATCACTGTCGGCGTACCGCTTGGCGTCCTGAGCGCCTATCGACACAAATCAATCCTGGATGTCGGCACGATGGTGGGCGCCAATATCGGCGTGTCGATGCCGGTATTTTGGCTCGGGCTCATGCTCGCCTATCTGTTCGCAGTCTTGCTCAAAGATACGCCCTTGGCGCTGCCGCCCTCCGGCCGTTTGACGCCGGGCGCCAATCCGCTCCCCTTTTACGAGTACATGGGATGGGTGACGGAGGGCCAGGAACCGGCGGGCATCCTGATATTCTTGTCGCGCATCAATACGCTTAACGCCGTGCTTACGCTCAATGGCGAGCTATTTGTGGACGCCATCCGCCATTTGATTTTGCCCGCTGTCGCGGTGGGCACGATTCCCCTGGCCATCATCGCGCGCATGAGCCGCTCCAGTGTCCTGGAAGTGCTCAACCAAGACTATGTGCGAACAGCGCGCGCCAAAGGCTTGCGAGAACGCAGCGTCGTTGGCAAACACGCCCTGAAGAACGCCATGCTGCCGGTCATAACCGTGATCGGCTTGAATTTTGGTCTGGTGATCAGCGGGGCGGTACTCACCGAGACGATCTTCAGCTTGACCGGCGTCGGACGCACGCTTGTCGACAGCATCACTTCGCGGGATTACACACTCGTGCAAGGCTTCACCGTGGTCATTGCCGCTGGATTCGTCATCATCAACATGGTGGTGGACATCATGTACGGCTATTTGGATCCGCGCATCCGCTTCAACTGATCACTATTCGCAGGACAAAATATATGGCAAACGCCGAACCCGCCAGCCTAACGCCGACCGACCGCTATCGCTCGTCCAATTTGTGGCTGGAAGCGCTGCGCAACCTTTTGCGCAATCCCTCAGCGATTCTGGGTATGGGCATCATCGGCCTGCTGGTATTGACGGCTATCGCGGCGCCGCTCATCGCCACGCATGATCCGATCAAGACCATGATCGGCGTCCCGGGCGAGACCGGGCGCCTGCCAAGCAAGCCACCCTGCATTCCCTTGTTCGGCTGTGAAGACCCCATCCACATCCTGGGACTGGACCTGAATGCGCGCGATCTGTACAGCCGTGTCATTTACGGCACGCGCACGTCGCTGTCAGTCGGGATCATCACGATCAGCCTGTCGATCATCGCCGGCACGGCCCTGGGCATCACCGCCGGATTCCTGGGCGGCAGAGTTGACAATGTGATCATGCGTTTGATGGACGTGGTCCTGGCCTTTCCCGCCTTGCTGCTGGCGATATCGATCGTGACGATCCTGGGGCCGGGCTTGACCAACGCGCTTTTGGGCATCACGATCACCTTTATTCCGCAATACGCCCGGCTGTCGCGCGCCAGCGTGCTCTCGATCAAGGAACAGGAATTTGTGATCGCTGAACAAGCGCTGGGCGCGAGCCCGCTGCGCATCGTTCTCGGCCACATCCTGCCCAATTCAATCACGCCCATCGTTGTGCAGGGTACGCTGGGAGTCGGAACCGCTATCCTCGACGCGGCGGCCCTCTCCTTCCTTGGCTTGGGCGCCCAGCCGCCAACACCGGAGTGGGGACAGATCCTGAGCGAATCCCGCAACTACCTCTTTACATCGCCGCACCTGGTCTTCTTCCCGGGCATCGCCATCATGATCACCGTGCTCGGCTTCAACTTGCTCGGTGACGGCATGCGCGACGCGCTGGATCCGCGCCTGAACCGAAACTAAGTCTTCCACGACGTTCAGAAAAGAAAAGCGCCGGACATGATGCCCGGCGCTTGTACCATACTTCTGTTTTAGCTATCTGTGCCTAGCACTGATCGGCATTGATGAACTGCTGGAAGATGGACTTGTAGATGGCAAAGGCTTGACCGGTCCCGGTGTGGTTGGGGCTGGCGCAGTCGGCCGGCGCTTGCCAGGATACAACTACGTCGTTGGCGTCGAGGCTGGAGCCGTCGTGGAAGAGGACGCCTTCGCGCAAGTTGAATGTCCAGACCAATCCATCATCCGAAACTGACCAGGTTTCCGCCAAGCCAGGTATCACAGCGACGCCGCCGCGCTCGAAATCGAGCAAGGCTTCGCTCACCTGGTGACAAGCGCGGAAGGTCTCGCCATCCCAGGTATCGTTGCAGTAGAGCGAGATCGGCTCGGCATTCTGCATGTAGATGACATTGTCGTCGTCAGGATCTTCAATACGTGAAAATTCTTCCGTGCCGTCGAGCAAGCCTGGATGAACGCCAATCATGCGCACCTGCCAGACATCAGCGGCGCCGGCGTGGCCGAAGGGCACCCAAGGCACATGTTCAGCCATGGCATCAGCCACTTGCCGGAAATATCCCATACGCTCTTCGGGGTCGAGCACTTGCGAAGCAGCGACCAAAGGCTCGTACAGCGCGGGATTCGGTACACCCAACTGGGTATTGTTGGGACCAAAGCAGCAACTGTAGAAATTGGAGGCGTCCGGGAAATCGGCATGCCAGCCGAGGATATGCAGCGGCTCGTTGCCGGCATTGGCCGAGGCCAGGAAGGTACCGGATTCAACCACCTGAACATCGGCGATGACGCCGATATCCGCCAGTTGCGCAGCGACATCGTTGGCGATGATGCCCGGATTCGGCAAATAACCACGGACGACATCACGCCAGGTCAGGGTCAGGGCGCGGTCTTCGCCCGTGCGGGTATCGACCAGGGAATCCAGCGGCAGTTCAAAGCCGAGATCGGCGGCCGCCTCTTCAAGCAGGGCTTTGGCAGCGTCTTGGTCGAAGCCGGGCACGCCACCTTCGGAAACATGGCCGAAGACAGCGGGCGGAGCGAAGTCGGGCGTCAGGGGCGAACCGGGCGGGAAGAAGTTATCGACGATGCGCTGGCGATCGATGCCCATGGCGATGGCTTTGCGCACGCGCACATCGTTGAGCGGCTCGAAATAATTGCTCATGGCGACATAGACGCCGGTCAAAGGCGGGATATCGATCAGGTTGAAATTGGGATCGGCGCGGAAGACCGGGATATCATGAGGATTGGCGAATTTCATGCCGTCGATGGTGCCCGCGCGCAGCTCGGTAGCGCGGGCCGCCGCTTCCGAATTCCAGCGCAAGATAACCGTCTGCTCGATGGAGGGCTCGCCCCAATAATCATCGTAGCGCTCGAAGACGATCTCGTTGCCCTGGTCCCAGTTGACCAACTTCAATGGACCGGTGCCGATGGCATGGGTCAGCAAATCCCCCTCGCCACCGGTGGCGTTGACGTATTCGGCGGGATGAATAGACAGACCTAGGCTGGCAACTTTCTGCTCGAAAAGAGCGTCCGTGTTGCAAAGCGTGATTACAACAGTGAGTTCGTCAACAGCTTCAACCGATTTAAGGTTGCCGCCGTAGTCGCAATCCTCAGCCGCGAAGCTCAACATGTCCTGTGCCTGGGCCACAGGCGCGATTAAGAACAGCGCCATGACCAGCAGGATTCCAAAGAGCGTGGACAAGCGATAGTGCTTTTTCATCTATATTCCTCCGTATTTTCTCGATTCGAATAAAATCGCAACTGCCTGGCCAACAGCCAGACAGCACCTATTGTAGACTATCCGCGTCGGATAACCAAGCGCGCCGGATATCGGCAGCAGGGCAATTGCATCAAACAACTTTTTTACCACCGAGAACACCGAGAGCACCGAGTTTAAGCTTTCATGTCGGTTGTCCTTCTAATTCCATCACCTGAATGCGGCGAGGTTGCCAGCGAAACTTCATTTGTGGTTGAAAAGCAAGCCTGAAACATAAGATGAGCTATGTTCTTTGCTTTTCTCGGTGTTCTCGGTGCCCTCGGTGGTTAATAATCAGTCCGATTTGGTACCATGTCAGTCGCCACATTTTGATGCGATTGCCCTGGATACCGATAGCGTATCCTTTTCGGTTGAAACAAAAAACTACCACCGCGGGCGCCGAGAATTAGCTGCGAAATAGTCCTTTTCTTGCGTCCTTCGTGTCTTTGTGTTGAAACTGAAACTGATTCATTTGTAGTTCAATCGACTCAGGCGCGGCGGCGGTTTGATCCGCGCCCGGCAAAGTTTTCCGGGGTTTTTGGGGAACAGTATAGATACAGTATGTATACGGGGGGGGGGGGGTATCCCCTAGATCGGAAGCTGAAGACGGGCCGGGTTGACAGCAGCAGGCTGTCGGCAGGAAAGCGGGAAATGCTATAACGATCCCGGGCGCGCCAAGCACATACGCCGCAACATAAGCCCCTCTCGTAGTGCTGTGTCTACGCGCACCCTTTATGGGAGAGGGGTTTGGGGTGAGGGCTTGGAAATGAGCAATTCCCTGACATTTACGCCTTTCAGGCACTACTGACCGCCGGTCATCCCTACCATTTTAGTTCAAAAAAGTGCTGAAAACGCGACCATTTAGTCGCCTTTGCATAGAATATTTGTGCTACAGTGCCTTCATCGCAGAAGCAAAATGGAGGCCACACCATGCAAGCAAGCTACAGCCTCGATACCAGAATCGAAGCCCTCAACCTGCTCGACCAACTCGACGGCGACTTCCACCGCGTCAAAGACCGACTCAAGATCCCCCTCAAGACCTTGCGAGGCTGGCGCTCCAGCGAAAAGGAACTCAGACGCCGTTTTGAAGACCGCGAATACCGCCACTTCGCCAACATCAAGCTCGAACTGCTTAAAGACCTGTTCGAAACCTCCCGCGACTTCATGAAGAAACTCAAATCCGGCGAGCACGAAGGTATCACCGTCAGCCAACTCGTCTACGCCCTGTCAACCCTCCTCAATCAAGCCCATCAACTGGAGGAGAGCTTAGAAGATCTGCCGCCGAACGCCCAAATGGAGAGTGAACAATCCGCCCGACTCGTATATGTCGCCCACGATAACCTGCCGAGTGCCCCGCCCCGGGCAGCTGGCAGTCCTGAAAAGCCCGGCGCGCTTCAAAGTATTGGCGTGCGGGAGAAGCTGGAGACATTCCTGATCGGGGCTGATCAAGATCCTGAGGGCGGCCCGCCTGGGACAGACGCGCCGCTGACGGGGCTCCCCCAACTGCCAGATGGCGAGCGCGATCCGGCGCGATCCGGTAAAGGCCGTCAAACACCTAAGAGGCGTCGCAATAAGCGAAAGCAAAAGGCGCGTCGATCTGCCAAAAGGCGGCATGATCGCCATCGCTAGCGCAAATAAGGCTTGTCTGGCACTCTGACCAAATGCCGCCTTTTCTACCCCCATCCCCCGGCCCAGCGCCCCCTCGGTCCCCCGCCTCACGGGGGAAGTATCCCAATGCATTGG